>NZ_CABVHQ010000051.1 GCF_902497895.1 Pseudomonas fluorescens
GGTTCTGCGCAGTGGGCAACCCGGCATGGATGCCGGGTTAGCCGCGCACGGCCATGGATGGCCGATCGCGGCGGGCCCACGGAGCAGGACCGGAGCGAGGGCACCCTGAGCCTAGGCGAAGGGCCGAACGAAAGGGGCAAGAGCCCTTTGGTTACTTTGGGCTGGGCCGGCACTCCGGCTCTTTTCCAAAGTGACCCGCTGTAAGAGCGGAACCATTAGTGGCCGTTACCGCAAAAACGGATATGTACACAACCAAAGAGTCCGGCCGGCCTGTTGGTTGTGGGAACGTCACAACCTAGCCAGTAGCGGGATTGTCAGCTCCTCGGCACCAGATCCAGGCACACCGAGTTGATGCAATAGCGCAAACCGGTCGGTGGCGGACCATCCGGGAATACATGGCCCAGATGCGCATCGCATTTGGCGCAGACCACTTCCGTTCGAAACATGCCGTGGCTCACATCGCGGATTTCGACCATGGCGCTTTTGCCGATCGGTTCGTAGAAACTCGGCCAGCCGCAGCCCGAATCGAATTTGGCTTTGGAGTCGAACAGCGGTTCATTGCAGCAAATGCAGTGATAGACACCGTCGGTTTTAGTGTCATTGTATTTGCCAGAGAACGGTCGTTCAGTGCCTTTGAGGCGACAAACATTGTACTGCTCCGGGTCGAGCATGGCGCGCCATTCATCAAGGGTTTTTTCCAACTTTTCCATGATCCTACCTCGGCAACTGAAAAAGCCTGATCTGTATCTTTTCCACGGATCAGGCGGCACGTATGATTGCGCCTCGTTAAACGCCAGTCTGGCAGCCGTGTAACGCGCATTCAAACGGATTTTCACGCTGCGACGCCGGTTACAGGCCTGTGTGAAAACGCAGGATTCCCAGTACGGTAGTTCAAACACCGCCTGGATCGTTCATTTTCAGGAACACATCGCCATGCAGGTCAGCAAATCGAACAAGCTCGCCAACGTCTGTTATGACATTCGCGGCCCGGTGCTCAAGCACGCCAAACGCCTGGAAGAGGAAGGTCACCGCATCCTCAAGCTGAATATCGGCAACCCGGCACCCTTTGGTTTCGAAGCCCCCGACGAAATCCTTCAGGATGTCATCCGCAACCTGCCGACCGCGCAAGGCTACAGCGACTCCAAGGGCTTGTTCAGCGCCCGCAAGGCCGTCATGCAGTACTACCAGCAAAAGCAGGTGGAAGGCGTCGGCATTGAAGACATCTACCTGGGTAACGGCGTTTCCGAGCTGATCGTGATGTCGATGCAGGCTTTGCTCAACAACGGTGACGAAGTGCTGATCCCGGCGCCCGATTACCCGCTGTGGACCGCTGCAGTCAGCCTGGCCGGTGGCAATCCGGTGCATTACTTGTGCGACGAACAGGCCGACTGGTTCCCCGACCTGGCTGATATCAAGGCCAGGATCACGCCGAACACCAAGGCCATGGTGATCATCAACCCGAACAACCCGACCGGTGCGGTCTATTCCCGCGAGTTGCTGCTAGGCATGCTGGAACTGGCGCGCCAGCACAAGCTGGTGGTGTTCTCCGATGAAATCTACGACAAGATTCTCTACGACGATGCCGTGCACGTCTGCACCGCTTCGCTGGCCCCGGACCTGCTCTGCCTGACCTTCAACGGCCTGTCCAAGTCCTACCGCGTGGCAGGCTTCCGTTCTGGCTGGGTGGCCATCTCCGGTCCCAAGCACAATGCCCAGAGCTACATCGAAGGCATCGACATACTGGCCAATATGCGCCTGTGCGCCAACGTACCGAGCCAGCACGCGATCCAGACCGCCCTGGGCGGCTATCAGAGCATCAATGACCTGGTATTGCCGGCGGGTCGCCTGCTGGAACAACGCAATCGCACCTGGGAACTGCTCAACGACATTCCGGGTGTCAGCTGCGTCAAACCGATGGGAGCGCTGTACGCTTTCCCGCGGATCGACCCGAAGATCTGTCCGATCCACAACGATGAGAAATTCGTGCTCGATCTACTGCTCTCGGAAAAACTGCTGGTGGTCCAGGGCACGGCCTTCAACTGGCCCTGGCCTGACCACTTCCGCGTCGTGACCCTGCCACGGCTGGATGATCTGGATCAGGCGATTGGCCGAATCGGTAATTTCCTGAAGACCTATCGCCAATAGCACTATCAGTGCTGTGCGACTTTTACCGAGTCGCACAGTGATTAATCCAGCAACACATCTCTATTTCCCGTAAAACAAATCCTCCCTCAGGCCGGTGCTGTTTTCACGACCTGTCGTCATGCCCAACAACTACGGGGCCCGCAGCGCCAACAAAGAGTCAAACGGCGGCCCTGAGCCACACCGGAAAAACCCGGCAAACGTCTAGAATCCTGTTGTACGACACAGTTTGAAATAGTCACTTGGTTGAATAGCCGGGTGCCGCACCTTATATACCCCGCAGTACGCTACATATTTAGCATGAGGAGATTTCTACAACCATGATGCGCATCCTGCTGTTTTTGGCCACTAACCTGGCGGTCGTGCTGATTGCCAGCATCACCCTGAGCCTTTTCGGCTTCAACGGGTTCATGGCGGCCAATGGGGTTGATCTCAACCTCAATCAGCTGCTGGTTTTCTGTGCGGTCTTTGGTTTCGCAGGTTCACTGTTCTCGCTGTTCATTTCCAAGTGGATGGCGAAGATGAGCACCAGCACCCAAATCATCAGCCAGCCGCGCACTCGCCATGAACAATGGCTGTTGCAGACCGTCGAGCAATTGTCCCGCGAAGCCGGGATCAAGATGCCTGAAGTCGGGATCTTCCCGGCTTATGAGGCCAACGCCTTCGCCACCGGCTGGAACAAGAACGACGCCCTGGTCGCTGTCAGCCAGGGTCTGCTGGAGCGTTTTTCACCGGATGAAGTGAAAGCCGTGCTGGCCCACGAAATCGGCCACGTGGCCAACGGCGACATGGTGACCCTGGCGCTGATACAAGGCGTGGTAAACACCTTCGTGATGTTCTTCGCCCGTATCATCGGCAACTTCGTCGACAAGGTGATTTTCAAGAACGAAGAAGGTCAGGGTATCGCCTACTACGTGGCGACCATCTTCGCCGAACTGGTACTGGGGATCCTGGCCAGCTCGATCGTCATGTGGTTCTCGCGCAAACGCGAATTCCGCGCGGACGAAGCCGGCGCCCAACTGGCGGGTACCAGCGCCATGATCGGCGCCCTGCAACGCCTGCGTGCGGAACAAGGCCTGCCGGTACACATGCCGGACACCCTGAATGCCTTCGGCATCAACGGCGGTGTCAAGCAAGGCCTGGCTCGTATGTTCATGAGCCACCCGCCGCTGGAAGAGCGCATCGACGCCCTGCGCCGTCGTGGCTGATAGCGCTCACTGAAACACCCAAAGGGGCGACGC
Organism: Pseudomonas fluorescens; assembly: GCF_902497895.1. GTDB lineage: Bacteria > Pseudomonadota > Gammaproteobacteria > Pseudomonadales > Pseudomonadaceae > Aquipseudomonas > Aquipseudomonas fluorescens_BP. Next base: position 3,384 of record NZ_CABVHQ010000051.1, read on the forward strand.
AAGTCGCCCTTTTGCGTTGACCCTCCCGAGTCAGCGCTTTAGCAGACGATATACCCGTTCATCCAGGCTGGTGACGCCACCCTGGAGAAACTTCCAGCTCTCACCGAGGATATCCCGCTCCTCCAGGACTTGAAGCTGCCAGTGATCGCCAACCAGGCTTCTGACTTCAGCATCGACCACCGCAAACGGTGGCCCGGCCATCTGCATCTGGTCATAGTCCAGAGTAATCAGCAAACCCTCACAACCCGACGGCAAGATCCGGCTCAGATGCGCGGCATACTGTTCGCGCATCGGCGGCGGCAAGGCAATCAGCGCCGCCCGGTCATAGATCGCCGCGCACGCGGCCACATCCTCGGCAGTCAAGGCAAAGAAGTCCCCGCACCACAGTTCAATCAAGCCCACCTGATAGACCGTGAAAGCACCCCGCTGGCTGATCCGTGGCTCAAGCTGCTGATCGCTGAAAAAGTCCGTCACGGCCTTTTCTGACAACTCGATGCCCTGCACCGGATGACCGCAACTGGCGAGCCACACAAGGTCCAGGCTTTTCCCACACAAGGGCACCAGCACCCGCAAGCCTTGGGCCAACCCTAGCCCGGGCCACAATCGCAACAGATAGGGATTGACCTCCGGCAGATGAAAGCCGATCTGATTACGCTCCCAACGCTTGTTCCAAAACTCTGGCTCCATGAATCACCTCGAAAATTCGATCAAAAAGCACTAAAACTTATATTAGATTTAGATCAATGATCTGACTGAAGATGGTCTCATCTTAACGCTCAGGAACTCATTCATGTTTCCCAGTCTGTTCATCTCCCATGGTTCGCCCATGCTCGCCCTGGAACCTGGTGCCAGCGGTCCGGCCCTCGCCCGCCTGGCCACCGGATTGCCGAAACCGAAGGCCATCGTTATTGTCTCCGCGCACTGGGAAAGCAACGAACTGCTGGTCAACGGCAATCCGCTACCTGAAACCTGGCATGACTTCGGTGGGTTCCCGGCAGCGCTGTTCGCCGTGCAATATCCAGCACCTGGTGAGCCACAACTGGCCACTGAGGTGGTCGATCTATTGAAGGCTGACGGGCTGGCCGCGAGCATTGATGCCAAACGGCCATTCGATCACGGGGTCTGGGTGCCTTTATCGCTGATGTATCCCCGGGCCGATATACCGGTGGTGCAGATCTCACTGCCCAGTCGCCAGGGCCCAGCCCTGCAAACCCGCGTCGGCCGCGCCGTGGCCAGCCTGCGCGAGCATGGCGTGTTGCTGATCGGCTCCGGCAGCATCACCCATAACTTGCGCGAACTGGACTGGCACGCCGGCCCGGAAAGTGTCGAGCCCTGGGCCAAGGCCTTCCGCGACTGGGTGATCGACAAACTCGCCGCCAACGACGAAGCCGCCCTGCATGACTATCGCCAGCAAGCACCCCATGCCGTGCGCAGCCATCCCAGCGACGAGCATTTGCTGCCGCTGTATTTTGCCCGCGGGGCCGGCGGGGAGTTCAGCATCGCCCATCAAGGCTTCACCATGGGTGCATTGGGGATGGACATTTATCGGTTTGGGTGAGCATTGCCTGCAAAAGATCGCAGCCTGCGGCAGCTCCTACGGGATTTGCGTATACCCTCGGATTCTCGGGTGCACTCGGTCGGCGTAGGAGCTGCCGCAGGCTGCGATCTTTTTGGCAGACAAAAAAAATCCCCGAACCAGTCGGGGATTTTTTATGTTCGATCAATCAGCCCGAGAGCGGATCAATCTTCGCGATAGCGACGCAGCTTCAACTGCTTACCAGCAACGCGAGTGTCCTTCAGCTTGGTCAGCAGACGCTCCAGACCATCTTCCGGCAGCTCAACGAGGCTGAAGCTGTCACGCACCTGGATGCGACCGATTGCTTCGCGAGCCAGACCACCCTCATTGAGGATAGCGCCCAGCAGGTTCTTGGCAGCGATACCATCACGCGCACCCAGCGCGGTACGGCAACGAGCACGACCTTCGGCCAATGGGACCGGAGCACGACGCTCACGATCACCACGGTCCGGACGATCACCGGAGCGCTCCGGACGATCGCCACGTGGTGCGTTGTTCGGCACCAGTGGACGTTCTTTCTCGATAGCGGCCAGGGTCAGCGCTTGTGCGTTGGTAGCCTTGCGCAGCAGGGCTGCGGCCAGGGCACGCGGAGTGCAGCCAATGTCGGCGGTCAGGCGATCCAGCAGTTCACCATGAGTCGATTCAGCATCGGCAACCAGCGGCGACAGGCTGTTGGTCAGTTTCTTGATGCGAGCATCGAGAACGGCTTGAGCGTCCGGCAGGCGGACTTCAGCAACCTTCTGACCGGTTACACGCTCGATCACCTGCAGCATGCGGCGCTCACGTGGAGTCACCAGCAGCAATGCACGACCTTCGCGACCGGCACGGCCGGTACGGCCGATACGGTGAACGTAGGACTCTGGGTCGTACGGCATGTCAACGTTGAAAACGTGAGTGATACGCGGAACGTCCAGACCACGAGCAGCAACGTCGGTGGCCACAACGATGTCCAGACGGCCATCCTTGAGGGACTCGATCACGCGCTCACGCTGGTTCTGAGCAATGTCACCGTTCAGCGCAGCGGCTTTGTAGCCTTTGGCTTCAAGGGCGCTGGCCAGGTCCAGGGTCGCTTGCTTGGTACGCACGAACATGATCAGCGCGTCGAAGTCTTCCACTTCCAGCAGGCTCAATACAGCCGAGGTCTTCTGGTCAGCGTGAACCAACAGGTGAGCCTGTTCGATCGCGGTAACGGTCTGAGTCTTGGTCTGGATCTTGACGTGCTTCGGATCGCGCAGATGGCGTTCGGCGATGGCACGGATCGACTGCGGCAGAGTGGCCGAGAACAATACGGTCTGACGGGTTGCCGGCATGGCCTTGAAGATAACTTCCAGGTCGTCCATGAAGCCCAGTTTGAGCATTTCGTCCGCTTCGTCGAGAACCAGGTGGTTCACGGTGGCGAGGACTTTTTCGTCACGACGCAGGTGGTCGCACAGACGACCCGGAGTGGCGACAACGATCTGTGCGCCATTACGGATAGCTTTCAGTTGTGGGCCCATCGGCGCGCCGCCGTAGACAGCCACAACAGTTACACCTGGCATTTGCTTGGCGTAGGTTTCGAAAGCGGTTGCAACTTGCAGCGCCAGCTCACGGGTCGGAGCCAGGATCAGAGCCTGAGGCTCGCGCTTGGCAGGATCGATGCAATGCAGGATCGGCAGGGCGAACGCAGCGGTTTTACCCGTACCGGTTTGCGCCTGACCAATCATGTCGTGACCGGCCATGATGATCGGGATCGATTGCTGCTGAATAGCCGAAGGCTCTTCATAGCCAGTCGCGATGACGGCTGCAAGGATATTTGGATGAAGTTCAAAAGCGGCGAAGCCGCCGGTTTCCTGGGTCATGGGTCTGCCTCTAAGTGCATCCGCAAAGACCCATGCTCCAAAGCTGCGCATGCCGTGTAAGACTCAAGAGTCGCCCTGGCTGCTTTGTCGGCGGGGATTTGCGAAAACGTTTGAATGAATGGAACGTCAAGGATCGTCCGCAGAGCGGACAAGCAGCCGAAGCTGGCTTCGGGGGAATTGCTATACCTGAACGTGGCCCGGTTAAAGGCCGGCGCGCACTATACCGGAAATACCGAAAAAAGGGAGAAATATTTATCAGAAAAAACACCTGTACACCTCTCTGTCACGGGCTTTGCGGATAATCCTCCCAAGGTCTATTTTTTAAAGGCCCGGCCTTGTTGGCCATGACGCTTAAACGGTTCATCTTTCAGGCTGAACGCTTCAGTCCGAAACTCCCTAGCCTCCCAAGGATATCCCCATGAATCCGCCCAGCCCAAGTCGCGTCAGCCGTGAGCAACGCGGTCATATTCTGTTGATCGGCCTGGATCGCGTGGCCAAGCGCAATGCCTTCGACCTTGATCTGCTCAATGAGCTCAGCCTGGCCTATGGCGAGTTCGAACGTAACGCCGAGGCTCGGGTAGCGGTGGTGTTCGGTCATGGCGAACATTTCACCGCTGGTCTCGATCTGGCAAATGTCGCGGCCGCCCTGACCGAAGGCTGGCAGGCACCGGCCGGCGGTTGCGATCCGTGGGGCGTATTCGCCGGGCCCAGGGTCAGTAAACCGGTGATTGTCGCCGTGCAAGGCTACTGCCTGACCCTCGGCATCGAATTGATGCTGGCCGCCGATATCAACCTGTGCGCCAGCAACACCCGCTTTGCCCAACGGGAAGTCCAGCGTGGGATTTTCCCTTTCGGCGGCGCCACGTTACGTCTGCACCAGATCGCTGGCTGGGGCAATGCGATGCGCTGGTTGCTGACCGGCGATGAGTTCGATGCCCATGAAGCCTTGCGCCTGGGTCTGGTTCAGGAAGTGATGGCCAGCGAAGACTTGATGCCCCGCGCACTGGAACTGGCCCAGCGCATCGCCAGCCAAGCCCCACTGGGCGTCCAGGCGACCCTGATGTCGGCGCGCCAGGCGCGCCTTGAAGGTGAACCAGCTGCCGCTCAAGGGTTGCCATCAATGGTCAAGAAGTTGATGAAGAGTGAGGATGCGAAGGAAGGTCTGCGCGCCATGCAGGAGCGGCGGCCTGGGGTGTTCAAGGGGCGTTGAGAAGCGCCAGGAACCCCTGTGGCGAGGGAGCTTGCCCGAATGCCAGTCAGTTAAGGAGTTTCAGGCTCGGCACTGGCCTCGTAGCAGCTGCCGAAGGCTGCGTTCGGACCGGGGTCACGCTCGACCGCAGCAGTCGCAAATCCTGCTTGCACGGATTGTCTGGAATACCGCAGTGCCTGATTTTTACGACCGCTTCGCGGCCGAACGCAGCCTTCGGCAGCTGCTACGGACCGCGTAAAAGCTTAACTGACTGGCATTGGGGCAAGTCCCCTCGCCACAATAGCTCCCCACAAACCTTCAAGTAGCCGGGCGGATCACTTTGATCAGCGACTGCAGCGAATAGCCCAGTCGCGGCGCCAGTGCTTCGGCCCTGGCGGTCAGACCATCCAGATCCAGGGTTTGATCGATATCGGCGGGAACGAACAGGATCACATTGCCCTCCTTCACCGGCAGTTCCCAGTAATGGCGATGATAAAGACCCCGCAGCAAAGCCGCGCCCAATGGCTTGCCGTCGTCGGTGGCCCATTGATTGATCACCAGCCAGCCACCCGGGTTCAGGCGTTTCTGGCAGTTCTCCAGAAAACCCCAGGCCAGATGCCCGACACCCGGGCCGACGTCGGTATAGAGGTCGACGAAGATCAGATCCGCCGACTCGGCGGTCTCGAGCAATTCGAGGGCATCGCCGATTCGGATATAAAGCCGCGGGTCATCATCCAGTCCCAGGTATTCGATGGCCAGGCGGGGAACGTCGGGGCGCAACTCGATGGCTTCGACGTCTTCCAGCGGCAGGAACTTGAGGCAGGCCTGGGTCAGCGTGCCAGCGCCAAGGCCAAGAAACAAAGCGCTTTCCGGGGTTTGGTGACACAGCGCACCCACCAGCATGGCCCGGGTATAGTCATATTCCAGCCAGCTTGGGTCAGCGGTGAACACGCAGCTTTGCTCGATGGCGTCGCCAAACTCGAGAAAACGGTAATCGGCCACTTCCAGTACCCGAATCATGCCAAAGTCATCGTGCACCTCGGCGAGCAGGTGCTCGACGCGCTCCTCAGTCATCTCATCTCCTAAACGTCACCGGGGCTCAACCTCGGCACGCGATAAAGCCAACCACTCGGCACCGAGCGGGAAAGGCGCGATTGTCCGCGAAGCAACGGGAACAGGTCACGCACTAATTGCTGATAACATGGCTATCCGACCGTAAAATACTAGAGTCCGTGATGAGCCAACCCTGGAGTCCAGACAGCTGGCGCGCCCTGCCGATCCAGCAACAACCCCGTTACCCTGACGCTGCGCACTTGCTGCAGGTCGAGCAAAGCCTGGCCAGTTATCCGCCGCTGGTATTTGCCGGTGAAGCCCGGGAGTTGCGCCGTCAGTTTGCCGAGGTGACTCAGGGCCGGGCGTTTCTGCTGCAAGGCGGTGATTGCGCGGAAAGCTTTGCCGAGTTCTCGGCGGCAAAGATCCGTGACACCTTTAAAGTACTGTTGCAGATGGCGATCGTCATGACTTTCGCCGCGGGCTGCCCGGTGGTCAAGGTCGGGCGCATGGCCGGGCAATTCGCCAAGCCGCGCTCATCCAACGACGAAACCATCAACGGCGTGACCCTGCCGGCCTACCGTGGCGACATTGTCAACGGCATCGGCTTCGACGAAAAGAGCCGGGTACCGGACCCGGATCGGCTATTGCAGTCCTACCATCAGTCCACCGCCACCCTGAACCTGCTGCGGGCCTTCGCCCAGGGCGGTTTTGCCGACCTGCATCAAGTGCATAAATGGAACCTGGACTTTATCGCCAACTCGGCCCTGGCCGAAAAGTACAGCCACCTGGCCGATCGCATCGATGAAACCCTGGCCTTCATGCGGGCCTGCGGCATGGACAGCTCGCCGCAACTGCGCGAAACCAGCTTCTTCACCGCCCACGAAGCATTGCTGTTGAACTACGAAGAAGCCTTCGTGCGTCGCGACAGCCTGACCAACGACTACTACGACTGCTCGGCGCACATGCTCTGGATCGGCGACCGCACACGCCAGCTTGACGGTGCCCATGTCGAGTTCCTGCGTGGTGTGAACAACCCGATCGGGGTCAAGGTCGGTCCGACCATGAACACCGAGGAGCTGATTCGCCTGATCGACATCCTCAACCCGGACAACGATCCCGGCCGCCTCAACCTGATCGCACGCATGGGCGCGAACAAAGTTGGCGACCATCTGCCACAGCTGATCCGCGCGGTGGAAAGCGAAGGCAAGAAAGTGCTGTGGAGTTCCGATCCGATGCACGGCAACACCATCAAGGCCAGCAGCGGCTACAAAACCCGCGACTTCGAGCAGATCCTCAATGAAGTGAAACAGTTCTTCCAAGTGCACGAAGCGGAAGGCAGTTACGCCGGCGGCATCCATATCGAGATGACCGGGCAGAACGTCACCGAGTGCATCGGCGGCGCACGGCCGATTACCGAGGATGGTTTATCGGACCGTTATCACACCCATTGCGACCCGCGGATGAATGCCGATCAGTCGCTGGAACTGGCGTTTTTGATTGCCGAGACACTCAAGCAGGTTCGGCGTTGAACCAGTAAGTTTTTCGTCGTCTGATATACCGTCATCGCGAGCAAGCTCGCTCCCACATTTGATTTGCGGCGCACATATATCCAATGTTCACTCAGATCTAGTGTGGGAGCGAGCTTGCTCGCGATGGCGTCGGATCAGTCACCGCTGAGCTCAATCAACGCCACCCGCAACCGCGCCGCACTTGCCCTCGGACAATTCAGCTGAATCTCCACCAACCCCAACCAATCAGCCATCTGTCGCAGATTCCTGGCTAACGCCAACATCCCCTGCTCATCCAGCCCCGGCTCTTCTTCATGCACGGCATGCACCGCCAATCGCCCTTGAGCCCGTTCGGCCCGCAGATCGACCCGGGCGGCAATCCGTTCGTTGTGCAAAAACGGCAGCACGTAATAGCCATAGACCCGCTTGACTTGAGGCGTGTAGATCTCCAGCCGATAACGGAAATCGAACAATCGCTCGGTCCGGCTGCGCTCCCAGATCAATGAATCGAATGGCGAAAGCAAGGCGCTGAGCTCGACTTTACGCGGGACTTTCGGCGCTGCCAGGCAATAGGCCGGTTGCCGCCAATCCTGAACCTCACACCTCTGCAACTCACCCTCCTCGACCAACTCGGCCAGGCGCGCGCGGCTGTCGGCAGGCGATAGCCGGAAATAATCGCGCAAGTCCTTGTCCGTACCGACGCCCAGTGCACTCGCCGCGTGCATCAGCAGTCCCCGCTGAGCTTCGGCTTCACTGAGTAGCGGTTGCTGCAGAATCGCCGCGGGAATGACCCGCTCCGGCAAATCATAAAGACGCTCGAACCCCCGGCGCCTCGAGACCGTTACTTCTCCAGCGGCAAACAACCACTCCAGCGCGTGCTTCTCGGCACTCCAGTCCCACCAGGGCCCCGCCCGCTCCTCACGGGTCGACAAGCTGCCAGCGCCGAGCGCCCCGCGCTCCTCAACCAAGGCCAGCACTCGACGAATCGTCTGCTGCTGCTCCCGACCGAAGCGGGCCATCTGTTGATAAATGCCCTCCCCTTGGGTCGCTCGCTGCATGCGCCAGCGCATCAAGGGATACATCGATAATGGCAGCAAGGACGCCTCATGCCCCCAATACTCGAACAACGTCCGTCGCCGGCCCTGACTCCAGGCGGCCTGATCCAGCAGATCGGCTGAGTAGTTGCCCAAGCGAGAGAACAGCGGAAGGTAGTGCGAGCGCACCAGGGCGTTGACCGAATCGATCTGCAGGATGCCCAGACGCTCGATCAACCGGTTGAGCTGGGTAGACTTGACCGCCGCTGGCGGCTGACGCCCGGAGAATCCTTGGGCGGCCAGCGCCAGACGCCGAGTCTGCTTCAGGGAAAAGCAAAGAGGAGTAGGCATTCAACGGCTCTTGATGATGACTCCTTCCACCTTAGCGGCACCTGTACAAACCGCCAATGCCCCCCGGTCATCGCCTCATCGGGTCGTCCCAGAACGGACGGCTGGATTCCTTGAGTACATCGGCTCGACTCAGGCCAATGTCACGCAGCCTGTCGTCACTCATTCGCGCCAGCTCGGCACGATCCTTACTCAGCTGCCGCCAGCGGCTCATCTGAGCCAGAGCGGTGGATAGAAACTGTCTTGAGGTCTGGAGAGCCGATCGACGTCCTTCTACCCCAACACTCCTTACATACTGCTGTCGTTCCATGACGCTACTCCTCAGAGATGAGGCCGCAGTCTTGTGCAAGTGTTGGAATGGCTCCAGCGAATGTCTATGACCGTCTATTACCAGATCGGCACAAGCCCCAAGGCCCGGGCGTGCGCCCTGAACCCTGGGGTAGTGACCGAACATTTCAAGACTATTGAGCTTATTTACCCTTACCCATGGGATCTTCCCAGAAGTGTCGTTCGGATTCCTGCTCGACATCCGCCCGACTCAACCCGATATCCTTCAGCGCCTCGTCGCTCAGGCTGGCCAACAGTGCACGCTCACGATTGAGTTGATGCCAGCGGGCGAACTTCTCCAGCAGATGGTGCAGGGAGAAAGCATGGAATGAAAATTTGTCTACCAGTACAAAACCTTTTTGACCTTTCATCATGTTGCCCTCCAGTGGGGATGGCTAGAGTCTCGCGCTGGAGCTAAGATCAATCCAACGAATGTTTCTGATGCAACACATCTCGGAGATTGATCAATTGGCTTACCCGAGTATCGACACCGAAGTTCTGCGCACCTTCGTCGCGATCGCCGACCAGGGGGGCTTTACCCGCGCCGGCGAGCTGGTCAATCGCACCCAGTCCGCGGTGAGCATGCAGATGAAACGCCTGGAAGAAGACGTGTTGCAACGCCAGTTGTTTCAGCGTGATGGCCGCCAGGTGCGGTTGACTGCCGAGGGTCAGGTGCTGCTCGGCTACGCCCGGCGCATCCTGAAACTGCACAGTGAAGTGTTCAATACCCTGCGCGAACCGCACATGGTTGGCACCGTGCGCATTGGTACGCCGGATGACTATGTCATGCGCTTCTTGCCGGGGATTCTGTCGCGCTTCGCAAAAGCCTATCCGCTGATCCAGATTGAAGTGCATTGCGAATCCTCCAAGCAACTGCTGCTGCGCCAGGACCTGGACCTGTCTATCGTCACCCGCGAACCTGGCAGCGAAATTGGCCAGTTGCTGCGCAAGGAGCGATTTGTCTGGGCCGAGGCCCAGTGCTTCAGCGCCCACGAGCAGACGCCGTTGCCCCTGGCGATGTTCAACAGCGATTGTTTCTGCCGGCTCTGGGCCTGCAATGCCCTGGATGCTGCCGGGCGCGACTATCGCATCGCCTACAACAGCTCCAGTCTGTCGGCGATCATGGCCATCGTCAGCGCCGGCCTGGCGGTGACTGCGCAACTGGAGAGTCTGATCACTGCGGACATGCGCGTCCTCGGTGAGGCCGAAGACCTGCCGTTGTTACCCGAGGCCAGCATCATGCTGCTGCGTAACCTGAACACCCCCTCACCGATCACCGAATGCCTGGCCGAGCACATCATCGACGGCTTCAAACTTTAAACGCGAGCATCACCGCACAGAGCACCAGAAAACCGCAGAACAGCCCGCGCAGCAGCGGCTCCGGCATGGCGTGGGCGATTCTCACCCCCCAACTGATGCTCAACAGTCCTCCGGCCGCCAGGGGCAGACCAATCATCCAGTCCACCTGATGATGGATCGCATAGGTCACCAGCGTGACGCCGGTGCTCGGCAAGGCCAAGGCCAGGGACAGCCCCTGGGCGATCACCTGAGTGGTGCCGAACAGGCTGGTCAGCACCGGAGTGGCGACCACCGCTCCGCCGACACCGAACAACCCACCCATGGTCCCGGACGCGGCGCCCAACACCCCCAGCCAGGGCCACGGGTAACGCATCTGCGCAGATATTGGAGTGGCGGCCATGAACATTCGCGCAAGATTGTAGGCAGACAAGGCGATCAGAAACGCGACGAATCCGATGCGCATCACTCGCGCATCAACCCCCACCGCCCAGATTGAACCGAGCCAGGCGAAGCAAAAGCCCATCAAGGCCAATGGCACGGCATGGCGCGCCTCAATCCGGTTGCGTTGATGATAGCGCCACAAAGCCAGCATCACGTTCGGTACCACCATGACCAAGGCCGTGCCCTGGGCAATCTGCTGATCCAGACCGAACAACACGCCCAGTACCGGGATCGCAATCAGGCCGCCGCCGATACCGAACAAACCGCCCAGAGTCCCCAGAGCCGCACCAAATGCCAGATACATCATTAACTCGATCACAGGCCATCCCCTTACGTCTGGCTATGCATGCTACGCAGTCTGCTCTGGCGTGGAAACGCACAGCAACGCACAATGGCTATGCGAAAGCCGCATAAGTGAACCCAAGGCATGAACCCCAAACTCCTCACCGATCAGCTCGGCCTGTTTCTTGATGTGCTGGAAACCGGCAGTTTCTCTGCAGCGTCGCGGCGCCATCCACTGACGCCATCGGCCGTCGCCCGACGCATTGACAGCCTGGAGAATGCCCTCGGCAGCCAATTGTTCATTCGCAGTACCCATGCAGTGCGAGCGACCCCGGCCGGCTTGGCCTTTGCCGAGCGAGCCCGACGGATTGTCGACGAGTTGCGGCTCGCCCGGGCCGAAGCGGCCTCCCTCAGCGATGTCCCGGAAGGGCTGATTCGGGTGGACGCCCCGGCCGCTTTTGGCCGCCGACACCTGGCTCCAGTGATTGCCGACTTCCTGGTGGTCTACCCGGGACTGGATGTTCAGCTGCACCTGATCGACAGTTTTGTCGACATGCAGGGTTCGAACCTGGGCAAGGTCGATCTGGTGCTGCGAGCCGGGCAAATGGCCGATACCCGCCTGGTCGCCACGCCCTTGGCCAGCATGGTGCGGATTGCCTGCGCCAGCCCTGCCTATTTGAAGCGTCGCGGCGCACCGACCCATCCCAGGGAACTCAGCGAGCACGATGGCCTCGATTGGGAGGGGTTGGCACCGCCTTTCGCCTGGCGCTTCGAACTCGACGGACAGTTGCAAACGTACCGTCCGCAACGCATACGCATGAGTGCCAACAATGCTGAAACCCTGGTCTGCGGTGCGCTTGCCGGGTTGGGCATCGCCCATCTGCCGACCTGGCTGATCAGCGAGTATTTGCTGCGAGGCGAATTGCTGCCGCTGTTTTGCGAAAAGGGATTGCCCAAACCGGAAACCACCGGAATTTATGCCCTGCGCCTTGAACAGCAGGCCAGTTCCCGCAGTCGATTATTGCTGGAGTATCTCAAGCTCCGATTCAGCCCGATCCCGCCCTGGGATCTGGCTCTGCAGAGTGATCTGGGCTGGCAATAAAGCGAAGATTACCTGGCGCGTTAAAGATTCGCGCGCTAGATTCAGGATGAGTAATGATCAAGGTCCCGACATGAAAAGCGTTAGCGCCACCCCGGATAACTGCGACCAGCTGTTGCTCGACAATCAGCTGTGTTTTGCCCTGCATTCCACTTCGTTGTTGATGACCAAGGTCTACAAACCGCTATTGCAGGCCTTGGGCCTGACCTATCCGCAGTACCTGGCGATGATGGTGTTGTGGGAACGCGATGGATTGACCGTAGGCGAGATCAGCACCCACCTGCTGACCGACCCCGGCTCCTTGACGCCGCTGCTCAAGCGCCTTGAAGCCGAAGGCTTGCTCAGCCGCACCCGCAGCCGTGAAGACGAGCGTGTGGTGATCGTTGAATTGACCGCCCAGGGCCACGCCCTGCGGGACAAGGCCCGGAACATTCCGCAATGCATCCTCGGCGCCAGTGGCCAGACACTGGAGCAGATACGCAAGTTGCAAGAGGATTTGCTGGAATTGCGCGGGCATTTGCAAGACTGCCTGTAGGCAGTCAATCAAACCGCAAAGGATCGCAGCTGCCTCCGTAGGAGCTGCCGCAGGCTGCGATCTTTTGATGTTGCTTGTGGGCGATTCCCGAAATAGCCAAAAGATCGCAGGCTTCGCCAGCTCCTACGCCGACCGCATTCACCCGTGAAATCCCGGTTGTATACCGCCCGTAGGAGCTGCCGCAGGCTGCGATCTTTTAGGTCCTTCGCGTTCTAAAAATCTCTTGTGATATTTATATTGCGCGCAAACTATTTGCGAGCTACATTTGTTTCGCACTTACTTAGCGCGCAAACATTTAGCGCAGAACACCCCATCAACAGAGGCTCCTACCATGCAAACTCTCTACACCGCAGTGGCAACCGCTACCGGTGGCCGTGATGGCCGTGCGGTTTCCAGCGACAATATTCTGGATGTGAAACTCGCCACGCCGAAAGAACTCGGTGGTGCGGGTGGTGAGGCAACCAACCCTGAGCAGCTGTTCGCTGCCGGTTACTCTGCCTGCTTCATCGGCGCATTGAAATTCGTCGCCAGCCAGAGCAAACGCAAAATCCCCGATGACGCCTCGATCACCGCCCACGTCGGCATTGGCCAGATCCCTGGCGGTTTCGGTCTGGACATCGACCTGCACGTCAACCTGCCCGGCCTGGAACAGGCTGACGCGCAGACTCTGGTCGATGCCGCGCATCAGGTGTGCCCGTACTCCAACGCCACCCGTGGCAATGTTGAAGTGCGTCTGCATGTGACCGTATAAATCAGCGCCCACAAAAAAGCCCGACTCATGGTCGGGCTTTTTTTGGTGTCGCCGATTGCGCCAGAATTAATTCTTGGCGCGACCCTTGTACGAACCACCTTCACGGGTATCGATCTCGATCATGTCGCCGATTTCGATGAAATCTGCAACGCTCAGCTCGGTACCGTTTTTCAGTTTGGCAGGCTTCATCACCTTGCCCGAAGTGTCGCCGCGAGCGGAACCTTCGGTGTAGTCGACCTGACGCACGATAGTGGTCGGCAGCTCAACGGAAACCAGACGCTCTTCGAAGAAGATCGCTTCGCAAACATCGGTCATGCCTTCTTCGACGAATGGCAGAACAGCTTCGATGTCTTCGGCGTTCAGCTCGTACATGGTGTAGTCAGTGGTGTCCATGAACGTGTAGGTGTCGCCGCTGATGAAGGACAGGGTCGCTTCCTTGCGGTCGAGGATTACGTCGTCCAGTTTGTCGTCAGCGCTGTAAACGATCTCGGTCTTGTAACCGGTCAGCAGGTTTTTCAGCTTGGTTTTCATGATCGCGCTGTTACGACCGGACTTGGTGAATTCAGCTTTCTGCACCAGCCAAGGGTCGTTTTCGAGACGGATCACCGTACCGGGTTTCAGTTCTTTACCAGTTTTCATTACGAATATCCGAATTTGGATGGGATTTACAAAAATCTAGGCCGCGTATCATATCCAATTTAGGTAAAACTGTACCAGTGTCGCAGCAAGATCCGCCCGCGAGGCTTGTTCCAGACACCACGCCTCGGCGTGTTCGGTCAGTTCAGGCCAGTTTTCCTGCACCGCCAGCCAGTGTCCGGCCATGTCCTGACCGGCATTCCAGGCCCTCCACAAGCCGCTGAGCGCCGCTTTGGCGGACGCTGACAAGCCCTCGGTGTACAGGGTCAGGAAAGCCTCAAGCTTATCCAGATGGACATCGTCTTCCTGCTGATAGATATGCCACAGCAATGGCCGCCCCGCCCACTGCGCCCGCACGAAAGAGTCTTCGCCGCGCACCGCATTGAAATCGCAGGACCATAACAGGCGGTCGTAATCGTCCTGCCGGACGAACGGCAATACCTGCACGGTCAGGGCATCACGCACCTGTACGGCGCCCACCGACAATTCGTCGACCCCGAGCCAACGCTGCACATCCGGGAGAATCCGCCCTTCGGGCACCAGCAAATGGGTCGGTTTCGAGTCCGCGGCCATGGCGTCGAGCCAACTGGCGAGCCCGGCATTTTCATAGGCGAACAACGAGATCAGGCGCGCCCCTGCTGTTGGAGCAACGCCGAGGCCCTGCAGGAACTCCCGTTGGGCCAGAGGGTTCTGTTGAAACAGCCGACGCTGCGCCAGCAAGCCGGCTTCGCGCAGCAAGCCGCCGGTACCGGCCTGGAATCCGGGAAAGAAGAAGTACTTCTGCACATGCTGGTGCTTGACCGAAGGCAGGCCATGGCAACCGGCCGTCCAGTCCTCGGCGCTCAAGTAATCGAGGTTAAGCCACAGCGGGGTCTTTTCCCTGGCGGCCATCGCTTCCATGTAAGCCGTGGGCAGTTGGCAAGCAAAGGCGGCGATCACCACGTCGGCGGCAGCCGTCGTTTGCCACTCGGCGGACCAGTGGCAAACCTCGACCCCCTGCTGCCACTGCCGGGCCGCATTGACCTCGATTGACGGGCACAAGCGTTCGAAAGCGCGCAGATCATCGACCCACAGCCGCACCGTGCAGGGATGCTCGGCGACCAGTTGCCGGGCCAGGCGCCAGGTCACGCCGATGTCGCCGTAGTTATCGACGACCGTGCAGAAAATATCCCAGGTGGCTTTCATTCCGGGCTCCGTTTGGCAAAGGCGCCGATTGTCCGCATAAATGGTCTCGCGCAGAAGGGGGCGAAGTCGATTAATCTGCGACAATTGCGCCCTGCCCGATCAAAGACTGCCTGCCAGGAGGCCGCCATGCCCTATCGTTCACGCCCCCGTCGCTCGATGCCTGTCAGCCTTAATCTGCTCCAGCTGAGCGCCAGCATCGCCCTGGGCATGTGGCTGGGCTTCATGGCAATCGCATTGACCTGCTGGCTGGCGTCGCGATTTATTTTCAGCCAGCAGCTGGCGCCGGTGGCGGAGGCGGTTCAGCAGCTGACAAAACCGCCGGTCGCCGAACCGAACCACATGTTTGAGCAGTACCAGAAAAACCTGCACAAGAACGAGCAGCAACAAACTCTGGACAATGCCCGCAGCAACCTGCGCAATCTGTCCAACCCCAAATGCCAGTTCTGGCTGCAACAAGACCAGACGGCCCCCAGCGACAAGAGCCGGGCCAATGTCCTGCAATTCTGCGATTGACCATGAATAAACACGCCGTCCACACCCTGATTCTTGAAAAACTCAAGGTCGATCTCGATATCGTCCAACGCGCCGCGCAGACCGCCTACGAAGCCGCGACCCACGAAGAAAACAAAGCCGAGAACAAGTACGACACCCTGGGCCTGGAGGCTTCCTACCTGGCGACAGGCCAGGCCAGGCGCGTGGAAGAAATCAGGCAGGCATTGGTGCTGTGCCAGAACCTGATTCTGCGCCCGTATGACGAGCAGCAAGGCATCCAGGTCGGTGCCTTGCTCGGCCTTGCAGACGACAATGGCAATCAGCAGTGGCTGTTTTTAGGGCCTGATGCGGCCGGGCTGAAGGTCTATCTGGTGGGGCAACTGATTACCGTCATCACCCCGCGTTCGCCGCTGGGCAAAAGCCTGCTGGGCAAGTTCGAAGGGGATGAGGTCGAAATCAATGTGGCGGGCACCCGGCAACAGTTTGCTGTCACCGAGGTGAAGTGAATCTTAGTGAACCGGCAGCTCGACGCCGTCGAACAGCTCTTCCAGTTCCTGCTTGTTGTGGCACTGGATGGCCTTGGCCATGACTTCGCGGGTCAGGTGCGGGGCGAATTTCTCGATGAAATCGCACATGAATACACGCAGGAACGTGCCACGGCGGAAACCGATCTTGGTCACGCTGGACTCGAACAGGTCGCTGGCATCGAGCACCACCAGGTCGCTGTCGAGCTTGGTATCGACCGCCATTTTCGCAACGATGCCCACACCCAGGCCGAGGCGCACGTAAGTCTTGATCACATCGGCATCGGCGGCGGTGAACACCACTTTTGGCGTCAGGCCGCGATGACTGAAGGCTTCGTCGAGTTTCGAACGACCGGTGAAGCCGAACACATAGGTGACGATCGGGTATTCAGCCAGGGTTTCCAGGGTCAGCTTCGGCAACTTGGTCAGCGGATGGCCCTGAGGCACGACCACGCAGCGATTCCAGCGATAGCACGGCATCATCACCAGATCACCGAACAGCTCCAGGGCTTCGGTGGCGATGGCAAAATCCACGGTACCGTCGGCGGCCATTTCGGCGATCTGCATCGGCGAACCCTGGTGCATGTGCAAGGCGACATCCGGATATTGCTTGATGAAGCTGCTGATCACCGGCGGCAATGCATAACGCGCCTGGGTGTGAGTGGTGGCGATCGACAGGGTGCCTTTCTTCTCGTTGGAGAACTCCTGGGCGATCTGCTTGATGCTCTCGACCTTGCGCAGGATCTCGCCAGCCGTGGTGATGATGCGCTCACCGGCCGGGGTGACTCGCGTCAGGTGCTTGCCGCTGCGAGCGAAAACCTCGACCCCCAGCTCGTCCTCGAGCAGGCGGATCTGCTTGCTGATACCCGGTTGCGAGGTGTAAAGACTTTGGGCAGTAGCAGAAACGTTGAGGTCGTGGTGCGCCACTTCCCAGATGTAGCGCAATTGTTGAAGCTTCATATGTATCCCTCAAAGCAGGTAGACGCCACGGGCATCAGCGACGGTATATAACTATATTAATGGTTTAAAGAATAAATCTAGAACTTTTTATCAAAAGCAACGATTCCCTCTTCTACCTGTCTCCATGTCGCCGACGCTGTAACAGGGGCACCATGTACACCGGCACCTTGGCCAACTGCAAAACCCGGGCGGCGGTCCTGCCCAAAGGCGTTTCCCCTCCAGCACCATGGCTGTGACTACCCAGGATCAACAAATCCACCGAGAGTTTCTGTGCCTGTTCGAGAATGACCTGCGACGGATCGCCCTGAAAAACCCTGACCGACTGGATCAGTGCCAGGTCCTGCTGGCCCTCCCCCAACTCTTCGCGAAAGCTGTCGAGCACGCGCTGCTCGATATTGGCCATCACCGTGGACAGGCCCTGACTGTGCCATTCGCTCAAGGCCTGCTCATCGAGATAACTCTGTAGCACCGATTCGGCAAACAGCCCCATGGGCTCGACAGCGTGAACCACATACAGGTCGGCATTGAAGGTTCTGGCCAGTGCCAGAGCATGTTGCATCACATAGGGAGCGTATACGCCGAGGTCAGTGGCATACAGCATCGAACGGATCATATGACCTCCTCGGATGCCAAATATGGCGGAGATTTGATTCAGCTTAGCAGTGCCTTGGCGAGTACGACATTTTGCGAAATGTGGCCTGTACGGCTAGTTCCGTCAGCTCAAATTCGGATGCCGGAAGTCCATAGCCAAGGCGCTGTGACGAGTCATACCCCGCTATGGCGAGGAGCAGCAACGCCGGATATGGGATTCTGGCGCCGAAGTTGAGCTGACAGAACTAGCCACACAGGCCACTAGGGTCTGTTGACGTTTGGTGACGAACCGCGTTGCTGTGCCAACTTGTGCGAGGCAAGGCGCGGGATGCCGCCAATGGTTGTTCCCTTGGTAAATCCCGCAACGCAGCCTCGCGCAAGTTTGCGCGCAACCCGAAGGGACGGGGCCCACTTGGCGCAGGGCTGCGTTGCTCGGAACTTATTTGGAACAACCAAACCACGTGGATCCGGCCTTGCCCTGCGCCAAGTGGGCTCCCGTCGCGGTCGTCACCAAACGTCAACAGACCCTAACGGTCGGCTTAAACTTTCTGCTCATTGCTGATGCCGTGGGGAACATGACCGGTGGCGACGACCTCGCGGGCTAATTCGCAATGGCCGGCCTGATCGTCGAAAAACACGTCGGCGGCGAAGGCTTCAAGAAACGCCGACTTCGCCAGACCGCCGAGAAACAGGGACTCGTCCAGACGAATGTCCCACTCGCGCAAGGTCCGAATCACTCGCTCGTGGGCCGGAGCCGAACGGGCAGTGACCAGTGCCGTGCGAATCGGACAGGCGTCGTCGGGAAACTCGCGCTGCAACAGATAGAGGGCGGCCAGGAAGCCTTTGAACGGCCCGCCGTGAAGTGGCTCGCGAGCCGACTCGCGCTCACTGGCCTGGAAGGCTTCGAGCCCACCCGCCTGATAAACGCGCTCGGACTCATCGGAAAATAGCACCGCATCGCCATCGAAAGCGATCCGCAATTCGCCACTGGCCGCCCGCCGAGCGCCGCCGGAGAGAATGGTCGCCGCGGCGAAACCGGCATCCAGCGCGCTGCGCACATCCTCGGCGTGGGTCGACAGAAACAGATCGCAACCGAATGCCGCCAGATAGGGATAGGGACTGCGCCCACCGACAAAGGCGGCGCGGGAAATGTCGAGAGCGTAATGCTGGATCGAGTTGAACACCCGCAAACCGGTATCGGCGCTATTGCGTGAAACCAGCACCACCTCGACTCGCGCGCGACCAAGACTGGCATTGAGGCTGAGCAGTTTTTTTACCAATGGAAACGCATCGCCCGGCTCGAGGAACTCATCCTCATGCTCGATCTGATACTGACGATAGGCTTCGACACCATCGGCCAGGTAAACCTTATGGCTTTCGGTCAAATCGAACAGCGCCCGCGAGGAAATCGCCACCACCAGCTTGTCGCCCAAACCCTTCGCCATTTATCGCTCCCCCTGACTGACAGACTCAGCCGTTACGCCGTTCGATAAAACTCAATGCCTGATACAACGCCTCGATTTTCGGCAGCTCACAGCCCGCGGCCCTGGCGACGGCCAGAGGCCTGGCATAGATCGCCGACAATTCCAGCGGGCGTTTATGCAGATAATCGTGGTACATGCTCGGCCAGTAATCCGGCATATTTTCCGTCACGTTGAATAAATGTTCGGCATAGCCGGGCGGCATCGTATGACCGCAGGCCAGCGCGCCCTGCACCACTTCGGCCATCAGCGCCTGAATCAACTCGCGACTGCTGGCGTCGGCCATCAGCGGCGTGGTACTGGCACCCAGCAATACCGCCAGACCGTTGTACGGTACATTCCAGACCAGTTTTTGCCAGCGCGCCTGCTGCAGACTGGCCATGGCCCGGGCGTCGATACCGGCCAGGCGAAATAGCCCGGCACCTTGTTCGACGATCGCCTGGCGTGCCGGCTCATCGGCCAGGGCCGGCCCGCTGTGGTAACCGACGTTCACCGCACCCAGCGCCTGATGCTCGATCACCCCGGGAGCTGCGCGATGGACGCAGATGAAACACAGGCCGCCCAGCAGATGCAGCGAATCAGGCAACAGCTCGCGCAGACTGTCTTCGACGTCCAGGCCATTTTGCAGCAACAGCACTTTGGCACCCGCGGCGGCGGCCTTGATGATCGCCGGTGCAAGCTCGGTGTTGCTGGTGGTTTTCGCACCCACCAGCAACCAGTCACAAGGTGGCATGTCGTCTGCCGAGGAATAGGCCTGGACCGGATTCAAGGTCAATTCGCCATGCGCGGCGCTGTCGAGTTGCAAGCCGTGTTCGGCAACCACGGCAAATTCACTGCGCAACAGAAAGTGCACATCAAACCCGGCACGCGCCAGCATCACCCCGTAAAAACCGCCGATCGCCCCGGTACCGATAATGCCGATTCGCGGCACTGCCCCCATCATGGCAACTCCTCTGGAACTCGACTCAGTGCCTGACGCACGCCCTCGTTGAGCTCATTGCGCGTCAGCCGCGACTGTAAAGCCCCGTAGAACTCGCCGTCGCGCACCACGAACAGCGCCGGCAAATGAAATACCTGATAACGCTCGACCACTCCACCGTTGTCCCCCGCATCGATCCAGCACAGCCGATCGACCGTCAGATCCAGGCCGGGCAGCTGCTGCCGGGCCCAGCGGCAACTGGCGCAACCGACACTGGTGAAGATCACCAGCGACACACCGTTCATCGCCAACAGCTGTTGATCGGCGTCGAAATCAGTCAGCTGCGATTGGGCCACTATACTGGGTGAAACAATGTCAAATAACCGAGACTCGGAGTCCGCGTTCATGAGACGTTTTCTACCTCATCCTGATGATGTTCCGGTCGAGTTGACCTTACGTAAACGAGAGTGTATTTCTCGCCAACAGCTGCACTCTATCAGCCTCGGCGGCATGGCTTGCAATTATCACCGAGCCTGGCGCTACGGCACCGCACTGGAAGTGCGCATGCCCACTCTCGGCGAAAATGCCTGCTACCTGGGCTATGTGGTCTGGTGTCTGCGACGCAAGCGAGGGTATTTGGTCGGGATTGCTTTTGTCGATGAACAGACGTTGTTCTGCGCGCGCATGGGCGAACAGGTCTGCCAGATGGCGCGTTATTGTCGCCTGCACAAGCCGCAGACCGAGCAGGATGGGGTCGAGGCCGTGGCACTGGAGTGGGTCCAGCAGCATGCCGACGAGTTCTCCCATGACCACGTCCGACAGGCATTTATGCAGCCTGTGCTGGATTAAACCCGCGCTTGCCCATTGTCGAGCCACAGTGTAACGCGCTAAGGTTCAGCTCCCCGACGCGCTAAAATCTGCTGTGCTCCGCCGCGCGGGGATCGCTGGCGGCCGGCACCCGTGACCTGACGAGTAAACGATGGCTGATTTACCGATCAACGACCTAAACGTCGCCTCCAACGAGACCCTGATCACTCCCGATCAACTCAAGCGTGAGATTCCTTTGAGTGACGCTGCCCTGCGCACCGTGACCAAGGGCCGCGAGGTGATTCGCAACATTCTCGATGGCACCGACCACCGCTTGTTCGTCGTTATCGGGCCTTGCTCGATCCACGACCTCAAGGCGGCGCATGAATATGCCGAGCGCCTCAAGGCACTCGCTGCTGAAGTGTCCGACACCCTTTATCTGGTGATGCGGGTCTATTTCGAGAAGCCGCGCACCACCGTCGGCTGGAAAGGCTTGATCAACGATCCTTACCTGGACGACTCGTTCAAGATTCAGGACGGCCTGCATATCGGTCGTCAATTGCTGCTGGATCTGGCCGAAATGGGCCTGCCTACTGCAACCGAAGCCCTCGATCCGATCTCGCCGCAGTACCTGCAGGACCTGATCAGCTGGTCGGCCATCGGCGCACGTACCACCGAATCCCAGACTCACCGTGAAATGGCTTCCGGCCTGTCCTCGGCGGTCGGTTTCAAGAACGGCACCGACGGTGGCCTGACCGTGGCGATCAACGCCCTGCAGTCGGTTTCCAGCCCTCACCGCTTCCTCGGCATCAACCAGGAAGGCGGCGTGTCGATCGTCACCACCAAGGGCAACGCCTACGGTCACGTGGTGCTGCGCGGTGGCAATGGCAAGCCGAACTACGATTCGGTCAGCGTCGCGCTCTGCGAGCAAGCGCTGAACAAGGCGAAGATCAAACCGAACATCATGGTCGATTGCAGCCACGCCAACTCCAACAAGGACCCGGCGTTGCAACCGCTGGTGATGGAGAACGTCGCCAACCAGATCCTCGAAGGCAATCAGTCGATCATCGGCTTGATGGTCGAGAGCCATCTGAACTGGGGCAGCCAGGCGATTCCGAAAGACCTGGCCGACCTGCAATACGGTGTTTCCGTTACCGATGCCTGCATCGACTGGACCGCTACCGAAAATACCTTGCGCAGCATGCACGCCAAGCTCAAGGATGTACTGCCCAAGCGCGTTCGCGGGTAACCTGTAGAGAGGGGCTTACTGTGGCGAGGGGGCTTGCCCCCGCTGGAGCGCTATCCGTAGCAGCTGCCGAAGGCTGCGTTCGGCCGCGCAGCGGTCGTAAAACCAGGCACTGCGGTTTTACAGGTTGACCGTGGCGGCAGGATTTACGACTGCTGCGCAGCCGAACGCAGGCTTCGCCAGCTGCTACGCGGATCGCGTAACGGCTTCGCCACAAGGTGTTGTGTTCGACGAACAATTTGCTGGTAAAAAACCGGAACCCCTTAAGGATTCCGGTTTTTTTATGCCTGCTGAACCTGACGGTCAGATAGCCGTCGCCCCACCATCCACCGCCAGGGCGTGACCGGTAGTGAACGCCGCGCCGTCGCTGCATAGATAGAGCACGGCACTGGCAATCTCTTCGACCGTGCCGATGCGACCCACCGGGTGCATGGCGGCGGCGAATTCGGCTTTCTTCGGATCAGCCTCGTAGGCCCGACGGAACATATCGGTGTCGATCACTGCCGGGCAAACGGCATTGACGCGGATTTTCTTCTTCGCATATTCGATGGCCGCCGACTTGGTCAGGCCAATCACGGCGTGTTTCGACGCGGCGTAGATGCTCATCTTCGGCGCCGCACCCAGGCCGGCTACTGAAGCGGTATTGACGATGGCGCCGCCGCCCTGAGCGAGCATCAGCGGCAGCTGGTATTTCATGCACAGCCAGACGCCCTTGACGTTGACCCCCATGATCGCGTCGAACTCATCCAGAGTGCCGTCGGCCAGCTTGCCCTTTTCGATCTCGATCCCGGCATTGTTGAAGGCGTAGTCGACCCGACCGTAGGCGCTGACCGCTTGCTCCATCAGCTGCTGCACATCGGCTTCCAGGGTAACGTTGCAACGCACGAAAACCGCATTGCCACGGGCCGCACGAATCAGCTCCACCGTGCCCTCGCCTCCCGCCACATCCAGGTCCGCGACTACCACTTTCAAGCCTTCGGCGGCAAACGCCAGGGCCGTTGCGCGACCAATACCGGCCGCTGCGCCAGTGACCACTGCGACCTGGCCGGAAAATGTCATGCTCATTGTTATGTCCTTGATGAAATGCAGGGGATCGCAGTCTAGTCACAGCGACCCGGGGCGCGGCAGCACTATCAGAAGGCCGGTTGAACACTTATGAGTTGCAGTGATAAAGACGCGAGTGGCCTGTACGGCTGGTTCGTTAGCTCAAATTCGGATTCCGGAAGTCCATAGCCAAGGCGGTGTGACGAGTCATAGCCCGCTATGGCGAGGAACAGCAACGCAGGATATGGGCTCGGTAACGAAGTTGACTAACAGAACTAGCCACACAGGCCACTTGTAACTATCACCACATTGGATCGCAGCCTATTCGCTGCATCGGCAAACCTTGCGACATTGGCCTCCAGGGGCTATCAATCAGGCTTCCATTCATCATTGAGTGCCTGTCATGACCGCCCAGACCAATCGCCAGTTCCTGCTCGCCAAACGCCCGGTGGGCCCGGCGACCCGCGAGACCTTCACCTATCAGCAAGTACCGGTCGGTGAACCGGCGGCGAATCAGATCCTGGTCAAGAACGAATACCTGTCACTGGATCCGGCCATGCGTGGCTGGATGAACGAAGGCAAGTCCTATATTCCGCCGGTGGGCATTGGCGAAGTGATGCGCGCGCTGGGCGTTGGCAAGGTCGTGGCTTCGAACAATCCGGGCTTTGCCGTTGGCGACTACGTCAGCGGTGCCCTGGGGGTGCAGGATTATTTCCTCGGCGAGCCGCGCGGATTCCACAAAGTCGATCCGAACCTGGCACCGCTGCCGCGCTATTTGTCAGCGCTGGGCATGACCGGAATGACCGCGTACTTCGCCCTGCTTGACGTCGGCGCTCCCAAGGCCGGTGAAACTGTGGTGATCTCGGGCGCGGCGGGTGCGGTGGGCAGCATTGCCGGGCAGATTGCCAAG
Organism: Pseudomonas fluorescens; assembly: GCF_902497895.1. GTDB lineage: Bacteria > Pseudomonadota > Gammaproteobacteria > Pseudomonadales > Pseudomonadaceae > Aquipseudomonas > Aquipseudomonas fluorescens_BP. The sequence continues at coordinate 27,459 of NZ_CABVHQ010000051.1, forward strand.
ATCAAGGGTTGCCGCGTGGTGGGCATCGCCGGTGGCCAGGACAAGTGCCAATTCCTGATCGACGAGTTGGGCTTCGATGGCGCCATCGATTACAAAAGTGAAGACGTGGTCGCCGGGCTCAAGCGCGAATGCCCGAAAGGTGTCGACGTGTATTTCGATAACGTCGGCGGCGATATTCTCGATGCGGTGCTCAGCCGGCTGAACATGAAGGCTCGTGTGGTGATCTGCGGCGCCATCAGCCAGTACAACAACAAAGAAGCGGTGAAAGGCCCGGCCAACTACCTTTCGCTGCTGGTCAACCGTGCACGCATGGAAGGCTTTGTGGTGATGGACTATGCCGCTCAATACGCCGCCGCCGGGCAGGAAATGGCCGGCTGGATGGCCAAGGGGCAGCTCAAGAGCAAGGAAGATATTGTCGAAGGGCTGGAGACATTCCCGGAAACCCTGATGAAACTGTTCAGTGGCGAGAACTTTGGCAAGTTGGTGTTGAAGGTTTCTTAAGGTCGGATACCGCGGTGCATGCGTAAAAAGATCGCAGCCTATCGGCAGCGCCTACGGGATTGATGTACACCCTGTAGGAGCTGCCGCAGGCTGCGATCTTTTGATCTTTACGCCAGTTCGGCCACCACCGCCGCCAGCGCTTTCGCCGGATCGGCCGCCTGGCTGATCGGACGGCCGATCACCAGGTAGTCGGAACCGGCATCCAGCGCCTGACGTGGGGTGAGGATACGCCGCTGATCGTCCTGGGCACTGCCCGCCGGACGAATCCCCGGCGTCACCAATTGCAGGGACGGATGCGCGGCTTTCAAGGCCTGGGCTTCCAGTGCCGAGCAGACCAGACCGTCCATCCCGGCTTTTTCCGCCAATGCCGCGAGACGCAGCACTTGCTCCTGAGGCTCGATGTCCAGACCGATTCCCGCCAGGTCCTCGCGTTCCATGCTGGTCAGCACGGTCACGCCGATCAACAGCGGCTGGGGACCGCTACGCTGGTCGAGCACTTCACGGCAGGCGGCCATCATGCGCAAACCGCCGGAGCAATGGACGTTGACCATCCACACGCCCATTTCTGCGGCAGCCCTGACGGCCATCGCGGTGGTGTTCGGGATATCGTGGAATTTCAAGTCGAGGAAGACTTCGAAACCTTTGTCACGCAAGGTCCCGACGATCTCCGCGGCACAGCTGGTGAAGAGTTCCTTGCCGACTTTGACCCGGCACAGTTTCGGGTCCAGCTGATCGGCCAGCTTCAGCGCGGCGTCACGGGTGGGGAAATCCAGGGCGACGATGATAGGAGTCTGGCAGGCGGACATGAGTAGGCTCTCGGGCAAGTCGAAATCGGCGCGCATTGTAGCGGAACCCGCATCAATGCGGGACCCAATGATCGGTAATTCATTCACAAGGCTGACGTGCGGATCAGCGCTTGTCGTTCACTTTTACCTGACTGGTGCTCCAATCGGTCAACAGGCTATAGGCCACGGCCAGCAGGGTCGGACCGATGAACAGGCCGATAAAGCCAAACGCAATCAAGCCGCCAAACACCCCGAGCAGGACGATGACCAGCGGTAGATTGCCACCGCGGCTGATCAGGTAGGGTTTGAGCACGTTGTCGACGCCACTGATGATGAACATGCCCCAGAGCCCGAGGAACACCGCCATGCCGTAGTCGCCTTTCCACGCCAGCCAGGCAGTCGCGGGAATCCACACCAGCGGCGGGCCCATGGGGATCAGGCTGAGCATGAAAGTGACGATACCCAGTACCAGCGCGCCCGGCACACCGGCGATCAGGAACCCGACCAACGCCAGGACCGCCTGCGCCGCCGCCGTGCCAATCACGCCATTGACCACCCGTTGTACCGTGCCCGCCACCAGCTCGATGTAATAACCGGCGCGATCGCCGATCAGCCGTTCCAGCAGACGATGGACGAACATCGCCAGGCGCGGCCCGTCGCGATAGAAGAAAAACACAAAGACGATGCTCAAGGTCAGCTCGAGAATCCCGCCGCCGATCTGCGCGCTGCGCGCCAGCAACCAGTTGCCGACCTGCCCCAGATAGGGTTTGACCGCGAGCATCATCGCCGCGCCCTGTTGGTCGATGCTGTTCCAGATCCCGAGCAGCCGCCCGCCGACAAAGGGAATACCCCCCAGCCAAGTAGGTGCTTCGGGCAGGCCATCGACCTGCACGTCCTTGATAAACGCCACGGCGTCACGCACGTGATCGGCCAGATTGAAGCCGAGCCAGACCAGCGGAACCGCCACCAGCAACATCCAGCCGAGGGTCAGGAGCGCTGCGGCCAGGGACTCGCGGTCATTGAGCCAGCGGGTCAGCAAACGCATCAGCGGCCAACTGGCAAAGGCCAGTACCGCGCCCCAGAACAGCGCCGACCAGAACGGCGCCATGACCCAGAAGCTGGCGCCGAACAGCACCAGGAGCAGGATCTGCACCAACAGGCGATCGTTATTGGGCATGAAAGATCTCGTGAAAGGGTCAACCAATAAGAGTAGGCGAACGGCACAGGGCTCGGTCGCCTTGATACATTTATCGCAGTAGTTCGATATGCAGACCCTGGGCTTCATTGCTACCCGTTTCCATCCGCGCCGCTCGCACGCCTTGCCCGATCAGTGCCTGGCGCCAGGTCTCGGCATGGGGCCCGGAAACACTGACCCGCATCGTGGTGTCGAGGTTCAGTCCGCGTGACAGCAACGTCAGCCAGGCCGGTAACGGCTCACCGTCGAGCCTGGGAAAGTCCAGCTCACCGGTGTCCTTGAGCTGACGCAACAAGGTCGCGGAAGTCGGCATCAGCTCGCCAAGGGCTGTGCTGGCGTCAAATTGCTCGACATGCAGGTATGCCCGGCGATTACCGCGAGTGATGCTGTACAGGGCCACCAGCGAATTGTCCTGGGGAGGCGCCAGGCGCAACAGCAGGTAAGCCTGCTGCTCGTCGGAGCCATAGAGCTTGGCATTGCCGAAGACCTCGTTGGCCCACAGGCTGCTTTCTCCGCAATCGCGGGCCTGGCACCAGAACAACAACTCTGCACCCTGCTGCTGCAAGGCTTCACGGGCCGCGGTGAAGGCGGCGGTGGACGAATGCTCGGGCGGCAACTGGTAGGTCACGGAAGTGACTTGCCCGCGAGCGCTGACCTGACCGTCGAAGCGCAGCTGGCCGCTGATCTTGCGGATCGAACCCAAAGGATAGATCCGTTCCAGCTCGGCGGTTGGCCGGTAATCAACAATCTGCGCATCGGGCAAACGCGGCACTATGGGTAAATCCTGGCTGCCGGGAACATCGGCAGCGAACAACAACGGACCGAAACAGGCCAGCCCGAGCATACTGATTAAACGCATGGGTACTCTCATCGGATCAGCATGGCCTGAGCGCCTTTGACGATACTCGCATCGTCGATGCGCGGCGGCACCAGCAAGCCGCGCTGCACGGCCGGGCGGGCCTCAAGGGTCGCCATCCAGCGCTGCAAGGCCGGCAAACCATCTACCGAAACCCCGGACCACTCATGGCCACGAACCCAGGGAAAGGTCGCGATGTCGGCGATGCTGTAATCGCCGGCCAGAAACTCGACCCCTTGCAGGCGAGTGTCCAGCACTTCATACAAGCGACGGGTTTCATGTTGATAGCGGTTGATGGCGCCCTGAAGCTTTTCCGGGAAATAGCGGAAAAACACATTGGCCTGGCCCTGCATCGGACCGATGCCGCTCATCTGGAACATCAACCACTGGATTACCAGCGAGCGCCCCTTGGGGTCCCGGGGCATGAGTTTGCCGGTCAGCTCGGCCAGATAGATGAGGATTGCTCCAGATTCGAACACGGCGAAGTCGCCATTGGCGCGGTCGACAATCGCCGGGATCCGGCCATTGGGATTGATCTTGAGAAAATCGGCAGCCTTCTGTTCCTTTTTGTCGAAACTCAAGGCATGCACTTTATAGGGCAGGCCGAGTTCCTCGAGCACGATAGAGACCTTGTGGCCATTCGGGGTCGCAGCGGTATAGAGATCTATCATGGTTGTCTCCCATTTCAACCCGCCCAGCCTCGACAGTTGCCCGCTGCAAGTCAAGGCACGGCGAAGAACCGATTGAAACAGTCTGCGACAAGGACGGCGCCGGACTCGTCATTAAGATGCAAATGATGGCCGCCAGGCAGCTGTTCACGGCTAAAGGGTAGACGCTCCAGCAATTCCGGATGCTGCGCCAGCATGCCATCTGCGGCGACCACCAGCCGGGTCGGGCAACTGATGCGCTGGACGAAGGTCAAGGCCTGCTCTTCGGTCAGACGCAGCGGCGAAGCCAGCGTCAGGCGGCTGTCGCTGCGCCAGGTATAGCCGCCCGGCACCGGCATCAGCCCGCGCTGGGCCAATAACTCCGCCGCTTCCCGACTGACCGCCACCAGGCCTTTCATGCGTGCCTCGATGGCCCGGTCCAGGGTGCTGTAGACCGGTTTGCGCTTGTCCTGCAGATCCAGTTGCGCTTGCAGGGCCATGCCCATTCGCTCGGCCGCATTGTCGCTTTTCGCGGTAGGAGGAATGACCCCGTCGATCAGCGCCAGATGGCTCACGCGCTCCGGCAGCGCGCCGGCCAGCACCAGCGATACGATCGCCCCCAGTGAGTGCCCGAGCAGGGCAAAGCGCTTCCAGCCGAGCTGCTCGGCGACTTGCAGCACGTCGTAGACGTAATCCCACAGCGCGTAACTGGCACCCGCTGGCCGATGCCCGGAATGACCATGCCCGGCCATGTCCAGCGCCACGATGCGCAAACCCGAGAGCTTGGGCGCCAGCCGCGCGAAGCTGTTGGCATTGTCCAGCCAGCCGTGCAAGGCAATGACCGGCAGGCCGTCTTCCGGGCCAAACAAGTGTGCGGCCAATTCGATATGCGGCAGGCTCAGGCGGACTTCTTCAACCGGGGCTTTCATGCGCAATTTCGCTCGCTGCGGCTTTCCCAGCGACTGAATAGATTCTTCAGCAGCGTGGCAGTGTCCTGTGGACGCTCAAGGGGAAACATGTGCCCGCCAGGCATGGTCAGCGACTCGCCAAAGGGCAGGCGCCCGACTGAACTGGCGTGATGGCGCATCACTACCCGGCTTTGGCTCCCGCGGACTACCGCCAACGGCACTTTCAACTGCCGTGCGCGACCCGGGCTGGTATGCGGTACGCCGCGGTAGATGCTGATTTCCGTCGCCGGATCGAAACTCAAGCGCAAGCGATCGCCGACCTTGTGCAAGCCATGTTGCAGGTAAGCGTCGAAGCATTCCGGGTCGAAGCTGCGAAACAGGGTTTTCCCGGCGAAGTAAAGGCGTGCGGCGTCCAGATCGGCGAACTCTTCCCGTCGTCCCAGGGTGCGGCCGGCCGGGGTCAGCCGATCGATAAAGCCAAAGCGCTTGGCGGCGCGGATCACCCACTGATCGGCGCGGGTCAGTACCGGCGAATCGAGCATCACCACGCCGCGATAGAGTTGTGGACAACGCAAGGCCGCGTGCAGATGCAGGACACCACCAAAGGAATGGCCAACGCCCCATACCGGTTCCGGCTGCTGCTCAAGGTGATGAATCAGTTCATCCACCAGGTTCAGCCAGTTGTCGTCCACCGGGAAACGCGGGTCATGGGCGTGTTGCTGCAGATGGGCAACCTCATACTCCGGCGCCAGCGCGGCGAACAACTTTCCGTAAGTGGCCGAAGGGAAGCCATTGGCGTGAGCGAAAAATATCTGCTGCGACATACCGGCGAATCCATAAACGAAATCAGACCTTGATTGTCCGCAAGACGCTCGCCGACAGCAATGACCGTAACTGCCAGGAATGATGACCGTAGCAGCTGGCGAAGCCTGCGTCCGGCTCGTGTAGCAGCTGTCGAGCCTGCGAGGCTGCGTTCGGCTGCGCAGCAGTCGTAACTCCTGCCACCACGGTTCACCTGTAAAAACCGCGGTGCCTGATTTTACGACTGCTGCGCAGCCGAACGCAGCCTCGCAGGCTCGGCAGCTGCTACGGGGGGACGTGCAAATACGGGGAAATATGCGAAGCCAGAAATTGCTTATCCCCGTGTCGGCGGCATATCTCCCAACGGCACTACCGCCATGGTCAGCCGCGACACGCAGCTGGCCTTGCCTTCGTCGCTGCTCAGGCGGATGTCCCAGACATGGGTGGTGCGACCGATGTGAATCGCCCGCGCCACGGCCGTCACCCGCCCGCGGCGCAAGCCGCGCAGATGGTTGGCGTTGATTTCGAGCCCTACGCAATAGAACTTGCTGGCATCGATGCACAGGTAACTGGCCATGGAACCGACGGTCTCGGCCAGCACCACCGAAGCGCCACCGTGCAACAAACCATAGGGCTGATGGGTGCGATGGTCGATCACCATGCTCGCGCTCAGGGACTCTTCATCAAAGGATTCGAAGCGGATGTCCAGCACTTCGCCAATGGTGTTTTTCTGGATCGCATTCAGTTGCTCAATGTCGGGAGGGGTACGCCATAGACTCATCGCTACATCCTTAATGGGTTTTATTCGAATCAATCCTGCCACAGCACCACTCCGGAACGCTCGCTCCACTCCTGCAAACGTGCGCCGTAGGTGGCCTCGATCACATTGCGTTTGATCTTCAAGGTGGGCGTCAGGAAACCGTTTTCCACAGCCCAACTGTCCTTCACCACCACCAGTCGACGCAAGCGTTCGTGTTTTTCGAGCATACCGTTGACCTCTATCAGCAAGGTTTCCAGGCTAGCGTGCAAACCATTGCGGGCGGCACTGGCGGCATCCTCAAGCCCTACCGCCGACAGCACGCACAGCCCCAGCGGCGCGCTCAAGCCATCACCGACCACGCACACCTGCTCGATCCGCGAATGCACCGCCAGGAGATTTTCAATCGGCGCCGGAGAGACATATTTGCCTTTGCTGGTCTTGAAGATTTCCTTGAGCCGCCCGGTCAGGCGCAAATTCCCTTCGGTGTCTTGCTCGCCTTTGTCGCCAGTACGCAGAAAGCCGTCCTCGGTCAGGGTTTCGGCGGTCTTCTGCGGATCCTTGTAGTAGCCGAGCATGGTCGCTGCGCTACGCACCTGCACCTCACCCGCCTCGTCGATACGCACTTCGACTCCCGGGCAGGGTGCGCCGATCCAGCCTGGTTTGTGCTCACCCGCACGACCGACATGGGAATAACCGCAATTCTCGGTCATGCCATAGACCTCCAGCACATCCAGACCGAGCCGCTGATACCACTCGAGCAAGGTCTGCGGCACCGGCGCGGCGCCGGACAAGGCGATACGCAAGGCATCCAGCCCCAAACCGGCGAGGACTTTGTGCCCGACCCGCCGGCCAATGATCGGCAAGCCCAGGAGGAAATCCAGGCGTTTGGCGGGCATCTTGCTGTACACGCCCATCTGGAATTTGCTCCAGATCCGCGGCACGCCGAACAGCGCGGTCGGTCGGGCGCGCTTCAGGTCGGTGAGGAAAGTGTCGAGACTCTCGGCAAAAAACACGGTTTGCCCGGTATAGATCGACGCCATTTCGACAAACATCCGTTCCGCCACATGGCACAGCGGCAGGTACGACAGCAGCCGATCCGACTCCCCCAGGCCAAATAATTGCGTGCCCTGGGTGGTGGCGAAAGCCAGATTGGCGAAACTGTGCATCACCCCTTTTGGCGCACCGGTGGTGCCTGAGGTGTAGATGATCGTCGCCAGTTGCGCCGCAGCCGGCAGCGGGTCGTCCTGGATCGGTGAACTGCGTTGCAGGTCAGCCCAGCTGTAATCGAACGAGCCGTCGGGGCTGAGCGGCAGGCTGATGGTCGGCAAGTCGGCGCGGATTCCGGGCGCCATGCCTGGCCAGTCATCAAGCTTGCCGATAAACACCAGTACCGACTCCGAATGCTCCAGCACCTGTGCAACCGCGTCGGCCGTCAGGTTCGGATACAGCGGGACAGACACATGCCCGGCCATCCAGATCGCCAGGTCGGCGATGATCCAGTGCGCGCAGTTTTTCGAGATGATTGCGATATGGCTGCCTTGCGGCAGCTCCCGGGCGCGGAGCCAGTGGGCTGCGCAGCGGGCCTGGTGACCGACATCGGACCAACTGAGGGTTTCGAGCTGCCCGCCCCCTTGTGGCTGGACCAGGAAACGTTGGCGTGCATGACGAGTTTCACGCTCGTAAAATACTTCCAGCGGCAAACGAAAAGCAGCAGACATGCGATGCGCTCCTTTTTTGTTCTGTATGGCGCAAAGCGTAGTCAACCGAGCAACTGCTTGGTCGACTATTTCACAGACAAACAAGGGCTGGAGTGGTGAACCCTGTGGCGAGGGGGCTTGTTGTGGCGAGGGGGCTTGCCCCCGTCCGGCTGCGAAGCAGTCGTAAACCGATCACCGGGTTCTAACTGAAAGAACCCGTTGCCTGGTTTTAGGGCCGCTCCGCGCCCCAGCTGGGGCAAGCCCCCTCGCCACAGGACCGGGTACGACGTTTACGGATGTTTGATGCTCTTGAGGGTCATCAACCCAGCCAGCGGCCAGTCACCTTCCAGCTCGACCAGGCCGGCGGTGCCCACCCGTTGCGGTTCGCGCCAGTGACCCTGTTGCAGATAGGCAATCAGGTTGCTGACCAGCGGGTTATGGCTGACCAGCAGCACGTTATCCAACGAGTCGAGCTCATCCACCACCGCCGGCGGATCATGGTCGGGAGCCAGCCACTGCACGGTGCGGACCTCAGGCTCGAAGCCCAGGGCTTCGCGCACCAGTTGCGCGGTCTGCTGCGCCCGGGCGTAAGGGCTGGCGTAGATCGCACTGAGCGGTTGGCCGATGAGCTGCGCGGCGCTGCTCAGCACTTCCTTGCGGCCATTCTCGGTCAGGTTACGCTCGGCATCACTACGGGCGTGGGGCTCAGCTTCACCGTGACGCAACACCCAGAGCTTCATAGCTTCGGCTCCTCATCCCGGACCGGGTGCGGTGCCGGCGGTACGGCATGGGGCGTTTCGCCTTCCGGGGCGCGCGGGGTCGGCCAATCGGCGAATGGCCAGGGTTTCTGATCACTGTGGAAACTGCCGAAGCGCCCGATCTGCGCCAGGAATTGGCTCAGACTGTCGCCGAAGTTCATCAGGCTGGCACTCGGTGCGCCGTAGATCAGCCGGTAAATGAGCTGCACCAGCACCACGGCGCCGAGTATGAATTGCGCCACTTGCCAGACCAGCACGTACACCAGCATCCACAGGACGCGCAGCAAAATGGACTCATATCCGGCTTCGGATGTTGCAGATGGATCCTTCGGATCGCTCATGGTCTCGCTCCTTTCCTGTCAGTTGAAACCACTGGTGGAGATAAAGTCGACATCGGTTTTCGGTTCACCACGCATCAACAACCCGATCACCTGGTCAAGCGTGCGCCCTTCGAACAGAATCGCATGCAACCCGGCGACCAGCGGCATATACACCCCGACTTCCTGGGCCTTGGCCTTGAGTACCTTGAGCGTATTGACGCCCTCGGCGACTTCACCCAGCCGCGTCACTGCATCCTCCAGGCTCAAGCCCTGCCCCAGGGCAAAACCCACCTGGTAATTGCGGCTCTTGGGCGAAGAACAGGTGACGATCAAATCACCGACCCCGGCCAGGCCGAGGAAGGTCATCGGATTGGCGCCCTGGTTCACCGCGAACCGGGTCATTTCCGCCAGCGCGCGAGTGATCAGCATGCTCTTGGTATTTTCCCCCATGCCCAGGGCTACCGCCATGCCGGCGATGATCGCATAGACGTTCTTCAACGCGCCGCCCAACTCGACGCCAAAGCGGTCGGCGCTGGCGTAGACGCGGAAGGTACGGCCATGCAGCGCCTCCTGGACGCGCTGGCAGAGTTCTTCGTCTTCACTGGCGACCACGGTGGCGGTCAGCGCATGCTCGGCAATTTCCCGAGCCAGGTTCGGCCCGGACAACACCCCGATTCGCGCTTGCGGAGCGATTTCTTCGAGAATCTCGCTCATCAGCTTGAAGGTGTGCGCCTCAATGCCCTTGGTCAGGCTGACCAGCAATTTGCCGCTCAACAGCTCGGCATGCGGGGCCAGCACCGAACGCAAGGCGCTGGAGGGCAATGCGACAAAGCATAGATCGCAGTCGGTCAGGGTCGCCAGCAGGTCCGTGACCGGTTCCACCGCTGCAAGAACCTTGATGCCTTTAAGGTAACGCGGATTCTCGCGGTTGACCCGAATGGCCTCGGCCTGTTCCGGGTCACGCATCCACAACCGCACAGCAAGACCGTTCTCGGCCAGCAGATTGGCCACGGCGGTACCAAAACTCCCGCCTCCCAGGACCGCAATAGGGCGCTGTTCAGTCATATGCAATCCATTAATCCATAGCAGTGGCGATATCGGCATTATACGGGGCAGTCCTCAGCCGGCCAGCCCTGCGATCAATTACTGGCAAATGACCGGATCTGCCGGTTTCACCCTATCAAATGTGCAGCTGTTCACTGGAAAACCCGCCACGCTCGGTTAACATGCGCGGCAATTACCTGTTATCAAGGCTGTGCCGTGTATTTTGGCCCTCCCACCTCTCGTTCACCACGGGTACCCATACCGTCAGCTATAGCCTGCGGCCGGTCGGCGGGATCACGCCATGCGCTCTACCCCAGCGCGGAGTTAGAGTTCTAGCATGGATCAATGCCCGTCATGGATGAAGCCACCCCTTGGCCGCCTCATCGGCTCAGTGTGCCTGGGGATCATCTGCCTGTTCGCCAGTCTTGCGGGCCGGGCCGCCGAGATTGTCCTGACGGGTGCCGAAGACAGCCCTGGCGTGCAGTCCTTCACTCGGGCCTTGAGCACTTTGCGGCCTGAAGATCGGGTGCGTTTCCGCTTGCTGGCGACCCTGCCGGCACCGAGTCAGCTGCCCTCGGGCACGCGCCTGATCCTGCTCGACCTGCCAAGCCTCGAGTGGCGCCTGCAGGATGCCCAGGGGCCGGCAACCCTGGTGCTGCGCATCAATCGGCTGCAAGCCCGGCAACGTCTGAGCAGCGACCTGCCGGCCGGCCTCTGTCTGCTGTGGAGCGACCCACCGCTGGACCGGCAATTGCGCCTGATCCACAGCATCCTGCCGCGAGCCCGGCGGGTCGGCGTGCTCTATGACCGCACCAGCGAATTTCTCTTGAGAGAACTGCGTCTACACGCGCAACCGCTGGGACTGGAAATCGTCGCCGAGCGCTGGGAGAACACCGGCGACAGCCGTCCACTCCAGACCCTGATGAAAAAAAGCGACGTGCTGCTGGGTCTCGACGATAACGACCTGTACAACCCGAAAACCGCGAAGAATCTGCTGCTCAGCAGCTATGCCCGGCACTTGGCACTGATCGGTCCCAATGCCGCGTTCGTCAAGGCCGCAAGCCTGGCCAGCACCTACAGCGATCAAAACGACTGGCTGGCCACCCTCGACACCTTGCTCGACCGCCCGACCAGTGACTGGCCGCGGGCGCTGTATCCGCAACATTTCAAAGTGGCGAGCAACCCGCAAGTGGCACGGTCACTGGGTATCGAGCCGATTGACGAACAGTCTGTTGCCACCCGGCTGGCCGAAGGAGAGCAGCGCCCATGACCTTCCGTCGCCGCTGGGACATCAATACCCGCACCCAGATCATCAGCCTTGGCCCGGCCTTGTTACTGACCTTGCTGCTGATCAGTTTCTTCACCTTCGTGCGGATTCAGGACCTGCGCCAGGAGCTGAACCATACCGGCCAGCTGATCGCCAACCAACTGGCGCCCGCCACCGAGTACGGGGTGATTTCCGGCAACAAAGAGGTGCTCGAGAGCTTGTTGAAGGCCACCCTCGCGACCCCGCATGTGCGCTTTCTGGAGGTACAGGACAGCACCAACAATATTCTTGTGTACGTCGAACAACCTTCGGAAACCATCAGCCGCTCGCAACAGGTTGAAGTGTTTCAGGCGCCGGTACGCCTGCAACGAATCCACCTGAACACTGATTTCTTCGGGGGCGGCAAAACGTCGACCATCGCCCCGCGAGAGGATTACCTGGGCCGGGTGATTGTCGGCATGTCGAATGACGCCTTCAGCCAGCGCCAGCAGGAAATCCTGCTCAAGGCGGGGGTTCTGGCGCTGTTCGCCTTGCTGTTCACCTTTCTCCTGGCCCGCCGCCTGGCCGCGAGCCTGTCGCAGCCGATCAGTGCCATGGGCAATGCGGTCAAGGCCATTCAACAGGGCGACTACGGCACTGCGCTGCCGATTGTCGACGATGCCGAGCTCGGCAACCTGTCACGGCATATCAACAACCTCGCCGATGGCCTCGAGCAAGCCAGCCGCGAACAGCATCAGGCAATGGCCCAACTGATCCAGACCCGCGAAGAAGCGGAAAAAGCCAATAACGCCAAATCCGACTTCATGGCGATGATGAGCCATGAACTGCGCACGCCGATGAATGGTGTGATGGGGATGCTGCAACTGCTCGAAACCACCGAAATGACCGAGGAGCAGATCGAATACGTGGCACTGGCCTCGGAGTCCACCGAACACTTGCTTAAAGTGATCAATGACATCCTCGACTTCTCGCGCATCGAGCGCGCGGCGCTGGAACTTGAACATATCCCGTTCAACCTCGCCGAGTTGATCACCAGTTGCGCCCAGGCGTTCCAGCACAGTGCGGTACAGCGTGGCCTCAGCCTTGAACTGAAGATTCCGGACGGCATGGAGTCGCTGCAGGTTCAGGGCGATCCGACGCGGATTCGGCAGATTCTGGTCAACCTGATCGGTAATGCGCTGAAGTTCACCGAACAGGGCAGTGTGACCATCGAGCCGCAGTGGCAATCCCTGGATCACGAGCTGCTGTGGTTTACCTGCAGCGTGCGCGACAGTGGCATCGGGATTTCGGCGCAGAGCCTGGAGCTGATGTTCAATGCGTTCCAGCAGGCCGACAGTTCGATTTCCCGGCGTTATGGCGGCACCGGGCTTGGCCTGCCGATTGCCCGCACCCTCGCCGAGCGAATGGGCGGCACCCTGCGCGCCCAGAGTGAAGAAAGCCGCGGTTCGGTGTTCACTCTGGAGATACCCTTGGCCCTGCATCAGCAGAACCTGCCAGTGCTGACACCGCGGGTACAGTCGGCCAATGCCCATGGCGAGGGTCGCAACGTGTTGCTGGTCGAGGATAATCCGGTCAACCAGACAGTGATCGAAGCGATGCTGCGCAGCCTGGGCTTCACCGTCAGCATCGCCACCGACGGTGCGCAAGCCATTCGCAGCGCCGAGAGTCTGATATTTGACGCAATTCTGATGGACTGTCGATTGCCGCTGATCGATGGCTATGAAGCGACCCGCCAGATTCGCCAACTGCCCGGCTGCGCCGAACTGCCCATTATTGCCCTGACCGCCAACGCCTTGCAGGGCGATCGCGAGGCTTGCCTGGACGCCGGGATGAACGATTACCTGGCCAAGCCGTTCAAACGCACTGATCTGCAGCAAATTCTGCAACGTTGGGTTCAGTAGAACCGAGGTTTCGACGATCTGTGACTGGCGTGAAATGCGAAAGTGCGGCAGTCTTAGGCACCCGAACAGGCCCGTAAACAGGCCTGTATAATAATTTCAGTGCACAAGTGTACATTCGTGCCCTTTGTGCTGTGACTTTCACTACAACGCAATAGTCTATGAGTAGGCTGTCGATTCGAGGCATGAACGCTTCGATCGGTCGGGAAGATTTGCCCACCCTGCCGCATGGGACTATTGAGGAGCTCGCATGACCAAACAAAACGCCTTTACTCGGGAAGACCTGCTGCGCTGCAGTCGCGGTGAGCTGTTCGGCCCAGGTAACGCGCAACTGCCCGCCCCGAACATGCTGATGGTGGATCGCATCACCCATATCAGCGCCGAGGGTGGCAAGTACGGCAAAGGTGAATTGGTCGCCGAGCTGGATATCAATCCGGACCTGTGGTTCTTCGCGTGCCACTTCGAAGGTGACCCGGTCATGCCGGGCTGCCTGGGCCTGGATGCCATGTGGCAGCTGGTCGGTTTCTTCCTTGGCTGGCAGGGTTTGCCAGGCCGTGGTCGCGCATTGGGCTCAGGAGAGGTAAAATTCTTCGGCCAGGTCTTGCCGACTGCCGGAAAGGTTACTTACAACATTCAGATCAAGCGCGTCATGCGCGGCAAGCTGAACATGGCCATCGCCGATGGTTCTGTCAGCGTCGACGGCCGCGAAATCTATACCGCCGAAGGCCTCCGGGTCGGCGTATTTACTTCCACTGACAACTTCTAAGGGTTATCCGCATGCGCCGCGTCGTTATCACTGGTCTGGGCATCGTTTCGTGCCTGGGCAATGACAAAGAGACCGTCTCCGCTAACCTGCGTGCAAGTCGCCCTGGCATCCGATTCAACCCGGAATATGCCGAAATGGGTCTGCGTAGCCAGGTTTCCGGCTCCATTGACCTCAACCTCGAAGAGCTGATAGATCGCAAGACCTATCGCTTCGTCGGCCATGCAGCGGCTTACGCTTACCTGGCCATGAAAGACGCCATCGCTGACTCCGGTCTGAGCGAGGAACAAGTCTCCAACCCGCGTACCGGCCTGATCGCCGGCTCCGGCGGCGCGTCGACCCTCAACCAGATGGAAGCGCTGGACATCCTGCGCGAGAAAGGCGTCAAGCGCGTCGGCCCGTACCGCGTCACGCGGACCATGAGCAGCACGGTTTCCGCTTGCCTGGCCACGCCATTCAAGATCAAGGGTTTGAACTACTCCATCGCTTCTGCCTGCGCCACCAGTGCTCACTGCATCGGTAGCGCCATGGAACAGATCCAGATGGGCAAGCAGGACGTCGTGTTTGCCGGCGGCGGCGAGGAAGAGCACTGGAGCCAGTCGTTCCTGTTCGACGCCATGGGCGCGCTGTCGAGCCAGTACAATGAAACCCCGGAAAAGGCTTCCCGTGCCTACGACGCCAAGCGTGACGGTTTCGTCATCGCCGGCGGCGGCGGCATGGTCGTGGTGGAAGAGCTGGAACACGCTCTGGCCCGCGGCGCGAAGATCTACGCGGAAATCGTTGGCTACGGCGCAACCTCCGACGGCTACGATATGGTCGCGCCAAGCGGTGAAGGCGCCATCCGCTGCATGCAGATGGCCCTGTCCACCGTCGATGGCCCGATCGACTACCTGAACACTCACGGCACCTCGACCCCGGTCGGTGATTCCAAGGAGATGGAAGGTGTTCGCGAAGTGTTCGGCGACAAGGCCCCGGCCATCAGCTCCACCAAGAGCCTGTCGGGTCACTCCCTGGGCGCCGCCGGCGTTCATGAAGCGATCTACTGCATGCTGATGATGGAAGGCAACTTCATGGCCGGCTCGGCCAACATCGACGAGCTGGACCCGGCCGTCGCTGACATGCCGATCCTGACCAAGACCCGCGAGAACGTCACCCTCAACAACGTGATGAGCAACAGCTTCGGCTTCGGTGGCACCAATGCCACCCTGGTCCTGAAGCGCTGGCAGGGCAAGTAATCTGTCCATGAAAAAACGGCACCCGCTGGTGCCGTTTTTTTTGCCTGTTTCACACCGAGGTCTGCGACGACTCAACGCACGGTAAACCGCTGTTGCGCCAATAACCGGTCGCCCTGGAATACCATGAAGCGCCACTCGCCGGGGATCACTTCGTGGCGCTCGGTGAATTCGTAGGCCATCACGTCCTGGGGTGCGCCGGGCACCAGTTTCTGGGTCACTTCGAATTTATCGTGGCGCTGGCCATCCGGGGTGCGGATGCCCGGCGTGAAGTAAAGCAAGGTCAACGGCTGGTCTTCAGCGACTTTGCCGGACAGCTGATAACGCAGGCCAAACTTGGTGCCCAGTTTCGCCGGGACAATTTCCGTCTGTTCGATCTGTTCGTTGCTGCGGCGCAACACCCGCTCACCCGACTGCAACTCGGCTTTCGGGCCTTCGAAAACCCCGTATTCCACCGGGCCTTGCACATGAACTTCGGCACTGGCCAGGCCACTGATCATCAGCGCCGCCAGAGCGGTTAAACGGGTGAGGTGCATATCGCGCTCCTTGATTGAGATGGGCGCGAGGTTATGACGCAGGCATGACAGGATGATGACAGATGCGAGTTCCCAACTGTGGCGAGGGGACTTGCTCCCGCTCGGCTGCGCAGCAGTCGCAATGCTGGCAAGCCCCAATGCTTATGCGAACCGTAGCAGCTGGCAAAGCCTGCGTTCGGCTGCGCAGC
>NZ_CABVHQ010000052.1 GCF_902497895.1 Pseudomonas fluorescens
TCGGTGCTGGACAGTGAAATCGAAAGCCTTGGTTCACCCCGGGCGGCCTTGCTGGGCTTTGCCTCGGCGATCTTGGCCTACAACGTTTTGGCCGTTCTCAAACGTAGTGTGGAGCAGGCTCATCGCGAAACGCAGGCTGAAGGCTGGGAAGCTTCGACCTTCCATCTGGCGGTGCAAGTGCGCAGTGGCTATGAGGGCATGCAGATCGCGTTGCCCTCGGATTACCTATCACTCCAAACGACCTCAGAGACTCTGGCAGAGCGTCTGTTGGCGCTGGCCAGGAATATCAAACCCAAGCAGGTCGCAAAAAGCATACGCGGTCCCAAAATCGCCAGATCCAAGGAGTGGCTGGAGGGAAAGGCTGCGCATGCTCATGTGTCTACGGATCGGGTGCTTAAGGCCCATAAAGGGAAAAGACCTTGAAAGGGCTGATCTTGAAGGCGAAAAAGATCGCAGCCTGCGGCAGCTCCTACGCCAGATTGTCGCGTCGGCCAATTATGCCGTTTGTCGCCCGACTATTTGAAGCCCAGTTGCCGCCAGCCCTCATAGACCGCTACCGCGACTGTGTTGGACAGATTCAAGCTGCGGCAGCCTTCGCGCATCGGCAGGCGCAGGCGTTGCTCGGTTGGCAGGGCGTCCAGTACTTCGGCCGGCAGGCCACGGCTTTCCGGGCCGAACAGGAAGGCATCGCCCTCGGCGAAGCTTGCATCGTGGAACGGTCGCGAGCCCTTGGTGGTGAACGCGAACAAGCGTGGGTGGCCGAGACTTTCCAGGCAGCTGGCGAGGTCCGCATGGCGTTGCAGGGTGGCATACTCGTGGTAGTCGAGGCCGGCCCGGCGCAGGCGTTTATCATCCATCTCGAAGCCCAGCGGCTCGATCAAATGCAGGTGACAGCCACTGTTGGCGCACAGCCTGATAACGTTGCCGGTATTCGGCGGAATTTCTGGTTGAAAAAGGATGACGTGAAACATGCACGGCTCCGAAGGTAAAGATGGCGTGCATTCTACGCCTGAAGCAGATCCGCGGCCGAAGCTATTGCGGCGGATGTTTTTCTCGCTGGTGATAGTCGGCGTAATGGTCGGCCTGATGATCGGCCGCCTGACCGCGCCAGAACCGACCGAACTGCAACAGGTGGATGTCGTCACGGATGGCTTGGTGCTGTGGTTCAACAATGAGCCCAAGCTGCATGGCGAACACATCGACGGCGCCGTGGCTTTACTGTTCGAGGCGACGGGCAGAGCGCAGAAGGGGCAGTTGAAGGTCAATGGCAAGGACGCGAACTGGCGGGTGCGGTCGAGCGATGGGGGGCTGTTGCTGAATGTGGTGGCGGCCCGGTCGTTGCGTGGCGAGTGGGCGGGTGGTGAGGTTGACAACCGCTGGCGGGTGGAGATTCGTTTGCGCGAAGAATAGAAAGCCGATTGCCGGCAGGGACTTTATCTTACGGCTGTCTCAGAGGTTTCCTTGATCTACCGCGTGTTTTCCGGCACTGCTTACTGGTACTGACACATAAGCTGTCAGTACCTTGACTGCAAACGGAATTGCACAATGACTGACACCATTATTACCGGAGCTGGCCGCGAGCCGCTGAACCAGGCCTTGAAAGCCGGGGTGCCATTGTCCCCCAGTGTCTACGGTGCGCAGCTGATCCGGGACAAGTGGGGTGCCGACATCGCCCCCCTGACCACGCAACTGGCGACCCTCGACTACAACTATCACGGCCATCCCGCGATCGACGGTGTACAGCAGGGCCGCGTTCGCAGTACACAGTCTCTGGTCCAGGCCCTGCTGGGCGATTACCAGGCTGTGGCCGATGACCGTTTTGGCGAAACTGCCTTCGGCTTTTACACCCCGCCAGCGATCGGGCAGACGGTGAAGATCGTCGAACATGTCGATGAGTTCGCCTATGAAGGCAATGGCAATCATGAGGATTACGAAGGCATCTATCGTCAGAGTGATCCGCAAACCTATGGGCCTGAAACGCAAATTGCCGTTCGACTTCAAGTCCCTTTACAAAACCTATCTGGCTCAAGCCTGGCCCACGGACGAGGCGATCAGGGCGGCCAAACCCTACGGTTTGCGTACCTCGGTCAAAACTGCGTTTGTCATGGCGGCATTCCTGCAGGAAAACGAGGGTAGCCTGTCCCTTGAAGGCTTGCAGTTGGCACTATTGTCGGCTGGTCTGGGCGACAATCAGATTAAGTTCGACTTCATCAATAATGCCCAACTGGAGCACAGTACTCGGCCAATGGATGAGGTCGACACCTTTCGCCTGATGCTTTATCGCTATACCGCACAGGATCTCTGGGTATTCCGGCATCGCAGCAGCGGGCTGACCTTGCTCTATATTCCGGGCAACTCTTCACCGTTGCATGAGTTTGCTGATCTCAAGGCCTTGAAGAGCTGGGTGGTGCAACAGGCCAGGGATCCGCTCAAAAAGGTCGCCCTGGTCGCGCATTTCTCCAAGGATGATCGTGAAGACGGGACCTTTCACGCCGGAGTTCTGACCGCGCTGGATGGCATGGCAATTTACCCGCTCCAGCATCATCTGACGCGAAATGCCGGTTTCTTCAACGACGATGGCTACTGGGACCCGGCCAGTTACATCAACCTGGCCGGCGAACCGAGAACCATCGATCCATTCGCCGAACTGGTTATGGTGATGAAGCAGGCTTCGTTGGCGACCGCGGAGGAAATCATCCGTGACGATGCTGATGTCAATCGAGCCAACCTGAGCGCTGTGGTCGAGCCCACAGTCAGGTGGCTCAATCAATGGGGCGCGCTGGCGCTGTTCTTTCCCGGTGGTGAGGGATTGCTCGCCTTGGCCGGCCTGATAGAGGCTGCTTACGGGATCAACGAGATCGTGGACGCCGAAGATCCCGAGCATCGAAAGGAAGGCTTGACTCGTACGGTGTTCGGTCTGCTTAACGCCTTGCCCCTGGCATTCGAAGTTGGCGGCGGTAAACCTGACATTAATGTGCCAAGCCCCGGTGAGAAGCTGCCGGAACCGGTCATCGTCGAGCCGGCGCCGATCGATCCTGGCCCTGGCGTCTCCCCGGCTCCGGGTGGGAGTGTCGACCTACCACTTGCTGAGTGGAGCCGACCCCGATTGATGCGCTGTATCGGACCTTCTGTCGAGTCTTTTTCCGAGGAAACCTTAGAGCAGGTCCGAAAAGTCAGCGGGATCGACGACAACGGCTTGCGCCTTTTGCACGCCGAGCATCGGGCCCCTCGGGGGATACTGGCGGACACCATCAGCCGTTTCAAGATTGATCAGGATTTGCAAACGCTCATTGAGCGACTAAGCAGTGGCCAACACGCACAGGTCGACTCGACGCTTGTGCAGTGGTTGACTCGCGACAAGGATTGGCCGGCGGACGTCGGGCTGCGGCTGATGGACAAGGAACGTATTGTCTGGGAATTCCGAGGCCGCGCCTCAGTCAGGCCGATCGTCGTTCAACAAGGCGATGGGTTGCTGCAAGCAGTGGTCAGACGTCTTGATACCGAGGAAATGCGAGCGCTGCTGGCTGACCAGTTGAGCGCCAAGAGCCTGCTACCGGATCTCGACACACGCGTGCAGTTACTGCGCAAGAAATTGGGGTCTATCGCCCAGCGTCAGCGCACCGACCTGTTCAAACAGCGTTACCTTGCGCTGCAAAAGACCGATAGTGAGCTACTCCTGACCCTTCGTCAGGAACACCCAGACCTGCCGAATGCCGTGCTCGAACAGATGCTGATCCGGGAAAATCTGACTGCCAGCCAAAACCTGACCCTCGAAGAAACCAAGCAACTGATGCTGCGACTGGAAACCAGGGCCCAGGAATACGAACGCAGCGTGCGCTTGGCACGAGCCTATGAAGGGCTGTTTTTGGATTCGGTCAGCAATGTTGATAGCGATACGTTGCTGCTGCATACCGTGGAGCGAATGCCCGGCTGGACCCGGAATGTGTGTATCGAGGTGCGGGAGGGTTCATTCAACGGCAATGTGCTGGACCGCATAGGCGCCAAAGGTGCGCCACAATGGCGCTGTCTGGTCAAAATGGGCAACCGCTACCAGGCTTTCGACACGTTCGGCCAGCCAGCGCACGCCGCTGAAAATTTTGCCGACGCAGTGCTGCATGCCCTGCCGGACACCGAGCTGGCCGCGCTGCGCTTGCATGCCGATGATGGCTTGCTCAATTTCAAATTCAAGATTCGCCAGCAGGCCCTGCCGCGTCAGGAGCTGGCTACCGTGCTGCGTCGCCAGGAGCTGCGAAGCCCGTTCTACGACCCGGATGATGGAGGGCTGAAGGGCGGCGGCGCGCCCGTTCCAGTTAGCGGTGAGGAATTGACCCGGGTGATCTCGAGGCTATCGGTAAAAGAGTTTTATCCATACTTCACCGATGCCCAGGCCGATGAGTTCCTGCATCGCTTCGGGGTTGGAGCGGTACGCGAACTGGATCGCTTGAAGGCTGAGTTCGAACGGCTGGAGACCGGTCTCAGGGATTGGGAGGGGCAAGTCGAGGCAGATATGGAAGCCGTGGACGGTCTGACGTTGTCCGAGGATGAACTCGATGAGGACCTCAGTGATGAAGAACTCGAAGCGATCAACGATGAGCGAATTGAAGAGTGGTTGGGCACCGAGCGAGAGTACCGACGTACGCTAGCGACCGTACTCAAGAAGCGTTTCAAATGGCAGGGTGACGAGTCGGAAAAAATCTATCTGGATGGCCAGATGGTGGGCTTCAGGTTAGATCTGACCAGGATTTCTCCTGGTAGATTGTACGGATTGCCGACCTTGGGCATGAGGTTCAGCGGGGTCGCGTCACTGGAAATATCAGGTGAGTGCGATGGCTTGGTGCAGTTCCTCGAGGCTTTCCCTGAGCTTCAGACGCTGGAATTGAGTCGGGTCAGCCTCAACGAGTTGCCTGCCGCGATCATGACGATGACCGGGCTGAGAACCCTGAAGATTTATAACGCCGAGTTGGTGCTGACACCAGCCAATGCCGGCAGCTTCTCGAACCTGATTCATTTACGGGAGCTATCGTTGGATAGTAACCCGTTGGGCAGGCCGCCGTCGGTGCTGGGCTTGTCGGAGTTGCAAAAGTTGAGTCTGTCTGACACTCGGATCACCTCGTGTCCGGTCGGCATAGCCCACACTCCTTACCTGAAGTTGCTGGACCTCAGTGGCAACCAGATTTCCCGAGTTCCAGAGTCGGTATTGCAGCAATCGCTGCTGAGTGAGACAGGGAAAATACCGAGTGGGCGAAACGTCATCCTGGACTTCAATCCGATCACTGACCGGGACACTCTGCAGCGGCTGATTGCCCACCGCCGGCGAACCGGTATCGACCTGTGGCGCAACAGCAACGCCCCTGACGTCCAGCAACCCGCCGATTGGTTGCAAGGTTTGCCGGAGCAACAGATGAAACCCAGAGCCGCTCTCTGGGCCAGGCTGGCGGGTGATCCGAAAACCGCGATGTTCGCCGAGCGGTTCAAGACCCTGGGGCAGACTCCCGAGTACCTGGTTGAACGAGAGGATTTGCAGCGGCGGGTCTGGGAGGTTCTGGAGGGCGTTGCCCGTGCGGATGAGCGTCTTCAGCACCATTTGATCAGTCTGGCCGCCAATGGCTCGAAAAGCCCGGCAGTGCTGCTGGAAGAGTTCGAAATCGCCATCAGGCAATACGATGCCTGGAAAAGTATGCCCCAGCCATCGTTCATGCTGCCGAAGCGTCCAAGATTGGAATGAATTGGGTGGTTGCGTGGCGCGGGCTGCCCGCGCCATGAAGCCAGGGTGTAAAGAAGGGGATTCTCGGCCTGCCTGTACCAAGGTCCCCAAAACGGGATGGAGCTCGTCGCTGTGAGCGTGATGAGCCCCGGGTGTAAAAGAGGGGAATCCCCGGCCTGCCTGTACCAAGGTCCCCGAAACTGGGTAGTGATTAAGCTATTGCAGAGGCCGTGCCAGTTTTTTAAAAACCGTCCAGAAAAGCTTTGCCACATCTCTGTGAAGCCCGTGTTACGGGGCTTTGGCGTTTCTGTAGATTTTGATTGCGGAGATAAAAACAAGGATTTTCAGATATCGATCCCTGCTCGATCGCAGTTCGCGACGCATTGAGGCAGTGCACGCACACCATTGCGGTGCACAAAAAGCTTCGCGGGCAAGTCGGATCGCCGCACCGCCGCTCCGACTTGCCCGCGAATGGATCTAAAGAACAACATTGTCTAGTGGATCAGTCCTTAACCTTCATCACTCTCATCATCCTCTGCGCCATCGACTTTCATCCCCAGCTCCTTGATCTTGCGGGTCAAGGTGTTGCGGCCCCAGCCCAGCAGCACGGCGGCGTCGCGGCGGCGGCCGGCGGTGTGTTTGAGGGCGGTTTCGATCATGATCCGCTCGAAGCTTGGTACCGCGCTGTCGAGCAGGTTCGATTGGCCCCGTGCCAGTGCCTGATCGGCCCATTGACGTAACGCTTGCTCCCAGTTGGTCACCGGTGCTGAGTCCTGTGGCAGGTTCAGCAGCTCCGGCGGCAGGTCGCTGATATGCACTTCGCGACCCGAAGCCATCACGGTGATCCAGCGGCAGGTGTTCTCCAGTTGGCGCACGTTGCCCGGCCACGGCAGGTTTTTCAGGTATTCCTCGGTTTCGCTTTTCAGCAGCTTCGGCTCGACTGCCAGTTCTTGCGCGGCGCGGGCGAGGAAATGCTTGGCCAGGGTCGGAATGTCTTCGCGACGATCGGACATCCGCGGGATATGGATGCGGATCACATTCAGGCGATGGAACAAATCCTCACGGAATTTCCCGGCATGAACCAGGGTTTCCAGATTCTGGTGAGTCGCGGCGATGATCCGCACATCGACCTTGACCGGGGTGTGGCCGCCCACCCGATAAAACTCGCCATCGGCCAGTACTCGCAACAGACGCGTCTGGGTGTCGGCCGGCATGTCGCCGATCTCGTCGAGAAATAGCGTGCCGCCATCGGCTTGCTCGAAACGTCCGCGACGCAGGTTGGCGGCACCGGTGAATGCGCCTTTTTCATGGCCAAACAGCTCGGACTCCATCAAGTCCTTGGGAATCGCCGCCATGTTCAAGGCGATGAACGGTGATGCCGCCCGCGGGCTGTGGCGGTGCAGGGCGTGGGCCACCAGCTCTTTACCAGTACCGGATTCGCCGTTGATCAATACCGTGATGTTCGAGTGGCTGAGCCGCCCGATAGCCCGGAACACTTCCTGCATCGCCGGCGCTTCGCCAATGATTTCCGGGGTGCGGGTCAGGGCGGGCACCACTTCCAGCAGGCCTTGCTGTTCCTGCGCGTGCTGGTTGGCGCGCTTGACCAGGGACACGGCTTCGTCGACATCGAATGGCTTGGGCAGGTACTCGAAAGCGCCGCCCTGATAGGACGCGACAGCGCTGTCCAGGTCGGAGTGAGCAGTCATGATGATCACTGGCAAGCGCGGGTGCTGTTCGCGAATCCGTGCCAACAGGTCCAGACCACTGGCGCCCGGCATGCGGATGTCGGAGATGATCACGTCCGGCTGCTGGCGAGCCAGGCGGCTCATCACGCCATCGGCGCTGTCGAAGCTTTGCGTGGTCATGCCTTCCTGTTGCAAGGCCTTTTCCAGAACCCAACGGATAGAACGGTCGTCATCGACGATCCACACGGTTTCACTACGGCTCATGTCGATGGGGCTCCTTGTTCCAGTGGCAGAAAGATCGAGAACGTGGTATGGCCTGGATGGCTGTCACATTCGATCAGGCCCTGGTGCTGGCTGATAATGTTCTGAGTAATGGCCAGGCCCAGCCCGGTACCGTCCGGACGGCCGCTGACCATTGGAAAGAAGATGGTTTCCTGCAGTTCGGCGGGAATCCCCGGCCCGTTGTCGATGATTTCGATCTTGGTCACCAGCCGATGGCGCACATGGCCGATGGTGAACTGGCGCATCGCCCGGGTGCGCAGGCTGATCCGGCCCAGACGCAGCTCGTTCTGGCTGCTGATGGCCTGCATGGCGTTGCGCACGATGTTGAGCACCGCCTGGATCATCTGTTCGCGGTCGATCAATACGTCGGGAATGCTCGGGTCGTAGTCGCGCACCAAAGTGATGCAGCCCTGGCTTTCGGCCTCCACCAGGCTGCCCACGCGTTCGAGCACTTCATGGATATTGGTCATGGCCAGCGATGGCAGCTTATTCGAGCCGAGCATGCGATCCACCAGGTTACGCAGGCGATCGGCCTCTTCGATGATGACGTTGGTATAGTCCCTGAGGCTGTCTTCCGGCAGTTCGCGAGCCAGTAACTGGGCAGCGCCGCGAATCCCGCCTAGGGGGTTCTTGATCTCGTGGGCCAGGCCGCGAACCAGCATCTTGCTGGTTTCCTGCTTGGACAGCTGGGCCTCTTCCTTGGTGATCCGCAGCAAACGGTCACGGGGATGGACTTCCAGCAGCAGCAGGGTGGCGCCATCGCTGAGGATCGGCGTCACCGCGTAATCCACGGTCAGGGTCTGGCCGGTCAGGGCGGTGAGCATCGCTTCACGTTTGGTGAACGGGTGTGCCTGCTCGACAGCCTGGCGCAAGGAACTCAGGGCTTCGGCCGATTCGGTGAACAGCTCACTGATAAATTGCCCATGACTGCGCTGGCCGCTGATGGCCAGCAGCATTTCCGCCGCCGGGTTCATGTACTCAAGGCGCAGCTCGGCGTTGAGCAGGATGGTTGCGGTGGTCAGGTTGTCGAGTAGCAAACGGTGCAGTGCGTCGCTGATGGTCATGAGTGAATTTTGACCTCTTTTGAAGCGGAGCAATCCGGGACCGGTCCCGGATTGCGCGCGCGAATTAAGCGCTGATGCGAGGAAAATGCAAAAACCAAACCAAGGCTCCGAAAAGAAGCGTTAAACCCCTGAAACGGGCGTTTTAAGCTCGATTGCGTAGCGTTTTGCCAGCCGGGCCGGGTATTTTCGAACCAAAATGGGTTGATAAGTGACCGGGGTGCAACTAATCGCACCAATATAGTGCGCAAGCCTGGGCGGCGTTTAGAAGAATGAAAATATGCCTTTCTCTTCTTCAGGTTTATCCGACAAAGGGCATTCCGGACGCTGGCCATAGTCGACAAGGCTGCAAGGTTTGACTTGGCGCTTCTGCGCCAGGGACATGCGCAGCATATGGAACGGCTGATTGGCGGTTCGCTCGACGATATGCCCTTGCTCATCGAGAATTTCCACCGCCAGATGGTGGCTGCCGCGGTCGATATTGCTCAAGGCGAATACCGGACTGGGGCCTGGAGCAGCGGTCGGCTGGCCGTCCAGCAGCAAGCGATAGCGGTGACCGCGTTGCAGACCGGGTTCATTGGTAACGCTGACAATCAACTCGCCCTCAGTGCTACGAACCGTGGCGTCCGGATCCGGCACCAGAACACGCAGCATCTGATAGTGGAGAAGGGGTTTGTCCCGGGTCTTCCTGGCGGCTGGCTCTGGAGTGGTTCTGCTCGGATTTGCTGACATGCGATTGCCCGGTGCCAATTGCACTCGTTTGGCATTACCCGGTTGCGGTTGGTCGGTGAAGACCCGATTCCTCTGGGCATCGATATAGGTGTAGACCTCGGCCACCACCGGAAGGGCGATCAGCAGCAGGCAGAGCGCGAGGGTAGCGGTGGAAGGCCTCAAGGCTTATGCACCCGTTGCACGGTGAAGCTAGCAGTCGGACTTTGTTGCACAACGGTCTCTCCATCGAGCACTTGCACCGCGAGACTGTGCTCTCCTCGATCGATATTGACCAGTTGCAGGCGCGGAACATTGCTCGGCTGGCCATAGGGCTGGCCGTCCAGCAAGAGACGCAGGCGATGCGCACCCTGCAGGCGCGGTTGCAGCGCAACGCCCACGGTGAAGGTGCCATTGTTGGCGCGCAGGGCTTCTTCGCTGGGTAAACCGGTCAACTCCAGTACTTCGTAGGCGGCACTACTGGCTTGCTCACTGGCGCTTTGTGCCGGGCTGACTTGTGGCAGGACAGGTTGCTGGCGCTCGACGCTATTGAGGGGCGGCAATTCGACAGGCTGGCTTCGGGTGCCGTCGGGCGGCTGATTGCTATAGGCGGTGTTGCCATTGGCGTCGGTGTACTTATAGATCTGCGCCGTCGCCGGAAGGGCGATCAGAAGCAGCATCAAGAGCAAACCACGACCCATAAGAGTTGACCGATAAACAAAGGCATTGGTGTGCAGCATAGGCCAAGGGGGTGGGTTGGCCCAAGGCGTTAAATATCCCGCCATAAAAACAACATGCTGAAATCCGCAAAACGCCACAGATCCAGACACAAGCGGCTGTGGCGAGCGGGCTTGCCCGCGCTGGGTCGCGAAGCGGCCCCAGAACCAGCCATCGCGTTATATCAGGTACACCGCGCGGAATGGTTTTACGACTGCTTCGCAGCCGAACGGGGCAAGCCCCCTCGCCACAACAAGTCCGTTCCCGCAAGGAGATTTGCACCAGCTCTCGAATCCCCGCCCACAAAAAAGGCCTCCCGAAGGAGGCCTCTGTTACGCCGCTTGCGCAGGCGCTACTGGATCAGCAGCTGTAGTACAGCTCGTATTCCAGTGGGTGTACGAAGGTGCGAACCTTGATTTCTTCTTCGCTTTTCAGAGCGATGTAAGCGTCGATGAAATCGTCGCTGAAAACGCCGCCTTTGGTCAGGAATGCACGACCTTTGTCCAGCTCTTCCAGGGCTTCTTTCAGGCTGCCGCAAACTTGTGGGATCTCTTTCGCCTCTTCAGGCGGCAGGTCATACAGGTTTTTGTCAGCTGCGTCGCCTGGGTGGATTTTGTTCTGGATGCCGTCCAGGCCAGCCATCAACAGTGCAGCGAAGCCCAGGTACGGGTTAGCTGCCGGATCCGGGAAGCGAGCTTCGATACGGCGAGCTTTAGGGCTGGACACGTAAGGAATACGGATCGAAGCGGAACGGTTGCGAGCCGAGTAGGCCAGCATCACTGGAGCTTCGAAGCCCGGAACCAGACGCTTGTAGGAGTTGGTCGACGGGTTGGTGAAGCCGTTCAGTGCCTTACCGTGCTTGATGATGCCGCCGATGAAGAACAGGGCGGTGTCGGACAGGCCGGCATAGCCTTCGCCAGCGAAGGTGTTCTTGCCATCTTTGGAGATGGACAGGTGAACGTGCATACCCGAACCGTTATCGCCGTACAGCGGCTTAGGCATGAAGGTCGCGGTGCGGCCGTAGGCGTCAGCAACGTTGTGTACGCAGTATTTCAGGGTTTGAACTTCGTCAGCCTTGGCTACCAGGGTGTTGAACTTGACGCCGATTTCGTTCTGGCCGGCAGTCGCCACTTCATGGTGGTGAACTTCGATGACCAGGCCCATTTCTTCCATGGCGTTGCACATGGAGGTACGGATTTCGTGGTCATGGTCGAACGGAGGAACCGGGAAGTAGCCGCCTTTGACGCCTGGACGGTGGCCGCGGTTGCCGCCTTCCACGTCCTGGTCGGACATCCACGAACCTTGTTCGGAGTAGATCTTGAACATGGAACCGGAGATGTCGGATTTGAACTTCACTTCGTCGAAGATGAAGAATTCTGGCTCCGGGCCTACGAATACGGTGTCGCCGATACCGGTGGACTTCAGGTATTCCTCGGCGCGCTTGGCGATGGCCCGTGGGTCACGGTCATAGCCTTGCATGGTCGAAGGTTCGATCACGTCGCAGACCAGGATCAGGGTCGGCTCTTCGGTGAACGGGTCGAGAACGGCAGTTGAGTCGTCCGGCATCAGGATCATGTCGGAGGCTTCGATGCCTTTCCAGCCAGCGATGGAGGAGCCGTCGAACATTTTGCCTTCTTCGAAGAAAGCTTCATCCAGCGCATCGCGAGCTGGCATGGTCACGTGGTGCTGAGTGCCTTTGGTGTCAGTGAAGCGCAGATCAATCCATTTGACGTCATGATCTTTGATGAGTTGAACCGACTTCGACATAGTGTCCTCCGGGGTGGCTTCGGGCTAGTAGTGGAGTGCCCTTAGAATGTGGGTGATGCCGGCGCGAATACTCTGCCAAGGCAACCTGCCTCACAAGGGAGCAAATTGCATGCCAGTGCCCCGACTTGGGTTTTTTGCCCCAAACTCACGCATATAAAGGTACAAGCGGGAAAAACCGGAAACTTTACGCACTGAAATGTTGCGCGCAAAAGCATAATCGCCCTATTTCAGTGCGCACAAAACCATCTGCACATTAACTGGTTAAACCTTGAGCAATTTCCGCTATAATCCGCGCCCCCCTTTTTCGGCTGGCCCTTCGCGCGCTGTTTCCATGAAACTAATCGTAAAAGTTTTCCCAGAGATCATCATCAAGAGCCGCCCGGTACGGATGCGTTTCATCCGCCAGTTGGCCAAGAACATCCGTGCCGTGCTCCGCGATCTGGACCCGGCTGTGGTGGTGAACGGTGTGTGGGATAATCTCGTGATGGAAACCCGTGTCAGCGAGCCGAAAGCCTTGAAGGACATGATGGATCGCCTGAGCTGCATGCCGGGCATCGCGCATTTCCTGCAGGTCGATGAGTACCCGTTGGGCGACTTCGACGACATCGTTGCCAAGTGCAAGCAGCACTTCGGCGATGCCTTGTCGGGCAAGATCTTTTCCGTGCGCTGCAAGCGCGCCGGCAAGCACACATTTACCTCGATGGAAGTCGAGAAATACGTCGGCAGCCAGCTGCGTCGTCAGTGCGGTGCCGCCGGAATCTCTTTAAAAACGCCTGCAATCGAAGTGCGGATGGAAATTCGCGACCAACGGTTGTTTGTGATCCATAGCCAGCACAACAGCATCGGCGGTTATCCGCTGGGTGCCTTGGAACAGACGCTTGTGCTGATGTCCGGCGGTTTCGATTCGACGGTGGCGGCCTACCAGATCATGCGTCGCGGGTTGATGAGCCACTTCTGCTTCTTCAATCTTGGCGGGCGTGCCCACGAGCTGGGCGTGATGGAGGTCGCGCACTATATCTGGAAGAAGTACGGCAGCTCCCAACGCGTGCTGTTCGTCAGCGTGCCGTTCGAAGAAGTGCTCGGAGAAATTCTCGGTAAAGTCGATAACAGTCATATGGGCGTAGTATTGAAGCGTATGATGTTGCGCGCGGCTTCAAGAATTGCCGACCGACTGGAAATCGATGCGCTGGTTACCGGTGAAGCGATTTCCCAGGTGTCCAGCCAGACGCTGCCGAATCTCTCGGTAATCGACTGCGTAACCGAGAAGCTGGTGCTGCGCCCGCTGATCGCCAGTCACAAGCAGGACATCATTGATCTGGCCAACGAGATCGGCACTGCCGATTTCGCCAAGCACATGCCGGAATATTGCGGGGTGATTTCGGTCAACCCCAAGACCCACGCCAAGCGCAACCGCGTGGAGTATGAAGAACAACAGTTCGATATGGCGGTGCTCGAGCGTGCGCTCGAGAACGCCAAACTGGTGCCGATCGATCGGGTTATCGATGAATTGGGCCAGGATTTGCAGGTCGAAGAAGTCAGTGAAGCACTGGCCGGTCAGATCGTGATCGACATCCGTCACCCGGATGCTCAGGAAGACGAGCCGCTGGCGCTGCCTGGCATCGAGGTACAAGCGATGCCGTTTTATGCATTGAACGCTCGTTTCAAGGAACTGGACCCTACTCGCCAGTACCTGCTGTATTGCGACAAAGGCGTGATGAGTCGCCTGCATGCCCACCATTTGCTCAGTGAGGGGCATGCCAATGTGCGCGTTTATCGACCGAGCTAAGAGCCCGGGGCTGTATGCCTGTGGCCTGCGTCACCGGCCCCCCGACGCCGCCGTCAAGCTTTAACGGCAAGGCCTGACTCTACTGAAAATCGCTGCCACGACCTGTCAGCACACCGAATCCTCTGATCGAGATACACAAGTGATCGAAAATCTACGCAACATCGCCATCATTGCTCACGTTGACCATGGTAAGACCACCCTGGTAGACAAACTCTTGCGTCAATCCGGCACCCTGGAGCGCAACGAGCTCAACGACGAGCGCGTGATGGACTCCAACGACCAGGAGAAAGAGCGCGGTATTACCATTCTGGCGAAAAACACCGCCATCAACTGGAACGGCTACCACATCAACATCGTGGATACCCCGGGCCACGCCGACTTCGGCGGCGAAGTAGAACGCGTAATGTCGATGGTTGACTCCGTTCTGCTGCTGGTTGACGCTCAAGACGGCCCTATGCCGCAAACCCGTTTCGTGACCCAGAAGGCCTTCCAGGCTGGCCTGCGTCCAATCGTGGTGATCAACAAGGTTGACCGTCCAGGTGCACGTCCGGACTGGGTTCTGGATCAGATCTTCGACCTGTTCGACAACCTGGGCGCTACTGAAGAGCAGCTGGACTTCCAAGTCGTTTACGCTTCCGCGCTGAACGGTATTGCCGGTCTTGAACACACCGCCATGGCGGAAGACATGACGCCGCTGTACCAGGCGATCGTTGACCACGTTCCGGCTCCAAAAGTCGACCGTGAAGGCCCGTTCCAGATGCAAATCTCGGCACTGGACTACAACAGCTTCCTGGGTGTTATCGGCGTTGGTCGTATCGCTCGTGGTCGCGTCAAGCCGAACACTCAAGTTGTGGCCATCGACGTTGACGGCAAGCGCCGTAACGGTCGTATCCTCAAGCTGATGGGTCACCACGGTCTGCACCGCATCGACGTTGATGAAGCAGCTGCCGGCGACATCGTCTGCATCAGCGGCTTCGACCAGCTGTTCATCTCCGACACTCTGTGCGACCCACTGAACGTCGAAGCGATGAAGCCGCTGACCGTTGACGAACCTACCGTTTCCATGACCTTCCAGGTTAACGATTCGCCGTTCTGCGGTCGTGAAGGCAAGTTCGTCACCAGCCGTAACATCAAGGAACGTCTGGACAAGGAACTGCTGTTCAACGTCGCCCTGCGCGTTGAAGAAGGCGACACCGCCGACAAGTTCAAAGTCTCTGGCCGTGGTGAGCTGCACCTCTCGGTACTGATCGAAACCATGCGTCGCGAAGGCTTCGAAATGGGCGTTGGTCGTCCGGAAGTGATCATCCGTCTGGTTGACGGCGTGAAACACGAACCGTACGAAAACGTCACCATCGATCTGCCGGAAGAATCCCAGGGCGCGATCATGGAACAGATCGGTATCCGTAAGGGCGACCTGACCAACATGGTTCCGGATGGCAAAGGCCGCGTTCGCCTTGAGTACAACATCCCGGCTCGTGGCTTGATCGGTTTCCGTAACGAGTTCCTGACCCTGACCTCCGGTGCAGGCATCCTGACCTCGATCTTCGACCGTTACGACGTGATGAAGTCCGGCGATATGTCCGGCCGTCAGAACGGCGTGCTGGTTTCGGTTGCTACCGGTAAGGCTCTGACTTACTCGCTGGAAACCCTGCAGGCTCGTGGCAAGCTGTTCCTGGGCCACGGCGAAGACGTGTATGAAGGTCAAATCGTCGGCATCAACAGCCGCGACAACGACCTGGGCGTCAACCCAACCAAAGGCAAGAAGCTCGACAACATGCGTGCTTCCGGTAAAGACGAAACCATCGCACTGGTTCCGCCTATCCGCTTCACTCTGGAGCAAGCTCTGGAATTCGTTCAAGAAGACGAATTGTGTGAAGTGACGCCTAAGTCCATCCGTCTTCGCAAGAAGATCCTGGGCGAAAGCGAGCGTACCCGCGCTGCCAAGAAAAGCGGCAACTGAGTTACGACTTAGTTAGCGCTTGAAAAAAACGCCCCCGACCGCAAGGTCGGGGGCGTTTTTGTTGTCTGGAGCAAAAATCAAAAGATCGCAGCCTTCGGCAGCTCCTACGGGTGTACATCAATCCTATGTAGGAGCTGCCGAAGGCTGCGATCTTTTCAGGTTAAAACTTTTCCAGCGTCCGACGGCTACTGCTCGTCTCACGCGCCACTTCCTTCGGCTTATAGGCGCAATACCCCGGCCGCGGCCCGATTTTCGGGTGGTTGCGGCAGGTATCCGGACGCTTTTCATAAATAGTGCACAGACGACTCTTACGATCCAGGTACAGGCAATCGTTGTTGCTCATGCGCTGGAGGGTGAAGATCTCGGACTTCTGGTTGTAACGCTCGACGATCCCTTCCTTCTGCAGGCGCTTGGCGATGTTCTTCGCGGGCTCGCCGCGCTCGAATTCATCGACGATGCCAATACGGATCAGATCCTTGATCTTGACCTCGACCGGCAGCGTGCAGCAGCTGGACACGCAGGAACCGCACATCGGCGCAGAATACTTGGCCCAGGTATCGAGGCGATCGATCTCTGCGGCAGCGATCAGGTTGGACTTCATCATCTGTTGTTACCAGGGGGTGTATCAGGGCGCGCGATGATACCGGGGTTGGTGAAGGTGTGAACAACCATTTGCCGGTTTTTTATCCAATCCAGGGGATTTTGACCTGAACGGCACGGCATCTGCATCTTTTCAGGGCGTATCGGCCGGAGGAAAATGTTTACCTGGGTAATTGCAGAAAATGCCGAACCGGAACCTCTGCCTCGTGTCAGACCGACTAGGCTCAGACAATTCCATGCCGTCTATCTCGCTCGAGGTTGTATTGATGACTCAGGAACCACTTGTTCGTGAAGCAGAGGTGGCCGCATTTCGCGACGCTGTCTTGACCAAATTGACCTATGCAGTGGGTAAAGACCCGGATCACGCGTTTGACCATGACTGGTTCGAAGCCATTGCTTTGGCAGCGCGGGACCATATGGTCGAACACTGGATGGACCATACGCGGCAGATCTATCGCAAAGGCCAGAAGCGCGTGTACTACCTGTCGCTGGAGTTTTTGATCGGCCGTCTGCTCTACGACAGCCTGAGCAACCTCGGCCTGCTGGATGTGGCGCGCGAGGCGATGACCGAGCTGGGGGTAGATCTTGAGCGCATCCGCCTGCTGGAGCCGGATGCGGCGCTGGGTAACGGCGGCCTTGGGCGATTGGCCGCGTGTTTCATGGAGAGCATGTCGACCCTCGGCATCGCTGGCCATGGTTACGGTATTCGGTATGAGCACGGGTTGTTCCGTCAGGCCATTGTCGACGGCTGGCAGCAGGAGCAGACCGAACACTGGCTGGACTTCGGCAACCCTTGGGAATTCGAACGGCCTGAGGTGATCTACCCGATCGGCTTTGGCGGCGGTGTCGAGACCGTGATGGATGAAACCGGCAAGACCAGGCAAGTCTGGTGGCCGGCGGAAACCGTACGGGCAGTGGCCTACGACACGCCCGTGGTCGGCTGGCGCGGTGCCAGTGTCAACACCCTGCGCCTGTGGCGGGCGCGGGCCATGGAAGACCTGCACCTGGAGCGCTTCAATGCCGGCGACCATCTGGGCGCCGTGGCCGAAGTGGCGCGGGCGGAAAGTATTTCCCGCGTGCTCTATCCCGCGGACAGCACCGAGGCCGGCCAGGAGTTGCGGCTGCGTCAGGAGTATTTCTTCGTTTCGGCGTCGTTGCAGGATTTGTTGCGCCGACACAAGAACATGCATGACTCGGTGCTGAGCCTGGGCGACCACGCCGCGATCCAGCTCAACGATACTCACCCCTCGATTGCCGTGGCCGAGCTGATGCGCCAGTTGCTCGATTTGCACGACATCCCCTGGGATGCGGCCTGGCAGGTCACCGTCGATACGCTGTCCTACACCAACCACACGCTGCTGCCCGAAGCGCTGGAAACCTGGCCGGTAGGGCTGATGGAACGGATGCTGCCGCGGCACATGCAGATCATTTACCTGATCAACGCTCATCACATCGACTCTCTACGGGCCAAGGGCATCCACGATTTCGACGTGCTGCGCGCCGTGTCACTGATCGAGGAAGACAATGGCCGCCGGGTGCGCATGGGCAACCTGGCGTTCCTCGGCTCCCACAGCGTCAACGGTGTTTCCGGCCTGCATACCCAATTGATGCGCAGCACGGTGTTCTCCGAACTGCACAAGCTTTACCCGGAGCGGATCAACAACAAGACCAACGGCATCACTTTCCGCCGCTGGTTGTACCAGGCCAATCCGGAACTGACCTCAATGTTGGTCGATGCGTTGGGTCCCAAGCTGCTGGATAACGTTGAAGAGCGCTTGATCGACCTGGAGCCGTTCGCCGAGAAGGCGGCGTTCCGCAAGCAATTCGCCGAGCAGCGGCTGCACAGCAAAAGAGCCCTGGCCAATATCATCCAGGAGCAGTTGGGCATCACGGTCAATCCGGAGGCGATGTTCGACGTGCAGGTCAAACGGATTCACGAATACAAGCGCCAGTTGCTCAACCTGCTGCACACCGTGGCGTTGTACCAGGCGATCCGCGCGGAGCCGGAAGTCGACTGGGTGCCGAGGGTGAAAATTTTCGGCGGCAAGGCCGCGGCCAGTTATCACCAGGCCAAGCTGATCATTAAACTGGCCAATGACATCGCGCGCACCGTGAACAACGACCCGACCGTGCGCGGCTTGCTCAAGGTGGTGTTCCTGCCCAATTACAACGTGAGCCTGGCCGAGAGCATCATTCCCGCAGCCGACCTCTCGGAGCAGATATCCACCGCCGGTTTCGAGGCGTCAGGCACCAGCAACATGAAGTTCGGGCTCAATGGCGCCCTGACCATCGGCACGCTGGACGGAGCCAACGTGGAAATGTGCGAGCGCATCGGCGCCGAGCATATGTTTATCTTTGGTCTCAGCGCCCAGCAGGTCGAAGCGCGGACACTCAACGCCGAGTTCAGCGCCGTGCCCGATATTGCCGCCTCCAATCGACTCGGGGACGTGTTGCAAGCGATTCGCAGCGGGGTGTTCTCGCCGGATGATCCGACCCGTTACACCGGGTTGATCGATTCGCTGGTCGACCATGACCGCTTCCTGGTCTGCGCCGACTTTGACTCCTACTGGAATGCTCAGGCCCGGGTCGAAGCCCACTGGCATGACTCGAAAGAGTGGTGGCGCTCGGCGGTGCTGAACACTGCCCGTATGGGTTGGTTCTCGTCCGACCGGACGATTCGTGAGTACGCGACGGATATCTGGAAGGCGCTGGAGTAACTTTTAGGCGCGGTTTGTCTGGCTCGATATACTAGCGTCCGGGGAAAGATCGCAGCCTGCGGCAGCTCCTACGGTCCGTGTTCACAGAAATTTTTGGTGAGCGCGGTCGTTGTAGGAGCTGCCGAAGGCTGCGATCTTGGCGATTCGGGCTGTGCCAACCCTTTCCGGTTGGCCCTTGCGCTTAGGGATATCGACCATGCAATGGATGTTCATGCTGATTGGGCTGGTGCTGGGCTGGATGCTCGATGAGTCCTTCAGCGATGCCTTGCTGGGGGCCCTGATCGGGCTCGGTGTCGGGCTGACG
Organism: Pseudomonas fluorescens; assembly: GCF_902497895.1. GTDB lineage: Bacteria > Pseudomonadota > Gammaproteobacteria > Pseudomonadales > Pseudomonadaceae > Aquipseudomonas > Aquipseudomonas fluorescens_BP. The sequence continues at coordinate 19,292 of NZ_CABVHQ010000052.1, forward strand.
ATCCGCCTTGCAGGTCTGAGTTCGCAAGTGGTGCAGCAACGCCAGCAGCTGGAACTGGCGCAGAAGGCTTTAGCGGCTGTCGAGCAACGCCTGACACTGCTTGAAGAATCTGGAATCAGAGCTGCCGAACCGACCGCTACCCGCGAAGCTGTCCAACCCTATTCCCCTCCCGAAATTGTCTTGAACGAAACGCCGGAACCGACTTCGGCATCTTTGCGTACGGCTCCCGAACTGGTTTGGGATTGGCCGGCCGAGCTCGAACGCGAGCAATTTGCCGTCTCAGCGGAATCGAGCGGAACATTGCCAGTCGATGCCTGGAAGCCAGAGCCCGCTGCCAGCGAGCCGAGAAAACCGTCAGGCCCCCGTGAACCGAACCCGATCGAACGCGCCATGAGCAGTGCGCGCAACTGGTTGTTCGGTGGTAACACCGTGCTGCGGGTCGGTGTGGTGCTGTTATTTCTCGGGTTGGCGTTCCTGCTGCGCTATGCCACCGAAGGCATGGTGGTGCCGATCGAGCTGCGTTACGCCGGGGTTGCCGCTGGTGCCCTGGGCTTGCTCGGGCTGGGGTGGTGGCTGCGTCTGCGCAACAGCAACTACGCGCTGATGCTGCAGGGCACCGGGATCGCGGTGCTGTACCTGACGGTGTTCGCCGCCATGCGCCTGCATCCACTGCTGGATCCGACTGCGGCATTGGGATTGCTGGTGGCGGTCACGCTGTTCTCGGCGATTCTGGCGATCACCCAGGATGCCCTGGGCCTGGCTGCGGCGGCGGCCCTCGGTGGCTTTGCCGCGCCGATCCTGACCTCCACCGGTGCTGGCAACCCTGTCGCGTTGTTCAGCTATTTCGCCTTGCTTAACGCCGGCATCCTGGCGATCGCCTGGTTCAAGGCCTGGCGCTTGCTCAACCTGATCGGTTTCATCGGCACCTTCGGCATTGGCTTCGCCTGGGGACTGCGCTCTTACTCACCGGAACTGCTGTGGAGTACCGAGCCGTTCCTGATTCTGTTCTTCCTGATGTACCTGGCAATCGGGCTGTTGTTCGCAAGGCGCAAGCTGCTGGAGCTGAGCGGCACACCAGAAGACGCCAGTCGCGAAGCGCTGCTGCACTGGTCAGCGCGCAAGGGCGATTACGTTGACGGCACTATGCTGTTCGGCCCGCCACTGGTTGGCTTCGGCTTGCAGTTCGCGCTGGTCCAGCATCTGCAGTTTGCTGCGGCGTTCAGCGCGCTGGTGCTGGGCATCGTCTACATGGGCCTGGCTCGATTGCTGACCGGTGGGCGAGCGCTGTTACTGGGGGAAACCTGTCTGGCGCTGGGGGTGATTTTCGCCACCCTGGCCATTCCGCTGGGGCTGGATGCGCGATGGACGGCGGCGGCCTGGGCAGTTGAAGGCGCGGGGATTTTCTGGCTCGGCCTGCGTCAGCAGCGACCTTTGGCGCGGACGTTTGCCTTGTTGCTGCAAGTAGGTTCGGCACTGGCGTTCCTCAGTGAGTTGCGGGTTGGCGAGACCAGCTTGCTGGATGCGGCGCCGTTGGGGGCGCTGATGCTGGGCGCAGCCTTGCTGTTCAGTTTCTATCAATTGCGCAAGGCCCTGCCCGAGCAAGCGTCGAGCCGGGAGCGTAAAGCGCTGCCGGTGCTGGCCTGCGGCGGTCTGGCATTCCTGTACTTGCTGGCGCCATTGTTTTTCTTCACCCCGGGTACTGCTATCAGTTGGGCGCTGGCGGGGTTGGCGACCCTGTTCGTCGGCCTGCGCCTGCAATCGCGGACGTTCCTGTTCAGCGCTTTCGCTGTGCAATTGCTCGGTGGTGGGTTGTTCCTGCTGCGGCTGCAAGGCGCACAGGGCGACGCTGCGGTGTTCAGTGCCGGCTGGAGCGGTTTGTTCAGTGCATCCTTGATCGGCCTGGCGTTAATCGGCGGCATGTTGCTGGCGGCACGTGATGACATGGTGCGCAATGACCTGCGGCTGCTGCGCGGCCTGTCGCTGGTGTTGCTGCTGGGACTGGTGCTGATCAACCTGGCGGTGTTGTTTGTCTTGCCATGGCAAACGGCGAGCGCGGTGTGGGCCGTCAGCGGTCTGTTGATCATCTGGTTGAGCCTGTACATGCAACAGCGTGTGAGTTTTGTCTTTGGTTTGCTGTTGCAGGTGATTGGCGGTGCGGCGTTCCTGATTACCGGGGCCGATCTGCTCGGGCCGTTGTCCAGCGAAGGCTTGCGGCCACTGGCGCATGGTGGGTTCTGGACGCCGATGGTGCTCGGGTTGGCGGCACTGGTCGGCGCCTGGCGCTTGCAGACTGGCGGTCATGCAACGGCCTTCAATGCCTTGAGCTTGCAGCGTTTGTCCGAACTGCTACTGGTGTGGGGCGCGGCCTGGTGGGCGCTGGCGTTGTTCAGTGAAGTGTTGCGCTTTGCACCGGCGGATCTGCAGGCTACGTGGTTGCTCGGCGTCGCGGCGCTGAGTGGGGTGCTGTGGTGCCTGTCGGCCTTGCGCTTGAAATGGTCGGCGCTGGGTCTGCTCTGCACCTTGCTGGTGTTGGCAGCGAGTCTGGTGTTGGTCGCGGCCTGGCACACTCGTTATCACCCTGCGGCCGATTTCGGCTGGTTGGCGTGGGCGGCGGTGTTTGTCGTGCATTTCTTCGCGTTGCGGCGCTTGGCGCCAATGCTGCCTGCTGCGGCCTTGAGCACCGCCCATGTACTGGGTTGCTGGCTGCTGATTGGCGTACTGGCGCTGGAGCTGCGTTACGGCCTGCTGCGGTTATCCGAGCACTACAATGCCTGGCGCTGGCTGGGTTGGGCGATTCTGCCAAGTCTGTACCTGATGCTGATGGCCGCACCGCGCACTTGGCCATGGCCGGTATCGAGCTATTCCTGTGAATACCGTGTGTACGCGGCATTGCCACTGGCATTGCTGATGCTCGGCTGGTTCTGGCTGGCAAACATTGCCAGTGACGGTACCGCCGAGCCGCTGCCCTATGTGCCGCTGCTCAACCCGCTGGAGCTGGGTTTGTTGTTCGCCTTGTTCGGGGTTTATGCCTGGTCGCGTAGTGCGCTCACGCAATGGGCCATTCGCGCCGACTATGCCGAACCTGCCACGCAACTGGTGGCTGGCGTCTCGCTGTTCGCCTTCTTCACCGCATTGGTGATGCGCAGCGCTCACCATTGGGGCGGTGTGCCGTTCGAGCTGGACGCGCTGCTGCCGTCGATGCTGGTGCAGGCCGGGCTGTCGATCGTCTGGACGCTGATTGCCTTGAGCCTGATGATCGGCGGCCATGTGCGTCACCGTCGCGAAGTCTGGCTGATCGGCGCGGCATTGATCGCTGTGGTGGTCGCCAAACTGTTTTTTGTCGAGTTGAGTAACCGTGGCGGGCTGGCGCGGATCGTATCGTTTATCGGCGTAGGGGTGCTGCTACTGGTGGTGGGCTATTTTGCGCCGCTGCCGCCCAAGCGTGCCGAAACCCGGCCGGCTACTGTAAAACCGGTCAATGAATCTGAGGGAGTGTCGTCTTGAGTCAGAAGCTGAGCCTGGGTTGGTTGGGGGCTGTCGGGTTGTGTGCGGCACTGTCGGCCAATGCCCAGGAGAAACCGGGGGATTTCACCACCCAAATGCCGTTGACCCTGAGCGGCGAGGGTCCGTGGTACCGCCTTGAATTACCGCTGGCGGTGCAACTGAACGCACGTCAGACCGATCTCGGCGACGTGCGGGTGTTCAACGCTGCTGGTGAAGCCCAAGCCTACGCGTTGGCCCGGGAGCAGGCGCAGACCAGCGAAAACCGTGCCCTGACCGACGTTAAATGGTTTCCGCTCTACAGCTCGACGGATGCCAGCGATGCCACCCCGAGTATCCAGGTGAAATCGAGTGCAAACGGCACCTTGGTTGAAGTCCGGCCCTCCAGCCAGATTGAAGCCGGCGAGGAAGTGCTGCGCGGCTGGTTGCTCGATGCCAGCGCAATCAAGGCACCCCTGCAGCAGTTGATTCTCGACTGGACCAGCGAGCGGGACGGCTTCCAACGCTTCAGCATTGAAGCCAGTGACGATTTGCAGCATTGGCAATCGTGGGGCGAAGGGCAGGTGGCACGCCTGTCGTTTGCCGACGAGCAGATCGAGCAGCATGAGGTCGGTTTGTCAGGGCTGTCGGCGCGGTATCTGCGTTTGCTGTGGGACACCCCGCAGTCGGCGCCGATTCTCACTGCAGCCCAATTGGAAAGCGCCAGTATCAACAGCCTGCCGCTACCCTTGGTCTGGTCGCAGCCGCTGGCCGGGAGTAGCGTGAAGGCGGGCGAATACACCTGGCAACTGCCAACGGGCCTGAGCATCGAGCGCTTGCGGGTCGAGCTGAACCAGGCTAACAGCCTTGCTCCCGTTACCTTGTATGGCCGCCGCGAGAGTAGCCAGGCGTGGCAGCTGTTGAATAGCGGATTGCTCTATCGCCTGAACCAGAATGATCAGGACGTGGTACAGGACGAATTGCAGCTGCCGGGTCAGACCGTCCAGCAATTGAAACTGGTCGTCGACGAGCGTGGTGGAGGCCTGGGCGCTGAAGCCCCGGCCGTACACTTTGCTGTGCGGGCGACGCAGTTGGTGTTCCTGGCTCGCGGTACAGGGCCTTTTACCCTGGCACTGGGCAGCCCGGCGGTGAAAGCGGCGAATCTGCCGTTGCCGACCTTGATTCCGGATTACCGTGCTGGGCGTCTGGCGGCTTTGGGTCAGGCAAAAGTGCACGGTGGTTCATTGGTCTCCCAGCCGACCACGGTGACTCCACCGATTATCGCGGGCACCGAGTGGAAGAAAATCGGTTTGTGGGCGGTATTGCTGCTGGGTGTGGTTTTCCTCGCGGCCATGGCGTTCAGCCTGTTGCGCAAACCTGTGGCGAAAATCTGAAACTTGGCGCTGCGCACCCAATCGCGAGCAAGCTCGCCCCCACAGGAGTCCGTGTCGGCCATCAATCTTCTGGCTGACGCGAAACCTGTGGGAGCGAGCTTGTTCGCGATAGCGTTCTGTAAGCCAGCAATGAGCTTGAAACTGCCGGGGATCTTGCGCCACCTTCGGTCGGTTTCGGTCTACGCTCAACCCGATACATGAACTCTATGGGGCGTATCACGTCTGATAAGAGGAAAGTCGCCCCGACTCGCGTTAAACTGCGCGGGTTTTTAGCCCCCCCCACTTTCTCCGGAGCCGTCCATGTCCCGCGTTACCTTGAGTCGCTATTTGATTGAGCAGACCCGTAGCAACAACACTCCTGCCGATCTGCGTTTTCTGATCGAAGTGGTGGCGCGTGCTTGCAAGGAAATCAGCCACGCCGTCTCCAAAGGCGCCCTGGGTGGTGTTCTGGGCAGCATGGGCACCGAAAACGTACAAGGCGAAGTGCAGAAAAAACTCGACGTGCTTTCCAACGAGATCCTGCTCGAAGCCAATGAATGGGGCGGTCACCTGGCCGGCATGGCGTCCGAAGAAATGGACAATGCCTACCAGATCCCGGGCAAATACCCTAAAGGCGCCTACCTGCTGGTTTTCGACCCGTTGGACGGTTCGTCGAACATCGACGTCAACGTTTCGGTCGGCACCATCTTTTCGGTACTGCGTTGCCCGAACGAGCACCTGAGCCAGAACGAAACCCTCAGCGAGAAGGCTTTCCTGCAGCCGGGTACCGAACAGGTCGCTGCCGGCTACGCCATTTACGGCCCGCAAACCATGCTGGTGCTGACTTTGGGCGACGGCGTCAAAGGCTTCACCCTGGACCGTGAAATGGGCAGCTTCGTGCTGACCCACGAAGACATCAAGATCCCGGAAAGCACCCAGGAATTTGCCATCAATATGTCCAACCAGCGTCACTGGGAAGCTCCGGTACAGCGCTACGTCAGCGAGTTGCTGGCCGGTGAGGAAGGCCCGCTGAAGAAGAACTTCAACATGCGCTGGATTGCCGCGATGGTTGCCGACGTGCATCGCATCCTGACCCGTGGTGGCCTGTTCATGTACCCGCGCGACAACCGCGATCCGTCCAAGCCGGGCAAACTGCGCCTGATGTACGAGGCCAACCCGATGTCGTTCCTGGTCGAGCAGGCGGGCGGTATTTCTACCGACGGCCACCAGCGGATTCTCGACATTCAGCCTGAAGGTCTGCACCAGCGTGTAGCGGTGTTCCTTGGCTCGAAAGAAGAAGTCGAGCGCGTCACCGCTTACCACAAGGAATAAACCCATGTCCGCGCCCTGGCAGCCGTTGCTCGATTGGTGGTTCGGTTCGACCGAGACTCCCACCGAGGTAATGGCTGACAAGGGCAGGCTGTGGTTCGGCAAGCGCGACAGCCAGGACCGCGAAGCGCGTGAGCGTTTCGGGGCCTGGGTCGAGCAGGCACTGGCCGGCGAATTGGCTGAGTGGGCGCAATGCCCGCAAGGCTGGCTGGCCTTGGTGCTGTTGCTCGATCAATTGCCGCGAATGATCTACCGCGATACTCCCAAAGCCTTTTCGGGTGACCTGCGTGCTCAAGCGTTGGTGGCTCAAGGGATTGTTGCGGATTTCGATCGGCAGTTGCCGGCCATGCGCCGAGCGTTCATCTACCTGGTGTTCGAACATTGCGAGAACCTCGCGGTGCAAAACGAAGGCGTGTCGCGATTTGCTGCCTTGCAGGCGGAACAGCCGTTGGCTGATCAGCCAGTGTTTGCCAGTCATCTCGACTATGCCGAAAAGCATCAGAAAGTCATCGCCCGGTTTGGCCGCTTTCCCCATCGCAACGAAGCGCTCGGACGGGTTTCCACGCCTGAAGAGTTGGCGTTTCTGAAAGAGCCGGGGTCGGGGTTCTAGGCACTACGTAAACTCACGGATTCACTTGCAGCAGCCGTTTCATCAGCAGTGTTGGCAGGTTTTTTCGGGTGTCGGCAATGATGTGGATGAAGACGGTCTGGTCCCGCACCTCATAAATGATCCGGTTCATCCCTGACAAAATCTGTCGGTACTGGCTGAGATTTAGCTTCTCGATCTCTTCGGGGATTGATCCTGCATAAGGCAGTGGCCCCAAATGTCGGATAGCTGTCTTTAGATTGGCGTAGGTGCTTTGCCATGTCTGGGCAGAGAATTGTTTTGTGATATAGCTACGCAGTTCTTTGAGGTCTGTTTCTGCGGACTGAAGAATGACGACTTTAAAGCTCATTGATGATCGGCCTTATCCAGTTCTGCAAAAACATCCTCCGCATCTCTGAATTTGCCCTCGTCGATCTCGCGATTGCCCATCGCGAGTAGCTTTAGCAGCGCCATCGTATCTTCCTGCTCTTCGAAACTTTTTACATCCATCACCACCAGCTTTGCTTCGCCGTTTTGGGTTATGACCAAAGGCTCCCGACTCTCGGTGATGGTCTTGACGATTTCAGCTGTATGGCTTTTCAAGTAGCTGATGGGTTTGATCTGGGATGAAAGCTTCATGGTGTGATCTCGTCTGGATGAGCAGGACTGAGTTTAGTCTTAATTCAGTCCTGCGTCAGTTCTGCCAGACAAGCGCACTTAAGTACGATTTGTAGTTTAAATCCTGAAACTCCCCACCAACTGCTTCAACCGCGCCGCCTGCTGCTCGAGATCCGCGCACGCCCGCAAGGTCGATTGCAGGTTTTCCACGCCTTCCTGGTTGAGGGTGTTGATCTCGGTGATGTCGACGTTGATTGACTCGACTACTGCAGTCTGTTCCTCGGTGGCGGTAGCCACCGACTGGTTCATGCCGTCGATTTCACCAATGCGCTGGGTCACGCTGTTCAGGCGCTCACCGGCCTGGTTGGCGATGCCGACGCTGCTTTCGCTCTGGCGCTGGCTGTCGGTCATGGTGAGGACTGCCTCGCGGGCGCCGACTTGCAGCTCTTCGATCATCTTCTGCACTTGCTGCGCCGAATCCTGGGTGCGGTGGGCAAGGTTGCGCACTTCATCGGCGACCACCGCAAAGCCGCGTCCGGCTTCACCGGCGCGGGCGGCTTCGATGGCGGCGTTGAGCGCCAGTAGGTTGGTCTGTTGCGAGATGCTGGTGATCACTTCGAGGATCTGCCCGATGTTCACCGTGTTGCTGTTCAGTGTCTCGATATTGCCGCACGAATCACTGATCTTGGCCGACAGCTGCTGCATGGCGGCGATGGTTTTATCCACCACCTGTTGACCATCTTCGGCCAGGCTGCGGGCGTCGCTGGAGTGCTGCGAGGCGAGGGCGGCGTTCTGGGCGATTTCCTGGGCGGCGGCGCCCAGTTGATTGATCGCCGCGGCGACGCTGCTGGTACGCGAGGCCTGCTGATCGGAATTGAACATCGACGAGTTGGAAGCGCTGACCACCCGCAAGGCCACTTCGTTGACTTGGCCGGTGGCCGACGCCACTTCACGAATCGAGGTGTGAATCCGCTCGACGAAACGGTTGAAGGACAGACCCAGCGCACCGAACTCGTCGTGGCCATGAATGGTCAGGCGCCTGGTCAGGTCGCCTTCACCTTCGGCGATATCGTGCATCGCTCGGCCCATGGTCAGCAGTGGCTGCATCAGCACGCGGATCAGCAGGCCCAGCAACGCGATGATGATTGCTACGGCGATGAGCATGGCAATGATTGCCGAAGTGCGGAATTCGCTGAGCATCGAGAATGCGCTGTCCTGGTCGAGCACCAGCGCCACATACCAGTCCGCCGACGGCACACCATTGACGTGGGTGAAGGCAATGAACTGCGATTTGCCGTCCACTTCAACTTCCTGCAAGCCCGGGCGGACTTTCGGGGCACCGTTGGGATAAGCGTCGACCAGGCTTTTGAGCACCAGTTTGCTGTCCGGGTGAATCAGGATCTTGCCGTCGGCGCCGACGATAAAGGCGTGGCCATGGCCGCCGAAGTTCAACGAGTTGATGATCGCGCTGACGCTGCTCAGATCGATGTCTGCACCCGCTATACCGATGAATTGGTTCTGGTGCTGCACCGGCGTGGCGACGGTGATCACCAGTTTGCCCGAAGACGCGGCGATGTATGGCTCGGTGACGATGGTCTGTCGAGCGCTGTTGGCCGTTTTGTACCAGCCACGGGAGCGCGGGTCGTAGTCTGCCGCGCGGTTACCGGCCGGGACCGAGAACATCACGCCGTCCTGGCCACCAAAATAGCTGAGCTGGAAATTACTGGTATAGGCCGGTAAGCCGACGGCGCGTTTCAGGCTGTCAGGCGTACTGCCGTCGACGGCAATTTGCTGTGCCAGCGATTGCAGCAGCTGCATGCGGCTTTCCAGCCAGGTCTGGATGTTGCTGGTGGTCAGGCTGCCGAGTTCCTGCATTGAGGATTCAGTGCTGCTGCGCAAGGTCTGGCGCTGCCGATAGTCGTTGAACAGGATGAAGCAGGCAAACGCAACGGCGACCACAAGAGCGGCTGCAAGCAGAATCTTGTGGCTGAATTTCATGTTTTTGGTCATTAAATGAACTACCGCTAGTGACTGGTCAGCGAGGGGGCGTCAATTTGCCACAGTGAAGGGCTTTGCACTGCTTTCTATGTCGACTGGCCAGCGCCAAAAATGAGGCTCTTTTGGTAAAAGTCGACGAAATACTCTTGAACCCGGGAAAGAGCTTGATTTCAGGAGGAATTGACGGATGGGCGGTGCAAGAAATAGCCAATGTCTTCGGGAACCAGATGAGCATTTTCTCTTCTAAGCTTCTGGTTGGCAGCCATGCCTTCCCCATCCCCCCAGGAGTTTCACCATGTCGCTGCGATCTCTTGCCTTGTTGTCGTTCTGCGTGCTGCTGGCCGCGTGCAGCAAGGTAAACCAGGAAAACTACTCGAAGCTTGAGACCGGGATGCCCAAAACCGAAGTCGAAACCTTGCTGGGCAAGCCATCCGATTGTTCTGGCGCCCTGGGTATGTCCAGTTGCACCTGGGGCGACAAGAACAGCTTTATCAGCGTGCAGTACGCCGGTGACAAAGTGTTGATGTTTTCCGGGCAAGGCCTGAAGTAAAAAGACCGGGGCTTTGAGCCCACGGGAGAAAAATAATGATGCGGTTCGTAATAGTTCTTTTAGCCGGCCTGGTATTGGCCGGCTGTGCCACCTCTGGCAATGACCCTTTGGCGCCCAAGACCGTCAACAGCGTCAATCTCAAGCGTTACCAAGGGACCTGGTACGAGTTGGCCCGTCTGCCGATGTATTTCCAGCGCAACTGCGCGCAATCCGAAGCCCATTACACCCTCAAGGCCGATGGCGATATTGCGGTATTGAACCGCTGCCTGACCACCGATTGGCAGTGGGAAGAAGCCAGGGGCACGGCAACGCCGCAGATACCCGGCAAGACCGACAAGCTCTGGGTCGAATTCGATAACTGGATTTCCCGCCTGCTGCCCGGTGTGGCCAAGGGCGAATACTGGGTGTTGTTCGTCAGCGACGACTATAAGACCGCGATTGTCGGCGACCCGAGTCGTCGGCACCTGTGGCTGCTGTCACGTTCGCCACAGGTCAATGGGGTAGTCCGTGAGGAGCTGCTGAGCAAGGCGCGTCAGCAAGGGTATGACACCACGCGGCTGATCTGGCGAGTGTCGGATACCAAGATGGCCAAGACCTCGAATTAGCGGCGAGACTGAAAAGATCGCAGCCTGCGGCAGCTCCTACGGAATGTGTGTGTACACAGGATCCCTTGTAGGAGCTGCCCCCAGGCCGCGATCTTTTGCTTTTAGCCCAAGAGCTCGCGCAACACCTGGGTAAACGCCCGGCTGCTGTCCTCTTCCCCGGTATGATGGCCGTCGCGGATCACCCATTGACCGTTGACCAGCACATCCCGCACCTGGCGATCGCCACCGGCAAATAGCCAACGATTGAGAATCGCGTCGCCATTTGCTGTGGCCAGGTAAGGATCGTTGCCGTCGAGTACCAGCCAGTCGGCACGTTTACCTACTTCCAGAGCGCCAATCGGCTGGCCCAAAGCCTGGGCCCCACCGTCCAGCGCGGCGTCATACAGGGTGCGCCCGACCATCGGCTGATCGCCGCGATACAAGCGATTGCGCCGTTGATCGCGCAGACGTTGGCCATATTCCAGCCAGCGCAGTTCTTCGACCACGCTCAGTGACACATGGCTGTCGGAGCCGATGCCCATCCGCCCGCCCTGAGCGAGGAAGTCCACCGCCGGGAAAATCCCGTCGCCAAGGTTGGCTTCAGTGGTCAGGCACAGCCCGGCGATGGCTTTGCTCCTGGCCATCAGCGTGACTTCTTCGGGGTTGGCGTGGGTCGCGTGGACCAGGCACCAGCGCTGATCGACCTCGGTGTTCTCGTACAGCCATTGCAGCGGACGACGACCGCTCCAGCTCAGGCAGTCGTCGACTTCCTTTTGCTGCTCGGCAATGTGGATATGCACCGGGTACTGTTTATCGCTGGCTGCCAGTACTTCGCTGATCTGTTGCGGTGTTACCGCGCGCAACGAGTGGAAGCACAAACCCAACTGTTGCGCCGGTTGTTGTGCCAGCAGCGGCTGCAAGCGCGCCTGCAACTTCAGATAATTTTCGGTGCTGTTGATAAAACGTCGCTGGCCTTCATTCGGGGCTTGCCCACCGAAGCCTGCGTGGCTGTAGAGCACGGGCAGCAGGGTCAGGCCGATCCCGGCAGCGCTGGCGGCCTGGCTGATCTGCAACGACAGCTCGGCCGGGTCGGCATAGGCCTGGCCATTCGTGTCGTGATGCACGTAATGGAATTCGGCGACCGAGGTATAGCCTGCCTTGAGCATTTCGATGTAAAGCTGGCGGGCGATGATCCCGAGGTGTTCCGGACTGATTTTTCCGACGAGGCGATACATCAAGTCGCGCCAGGTCCAGAAACTGTCATTCGGATTGCCGGCCACTTCCGCGAGCCCGGCCATCGCCCGCTGGAATGCATGGGAATGCAAATTTGGCATGCCCGGCAGCAGCGGACCATTCAACCGTTCGGCGCCATCGGCGCTGGCATCGGCCTGGATGTGGGTCAGCCAGCCATCGGCGCTGACCTCAAGACGTACATTGTTGGCCCATCCACTAGGCAGTAGCGCGCGTTCGGCAAAGAAGGCGGACATGGTTCAGCACCCCATCGTGTGTTATTTGTATATACATATACAGACGTTTGCCTGCTCGGTAAACTCCGGCAAGCTAGCAACCTTTACTCACTCACAAGGATTTCCTGTGCCGACTCCCCCTGCCATCTCCCCGCTGGCTGCCCAAATGGGTGACAGTCCGGCGCCCTTGTACGCCCGCGTCAAACAGATGATCACTCAGCAAATCGAGAGTGGAAACTGGCCGCCGCACTATCGCGTGCCGTCGGAAAGCGAACTGGTCAACCAGTTGGGTTTCAGTCGCATGACCATCAATCGGGCCTTGCGCGAAATGACTGCCGACGGTCTGCTGGTGCGCATGCAGGGGGTCGGTACGTTCGTCGCCGAACCGAAGAGCCAGTCTGCCCTGTTCGAAGTGCACAACATTGCCGACGAGATCGCTTCCCGTGGCCATCGCCACACCTGCAAGGTGATCACCCTCGGCGAAGAGTCCGCCGGTTCCGAGCGCGCTGTCGCGCTGGACATGCGCGAAGGGCAAAAGGTTTTCCATTCGTTGATCGTGCATTTCGAGAACGATATCCCGGTGCAAATCGAAGACCGTTTCGTCAACGCGTTGGTAGCACCGGACTACCTCAAACAAGACTTCACCTTGCAGACGCCCTACGCCTATCTGTCCCAGGTTGCACCGCTGACTGAAGGCGAGCATGTGGTTGAGGCGATTCTGGCCGAGCCGGAAGAATGCAAGTTGCTGCAGATCGAGCGCGGTGAGCCGTGCCTGCTGATTCGTCGCCGGACCTGGTCCGGGCGTCAGCCGGTAACCGCCGCACGCTTGATTCACCCCGGTTCCCGTCATCGTCTGGAAGGGCGGTTTCACAAATAAAGAGCCATAAATAAAGAGCCATAAATAAAGAGCCACAAATAAAGAGACACAAATAAAGAGACATTACATGACTCAGTTCAACGTTTTGCGCGCGGCCAACTATCCGCGCATGCCGTGGAAAAACGGTGGCGGCAGCACCGAAGAAATCACCCGCGATGCCGGTACCGGCCTGGATGGATTTGGCTGGCGGCTGTCGATTGCCGATATCGGCGAGTCGGGCGGGTTTTCCACCTTCGCCGGCTACCAGCGGGTCATCACCGTGCTGCAAGGCGCAGGCATGACCTTGACGATCGATGGCCAGGACACACGGCCCCTGTTACCGCTGGACCCGTTTGCATTCAGCGGCGAGAGCCAGGTTTCCTGCACGCTGCTTGGCGGTGCGATTCGTGATTTCAACCTGATCTATGCGCCGGACCGCTATAGCGCGCGGTTGCAGTGGCTTGAGGGCGAGCAGCGGTTTTTCAGTTCGGCGAGTACGCTGCTGGTTTTCAGTGTGGCGCTGCAGGTGCAGGTTGAATTGGGCGACGGTGCACCCGAAGTACTGGGGCTGCATGACTGCCTGCAGCTCGAGGGTAACAGTGGGTTGCTGGAAGTTGCCGTCGCTGGCCAGTGCTGTGTGATTGAGCTGACAGTGGTCTGATCAGGCATTGCCAAAAGATCGCAGCCTGCGGCAGCTCCTACACAGATCGCGTTCCCCTCGACTATGAGAGGTGTACGCCGATCCCGTAGGAGCTGCCGCAGGCTGCGATCTTTTTTTGCCATCCAATTCTCCCGTGCGCAAACCAACCCCCTTTAACCGTTCCCCATCGCGCACCAACATCTCTCAAATTGTTACCGAACGCCCCAGCGAGGCGCAAAACCACGTTTCGGTAACAACTGCTTCCCCTTCAAAAAAACTCGCAAAAAATTTCCTTCCGTCTCAAAGCCCTTGATCCAGGCGGCTTCCAGCTCATTTCAAATCTTTTTTGAACGCCTCGCCCGCAAGTTGGCCGTTTGATTGCATATGCTTGTATGTACAAGTAAAGACGTATGCGTATGAGTCACGAAGACTCGACCATCGTCCACTGATTCGCCGGTGTGCACTGTTTGCATGTTGGCTTGCTCGCCCACTGCCTGGGTTGGTTTGGATTGATTGCTGAGGAGTTTTTTTCGTGACTGAGAATAAACCGACGAAATACCGTGACGTTGAAATCCGCGCTGCTCGCGGCAACAAGCTGACCGCCAAGAGCTGGCTGACTGAAGCGCCGTTGCGGATGTTGATGAACAACCTCGACCCGGAAGTTGCCGAGAACCCTAAAGAGCTGGTGGTTTACGGTGGTATCGGGCGTGCCGCGCGTAACTGGGAATGCTACGACAAGATTGTCGAAAGCCTGACCAACCTGAATGACGACGAGACCCTGCTGGTGCAATCCGGCAAGCCGGTCGGCGTGTTCAAGACCCACAGCAACGCACCGCGCGTGCTGATCGCCAACTCCAACCTGGTGCCACACTGGGCGAGCTGGGAGCACTTCAACGAACTGGATGCCAAGGGCCTGGCCATGTACGGCCAGATGACCGCCGGCAGCTGGATCTATATCGGCAGCCAGGGCATCGTCCAAGGCACCTACGAAACCTTCGTCGAAGCCGGTCGTCAGCACTATAACGATGACCTGAAAGGTCGTTGGGTCCTGACCGCAGGCCTCGGCGGCATGGGCGGCGCTCAGCCATTGGCCGCAACTCTGGCCGGCGCTTGCTCGCTGAACATCGAATGCCAACAGGTCAGTATCGATTTCCGCTTGAACAGCCGTTATGTCGATGAGCAAGCCACCGACCTCGACGACGCTCTGGCGCGTATCGCCAAATACACCAAGGAAGGCAAAGCGATTTCTATCGCCTTGCTAGGCAACGCGGCTGAAATTTTGCCGGAACTGGTCAAGCGCGGCGTGCGCCCGGACATGGTCACCGACCAGACCAGCGCCCACGACCCACTCAACGGTTACCTGCCGGCTGGCTGGACCTGGGAGCAATACCGCGCCCGCGCCAAGACCGAACCAGCCGCCGTGGTGAAAGCCGCCAAGCAATCGATGGCCGTGCACGTCAAGGCCATGCTCGACTTCCAGAAAATGGGCATTCCAACCTTCGACTACGGCAACAACATCCGTCAGATGGCGCAAGAAGAAGGCGTGGAAAACGCATTCGACTTCCCGGGTTTCGTACCGGCTTACATCCGTCCGCTGTTCTGCCGCGGCATCGGTCCATTCCGCTGGGCTGCACTGTCGGGCGATCCGCAAGACATCTACAAGACTGACGCAAAAGTAAAAGAACTGATCCCGGACGACGCGCACCTGCACAACTGGCTGGACATGGCGCGCGAGCGCATCAGCTTCCAGGGTCTGCCGGCACGTATCTGCTGGGTTGGCCTGGGTCTGCGCGCCAAGCTCGGTCTGGCGTTCAACGAAATGGTCCGTAGCGGTGAGTTGTCGGCGCCGATCGTGATCGGTCGCGACCACCTGGACTCCGGTTCCGTGGCCAGCCCGAACCGCGAAACCGAGTCCATGCAGGACGGTTCCGATGCCGTGTCCGACTGGCCACTGCTCAACGCTCTGCTTAACACCGCCAGTGGCGCGACCTGGGTTTCCCTGCACCACGGCGGCGGCGTCGGCATGGGCTTCTCCCAGCACTCGGGCATGGTGATTGTCTGCGACGGTACTGACGAAGCGGCCGAGCGTATTGCTCGTGTACTGCACAACGACCCGGCCACCGGTGTCATGCGTCATGCCGATGCCGGTTACCAGATTGCGATCGACTGCGCCAAGGAGCAGGGTTTGAACCTGCCGATGATTACTGGCTGAGAAATCGGCCGCCCTTGACGGACGGCCCAACGCAAAACCTGTAGGAGCTGCCGCAGGCTGCGATCTTTTGATTTTCGGCGTCCTTGATGACGCTAAAAGATCGCAGCCTGCGGCAGCTCCTACGGGAATAAACCAACACCGAAGAACAATCCACAGAGGTTGAATCATGGCTGTTAATGGCGATCGTGCAAGCAGCAAGCCGTTGATCGAAAAGCGTTCGATCGACTACATCCCGGAAGCGGAAAGACACGGTCGTCTGTTCAGCCAGTTCACCCTGTGGCTGGGTGCCAACCTGCAAATCACCGCGATTGTCACCGGTGCCTTGGCGGTGGTACTCGGCGGGGATGTGTTCTGGTCGTTGATCGGTTTGCTGATCGGCCAACTGATCGGCGGTGGCGTGATGGCGTTGCATGCGGCGCAAGGGCCCAAGCTTGGCCTGCCGCAGATGATCTCCAGCCGGGTACAGTTCGGTGTTTATGGCGCGGCCATCCCGATCGTGCTGGTCTGTTTGATGTACCTCGGCTTCACCGCAACGGGAACCGTGCTTTCCGGCCAGGCGCTGGGCCAGTTGTTTGGCGTCAGCGACAGCGTCGGTATCCTCATCTTCGCCAGTGTCATCGTGCTGGTCACGGTGCTCGGTTATCGGGTGATCCATTTCATTGGCCGTGTCGCCAGCGTCATTGGTGTGATTGCCTTTGTCTACCTGTTCAGTCGCCTGATGAGCCAGACTGACATTGGCGCACTCCTGCAAATCCGCCACTTCAGCTGGAGCAGCTTCCTGCTCTCGGTGTCGCTCGCGGCATCCTGGCAGATCGCCTTTGGTCCCTACGTGGCTGACTATTCGCGCTATCTGCCGAGCAAGATTTCCTCGGTGAAAACCTTTTTCGCCGCTGGCGCGGGTTCGGTCATTGGCGCACAGGTGGCGATGATCCTCGGCGTGTTTGCCGCCGCATCGGCCAACGGGCAATTCGCCGGCCACGAAGTGGCCTACATCGTTGGTTTGGGTGGTACCGGTGCCACCGCTGCGCTGCTGTACTTCAGCATCGCGTTCGGCAAGGTCACCATCTCCACGCTGAATTCCTACGGCAGCTTCATGTGCATTGCGACCATCATCAGCGGTTTCCGTGGTCACCTGCAGGTCACGCGCTTGCAGCGTCTGGTCTTCGTGCTGGTCATCGTCGGTACTGCGACCCTGATCGCGTTGCTCGGTCAGCATTCGTTCCTCGGTGCGTTCAAGTCCTTCATCCTGTTCTTGCTGGCGTTCTTTACGCCATGGAGCGCGATCAACCTGGTGGACTACTACTGCATCACCCGCGAGCGCTATGACGTGCCGGCGTTGGCCGATCCGAACGGTCGCTACGGCCGTTGGAACCCCCTCGGTATCAGCGTCTATGTCTTCGGTGTGCTGGTGCAACTGCCGTTCATCTCCACCAAGTTCTATACCGGTCCGCTGGTGGAAGCCCTGGGTGGTGTGGATATTTCCTGGATCATCGGTCTGGTGCTCCCCGCAGCCCTGTATTACGTGTGCGCGAAAAAATGGCATGGCGCCGTACCCGATCAACTGATTCTGCCGGTCGAGCAGGACAGCGTTGTACAACCTGAAACAAGCGGGGCCGGTCGCGCTGCGGCGCAGGCCTGATTGGACGTGGACAGGGCTGGATGCCTTCTTGACTGCCGTAATCCATTTCATGTTTAGGAGCGTCACACAATGAAAATGCATAAGACCCTGCTGACCACGTTACTTTCCATGGGCCTGTTGGCCACTGCTGGCGCCACTCAGGCCGCCGGCTGGTGCGAATCCGGAAAACCGGTGAAGTTCGCCGGACTGAACTGGGAAAGCGGCATGCTGCTCACTGACGTGCTGCAGTTGGTGCTGGAGAAGGGTTACGACTGCAAGGTCGACACCTTGCCCGGCAATTCCATCACCATGGAAAACGCCCTGAGCAGTAACGATATCCAGGTTTTCGCCGAGGAGTGGGTAGGCCGCAGCGAAGTCTGGAACAAGGCCGAGAAGGCCGGCAAAGTCGTCGGTGTCGGCGCGCCAGTCGTCGGTGCGATCGAAGGCTGGTATGTGCCACGTTATGTGATTGAAGGTGATGCCAAGCGTAAACTGGAAGCCAAGGCTCCGGACCTGAAAAGCATCGCTGATCTGGGCAAATATTCTGCGGTGTTCAAGGATCAGGAAGAGCCCGCCAAGGGCCGTTTCTACAACTGCCCGGCCGGTTGGACCTGTGAACTGGACAACAGCGAAATGCTCAAGAGCTACGGCCTGGAAAGCAGCTACACCAACTTCCGCCCAGGCACCGGCCCGGCGCTGGATGCGGCCGTTCTTTCCAGCTACAAGCGCGGTGAGCCGATCCTGTTTTATTACTGGTCGCCAACCCCGTTAATGGGCCAGGTGGATCTGGTGAAACTGGAAGAGAAACCAGGCGTGGACAAGCGCGTGACCATCAAGGTCGGCCTGTCCAAGACGTTCCACGAACAAGCACCGGAACTTGTCGCAGTGCTTGAGAAGGTCAACCTGCCTATCGACCTGCTCAACCAGAACCTGGGGCGCATGGCCAAGGAACGTATCGAATCGCCGAAGCTGGCGAAGATCTTCCTCAAGGAACATCCTGAAGTCTGGCATGCGTGGGTGAGCGACGACGCAGCCAGGAAAATCGACGCGGCTTTGTAGGTTGAGATTTTCCGGTTGGCCCTGAGGTCAGCCGGGAGCTTCACCTCAACCACTTGATCGAGAGCACCCTTATGTTTCCCGAAAATTTCACATTCTCTATCGCCGACTGGGTCAACAGTTGGGTCGATTCGCTGGTCACCAACTACGGTGATGTGTTCCGGCAGATCTCTGACACCCTGCTGTGGGCCATCGTCAACCTCGAAGGCTTGCTGCGCGCGGCGCCCTGGTGGTTGATGCTGGCGATTGTCGCCGGCATCGCCTGGCACGCCACCCGTAAAGTGCTGACCACCACAGTGATCGTCGGTTTGTTGTTCCTGGTGGGCGCGGTTGGGCTCTGGGACAAGCTTATGCAGACGTTGGCGCTGATGATGGTGGCGACGGTGATCTCGGTATTGATCGGCATTCCGTTGGGCATTCTTTCGGCGCGCAGCAATCGCCTGCGTTCGTTCCTGATGCCGCTGCTGGACATCATGCAGACCATGCCGAGCTTCGTGTACCTGATTCCGGTGCTGATGCTGTTTGGCCTGGGCAAGGTTCCGGCGATTTTCGCCACGGTGATCTACGCCGCGCCGCCGCTGATTCGTTTGACGGATCTGGGTATTCGTCAGGTTGACAACGAAGTCATGGAAGCGATCAACGCGTTCGGCGCCAACCGCATGCAGCAACTGTTTGGCGTGCAACTGCCGCTGGCCCTGCCGAGCATCATGGCCGGGATCAACCAGACCACCATGATGGCCCTGTCGATGGTGGTGATTGCCTCGATGATCGGTGCCCGTGGCCTGGGCGAAGATGTCCTGGTCGGTATCCAGACCCTCAACGTCGGTCGCGGCCTGGAAGCCGGTCTGGCGATCGTGATTCTCGCAGTGGTCATCGACCGCATTACTCAGGCCTACGGTCGGCCACGGCATGAGGTGAACAAATGAGTAACGCAGCCATCAGCAAGATCGAAGTCAAAAACGTCTTCAAGATTTTCGGCGCCCGATCCAAGGATGCCCTGGAGATGATTCGCCAGAACAAGAGCAAGGATCAGGTACTGGCCGAAACCGGCTGCGTGGTCGGCGTGAATGACCTGTCGCTGTCCATCGGCACTGGCGAGATCTTCGTGATCATGGGCCTGTCCGGTTCTGGCAAATCGACCCTGGTTCGCCACTTCAACCGCCTGATCGACCCGACCAGCGGGGCGATCCTGGTGGACGGCGTGGACATCCTGCAATACGACATGGAAGCCCTGCGCGAATTCCGTCGGCACAAGATCAGCATGGTGTTCCAGAGCTTCGGCCTGTTGCCCCACAAGACGGTGCTGGACAACGTCGCCTACGGCCTGAAGGTTCGTGGCGAGACCAAGGAAGTGTGCGCCGAACGTGCGCTGCACTGGATCAATACCGTGGGCCTCAAAGGCTACGAAAACAAATACCCGCATCAGCTGTCTGGCGGTATGCGTCAACGGGTCGGCCTGGCCCGTGCGCTGGCGGCGGACACTGACATCATCTTGATGGACGAAGCTTTCAGTGCCCTCGATCCGCTGATCCGCGCCGAGATGCAAGACCAGTTGCTCGAGCTGCAAAAGACCCTGCACAAGACCATCGTGTTCATCACTCACGACCTCGACGAAGCCGTGCGCATTGGTAACCGCATTGCGATTCTCAAGGATGGCCGGTTGATCCAGGTCGGTACGCCGAAAGAGATCCTCCATTCGCCTGCCGACGAGTATGTGGATCGTTTCGTCCAGCGGCGGGCTGCGGTGGTTTGAGAATGAGTCCTTCTGGAAGACGCATATCCATTGTGGCGAGGGGGCTTGCCCCCGCTGGGCTGCGAAGCAGCCCCAAAACCTGCAGTTGAGGTGTGTCAGGCAAAACCCGCGGGTATGTTTTGCGACCGCTTCGCGGTCGAACGGGGGCAAGCCCCCTCGCCACAGGTGTAACTCGTCAACAAAATTTGTGTGAGGCTTCAGATGTCCCAAGCTGAAAAAATCGTTATCGCCGATGCACCCTTGCGTTGGCAGGATGTGGTCGCAGTCGCCCGGCAGGGTGCTGTGCTTGAACTGTCGCCTCAGACCTGGGCGCGGATCGACAATGCCCAGGCCATCGTCCAGCGCATCGTCGTCAGCGGTGAACGCGCTTATGGCGTCAACACCGGCCTGGGCGCGTTGTGCAATGTCTCGCTGCAAGGCGAACAATTGAGCCAGTTGTCGCGCAATACCTTGCTCAGCCACGCTTGTGGCGTCGGCGCTCCACTGACCGACGAACAGACGCGGGCGATCATGTGCGCGGCGATCATCAACTTCAGTCAGGGCAAATCCGGCCTGCATCGGCAGGTGGTCGAGGCGCTGCTGGCCTTGCTCAACCATGGCATCACCCCGCAAGTGCCGTCCCAGGGTTCGGTCGGTTACCTGACCCACATGGCGCATATCGGCATCAGCCTGCTCGGTGTCGGCCAGGTCAGTTATCGCGGGCAGATCGTCAGCGCTGAGCAAGCCTTGGCTGAAGAAGGCCTGAAGCCGGTGCAACTCGGCGCGAAAGACGGTCTGTGCCTGGTCAATGGCACGCCGTGCATGAGCGGCCTGAGCTGCCTGGCCCTGGCCGACGCTAGCCGCTTGATTCAGTGGGCCGACGTGATCAGCGCCATGAGTTTCGAAGCCCTGCGTGGTCAGATCGACGCCTTCGACGCGCAAATCATCGCCCTCAAACCCCATCCGGGCATGCAGCAAGTGGGTATCAACCTGCGCGGCCTGCTCGATGGCAGCGAAGTGATCGCCAGCAGCAAAGGCATCCGTACTCAGGATGCCTTGAGTATTCGTTCGATTCCACAAGTGCACGGTGCGGCCCGAGATCAGCTCGAACACGCCACGCGGCAGATCGAAATCGAACTCAACGCGGTGACCGATAACCCGTTGCTGTTGGGTACGCCGGAGAACTTCCGGGTGATGTCCCAGGCTAACCCTCACGGGCAATCGGTGGCCTTGGCGGCGGATCTGCTGGCCATCGCCATGGCGGAAATCGGTTCGATTGCCGAGCGTCGCCTGGACCGTTTGATCAACCCGCATGTCAGCGGCTTGCCGGCGTTTCTGGTGAGCAACCCCGGGGTCAACTCCGGGATGATGATCGTCCAGTACGTCGCCGCCTCGCTCTGCGCGCAAAACCGCCAGTTGGCGCAACCGGCGGTGCTCGATAACTACGTCACCTCGGGCCTGCAGGAAGACCACTTGAGCATGGGCACCAACGCCGCGCTGAAGCTGCATCAGGCGCTGGAAAACTGCACGCAGATCCTCGCCATTGAATACCTGCTGGCGGCCCAGGCCTTCGAGTTCCTGAAAGCACAGCGCTTCGGTGCCGGCACCGACATCGCCTGGCGACTGCTGCGCGAGCGCGTTGCGGCCTATGACCAGGACCGCTGGCTGGCGCCGGATATCGCCAGCGCCGCGTCGGTACTCAAAGACCCGCACTTGCTGCACAAAGCATTACCGAATTTGCACTGAAACCTGTTTCCACAAAAGCCAGCGTGCCAAGGCGCCACCCCCCTCACAAAGCGGGCAGCGACGGACAACGGAATCATCCGGAGCGACTGGCTAGTTAATAAAACTCTCAAAAGGAGCATAAAAGTGACTGCGCTAAACTTGATTCCCGGCCAACTGACCCTTGCCCAGCTGCGGACCGTCTACCAGCAGCCGGTAACAATCAGCCTCGACGACAGCGCCTCGGCGCAGATCGAAGCCAGTGTGGCCTGTGTGGAACAGATCCTCGCTGAAAACCGCACTGCCTATGGCATCAACACCGGCTTCGGCCTGCTGGCCTCGACCCGCATCGCCAGCGAAGACCTGGAAAACCTCCAGCGTTCCCTGGTGCTGTCTCACGCCGCCGGTGTCGGCGAGCCGATCAGCGACGCGCTGGTGCGCCTGGTCATGGTGCTCAAGGTCAACAGCCTGAGCCGTGGTTTCTCCGGGATCCGCCGTCAGGTGATCGATGCGCTGATCGCACTGATCAATGCCGAGGTCTACCCGCATATTCCGCTTAAAGGTTCGGTCGGTGCTTCCGGCGACCTGGCGCCACTGGCCCACATGTCGCTGGTGCTGCTGGGCGAAGGCAAGGCACGCTACAAAGGTGAATGGCTGGACGCGGTGAGCGCCCTGAAACAAGCCGGTCTGCAACCGCTGACATTGGCGGCCAAAGAAGGTCTGGCCTTGCTGAACGGGACCCAGGTCTCCACCGCCTACGCTCTGCGTGGCCTGTTCGAAGGCGAAGACCTGTTCGCCGCGGCAGTGACCTGTGGCGGCTTGACCGTTGAAGCGGTACTGGGCTCGCGCTCGCCGTTCGACGCGCGGATTCACGATGCTCGCGGTCAACGCGGGCAGATCGACGCCGCTGCGGCTTATCGTGATCTGCTGGGTGAGCGCAGCGAAGTCTCCGACTCTCACCAGAACTGCGAGAAGGTCCAGGACCCATACTCCCTGCGCTGCCAGCCGCAAGTCATGGGCGCCTGCCTGACCCAGTTCCGTCAGGCGGCTGAAGTGCTGAGCATCGAAGCCAACGCCGTGTCGGATAACCCGCTGGTGTTCGCTGCTGAAGGCGACGTGATCTCCGGCGGTAACTTCCACGCCGAACCCGTCGCCATGGCCGCGGACAACATGGCATTGGCCATCGCTGAAATCGGCTCGCTGAGCGAACGCCGCATCTCGCTGATGATGGACAAGCACATGTCGCAATTGCCGCCGTTCCTGGTGGCCAATGGCGGGGTCAACTCCGGCTTCATGATCGCCCAGGTGACTGCTGCAGCCCTGGCCAGCGAAAACAAGGCACTGTCGCATCCGCATTCGGTGGACAGCCTGCCGACCTCCGCCAACCAGGAAGACCACGTTTCCATGGCGCCTGCCGCCGGCAAGCGTCTCTGGGAAATGGCCGAAAACACCCGTGGCGTTCTCGCTGTGGAATGGCTCGCCGCTTGCCAGGGCCTGGACCTGCGCGACGGTCTGAAGACTTCGAGCAAACTTGAAGAAGCCCGCGGCATCCTGCGCAGCAAAGTGCCGTTTTACGAGAAGGACCGTTTCTTTGCGCCGGACATCAATGCCGCGAGCGAGTTGCTGGCTTCGCGCTGCCTGAATGAGTTGGTGCTGGCGAAGTTGCTGCCGAGCTTGTGATTGTGAGGTGGGCTGGCGTGACATTAGTGTTGCGTTCGAAAACCACCCCTCACCCCAACCCTCTCCCCAAGGGGGCATAGATATCTACACATCTTTTAAGGGCTGCCAAATACTGTGGCGAGGGGGCTTGTCGGAACGCCGCACCGCCCCGCTCGGCTGCGCAGCAGTCGTAAAACCGGCGGATGCGTTCTACCTGGAAAACCGCGATAGCCGGTTTTAGGGCCGCTTCGCGACCCAGCGGGGGCAAGCCCCCTCGCCACAGGTAGGGTG
>NZ_CABVHQ010000053.1 GCF_902497895.1 Pseudomonas fluorescens
CCGGTACGGTCAACCATGAAGATGTTTTCGATCTTCGCGCCCATGCTCACCAGCAACTTCATGCAGGAGATAGCGGCAGCACCAGCACCCAGGCAGACGATCTTGGCTTCTGGCAGGGTTTTGCCAGCGATTTCCAGGGCATTGATCATGCCGGCAGCGGTCACGATCGCGGTGCCATGCTGGTCATCGTGGAACACCGGAATATCGCACTGCTCGATCAGAGCGCGTTCGATTTCAAAGCACTCTGGCGCCTTGATGTCTTCCAGGTTGATGCCACCGAAGGTGATCGAGATGCGCTTGACGGTATCGATGAAGGCTTGCGGGCTTTCGGAGTCGACTTCGATGTCGAACACGTCGATACCGGCGAAGCGCTTGAACAGCACGCCCTTACCTTCCATGACCGGCTTGGAAGCCAATGGACCGAGGTTACCCAGGCCGAGAATCGCGGTGCCATCGGAAATCACTGCAACCAGATTGCCCTTGCCGGTGTACTTGTAGGCGAGTTCAGGGTCGCGGGCAATTTCGCGGACTGGTTCGGCTACACCGGGGCTGTAGGCCAGCGACAGGTCGCGAGCGGTAGCGGTGGCTTTGGTGAGCTCGACACTCAGCTTTCCTGGACGAGGATGGGCATGATATTCGAGAGCGGCAGTTTTCAGATCAGACATATCGGCATTCCGCTTTTTACTGTTGGACGACGGACCGCCGAGGATACTCGTGTCGCAAAGTCCCTACAAGACTGACCAGTCACTGGTGTCAAGCGCCCTACCTTAAGACTTTGGGTGGAGAGCCACGGAACACAAGGGATTAACTGTTCACAATAATAAGATAAAATGTCTACAACTTTTTCTTGTTACCTCAGTTTTGTCGTTCACCAGAGCCTGCAGGTGATCTGTACGCCGGTCAACACGATCGGCGCCGTACAGAAAAGGCCTGAGCGCTGGAGAAGCAAATCGCGGGCATGAAAAAGGCGCCCACCAGGGACGCCTTTTTCAACAGCGAGAAAAAGCCCATCGGGCTTTCCCGCACGACCCACCTTACTCTGCAGCAGCAGGAGCTTTGGTAGCGCCGAAAGCACCGAAACGCGACTTGAACTTGTCGACACGACCGCCGATGTCCAGAGTCTTCTGCTTACCGGTGTAGAACGGGTGGCACAAGTTGCACACGTCAACCGGCAACGGCTTGGCCAGGTTGGAACGGGTTTCGAAGACATTACCGCAGCTGCAAGTAACTGTGATGGCTTCGTATACCGGATGGATATCGGCTTTCATGGTGTATTCCTCAGGCTAGCGTGCCGCCACCCAACACTATTGTTGAATACCGCACGTAATTAGGCCGCGGATTCTACCAGACCTTGGCAATCACGCAAGCTGTCCCGGGTGTCCTCCATCAGAAAAGGCTGTTCAATTTTGACGGCGTCTTTTATCGCCATGCGGCGTTGCCGCTACTCCCCATAGCGCGCTATGGCTCGTCGCGGCGCCTTGCCTGACGATAAAATCCACTCGTCAACTCTTGAACGCTTTCCTAATGCAGGACACTACCCCGACCGTCTGCTAGGCTCCGAACCTTCTTCACCGCCCGCTTACCGAGAAATCCCCGCGTGCCCGACGCCATTCTGCGCCTCGCCCTGCCTTCGCCGCTGCGCCGCCTGTTCGACTATCGCGCCCCTGCCGGTGTCCTGCGTGCCCATCTGCATCCGGGCATGCGTCTGCGCGTGCCGTTCGGTCGTCGCGAGATGATCGGGATCCTGGTGGAGGTCACCAGCCACAGCGAAGTCCCGGCAGCAAAGCTCAAGCCGGCGCTGGCACTGCTCGACGCCACGCCCCCGTTGCCTGCAGCGTTGTTCAAGCTGTGCCTGTGGACTTCTCAGTATTACCAGCACAGCCTGGGCGACACCCTGAGCTGGGCACTCCCGGTATTGCTGCGTCAGGGCGAGCTGGCCGAAGCCCGCCAGGAGCGTTTCTGGTCGATCAGCCCTGGCGCACGCCTCGACGATCCGCGCATCAGCCGCGCGCCACGCCAGCGCGAAGCCTTGGCGACCCTGGCGCAGCATCCCCACGGTGTGGCCCATCAGTTGCTCAGCAAGCTCATGCTCAGCAAAGACAGCCTTGACCTGCTGCTGGCCAAAGACCTGGTGCAGGTGGAAATCCGCAAGCACGCCCCCGACGAACGCCATGAACACTGGCTGGCGCAACCGGAACTGCCCCTCAATCCGGAACAGCGCGCCGCCTATGAAGCGATTCGCGCAGGCTTCGACAGCTTTCATGCGTTCCTGCTGGCCGGGGTCACTGGCAGCGGCAAGACCGAAGTCTATTTGCAGTTGATCCGCGAAACCCTGGAGGCCGGCAAGCAGGCACTGGTGCTGATTCCCGAGATCAACCTCGGCCCGCAAACCCTGGCGCGCTTCGAGCAGCGTTTCAACGCTCGCATTGCATTGGTGCACTCGGCAGTCAACGACCGCGAACGGCTGGAGGCCTGGCTGGCGGCCCGGGACGGTGACGCCGACATCATTATCGGCACCCGTTCGGCACTGTTCACGCCGATGAAAAACCCCGGCCTGATCATCATCGATGAAGAACACGACGGCTCCTATAAACAGCAAGAAGGCCTGCGTTATCACGCGCGCGATCTGGCCTTGGTGCGCGCGCGCCAGGAAAACATCCCGATCGTGCTCGGCTCGGCCACGCCTTCGCTGGAAAGCCTGCACAACGCCTACACCGGCCGTTACGGCCTGTTGCGCCTGAATCAACGGGCCGGCGGCGCGCAACAACCGCGCTTCCTGCGCCTGGACGTAAAAAGCCGCCCGCTGGACAGCGGCATTTCCGGACCGATGCAACAGGCCATCGGTCAGACGCTCGCGGCCGGGCAGCAGGTACTGGTATTCCTCAACCGCCGCGGCTTCGCGCCGACCCTGCTGTGCCACGACTGCGGCTGGATGTCCGAGTGCAACCGCTGCGATGCACGCATGACGGTGCATCAGCGCTCCGCTGAACTGCGCTGCCATCACTGCGGCTATGTGGAGCGTGTGCCACGCCATTGTCCGAAATGCGGCAAGGTGGATCTGCGCCCCGTCGGCGCGGGCACTGAGCGAGCCGAAGAGCGGCTGGGCATTCTCTTTCCGGATTACCCGGTGCTGCGAGTTGACCGCGACAGCACCTCGCGCAAGGACGCAATGAATCAGCTGTTCGCTACCATCCAGAAAGGCCAGCCATGCATTTTGGTGGGCACGCAAATGCTCGCCAAAGGGCACCACTTTCCTCGAGTGACTCTGGTGTCGATCCTGGATGCCGATGGCGGACTGTTTTCCGGAGACTTCCGCGCCAGCGAACGCATGGCCCAGCTGATCGTTCAGGTCGCCGGGCGTGCCGGGCGCGCCGAAGAGCCGGGCAAAGTGATTATCCAGACACATCTGGCCGACCATCCGCTGCTGGTGCAATTGACCGAGCAAGGTTATTTCGCCTTTGCCGAACAAGCCTTGAGCGAACGCCGCGCTGCGGGCTTGCCGCCGTTTGCGCATTTGGCACTGTTGCGAGCCGAAGCGCACAAGCCGGGGCAAGCCGAAAGTTTTCTCGATGAGGCCTGCAGCGAGGCTGAACGTTTGCTGGGCGAACAGAAACTGACCGGTATCGAGTTGCTCGGCCCGGTACCGGCCCCCATGGAGCGCCGCGCCGGACGCTATCGCGCGCAACTCTTGCTGCAAGCCAGCGCTCGGGCGCCACTGCATCGGCTGCTCAGCAGTTGGCTGCTGAAGCTTGAGCAAATGCCCAGCGGGCGGCAGGTGCGCTGGTCGCTGGATGTCGATCCGGTGGATTTGTATTGATCGATAAATAGTCAAAAGATCGCAGCCTGCGGCAGCTCCTACGGGATCAACGCTCGCCACAAAATTGATGGCGTACTCTGGTGGTGTAGGAGCTGCCGCAGGCTGCGATCTTTAACGGTCTTGCCAGACGCGAAGATCTTCCTGCCCGGCTCCGCAGGTCTATAACCTGCCCACGAAGGTTGGCAAGCCCGCCTTCGCAACGGATAATGCCCAGTTTTTCCACCTGCGCATCGAAGCGCCACCGCGTCTGCGGTCGAAAGAGAAGACCATGAAAGACACCATTCGCCAGCTGATCCAGCAAGCCATCACCCAACTCGTCAACGAAGGTGTGTTGCCTGAAGGCCTGACGCCAGCGATTCAGGTGGAGAATTCCCGCGACAAAACCCACGGCGACTTCGCCAGCAACATCGCCATGATGCTGGCCAAGCCAGCCGGCATGAAACCGCGCGATCTGGCAGAAAAAATCATCGCCGCGCTGCCGGCTGACGAGAACGTCAGCAAGGCCGAAATCGCCGGCCCGGGCTTCCTCAATTTCTTCCAGAACACCCAGGCTCTGGCTTCGCGCCTGGACGCCGCGCTCGCCGACCCGCAGATCGGTGTGCGCAAGGCGGGTCCGGTGCAGCGTACGGTGGTCGACCTGTCGGCACCGAACCTGGCCAAAGAGATGCACGTCGGCCATCTGCGCTCGACCATCATCGGTGACGGCGTGGCACGGGTTCTGGAGTTCCTCGGCGATACCGTGATCCGTCAGAACCACGTCGGCGACTGGGGCACCCAGTTCGGCATGCTGATGGCTTACTTGCAGGAAAACCCGATTACCAGCGACGAGCTGTCGGACCTGGAAAACTTCTACCGCGCCGCCAAGCAACGCTTCGACGAATCGCCAGAGTTCGCTGATCGCGCCCGCGGTCTGGTGGTCAAGCTGCAAGCCGGAGATCCGGACTGCCTGGCGCTGTGGACGAAGTTCAAGGACATCTCGCTGTCCCACTGCCAGAAAATCTACGACCTGCTGAACGTCAAACTGACCCCGGCCGACGTCATGGGCGAAAGCGCCTACAACGACGACCTGATCAACGTGGTCAACGACCTCAAGGCCAAAGGCCTGCTGGTCGAGAGCAACGGCGCCCAGTGCGTGTTCCTCGATGAATTCAAAAACGCCGACGGCGACCCGCTGCCGGTGATCATCGTCAAGGCTGACGGCGGTTATCTCTACGCCACCACCGACCTTGCAGCCGTGCGTTATCGCAGCGGCATGCTGAAAGCCGATCGCGCACTGTACTTCGTCGATCAGCGTCAGGCCCTGCACTTCCAGCAGGTGTTCGCGGTGGCCCGCAAGGCCGGCTTCGTGACCCATCCGATGGAAATGGAGCACATGGGCTTCGGCACCATGAACGGTGCCGATGGCCGTCCGTTCAAGACCCGTGACGGCGGCACCGTGAAGCTGATCGATCTGCTGACCGAAGCTCAGGAGCGCGCTTACGCGCTGGTAAAGGAAAAGAACCCGGAGCTGGCTGAAGCAGAACTGCGCAACATCGCCAAGGTCGTGGGCATTGGCGCGGTGAAGTACGCCGACCTGTCCAAGCACCGCACCAGCGATTACAGCTTCAACTTCGACCTGATGCTCAACTTCGAAGGCAACACCGCGCCTTACTTGCTGTACGCCTACACCCGGGTGGCCGGCGTGTTCCGCAAACTCGGCCAGGACTTCAGCCAGGTGCAAGGACAGATCGTGCTCGAAGCTGCGCACGAACACGAACTCGCGGCCAAACTGGCGCAGTTTGGCGAAGTGCTGAACAACGTCGGCGACAAGGGCACCCCGCACATTCTCTGCACCTACCTGTACGACGTCGCCGGGCTGTTCTCGAGTTTCTACGAGAACTGCCCGATCCTGACTGCCGAAACCCCGACACAGATGCAGAGCCGCCTGCGTCTTGCGGCACTGACCGGTCGCACACTCAAGCAAGGCCTGGAGCTGTTGGGTCTGGAAACTCTGGAGCGCATGTAAGTTGGCTGCCAAGAAAAAACCTGCACCCAAGCGTGGCGCCAGCCGTTACCAAGCGCCTGCAAAACAGCCGATTCCAGGCTGGCTATGGATGGCCATCGGCCTGACCGTGGGCGCGTTCATCGTCTTTTTGATGAAGCTCGATCCTGGCCAGGGCGATGACGTCAAGCGGGTCAAGCAAGAACAGCAGAAAGCCAGCAGGATCGCCGAAGCGAACAAGACGCCTCCGAGTCCACAGCAACCGGTGAAGCCAAAATACGACTTCTACACCCTGCTGCCGGAATCCGAAGTGATAGTGCCGCCGGATGCCGTGCCGGAGAAAACCCTGCCGACACCACAACCGGTACCCGTGGCCCCGGTGACGCCGGCCGAAGCGGCGAAGATCGACACTGCCCGGGCTCAGGCGGCACTCGCCGGCATTACCCCGCCGCCGGCACCGCCAGTCTCGAAAGCGGCGCCCGTGACCAAATTCTTCCTCCAGGCCGGCTCGTTCCGCAAAGAGGCGGATGCCGACAAGGTTCGTGCGCAGATCATTCTGCTGGGGCAGAGCGTGTCGGTAGAGTCCGGCACGGTGAAGGATGAGACCTGGTATCGGGTGTTGGTGGGACCGTTCAGCAACCGTGAACAGCTGACCACCGCGCAAAAACAACTGGCCGGCAGCGGCTTTAGCAATCTGTTGTTACAACAGCGCCAGAGCCGCTAAACAGAACCCAGGGATAGCTCCTACAGGACAGCGCACCACCTGTAGGAGCTGCCGCAGGCTGCGATCTTTTCGCAGGTTGGGGTTCGCTAGAATCTGAAGCAGGATCAAAAGATCGCAGCCTTCGGCAGCTCCTACGGGCCTCGCACCACTCGTCTCCCATCTCCTCCTGCAGTTGAAATACGCCTCGCCACCCCCATATGAGTTCCCATCAGGGCATTTTCGCCCCGCAGCGTGGAGACTCTCCCTTGACCACCATCGTTTCAGTTCGCCGCCACGGCAAAGTCGTCATGGGCGGCGACGGCCAGGTTTCTCTCGGCAATACCGTGATGAAAGGCAACGCGAAAAAAGTTCGTCGCCTTTACCACGGTGAAGTCATTGCCGGTTTTGCCGGGGCCACCGCTGACGCCTTCACCCTGTTCGAGCGTTTCGAAGGCCAGCTTGAGAAACATCAAGGTCACCTGGTTCGCGCGGCCGTCGAACTCGCCAAAGAATGGCGTACCGATCGCACCCTCAGCCGCCTGGAAGCCATGTTGGCCGTCGCCAACAAAGACGCGTCCTTGATCATCACCGGTAACGGTGACGTGGTTGAGCCCGAAGAAGGCCTGATCGCCATGGGTTCCGGTGGCGGTTACGCTCAGGCCGCAGCCAGCGCCCTGCTGAAAAAAACCGATCTGTCGGCTCGCGAAATCGTCGAAACCGCACTCGGCATCGCCGGCGACATCTGTGTATTCACCAACCACACCTTCACCATTGAGGAGCAGGACCTCGCCGAGTAAGCCTGTGCAGGCCTAGCGCCAAGGCTTTCACTCTTGCTTGAGGACCGCAAATTATTATGTCCATGACTCCCCGCGAAATCGTCCACGAACTCAATCGCCATATCATCGGCCAGGACGATGCCAAACGCGCCGTCGCCATCGCGCTGCGTAACCGCTGGCGCCGGATGCAGCTGCCCGAAGAGCTGCGCGTCGAAGTGACGCCCAAGAACATCCTGATGATCGGTCCGACCGGCGTCGGTAAAACCGAAATCGCCCGGCGCCTGGCCAAACTGGCCAATGCACCGTTCATCAAGGTCGAAGCCACCAAGTTCACCGAGGTCGGCTACGTCGGCCGTGACGTCGAATCGATCATCCGTGATCTGGCCGATGCGGCGATCAAGCTCCTGCGCGAGCAGGAAATGACCAAGGTTCGTCACCGCGCCGAAGACGCCGCCGAAGAGCGCATCCTCGATGCCTTGCTGCCACCGGCACGCATGGGCTTCAACGAAGACGCCGCGCCGAGCCAGGACTCCAACACCCGCCAGCTGTTCCGCAAGCGCCTGCGCGAAGGGCAGCTGGATGACAAGGAGATCGAAATCGAAGTAGCCGAAATGTCCGGCGTCGATATCTCCGCGCCACCGGGCATGGAAGAAATGACCAGCCAGTTGCAGAACCTGTTCGCCAACATGGGCAAGGGCAAGCGCAAGAGCCGCAAGCTCAAGGTCAAGGATGCGCTGAAACTGGTCGGCGACGAAGAGGCCAGCCGCCTGGTCAATGACGATGAGCTCAAGGCCAAGGCCCTGGAAGCGGTCGAGCAGCACGGCATCGTGTTCATCGACGAAATCGACAAGGTCGCCAAGCGCGGCAACTCCGGTGGGATCGACGTGTCCCGTGAAGGCGTTCAGCGCGATTTGCTGCCGCTGATCGAAGGCTGCACGGTCAACACCAAGCTGGGCATGGTCAAGACCGACCACATCCTGTTCATCGCCTCCGGCGCGTTCCACCTGAGCAAACCGAGCGACCTGGTACCGGAGCTGCAAGGCCGCCTGCCGATTCGTGTCGAGCTCAAGGCCTTGAGCCCGCAAGATTTCGAACGCATCCTCAGCGAACCGCATGCCTCGCTCACCGAGCAATACCGCGAGCTGTTGAAAACCGAGGGCCTGGCGATCGAGTTCTTGCCCGACGGCATCAAGCGTCTGGCGGAGATCGCCTGGCAGGTCAACGAGAAAACCGAAAACATCGGTGCCCGTCGCCTGCACACCCTGCTTGAGCGCCTGCTCGAAGAAGTGTCGTTCAGTGCCGGCGACCTGGCCACCGCGCAGGACGCTCAGCCGATTCGCATCGACGCTGACTACGTCAACAGCCACCTCGGCGAATTGGCGCAGAACGAAGACCTGTCTCGTTATATCCTGTAAGCAACACTTGTAGGAGCGAGCTTGCTCGCGAAGGTGTGTCAGTCGACATCAATGCGGCTGACACAACCTTCGCGAGCAAGCTCGCTCCTACAGGGTTCCACCCATAACGGAACTCAAGTCATGACCAGACTCCCCAGCGCCATCGAACTGCACAAAGCCTCGAAAACCCTGACGCTGAAATACACGCCGGATGAGGTCTATCACCTGCCCGCCGAATTCCTGCGGGTGCACTCTCCCTCCGCCGAGGTCCAGGGCCATGGCAATCCTATCCTGCAATTTGGCAAGATCGGCGTAGGCCTGAGCAAGGTCGAACCGGCCGGTCAGTACGCACTGAAATTGACCTTCGACGACGGCCACGACAGTGGTCTGTTCACCTGGGATTATCTGTACCAATTGGCAGTCCGCCAGGACGATCTATGGGCGGATTATCTTGCCGAGCTCAAAGCCGCCGGAAAATCCCGCGACCCTAGCGAATCCATCGTCAAACTGATGCTCTAAATCAAGCCTTTCGCTCTTTAGAGGGCATTTTCTAATTTCATCTGCTTGAATGCTCTGCCGCACGGCTGGCATTTGGCCTGCTTGCGAAAAAAATTAAACTCGGGTAACCAATGGAGCTGGCAAGTTCCCTGCAGTGCTCTGTGCAATAAAAGCAGCGATGCAGAATTAACGGTCACCCCGAGCAGTAGTACCTGGCGTTTGCTGTGTGATTGCACAGCTGCTCCCGGTACTCGCATCAGGACTATGGAGCGTCGTAGATGAGTAACAAGAATAACGATGACTTGAATCGTCAAGCCTCGGAAAACACCCTGGGGCTCAATCCCGTCGTCGGCTTGCGTGGAAAAGATCTGCTTACCTCTGCTCGAATGGTCTTGACCCAGGCCATCAAACAACCGATTCACAGCGTCAAGCACGTCGCGCATTTTGGCGTCGAGCTCAAGAATGTGATGTTCGGCAAGTCGAAGCTGCAGCCGGAAAGTGACGACCGCCGCTTCAACGACCCGGCCTGGAGCCAGAACCCGCTCTACAAACGTTATTTGCAAACCTACCTGGCGTGGCGCAAGGAACTGCACGACTGGATCGGCGACAGCAACCTGTCCGAAGCGGACATCAACCGCGCGCACTTCGTGATCACCCTGATGACCGAAGCCATGGCCCCGACCAACAGTGCGGCCAATCCGGCGGCGGTCAAACGCTTCTTCGAGACCGGCGGTAAAAGCCTGCTCGACGGCCTCTCCCACCTGGCCAAGGACCTGATCAACAACGGCGGCATGCCGAGCCAGGTGAACATGGGCGCCTTCGAAGTCGGCAAGAGCCTGGGGACCACCGAAGGCTCGGTAGTTTTCCGCAACGACGTGCTCGAATTGATCCAGTACCGGCCGACCACCGAGCAGGTGCACGAACGCCCACTGCTCGTGGTACCGCCGCAAATCAACAAGTTTTATGTGTTCGACCTGAGTCCGGATAAAAGCCTGGCGCGCTTTTGCCTGCGCAACCACCAGCAGACCTTTATCGTCAGCTGGCGCAACCCGACCAAGGCCCAGCGCGAGTGGGGTCTGTCGACTTACATCGACGCACTGAAAGAAGCCGTCGACGTGGTCTCGACCATCACCGGCAGCAAAGACATCAACATGCTCGGCGCCTGCTCCGGCGGCATCACCTGCACCGCGTTGCTCGGCCACTACGCCGCCCTCGGCGAGAAGAAAGTCAATGCCCTGACCCTCTTGGTCAGCGTGCTCGACACCACCCTCGACTCCCAGGTTGCGCTGTTCGTCGACGAGAAAACCCTGGAATCCGCCAAGCGTCACTCGTATCAGGCCGGCGTCCTGGAAGGCCGTGACATGGCCAAGGTCTTCGCCTGGATGCGCCCCAACGATCTGATCTGGAATTACTGGGTCAACAACTACCTGCTGGGCAACGAGCCTCCGGTCTTCGACATCCTGTTCTGGAACAACGACACCACCCGCTTGCCTGCGGCGTTCCACGGCGACCTGATCGAATTGTTCAAAAACAACCCACTGATCCGTGCCAATGCACTGGAAGTGAGCGGCACGCCGATCGACCTCAAACAGGTCACTACCGACATCTATTCCCTGGCCGGTACCAACGATCACATCACGCCCTGGAAGTCTTGCTACAAGTCGGCGCAACTGTTCGGCGGCAAGGTCGAATTCGTGCTGTCCAGCAGCGGGCATATCCAGAGCATCCTGAACCCGCCCGGCAACCCGAAGTCGCGTTACATGACCAGCACCGAGATGCCGGTCAAAGCCGAGGACTGGCAAGAAAACTCGACCAAGCACACCGACTCCTGGTGGCTGCACTGGCAGGCCTGGCAGGCCGAGCGTTCGGGCAAGCTGAAAAAGTCCCCGACCAATCTGGGCAACAAGGCCTATCCGCCAGGGGAAGCCGCACCGGGCACTTATGTACATGAACGTTAAGTTGTAGGCAGTCACGAAGTCCGCGGCACTCGGAGGTGCCGCGCGCCCTACTCAACACGGACGAGGCCAGGCCTCGGATTTTCTGGAACAAGCTCGGGAAGGCTTGCCAGCGGTTTAACCACAGGGCTTCTGAGATGCCGCAACCGTTCATATTTCGTACTCTCGACCTGGATGGGCAAACCATCCGCACCGCGGTACGTCCTGGCAAGCCTCATTTGACGCCCCTGCTGATTTTCAATGGCATCGGCGCCAACCTGGAGCTGGTGTTTCCGTTCGTCCAGGCGCTCGACCCGGATCTGGAGGTGATTGCCTTCGACGTTCCCGGGGTCGGCGGCTCGTCGACACCCAGCATCCCCTATCGTTTCCCTGGTCTGGCCAAACTGACCGCGCGCATGCTCGACTACCTCGACTACGGGCAAGTCAACGTCGTCGGCGTGTCCTGGGGTGGCGCCCTGGCCCAGCAATTTGCCTACGACTACCCGGAGCGTTGCAAAAAACTGGTGCTGGCGGCCACCGCAGCCGGCGTCTTTATGGTGCCGGGCAAACCGAAAGTGCTGTGGATGATGGCCAGCCCCAGGCGCTACATCCAGCCGTCCCACGTGATTCGGATCGCGCCGCTGATCTATGGCGGATCCTTCCGTCGCGACCCTAATCTGGCCGCCGAACACGCCAGCAAGGTGCGCTCGGGCGGCAAGCTGGGTTACTACTGGCAACTGTTCGCAGGCCTGGGCTGGACCAGCATTCACTGGCTGCACAAGATTCTTCAACCGACCCTGGTGCTGGCCGGCGATGACGATCCACTGATCCCGCTGATCAATATGCGCATGCTGGCCTGGCGGATTCCCAACGCCCAGCTACATATCATCGACGATGGTCATTTGTTCCTGATTACCCGTGCCGAAGCCGTCGCGCCAATCATCATGAAGTTTCTCGAGGAAGAACGTCAGCGGGCCGTGATGCACCCGCACCCATCACCGTTTGGCAGGACTTAGCGTCTTGCGCATGTCGACCGGATCATCGCCCGCGCAGGAGAGCTCTGGACCGACTATGGTGTCTGTCTTGAATAGATGTGCTTGTTGAAGGCTTGACGAAGGAGTGTTGACCCATGAGAGACAAAGCAACGCCGGGCTCGTTGCCCACCCCCGCGGCGTTCATCAACGCTCAGAGTGCGATTACCGGTCTGCGCGGCCGGGACCTGTTCTCGACCCTGCGCAGCGTAGCGGCCCACGGCCTGCGCCATCCCGTGAAAAGCGCCCGTCATGCGCTGGCCCTGGGTGGTCAGCTGGGTCGCGTGTTATTGGGTGAAACGCTGCACACACCGAACCCCAAGGACAACCGGTTTGCCGACCCGACCTGGAGCCTGAATCCATTTTATCGCCGCAGCCTGCAGGCCTATCTGAGCTGGCAAAAGCAGGTCAGAAGCTGGATCGACGAAAGCGGCATGAGCCCCGACGACCGGGCCCGCGCGCATTTCGTTTTCGCACTGCTCAATGACGCCGTATCGCCCTCCAATACGCTGCTCAACCCCCTGGCCATCAAAGAGCTGTTCAATTCCGGCGGTCACAGCCTGGTTCGCGGTCTCAGCCATTTGTTCGACGACCTGCTGCACAACAACGGGCTGCCAAGTCAGGTCAGCAAACACGCCTTCGAGATCGGCAAGACCGTGGCGACTACCACCGGCTCGGTGGTGTTTCGCAACGAACTGCTCGAGCTGATGCAGTACAAACCGATGAGCGAAAAGCAGTACAGCAAGCCACTGCTGATCGTGCCGCCGCAAATCAACAAGTACTACATTTTCGACCTCAGCCCGGGCAACAGCTTCGTCCAGTACGCGCTGAAAAACGGCCTGCAGGTATTCGTGGTCAGTTGGCGCAACCCGGATGTTCGCCATCGCGAATGGGGCCTGTCCAGTTATGTGGAAGCCCTGGAGCAAGCGATGAATATCTGCCGCGCCATCAGCGGCGCGCGCGAAGTCAATCTGATGGGCGCCTGTGCCGGCGGCCTGACCATCGCTGCCCTGCAAGGCCATCTGCAAGCCAAGCGGCAACTGCGACGGATCTCCAGCGCCACCTATTTGGTCAGCCTGCTCGATAGCCAGATCGAAAGCCCTGCCACCTTGTTTGCCGACGAGCAGACCCTTGAAGCCGCCAAGCGCGATTCCTACCAGCGAGGCGTGTTCGAAGGGCGAGACATGGCCAAGGTCTTCGCCTGGATGCGCCCCAATGACCTGATCTGGAATTACTGGGTCAATAACTACCTGCTGGGCAAGGAACCACCGGCCTTCGACATCCTGTACTGGAACAACGACAACACGCGCCTGCCCGCGGCATTGCATGGCGACCTGCTGGACTTCTTCAAGCACAACCCGCTGAGCCATCCCGGCGGGCTGGAGGTATGCGGCACGCCGATCGATCTGCAGAAGGTCAACGTCGACAGCTTCAGCGTGGCCGGGATCAACGACCACATCACTCCGTGGGACGCGGTGTACCGCTCAACCCTGCTGCTGGGCGGTGATCGCCGCTTCGTGCTGTCCAACAGCGGCCACATCCAGAGCATCCTCAACCCGCCGAGCAACGCCAAGGCCAATTTCATCGAGAACCCCAAACTCAGCACCGATCCACGCGCCTGGTATTACGACGCCACCCATGTCGAAGGTAGCTGGTGGCCACGGTGGCTGAGCTGGATTCAGGAGCGCTCGGGAACCCAACGGCCAACCCTGATGGCTCTCGGTAACCAGAATTATCCACCGATGGAGGCGGCGCCAGGTACCTACGTGCGCGTGCGCTGAATATTCACTGCACCACGGTCGGGCTGTTGGCCGTGGCATGACTCAACAACCAAGAAGACTGGATGAAAACCCGCGACCGGATCCTCGAATGTGCCCTGCAATTGTTCAATCAAAAGGGCGAACCGAATGTCTCTACCATGGAAGTTGCCAATGAAATGGGGATCAGCCCGGGCAACCTCTACTACCACTTTC
Source organism: Pseudomonas fluorescens (assembly GCF_902497895.1). Lineage (GTDB taxonomy): Bacteria > Pseudomonadota > Gammaproteobacteria > Pseudomonadales > Pseudomonadaceae > Aquipseudomonas > Aquipseudomonas fluorescens_BP. The sequence goes on from NZ_CABVHQ010000053.1 coordinate 14,108, forward strand.
ATGGCAAGGAGCCGCTGATACTCGGCTTGTTCGAACGCTTTCAGGCGGAACTGACGCCGCTGCTCGATCCACCGGCGGATGCGCAACTGTCTGCGGAAGATTACTGGCTGTTCCTGCACCTGATCGTCGAGCGCCTGGCGCACTATCGCTTCCTGTTCCAGGACCTGTCCAACCTGGCCGGACGCTTGCCGAAACTGGCCAAGGGTATTCGCAATCTGCTCAACGCCTTGAAGCGCACCCTGGCCTCATTGCTGGCGCGCTTGAAAGCGCAGGGGCAACTGATCAGCGAAACCCAGGCGCTGGGGCAACTGGTCGAACAGATCACCATGACCCTGCTGTTTTCCCTCGACTATCAACGGATTCTGGGGCGCGAGGGCGAAGTACGGGTGGTGGTTTACCAGATCATGATGCTGGTAGCGCCGCACTTGCTGGCGCCGGTGAAGCTGGCGACCGAGCAGATGGCGTTGCGGTATCTGGAAGAGCATGTGTGATTGGAAGATCAAGAGATCGCAGCCTTCGGCAGCTCCTACGTCGGCGTAGGAGCTGCCGATAGGCTGCGATCTTTTGCGCTCGATCAGGCACCGGAGAGTTTTCTGACCAAAACAAAAACGCCCGACCTTTGCAGGCCGGGCGTTTTTGTCTGTCCCGAAAAAATCAGGACTGACTGGATGGCGTCGATGGAGTCGACGCAACAGTCGGGGTGACCGCAGGGGTCGGCGCAGCTGCAGAGTTCGAAGGGCTGACCGCAGCTGCCGGTTTGGCTTCTACTGCTGGCTTCGGCGCTGCTGCTTTGGGTGCCGCAGGTTTCTTGGCAACCGGCTTCTTCGCAGCTGCCGGTTTAGCGGCAACCGCTTTGGCTGCTGGCTTGGCCGCGGCAGGTTTGGCTGCTGCGGTTTTTGCTGCGGGCTTGGCTGCCGGTTTAGCGGCGGCTTTTACCAGAGGTTTGGCCGCGGTTTTAGCTGCCGGTTTGGCCGCCGCGGTCTTGCTCGCCACTGGCTTGGTCACCGACTCACCGGTCATGCGCTCGATCTGCTTGGTCAGGGTATCGACCTTGCTGTGCAGCGCCTTGACTTCATTGCGGCTCGGCACGCCCAGACGCGAAATGGCGCTGTTGAGTCGCTTGTCGAAAGCCTCTTCCAGCTCGCCCCATTTGCCCAGTGCGCGATCTTTGACATCACCCACACGGGACTTGGCCGATTGGGCGGAATCCTTGGCGGCATCGACTTTTTTACCGACGGCGCTCTTGGTGAGCTTCTCGGCTTTCTCACCATCTTTGACCAGGGTATCGAAGAGTTTGCTGCCGTCAGTGTCGATCTTCGAGTACACGCCTAAACCAGCAAGCCAGATTTTGCGGGAGTAGTCTTCGACTTTCCCGATCCACGAGCTGCCTTCTTTTTCAGTATACTTTTTACCAGCCATCCCGTTCTCCTTAATGTTTACGCGCGACACGTTCAAGCAATGCCGTCAACCCATCGAGCTTAGCAGAGAGTGTCTCAACATCATGTTTAGACGCAATGCCGAAGCGATTCAAGGCACTTGCGACGCGCGCGTCAAACGCCTTCTCGACTTTATCGAGCTGCACTTCGACTTTGCCCTTGAAGCTGGTGACGTCATCCTTGACTTCATCGATCTGACTGTTGGCCGCTTCAAGTTGCTGATTCACAACTTTTTTGCCTTTCTTTTCAACAGTTTGACCCGCTTCGATCAACTCCTGAAAGTACTCGCTGCCTTCCTTGCCGACCTTGGCGTAAGCCCCCAGGCCTGCCAGCCAGATCTTGCGGGCGTAGGATTTTACTTCGCTCGGAGCGGTTGTCTGAACGTCGGTTTTTTTCTTCAAAGTTACTTTGGCCATGGTGCACCTCACGCGCAAAAGGTTTGAGGAACTGCCCGCAGGGATGAGGGCTTAGGCACAAAGTAGTGAGAAAAATTAGAAACGGCACCCTAAGAAATGCCACCTCTGTAGGAGCGAGCTTACTCGCGATGAACGCTAACGATAACGCGGTCTGACTGATACACCGCCGCTTTGCTGCTATCGCGAGCAATCGAGCGTAGACCGGCTGCTCCTACACAGAAACAACAACAGGATTACGCCAAGGCCTTATCCAATGCCTTCTCGATTTCCGATTTGATCGTGCCGCTCATGGCCGACATCAGCAGGCCCAACTCGACATCGACTTTGATCGAGTTCTCGCCCACATGCACCGCACCTTTTACCCCGGGACGCTTGAGATTCAGGATGTCGCCTGACCACTGCGGCTCCAGGCCATATCGATCGGACAGTTTCTGCGCCAACATGTCGGCCTTCTCGCGGGCTGCTTCCTTACCCAGACCGTGGGCACGCTCAACACTAATACGGGCCATCGAATGACTCCTGTTTTATCGGGACTTGCTCAAGACATCTTGACCTTGCATGCGTCAAAACGTCCCGGCGGTTGCCTATCTTACATTCAGCCTTGCCAAGACAAAGACCGTCACCGGGATTAGAATGTCCCGCATTCTCTTCTGGTGACAGCGATATGACTGATCAGCGCAAAGGCAGCGATGCCGAACCCACCACTCACTTCGGCTTCAAAAACGTTCCGGAAAGCCAAAAGGCGGAAAAAGTCGCTGAAGTTTTCCACTCGGTAGCGGCCAAGTACGACCTGATGAACGACTTGCTGTCGGGCGGCATGCACCGACTGTGGAAGCGTTTCGCGATCGAGTTGTCTGGCGTACGCACTGGCAACCGTGTGCTGGACATCGCTGGCGGTACTGGCGACCTGACCAGAAAGTTTTCGCACCTGGTGGGCCCGACCGGTCAGGTGGTGCTGGCTGACATCAACGAATCCATGCTCAAGGTCGGTCGCGATCGTTTGCTGGACCTGGGTGTGGCCGGCAATGTCGAGTTCGTCCAGGCCGACGCTGAAAAGCTGCCGTTCCCGGACAACCATTTCGACTGCGTGACCATCGCCTTCGGCCTGCGCAACGTGACCCACAAGGAAGATGCCCTGCGTTCCATGCTGCGGGTACTCAAGCCCGGTGGCCGGCTGCTGGTACTGGAGTTCTCCAAGCCGACCAACGCGCTGATGTCCAAGGCCTACGATGCCTATTCGTTCGCCTTCATGCCGCTGATGGGCAAGTTGATCACCAATGACTCGGAAAGCTACCGCTACCTGGCCGAATCGATCCGCATGCACCCGAACCAGGAAACCCTGAAGTCGATGATGGTCGAGGCTGGTTTCGACCGGGTGACCTACCACAATATGACCGCCGGCATCGTCGCCCTGCATCGCGGCATCAAACCCTGATGTTGCTCAGCGCCCTGCTGGTCGGCGTCGAGCACGGCCTCAACCGCGTGCTGCGCCTCGACAGTACGGCGCTGCCGCGCCTGCAACACTTGAACGGCAAGGTGATTGCTGTCGATTGCCGCAACCCGGCGTTGCACCTGTTCATCATCCCCGGTGATGAAGGCCTGATGCTGGCCGCCCATTGGGCCGCCGAGGCCGACTGCACCTTGCGCGCTCCGGCGTCGAGTCTGCTGAGCCTGGCACTGAGCAAGGACAAGACCGCGGTCCTGCATGGCCCCGAGGTCGATCTCGAAGGCGACAGCGCGGTACTGCTGGATCTGGCGGCGATACTGCAGGACCTGGAGCTGGACTGGGAGTACGAACTCTCGCGCTGGCTCGGTCCGGTCGCCACGCAACTGATCGGCGGCCATCTTCGCAGCCGCGCACAGTGGTACCAACAAGGCTTCGCCAGCCTGAACCAGAACCTTGCCGAGTACCTCAGCGAAGAGTCGCGCACCCTGGTGGGCCAACGCGAAGCCGAAGCCCGTTTTAGTGAACTGGACCAGATCAAGCTTGATCTGGAACGTCTTGAGGCGCGTTTCGAGCGCCTTTCCCGATCCCTTGATTCAAGCGATAACGCATGAAGCTGCTTGCCGTCCGCCGTTTGTTGCGCATCCAGCGCGTCGTGATCCGCTACCGCCTCGATGACCTGTTGTTCGCCCTGCCACTGCCCTGGTTTCTCCTGGCGCTGCGCTACGTCTTGCCGTGGCGCTGGTTCCCGCGCAAGACGCTGACACTGACTCGCGGTGCGCGTCTGCGCCTGGCATTGCAGGATCTGGGACCGATTTTCATCAAGTTCGGGCAGATTCTTTCCACTCGCCGCGATCTGCTGCCCGAAGACATCGCCGACGAGCTGATGAAGTTGCAAGACCGCGTACCGCCGTTCGACTCGCAAGTGGCGATAGACCTGATCGAAAGCCAGCTCGGCAAGAGAATCAGTGAAGTCTTCAGCCGTTTCGACTTCGAACCGCTGGCCTCGGCTTCCGTGGCCCAGGTTCATGCCGCACAGCTGAAAAGCGGTGAAGAAGTAGTGGTCAAGGTCATACGCCCGGGCCTCAAGCCGATCATCGCCCAGGATCTGGCGTGGTTGTTCATCCTCGCCCGGGCTGCGGAAAAACTCTCCGCCGATGCGCGCTTGCTGCATCCGGTGGATGTGGTCCAGGACTACGAAAAAACCATCTACGACGAGCTCGATCTGTTGCGCGAGGCGGCCAATGCCAGCCAGCTGAAACGCAACTTCGACGGCTCGCCGCTGTTGTATGTGCCCCAGGTCTACTGGGACTGGTGCCGGCCGAAAGTGCTGGTGATGGAGCGAATCTACGGGATTCAGGTTACCGACCTGGCCACCCTGGCCGACCAGCGCACCGACATGAAAATGCTCGCCGAACGAGGCGTGGAAATCTTCTTCACCCAGGTGTTCCGCGACAGTTTCTTCCACGCCGACATGCACCCCGGCAATATCTTCGTCAGCACCGTGCAGCCGTGGAGCCCGCAGTACATTGCCATCGACTGTGGCATCGTCGGCAGCCTGACTCCGCAAGACCAGGATTATCTGGCGCGCAACCTGTTCGCCTTCTTCAAACGCGACTACCGCCGCGTCGCCCAGCTGCACATCGACTCGGGCTGGGTACCGGCGGAAACCAGGCTGAATGAATTCGAAGCGGCGATCCGGACCGTTTGCGAGCCGATTTTCGAGAAACCGTTAAAGGATATTTCCTTCGGCCAGGTGCTGATGCGCCTGTTCCAGACGGCACGGCGCTTCAACATGGAAGTGCAGCCGCAGCTGGTTCTGTTGCAGAAAACCCTGCTGAACATCGAAGGCCTGGGTCGCCAGTTGTACCCGGAGCTGGACCTGTGGAACACCGCCCAACCGTTTCTCGAGCGCTGGATGCGCGAACGGGTCAGCCCCAAAACCTTGCTGGGCAACCTGCAGAGCCAGGTCGAGCAACTACCGCACCTGGCCAATATGACCCGCGACCTGCTGGAGCGCATGTCGCAACCTCACACGTCCAATGCGCCACCAGCCTGGCACAGACGCAAGGACGACTGGTTCCTGCGTCTGCTCGGCTGCGCACACCTGGCGGGGGGTACGGTACTCGCTGCCGGTGGCCCATTGAATGAATTGGGGCACTGGCCGGCCGGAATCATGGTGGCGGTCGGTTTGTATCTGGTCGTGCGCCGATAGCCAGCAACGCGTGCTGCTGGCACACTGTTTCAACGCCTGGGCACAGCAATAAGCGCTGCGCCGGTTGTCGGAGTCGAAGATGAAAGATTGGCTGGACGAGATCAAATGGGACAACGACGGCCTGGTGCCGGCGATTGCCCAGGATCACAAGACCGGGCGCGTACTGATGATGGCCTGGATGAACCGCGAAGCGCTGGAACTGACCGCCGCCGAGAACCGCGCCATCTACTGGTCCCGTTCCCGTGGCAAACTGTGGCGCAAGGGCGAAGAGTCCGGGCACGTGCAAAAACTCCACGAGATGCGCCTGGACTGCGACGCCGATGTGATCATCCTGATGGTCGAGCAGATCGGCGACATCGCTTGCCATACCGGCCGCCAAAGCTGCTTCTACCGCGTCTACGAAAACGCTGACTGGAAGACCGTCGACCCGGTGCTCAAAGACCCGCACGCCATCTACAAGGCTGGACATTGAACATGAGCGATACCCTGACCCGCCTGGCCCAAGTGCTGGAAGAGCGCAAAGGCGCTGCCGCCGACAGTTCCTATGTCGCCAGCCTGTACCACAAGGGCTTGAACAAGATTCTGGAAAAGGTCGGTGAAGAATCGGTTGAAACCATCATCGCCGCCAAGGACGCCGCCATCAGCGGCGATTGCACTGATGTGATCTACGAAACCGCCGATTTATGGTTCCACAGTATGGTCATGCTCGCCCAACTGGGGCAGCATCCACAGGCTGTGCTGGATGAACTGGACCGGCGCTTCGGTCTGTCCGGACACGCCGAGAAGGCTTCGCGCCCGTCCGCTTGAATAACGCTTAAGAGAGGAATCGCAGCATGGGCATTTTTGACTGGAAACACTGGGTCGTCATCCTGGTTGTCGTGATACTGGTGTTCGGCACCAAGAAACTGAAAAACCTCGGCACCGACGTCGGTGAGTCGATCAAGGGCTTTCGCAAGGCCATGAACGACGATGAAAAACCTGCTGACCCAACGGTGACCCCGGCCCAACCGGTACCACCGGCACAACCACAACCACAGGCTTCGACACTGAACGAGCCGCACACCATCGACGTGCAAGCACAAAAAGTCGAAGAGCCGATCCGCAAAGACTTGTGAGCACTGACTAATGTTTGGTATCAGCTTCTCTGAACTGCTGCTCGTCGGCCTCGTCGCGCTGCTGGTGCTCGGCCCTGAACGGCTGCCGGGTGCCGCGCGCACGGCCGGTCTGTGGGTCGGGCGCCTGAAACGCAGTTTCAACGCGATCAAACAGGAAGTTGAACGGGAAATCGGTGCCGACGAAATTCGCCGGCAACTGCATAACGAACACATTCTGTCCCTGGAGCAGGAAGCGCGGAAGATTCTCGCGCCGCAACAGCAGACGCCGAGCACCTTCGTACCAGTGGCGGAGCAGTCGATCCATGCTCCGGCGCAGGTAGCCACCGCTGTCGACCCAACGCCAGCAGCAGCTGTCAAACCGGCCGAACCGACTGTCGGCCCGACTGCGACAGAAACTGTTTCCCCTGCGGCGGCACCCAGTACGCCTGCCCCCCTTGACCCCACTTTGCCGCCGCGAGCCCCATGAGCGCTGATAAACCGGAAAACGACCAGCACATGCCGCTGGTTTCGCACCTCACCGAGTTGCGCACCCGCCTGCTGCGTTGTGTCGCGGCGATTTTCGTGATCTTCGCCGGGCTGTTTGCCTTCACCCAGCAGATCTACACCTTCGTCTCCACGCCACTGCGCGAGTACCTGCCGGTGGGCGCGACCATGATCGCCACCGATGTGTCCTCGCCGTTCCTCACGCCGCTCAAACTGACGATGATGGTCTCGCTATTCCTGGCGATCCCGGTGATCCTGCATCAGATCTGGGGCTTTATCGCACCGGGCCTGTACAAGCACGAAAAACGCATCGCGGTGCCCTTGCTGGTCTCGAGCATCATGCTGTTCTACACCGGGATGGCCTTTGCCTACTTCCTGGTGTTCCCGCTGATCTTCAAGTTCTTCGCCGCCGCCACCCCGGCCGGCGTGGAGATGATGACCGATATCACCAGCTACCTCGATTTCGTCATGACGCTGTTTTTCGCCTTCGGCGTAGCCTTCGAAATCCCGGTGGCCGTGGTGCTGCTGGTGTGGATCGGCGTGGTCGACGTCAAATACCTGAAGAAAATCCGTCCCTATGTGGTCATCGGCTGCTTCGTAGTCGGCATGATCCTCACCCCGCCGGACATCTTCTCGCAGACCTTGCTGGCGGTGCCAATGTGGTTTCTGTTCGAAATCGGCATCCTCTTTGGCAGCCTGATCAGCAAACGCGGCGAGCATCCGGACGACCAGCCCGTCGACAGCGACCATGACGACCAGCCGCCAGCGACCCAAGCGTGAACCTGCTGCTTCTCGAAGAGGCCGACTTTATTGCGGCCGACCGGGTGATCCTGCGTGATCGGCGCCTGACCCACATGCAGGAAGTCCATCGCAGCGTCGTCGGTGACAGCCTGCGGGTCGGGCGCATCGGCGGGTTGATGGGTTCTGCCGAGTTGCTGCGCCTGGAAGCCTCTGAGGCGGAACTGCGAGTCAGCCTCGACCAGCCACCCCCGGCGAAACTGCCGCTGACCCTGTTGCTGGCCCTGCCGCGGCCGAAAATGCTCCGTCGGGTACTGCAAACCGTCGCCGCCATGGGCGTGCCGCGGGTAGTGCTGGTCAATAGCTACCGGGTCGAGAAGAGCTTCTGGCAGACCCCGTTCCTTGAGCCGCAAGCGGTTCGCGAGCAACTGATCCTCGGCCTGGAGCAGGCTCGCGACAGCGTGCTGCCGGAGATCATCATCGAAAAACGCTTCAAGCCCTTCGTCGAAGACCGCCTGCCGGCCATGGTCGAAGGCACCTTAGGTCTGGTCGGGCATCCCGGCAACTACCCGCCCTGCCCACGCGGGCTGGACGAACCGGTGACCTTGGCCATCGGCCCTGAAGGCGGCTGGATCCCCTACGAAATCGACATGCTGGCCAAGGCCGGCCTGCAACCGGTACAGCTCGGCGAGCGCATCCTGCGGGTCGAGACGGCCGTGACCGCCCTCCTCTCCCGACTGTTCTAAACGTCGAGCAAAAAAAACTGTGGCGAGGGAACTTGCGACGACGCGGTCCGTAGCAGCTGGCGAAGCCTGCGTCCGGCCGCGCAGCGGTCGTAAAATCACGCACCGTGGTGCTAACAGGTTAACCGTGGTTGCATACCTTGCGACTGCTGCGCAGCCGGACGCAGCCTTCGGCAGCTGCTACGAAGAATATGCGAAGCCAGGGCAAGCCCACTCGCCACAATAGTTCGCAGCTTCGCATCTACAGATTTCCTCCGGCCTGCCGATACACTCCCAATAGACCCATTCATGCGTCAAAGGGAGTTCACAGCATGTACCGTTGGCTAGCCCAGAACCTGGGAAATGTAAGCGTCAATCTGAAACTCGGCATCGGCTTCGGTCTGGTGCTGCTGCTGACTCTGCTGATCACCTTCACCGGCTGGATGGGTCTGAGTAGCCTGATCGAGCGCGGCGACAAGCTGGGCTATATCTCCACGCTGAACGAGCTGACCAAAGACCTGCGCATCGCCCGCCTGGACTACGAAATGCGTCGGGGCGAGCAAGGCCCGGCGGTCGTCAGCGATCTACTGAACCAGCTGGACGAGGGCCTGCAAGTCGCGCGCAAACGGCTTGAACAGCCCGATAGCATTGCCATGCTCGACAAACAATTGGCCGCTGTCACCGAATACAAACGCGCCTTTGTCGACATGACTCAAGCCACTGTGAACCGCGAAGCCAGCCGCGCCAGACTCGGCGGCGCCGCCGATAACGCGGTAGCCCGCGTGACGGAAGTCGAGAAGTCCGTGCTGCAAGGTGACAGCGTCGCCCAATTCAACAGCGTGATCGACCTGAGCAAGCTGGTACAGCAGGCGCGCTTCCAGGTCCGCGGCTACACCTACAGCGCCAAGGTCGAGGCTGAACAGCCGGCGCTGGACGCCATCGACGATGCCTTGAACAACCTCGAAAGCCTCCCCGGCAAACTGCCGGAACAGCATATCGCCAACCTGCAACAGGCTAGCGAGGCGCTCAAAAGCTATCGAGCGGCGGTCAGCCAGTTCCGCGACTCCCAGGTGGCCAGCGCTGCCGCCCTGAAACGCATGGCAGACCAGGGCAATATCCTGTTCGACATGAGCAAGCAGCTGAGCGCCGCGCAAATCACCAAGCGTGACAGCGATGCGGCGCAAGCAAAAAACACCTTGGCGCTGGTCACCGTACTGACGCTGCTGTTCGGCCTGATCGCCGCCTGGGCCATTACCCGGCAGATCGTCATTCCGCTGCAACAGACCCTGACAGTGGTCGAGCGCGTGGCTTCCGGCGATCTGAGCCAGGACCTCGACGTTCAGCGCCGCGACGAACTCGGCCAACTGCAGAGCGCCATACAACGCATGACCGTCGGCTTGCGGCAATTGATCGGTGGCATCGGCGCGGGCGTGACGCAGATCGCCAGCGCCGCCGCGCAGCTGTCAGCCGTCACCGAACAGACCAGCGCCGGAGTCAACAGCCAGAAGGTCGAGACCGATCAGGTCGCCACCGCCATGCATGAAATGACCGCCACCGTACAGGAAGTCGCGCGCAACGCCGAAGAGGCCTCCGAGGCCGCTGTCGCTGCCGACCAGCAGGCCCGCGAAGGCGACAAGGTGGTCAGCGAAGCCATTGCGCAGATCGAACGCCTGGCCACCGAGGTCGGTAATTCCACCGAGGCCATGAGCCATCTCCAGCGCGAAAGCGACAAGATCGGCAGCGTGCTCGACGTAATCAAATCGGTGGCGCAACAGACCAACCTGCTGGCGCTCAACGCAGCTATTGAAGCCGCCCGCGCCGGTGAGGCCGGACGCGGTTTTGCGGTGGTCGCCGATGAGGTGCGCAGCCTCGCCCAGCGCACCCAGAAGTCCACCGAGGAAATCGAACAACTGATCGTCGGCCTGCAAAGCGGCACCCAGCAAGTCGCCACTATCATGGACAACAGCCGCAGCCTGACCGATAGCAGCGTCGAGCTGACTCGGCGCGCTGGCGGCTCGCTGGCCAACATCACCCGCACCGTCTCAGCCATTCAGGCGATGAACCAGCAAATCGCCGCCGCTGCAGAGCAGCAGAGCGCCGTGGCCGAAGAGATCAACCGCAGTGTGCTGAATGTGCGCGATGTGTCCGAGCAGACCTCAGCTGCCAGCGAGGAGACCGCCGCTTCCAGCGTTGAGCTGGCGCGGTTGGGGACTCATTTGCAGATGTTGGTGGGCAAGTTCAGGGTTTAATTACCAGCAGCGGCTGCAGAAACAAGGATAACCGTAAGTTGTCCAACACTCATGGAGCCGCACAAACACTTGGCTCAAACACTTGGCTCAAACACAAAACCTGAAACAATAGGCTCTTTTTATACACTATGCCACTAGCAGACCTGCTAGTGGTCAGTGACTCCTGCCTGTGCATTAATCGCTTTAATGCCCAGCCACAGGAAAGCCAACATGTCACTACAAGAACCGATTCAAGGTACTGACATTGAATTGCAAAATGTTTTTTTGCAGCCCCCAACCGTGTCTGATACCGAAAATGATGTCTTGAAATACAACAACTTAACCGCTAATCCGGTGATAGGTGTTGCGTCTTGGTTGGGTATCAATAGCCAATCAAGGCTATGGCTACATTGCGAGTGCACTTACGCCAACGGGCGCTCTGGAGTCATTGAATTAGCAGAAGCCGTCCCGGCAAACAGCCAAATTGGCACACAGGCTTTCAGCTGCGAGCTACCGCTTGAAGAACTTGCGAAGCTGGCAGACAACACCCCCATTACCATAATTCTTATGGTGAGTACCGACGGTACACGACAAGAACAGTCGCTCAGCAGCGCTCGCTATAGCCTGATGTTCCAACACCCTATAACCCTGGTCAATTATAGTCGCTGGATGACAGAGCTCGGGTCCAATATAGAACAACTAAAAATACATGATCTGATATTACCCGAAGCCCATAATGCTGGCGTCGACCAGGAGGGCGCTGGATGGCCGACGGATCAGTGGGGGGCTTGCCAGGACGACACTTTTGATTATCAACTGAACAATGGTATTCGAGCTCTTGATTTGCGACTGTACAGGGACGGGTCGAGCTTCATATTTAAACACGGATCGTATGACGCTAATCGCGGGTTGTTTGAATGCCTTGATAAGGTTTCAGCATTCGCAAAGGCAAACCCAGGGGAAATTGTGATATTAGATTTCCACGAAGTATTTGCAGACGGTTTGGAAGAGAGCGTCTTCTCAGCGTTGCAATTACGTATCAGTCAGCTTTGCATTCCCCCATCGGCACAGAGCCTGACGATCGGTCAAATCCGCAACCGATTCCCCGGCAAGAATGTCATTATCGCCTGGAACAGTCCATATTGGTTTTGCTGGGGAAAAGTTCATCAAACCTGGACCGGCGAAGACCTGAATGGCGAGAGAGCTCTTTATAACCATATACTTCGCACTATGGCCGACCCACCAAAGAATCAGCTATGGTCGATTTTTGCTGCCGGCTACAATACATTGGGACCTATACGCTTTAAGCCCAACGCTATCCATTGGGACTGTTTCTTTAACAACGTTGGATCTGTTCGCTATAGGCAACCCAGCAAAGGAAACATGATCAACGTTGATTTCTTCGGTGGAACAGGCGCAGTAGATCGGTGCATCACTGCCACGCGAGACAGGGCAAGCAAAGCCAGACTGTCCGTTCCAACTCAGCTGACAACCAGTGACGTTACAACCAACTCAATCAGATTAAAATGGGCACGCCCGCAAGACAGCGAAACCATTGTCGGCTACACACTTTATGCAAACGACCAACCTTTTGCTAAACTACTTGAGACAGAATTCGTATTCACTGGATTAACGGAAGGCAGAAAATACCACCTCCAGATTGTCCCCCACTTCGCCTCTGGAGACGGTGCTGCAGCCGAGATCACTGCCGTGACAGTAGACGCAACAAAACCCAGCAAGCCTACAGATCTCCGTTTCACTTTCATTGAAACCCACCCTCAGGCTCTTCTTCGGTGGACTGCGTCGACTGATAATGTCGCAGTTACCCACTACAAGATTTATGCCAACAACAATCTACTCGATACTGTAGACGCCCAAATCAACTATTACCTGGTCAATGTAGCTGACTTTTTTACGTACAGAGTTCGCGCCGTGGATGCCGCCGGCAACTTCGCTGACTCTGACTCGCTGACAATGACCTCGGACCATTCGCCACCCAGTAAACCCACCAACCTTCGCGCCTCCACAATCACCGCCAACTCCATCAGCCTGGAGTGGGCTGCATCCAGTGATAATGTCGGGGTTACCGGCTATCGGATCTACCGCAACGACACACCGATCGACACGGTTAGCAGCACCTTTTACATCGATCGTGGTCTAGCCGAGACTACCCACTATGTTTTCAAGGTACGTGCGCTGGATGCTGCCGGAAACTTTGCCGACTCCGACCCATTACCGGTCACTACAGTAGACGGGACAGCACCTTCCAAGCCAACCAACCTCAGAATCGAGACTGATACGGAAAGAAGCTATCTCTTTTGGGACATGTCAACTGATAACGTCAAGGTCACCGGCTATGAGGTATATCGAAACGACAAGCTACTCGGCACGATCAACTTTACGGCTTTTTTCCCTATCGACGTGACCGAACCCTATTGGTTCAAGGTGCGCGCACTGGATGCTGCCGGAAACTATGCTGACTCGGACCTGTTAGCATCCAAAGACGATCAGCCACCCAGCAAACCCGGCAATCTGCGAGCCACCACCATCACCGGCAACTCCGTCACCTTGGAGTGGGCTGCATCCACTGATAACTTCTGGATCACCGGCTATCAGATCTTCCGCAATAACACGCCGATAACCATAGTTAACAACACCCATTACAACGCCACCGGTTTGACCGAGAGTACAACCTATATTTTCAAAGTACGCGCGCTGGATGCTGCCGGAAACTTTTCTGACTCCGACCCACTGCCAGTCACCACTCCGGACACGACAGCCCCCTCCAAACCCACTAACTTCAGAGCCACCGCCATCACCGGCACCGCCGTAGTCCTGGAGTGGGCTGCATCCAGTGATAACATCGGGATTACCGGCTATGAGATCTACCGTGACAACACTCTGATCTACACAGTTACCGGCACTCGCATCGAGGTCAACGGCCTGACCGCGGGTACAACCTATATGTTCAAGGTGCGCGCGCTGGATGCTGCCGGAAACTTTGCCGACTCCGACCCACTGCCAGTAACCACCACCAAACCAGACACGACAGCCCCCTCCAAACCCACCAACTTCAGAGCCACCGGTATTACCGGCACCGCCGCCGTCCTGGAGTGGACTGCCTCCAGTGATAACGTCGCGGTCATCCTCTATGAGATCTACCGTGGCAACGTAAGGGTCGAGACAGCTACCGGCACCCGCATCGTTATCACCGACCTGACCGAGGGTACAACTTATACTTTCAAGGTGCGCGCGCTGGATGCTGCCGGAAACTTTGCCGACTCCGACCCACTGCCAGTCACCACCAAACCAGACACGACAGCACCCTCCAAACCCACCAACTTCAGAGCCACCACTGTCACCGAAACCTCTGCCACCCTGGATTGGGATGCATCCAGTGATAACGTCGCGGTTACCGGCTATCAAATCCTCCTCAACAGCAAGCCGTTAACCACAGTTGACAGCACCCGTCACGTCGTCGGCGGCCTGACCGGCAATACAACCTATTATTTCAGCATACGCGCGCTGGATGCCGCCGGGAACCAGTCGGAAACGGCGTATGTTGAAGTGACCACAGTGGGCAACGGGCCAACCCAGTTGGAGTTTAATCGGCTTTCCAGCACGGCCGGAACGATCCAGTGGAAACCTCCGATTGACAGTGTCGGTGTCACCGGTTATCAGCTGTCCATTGATGGACAAGCCGTTCGGGAGGTTTCCCAAACTGGTTTCATGTTCACTGATTTGTCACCTGGTACTCATCTCTTCGAAGTGCGCGCTATACGCAATGGACAGTACTCCGATCCAGCCTCTATCAGCGGCTGATCGGAGGTACAGAGAGGCAGGCAAAGCTGCCTCCTTGGGTTTTGAATAAAACCTGTCCAGCTTGATGGCTACATGATGCAATGTCGCAAAAGCTCCCGCGTCCATAGATTCTTCGGCGAGTCGAAGAATCTATGGACAGGGAGCCTTCCAGGCATTTTCCTGCACAAATTTGCCCGACCATCGCGAGTCCCGATACGAACCCCACGCCTGACAGACTCCACCTCAATTCGAAGAAACAATCCCTAAGACACGCTGGAGAAACAGGACCTACAACACCTGCCTCAAAAATGCCTGAGCCCGCAAATCCTTCGGTGCGGCAAAGAATTCGTCCGGCGGGGAGTCTTCCAGCAGTTTGCCATGATCGAAGAACAGCACCCGATCCGCCACTTCCCGGGCGAAACCCATTTCGTGGGTGACGCAGACCATGGTCATGCCTTCCAGGGCCAGGGTTTTCATCACATCCAGCACTTCACCGACCATTTCCGGGTCGAGTGCCGAAGTCGGCTCATCGAACAACATGACCTTCGGCTCCATAGCCAGTGCACGGGCTATCGCCACGCGCTGTTGCTGGCCGCCGGACAGGCGTGACGGGAACTCGTTGGCCTTCTGTGCAATACCGACCTTTTCCAGCAACGCCCAAGCCTTGGCTTCGCGCTCCTGCTTGCCGCGCTTGCGCACGACTTTCTGCGCCAGGCAGAGATTTTCCAGCACGGTCATGTGCGGGAACAGGTTGAAATGCTGGAAGACCATCCCGACTTCACGGCGGTAGGCATTGACGTCGGTTTTCGGGTTGGCCAACTCCAGACCATCGATGCTGACGGAACCGGAGTCGAACTCCTCCAGGCCATTGAGGCAGCGCAGAAAGGTCGACTTGCCGGAACCGGACGGACCGATCACCACCAGCACTTCGCCCTTGGCCACGTGGGTGGTGACGTTATCCACCGCACGGACCACCTGGCCACGGGTGTCGAAGACTTTTACCAGATCGCGGACTTCAATCACTTTGCGCGAGCCTCCGCTCAAGCCGGCTGGCGATTTTCGACAGCGGCAGGTTGATCAACAAATACAGGCCCGCCACGCAGAACAGAATTTCGAACGGCGAGAACGAGGTGGTGATGACTTCCCGGCCGCTCTTGAGCAATTCGGTAATGGCGATCACCGACACCAGCGAGGTGTCTTTCACCAGACTTATGAATTGCCCCGCCAACGGTGGCAGCACACGCTTGAAGGCCTGTGGCATGACCACATGGCGCATCGACTGACCAGCGCTCAAACCCAGCGAACGCGCCGCCTCGTTCTGACCACGGGCAATCGACTGCACACCGGAACGGACGATTTCCGCGACATAAGCACCGGTGAACAGCGACAGCGCGGCAATTCCGGCAAATTCGCGGGACAGGTTCATCACCGTACCGATGAAGAAGTAGAAGATGAAAATTTGCACCAGCAGTGGCGTACCGCGCACCAGCTCGACATAGACCGTCGACAGGTCGCGCAAGGTCGGGTTGTTCGATAGCCGGCACAATCCGGTCGCCAGGCCGATCAGCAGCCCGAGCACGCCGGACACCACCGACAGCCATAGCGTCGTCCACAGGCCCCAGACCAGCGGCCCGGCCGCCCAATGACGAGTGACACCGATCACATCGCCTTCGGCCACATCATCGCCACGGGCGACTTGCAGGCTGTTGTCGTCGACCGTCAGGCGCTGTTCGTCACCTGCGTCATTGCGCAGGGTGACTTCGGCTTTATCGCCTTTACGCACCAGTTCGCTGACAGTGGAGATATCCGCTGCCCGCTGGGATTCTTCGGCGTGGTAGACAAAGTACTGCGGCACTCGGTTCCAGCGCCACTCATAGGACATCAGCGAGGTGGCGTAATACAACGCGCCAGCCAGGCCGATCAGCACCAGCACCGTCAACAGGTGCCAGGGCCATTGGGCTTTTTTCTGTTTCATTAATCTGCAGGTTCCGAAGTCTGTGTCGCCAGATAAGCCGTCTTCGCGAGCAAGCCCGCTCCCACATTGGACCGAGTCCTTAGCAAGTACAGGGTCAACTGTGGGAGCGAGCTTGCTCGCGATTGGAACGGCGCGGTGCTAATGACACCCCACCGCCAAAGGCCTTATTCCATATCCTTGAGCCAGGCGGTGTCTTTGAACCACTTGTCATGGATGCGATCGTAGGTGCCGTCTTCGTGGATCTGGTGCAGGAAATTGTTGATGAAGTTGAGGCTGTCGTAGTCGCCCTTCTTCAGACCAAAGGCCAGCGGCTCGTAGGTGAAAGGCTTGTCGAGGAAGACCAGCTTGCCGTTACCCACCTTGTTCACCGCCACGACGTTGTAAGGCGCGTCGTAAATAAAGGCGTCAGCCTTGCCATTGACCACGTCGAGCACGGCTTCCTGCTCGTTGTCGTAACCGTGGTACTGGGCCTTGGAGATCAGCTTTTTAGCGACCATTTCACCCGTGGTGCCGAGCTTGGAGGTGATGCGATAGTCGGCGCTGTTCAGGTCTTTGTAAGACTTGATCGTACCTTCGAGTTCCTTGCGGATCAGCAGGGTCTGGCCAACCACGATAAAGGGTTCGCTGAAGTTCAGGCGCAGGTTGCGTTCCTGGGTCAGGGTCATGCCGCTGCCGATCATGTCGAACTTGTCGGTCAGCAGGGCCGGGATAATGCCGTCATAGCCGGTGGAAACCGTCTCCAGCTTGACGCCCATGGCCTTGGCCATGGCTTTGAGCAGGTCGACTTCGAAGCCGATGATCTCGCCGCGCTTGTTGGTCATCTGGAACGGCATGTAGGTCGGGTCCATGCCGACTTTCAGTGTGCCACGCTTGACCGCGTCATCGATGGCGCCGGCCTGAGCCGCGCTGACTGCAACCAATGCCGTGACGCCAAGCAGCAGCATCGAGAGATACTTCTTCATCATCAAGTCCCCTGAACCCGTTTTGTTGTGAGGCGCGCAAAAAGCAGGTTTCCGTTTGAAAACCGACAGATACGGACAATAAGTTGTCCGGGCGCACCAATTCGGGGAGCGATGCTAACTCACTCGTTTGTTTGCACAAGGGTTTAAGGAGGATTCGTTGTTGATTCGAAAAAAGATCGCAGCCTGCGGCAGCTCCTACGCCGACCGCGTATACCCGTGAGCTACCGGGTGTACGCAAATCCCGTAGGAGCTGCCGCAGGCTGCGATCTTTTGGCAGCCCCACGCTCCCAAGTCGGAAGCGGGGGCTTTTCTCAGGCCGGCAGTGCTTCAACCGATACCGGTTGGAGCGGCAACTGCGGGGCATGCGGATCGGCTTCGATCGACTGGCGCCAGGCGCTCAGCCATTCGGCGTGACCTTCGCTCCAGACCTGCTCATGCAGGCGCCCCAGCGCTACCGGATCACTCAGCAGAGCCAGACGTTCGTCGTTGCTGAGCCCGGCAGGGCCGGCTTTCAGCGCGTGACGCACCCGCTCGATACGCAGCCATTCGATCGGTTCGACCGAACGGTGACGGGACGTGGCCAAGGCACACGCCAGGGCGTTCTGCTGCGGGTCGACCACTGCCCGGATGAAACCTTCCTTGAGCGCGTGCCAACGGTTTTCGTGGGTGTACTGATCGGTCGCCAGCAAGGCCTGTGGCGGCGCATATTCCTCAGGGATCAGGAACAGGCTTTCATCACGGGACTTGAGGCCCAGACCGACTCGGCTGGAGATCACCGAGACCGGAATCGACAGCATCAGCGAACCGACGATCGGCACCAGCCACCAGAGGAAGCTTGGGTTGAGCCAGATCACCAGCAGGGCCCAGAAGAAGCCCAGCAAGGTTTGCGGACCATGGCGGCGCACCGCTTCACTCCACGGGGTGGAGTCGTCGTCACGTTGCGGAGAGTTCCAGGTCGCGGCCCAGCCGAGGAACGCGGCGAGTACGAAACGCGTGTGGAAAATCATCCGTACCGGTGCCAGCAGCATGGAGAACAGCATCTCCAGCAACATCGACAGGGTCACCTTGAACTTGCCACCGAATTCTTTCGCGCCCTTGGCCCAGATCAGGATGATGCTCAGCAACTTCGGCAGGAACAGCAACACGACGGTGGTCGAGAACAGCGCGATGGCCTTGTCCGGATGCCATTGCGGCCACAGCGGATAGAGCT
Source organism: Pseudomonas fluorescens (assembly GCF_902497895.1). Taxonomy (GTDB): domain Bacteria; phylum Pseudomonadota; class Gammaproteobacteria; order Pseudomonadales; family Pseudomonadaceae; genus Aquipseudomonas; species Aquipseudomonas fluorescens_BP. The sequence continues at coordinate 32,853 of NZ_CABVHQ010000053.1, forward strand.
GTCGCGGCTCGAGGAAGTACTGCGGCTCCATCAGCGTGTTGACCGCCAGCAAGGCCGTCGACAGCACCAGGAAGAAGAACCACAGCGGTGCCGACAGGTAGGACATCACGCCGGTCAGGAACACCGCACGGTGCACCGGGTGCATGCCCTTGACCAGGAACAGTCGGAAGTTCATCAGGTTGCCGTGACACCAGCGGCGGTCACGCTTGAGTTCGTCGAGCAGGTTCGGCGGCAGTTCTTCATAGCTGCCCGGCAAGTCGTAGGCAATCCACACGCCCCAGCCGGCACGGCGCATCAGCGCGGCTTCGACGAAGTCATGGGAGAGAATCGCACCGGCGAACGCGCCTTTACCAGGCAATGGCGCCAGGGCGCAATGTTCGATGAACGGCTGCATGCGAATGATCGCGTTGTGGCCCCAGTAGTGGGATTCACCCAACTGCCAGAAGTGCAGGCCTGCGGTAAACAGTGGACCGTATACACGCGTGGCGAACTGCTGCATGCGGGCATACAGCGTATCCATGCCCGAGGCACGCGGGGCAGTCTGAATGATCCCGGCATCCGGCGTCGCTTCCATCAAGCGCACCAGGCTGGTCAGGCATTCGCCGCTCATCACGCTGTCGGCGTCGAGCACCACCATGTACTTGTAATCACCGCCCCAACGACGGCAGAAGTCGTCGAGGTTGCCGCTTTTGCGTTTGACCCGACGGCGACGGCGGCGATAGAAGATTTTGCCGAAGCCTTTGGCCTCGCGGCAAACATCCAGCCAGGCGTGCTGCTCGGCGACGCAAATGTCAGCGTCGTTACTGTCGCTGAGAACAAAGAAGTCGAAGCGATCCAGGTCACCGGTCGCCGCAACCGACTCGAACGTCGCTCGCAAACCGGCGAATACCCGCGGTACGTCTTCGTTGCAGATCGGCATCACCAGCGCGGTGCGCGCGTCCTTGGCGATCGGCTCGTTGCCGGCACTTTTACCGGAAATGCGGTATTTGTCATGCCCGGTGAGCAACTCGAGGAAGCCCATCAGGGCGGTCCAGAAGCCCGCCGACACCCAGCAGAACAGAATCCCGAACAGAATCAGGATGCTGGTTTGCAGCGCGTATGGCAGCACTTGCGTGGCGGTTTGACTCAGCGGTTGATGCAGAACTTCGTTCAGATCGACGAACGACCAGCCCTGGTACGGCATGATGCCTTTCATGTACCAGCCGGCAACGATGGTCTGGCCAAGCATCAGCACCAGCAGAATGTAGCGACGGATCGAACCGACCGTACGCCAGCGGGCAGCCGGCAGCACGCGTTCATCGCGCGGCAGTGCCGGCGGGTTGGTGCGCCCGGTCAGACGACGCCAGCCGCGCACCAGGATATTGGTGCGCCACGGCTCCGGCACGACCTTGGTCCGGCGAATCGGCGGCGTCGCCTTGAGGCAGACCCGGCCTTCGGCGTCGACCGCCAACATCTCGGCCTCCTCCAGCTCATGCGCGCAGTTCAAGGTCAGACGGCGGCCTACCGAAGCTTGTGCAGCCTCGACAGGCGCGTCGAACGTCGAAGACGACAGGCGTTCATGCAGCTCGCTGAACGACTTGCAGCCCGCCAGTTCGGCGCGTTGCGCATCGCTCATCGGCAGATGGGCCAGGTACTCGGCGAGAGTCTCTGGCTGTGCTTGGGAATTACTCATCGGCAGGCAACTGGTAGCTCCAGGTCTCGGTCAATACTTTTTCAGTTTTTACCGGTTCCAAGGTTGAGAGCGGGGTGACTGGGGCCGCTTCGGCAGCTGCAGGCTGCTTGGCGTCTGGTTCTTTCTGTTCGTTCTGTTCTTTCTGCTCTTGTTTCTCTTGTTTCTCTTGCTGCTCTTTCTGCGCTTGTTTCTCTTGCTGCTCTTGCGCCGCTCGCTTCTCTTGCTGCTTGGCGGCGATTTTGTCGGCCTTGGCAATGGAAGAGTTGGTCACAGGCGCTACCTTGGCAGGCTCCGAAGCCTCGATGGTCTGGATCAGCGCGGCACGCATCTCGGTCGGCTTGCTCGGGTCCTTGATCTTCATCCGCAGCGTCAGGCGCCAGCCTTGGGTCTCTGGATTGTAGCGAACGCTGTTTTCCACCAGCTCGGCGTTATCACCAACGCTGACCTGACTGCTAACCGCCGCGTCCTCCGGCAGAGCCTTGAGGGACGGACCTTCGAAGTCCACCAGATAAGCGACGCTACCATCCGGCTGACGGATCAGGTTCGACTGCTTCACGTCACCGGTAGAGCGCAGGGTCTGCTGGACCCAGGCGCTGTCGACCGGGTGCAGTGCAGCTTCGTCCATGGTCCAGTGCATACGGTAGGCGAAGTCCAGCGGCTGGCCTGGCTCAGGGAGCTTTTCCGGGCTCCAGAAAGCCACGATATTATCGTTGGTTTCGTCGGCAGTCGGAATCTCGACCAGATCGACGGAGCCTTTGCCCCAATCGCCCTTCGGTTCGATCCAGGCACTTGGACGCTTGTCGTAGCGGTCGTCGAGGTCTTCGTAGTGGCTGAAGTCACGACCACGTTGCAGCAGACCGAAACCACGCGGGTTCTCGATCGAGAAGTTGCTCACGGCCAGGTGTTTCGGGTTGTTCAGCGGACGCCAGATCCATTCGCCATTACCGGCATGGATCGACAGACCGCTGGAGTCGTGCAGCTCGCGACGGTAGTTGAGCACTTTCGACGGCTGGTTGGCGCCAAACAGGAACATGCTGGTCAACGGGGCGATCCCGAGTTTGTTGACCTTGTCACGCAGATACACCTGCGCCTTGACGTCGACGATGGTGTTGCTGCCGGGACGCAGGGTCAATCGGTAGGCGCCAGTCGAACGCGGCGAATCCAGCAAGGCAAAGATCACCAGGTGCTTGTCGCCCGGCTTGGGTTGCTGAACCCAGAATTCAGTGAAGCGCGGGAACTCTTCGCCGGATGGCAGCGCAGTGTCGATCGCCAGGCCACGGGCGGACAAGCCGTAGACATGGCCTTTGCCGACGACGCGGAAGTAACTCGCGCCGAGCATGGTCATGATCTCGTCTTGCTTGTCAGCCTTGTTGATCGGGTACAGCACACGGAAACCGGCGTAACCCAGCTGCTCGGTGGCCTTTGGATCGACTTTGACGTCGCCGAAATCGAAGCGACTCGGGTCGTATTTGATCTCTTGAACGGTGGTGGAGGTGATCTCGTTGATCTTCACCGGCGTGTCGAAGTGCATGCCCTGGTGATAGAACGACAGCTTGAACGGGGTTTTCTGATCGGCCCATTCGGCTTTTTCGCTGCGGAAACGAATTTTCTGATAATCGGCAAACTTCATTTCACGAAATTCGTTCGGCAGGTTACTGCGCGGGGCTTCGTACTTTTGCCCGGCCAGCTCTTTGGCCTTGGCCGACACATCATCCAGATTGAAAGCCCAAAGCTGGCCGGCGCTGAGCAGACACAGCAATGCAGAGCCTGTCGCTAGAGCGTTTCGTAACCGTTTGGCAGACAATTTTAGTGCAATACAGGGACTAACAATCACGAGCAACCCTCGCCGAAAACAGATCAAAAAACCAACGGCCAGCTTCTATATGCCAGGTTGGCGAGCATTGTTCCGACTCCGACGGGGCTAAATGATTCCCCAAACGGTTCCGGACAAGTCTCTACCTAAGTCAAAATGGACCAACGAACGCTGATCTTCGTAGCGCGCGATTATCTAGTAGGCCGCGTTACAACGCATCAGTGGTAACAAAGTATTATCGCGAAACGTCCGATTTCGGGCCAAAAAGGCTCTAAAAAGGTGTTTCAAGCGCTTTCAGGTCTGCAACAGAAAGGTCACCGGGCCATCATTGACCAAATGCACCTGCATGTCCGCGCCAAATATCCCTGATGCCACATTGCCATGCAACTGCCGCGCCCTGGTCAATAGATAGTCAAAAAGCTCTTCTGCCAACGCTGGAGGAGCAGCGGTAGAAAAGCTCGGGCGCAAGCCGTTTTTGGTATCCGCGGCCAAGGTGAACTGCGACACCAGCAGCAAACCGCCACTGACGTCAGCCAAAGACAGGTTCATCTTGCCTTCGACATCACTGAATACCCGATAGTTAAGCAGTTTATTCAGCATTTTGTCGGCATTGGCCCGAGTATCCTCGGGCTCGACCGCCACCAGCACCATCAAGCCCTGGTCTACGGCCCCAACGACCTCTCCTGCTACTTCGACTCGCGCGCCACGTACGCGCTGTAGCAGGCCCTTCATGCTTCTTCGGGTGGCAAGTCGAGCAAGCGCCGGGCCATTTTGGCCGCCGCGCGCACCAAGGCATCAGTGATCCCCGGTTCGGACGCCGCATGGCCGGCATCGCGAATCACCTGCAACTCACTGTTCGGCCAGGCCTGGTGCAGTTCCCAGGCGTTATCCAGGGGACAGATCACATCGTAGCGACCATGGACGATCACCCCTGGCAGGTGAGCGATCTTCTGCATGTCGCGAATCAACTGATTGGGCTCAAGAAAGGCTTTGTTGGTGAAATAGTGGCATTCGATACGGGCAATCGACAGCGCGCGCTGCGGCTCGGAGAAGCGGTCGACCACCAGCGGGTTGGGCCGCAAGGTCGCCGTGCGGCCTTCCCAGGTCGACCAGGCTTTGGCTGCGTGCATCTGGGCAATCTGGTCGTTGCCGGTCAGGCGCTTGTGGAAAGCCGTGAGCAGATCATCGCGCTCATCCAGCGGAATCGGCGCCACATAGTCCTGCCAGTAGTCCGGAAACAGGCGGCTGGCACCGGCCTGGTAGAACCACTCGATCTCTTGCGCACGGCAGAGGAAGATCCCTCGCAGGATCAGCCCGTGGACCCGTTCCGGGTGGGTCTGCGCATAGGCCAGCGCCAGGGTCGAGCCCCACGAGCCGCCAAACAGCACCCACTTTTCGATGCCCAGATGTTGGCGAATCCGCTCAAGGTCAGCAACCAGATCCCAGGTGGTGTTGTTTTCCAGGCTGGCGTGAGGGGTCGAGCGACCGCAGCCACGCTGATCGAAGGTGACGATGCGGTACAGATTCGGATCGAAATAACAGCGACTCTGCGCATCGCAGCCGGCCCCTGGCCCACCATGGATGAACACCACCGGCAAACCTTCCGGTGAACCGCTTTCGTCGACATACAGGACATGTGGCTTATCGACGGCCAGATCGTGCCGGGCGTAGGGTTTGATCTGCGGGTACAAAGTCTGCATTGCGCGCTCCGTAAGGGGTCGAGGTCATCCCTGGGGGGACTTCTATTATTCTGCCGTCCGGCATCATAAACCCGAATTGTGCAATGAGCATGTCCTTGGAGAAATTGGCGGGTGTTTCGGGATCACGACGACCCTGAGTGAACCTTTTTTGTGGCGAGTGGGCTTGCCCACGCTCGGCCGCGAAGCGGTCGTAAAGCCAGCGAATGCGATTTATCTGGAAGAACGCGATTGCTGATTTCAGGACCGCTTCGCGGTCTAGCGGGGGCAAGCCCCCTCGCCACAGGGTCAGTGCTCCGCCTCAGCGCGCGTAGTGCTTCTGCCCCCACGCCAACAACCCCTGCAGCAACTCCTTGAGCACCACCTGAGTCGGCGCCGCCAGATCAGGGCGATAACGGAACGGCTCGACCTCTTCCATATAGGTGCGCTGCCCCAGTTCGAGCTGCACCGCATGGATATTTTCCGCCGGATTGCCGTAATGCCGGGTGATGTGGCCGCCCTTGAAGCGCCCGTTCAGCACATGACTGTAGTCCGGGTGCCGGGCGCAGATGGCTTCCAACTGATTAGCCAGCTGTGGATCGCAGCTGGCGCCATTGAAGGTGCCGAGGTTGAAGTCCGGCAGTTGCCCTTCGAACAGGTGCGGGATCACCGAGCGGATCGAATGCGCATCGAACAGCAGCGCATAGCCGAACTCGGCTTTCAGTCGTGCCAGCTCCTGTTGCAAGGTGCTGTGATAGGGCATCCAGACCTGCTCGAGATAGCGGGCGCGTTCCTCGGCGGACGGCTCCAGTCCGTCACGGAACAATGGCACACCGTCGAACAGCGTCGCGGGGTACAGACCCGTGGTGGCGCCGACATATAAAGGCTTGTCGTCGGACGGCCGGTTCAGGTCGATGACGAACCGCGAGTACTCGGCCGCCAGGGTGCTGGCGCCCAACTCTTGAGCGAACTCATAGAGCTGCGGGATATGCCAGTCGGTGTCCGGCAGGCTTTGCGCCTCGGGGATCAGCCCGGCTTCTACCGCAGGAGTCAGACGCAGACCGGCATGGGGCATGCTGATCAGCAATGGCACCCGGCCTTGTTTGAAGTTCAGAACCTTATCCACAGCCATTCTCCTAAATCGTGACTTCAACGCCGTGACGCACGACGCGTTTTTCCAGGTCGCCGCCCAGCCAGTACGCCAGGTCTGCCGGACGATCGATCTGCCAGGCGACGAAGTCGGCGACCTTGCCGACTTCCAGCGAGCCATGGGTTGTGTCCATGCCCAGCGCAGTGGCCGCATGAATGGTCGCGCCGGCCAGAGCCTCCTCCGGGGTCATCCGGAAGCAGGTGCAGGCCATGTTCAGCATCAGCCGCACCGACAACGCCGGCGAGGTGCCTGGGTTGAGGTCGCTGGCGATGGCGATTTTCACCCCGTGTTTGCGCAAGGCTTCCATCGGTGGCAACTGGGTTTCGCGCAAAAAGTAAAACGCGCCTGGCAGCAACACCGCGACGGTTCCGGACTCGGCCATGGCAATCGCGTCGTCTTCGGTCATGAACTCCAAATGATCAGCCGACAACGCGTGATAACGCGCCGCCAGACTCGATCCATGCAGGGACGACAGCTGTTCAGCATGCAGTTTCACCGGCAAACCGAGGTTCTGCGCGGCGATGAACACCCGCTCGACCTGCTCCGGGGAAAACGCCAGGTATTCGCAAAACGCATCCACCGCATCCACCAGGCCTTCAGCCGCCAGCGCCGGGAGCATTTCGCTGCAGATGTGCTCGATGTACTCGTCGGCGCGATCGGCATATTCCGGCGGCAAGGCGTGCGCCGCCAGGCAGGTGCTGCGCACACTGACCGGCAGCTCGGCGCCGAGACGGCGGATCACTCGCAGAATTTTCCGTTCACTGGCCAGATCCAGACCGTAACCGGACTTGATCTCGACGCTGGTGACGCCGTCGCGCAGCAGGCTCTTCAAGCGTTTATGGGCGCTGAAGAACAACTCCTCCTCGCTGGCTGCCCGGGTCGCGCGCACGGTGCTGGCAATGCCTCCACCGGCCGCGGCGATTTCGGCATAGCTTACGCCTTGCAGGCGCTGCTCGAACTCGCCGCTGCGGTTGCCGCCGAACACCGTGTGGGTGTGACAGTCGATCAGGCCCGGGGTGACCCAGGCTCCGGCGAGGTCGTGGACCTCGGGGTATTCGCCTGCCGGCAGTTCACTGCGCGGGCCGATCCACTCTATGTGCGCTCCTGACGTCACGATGGCGGCATCCTCGATGATCGAGTAGTTGCCCTGCGCCATGCTTGCAACGTGGCAGTGTTGCCAGAGAGTTTTCATCCAAGGCCTCCGTTAGATTATCGATGGAACAAAGAAGGGTCGTGGTCGACCTCGACCGCCTGTCCGGCCGCCGGTTTGACCCACAGTTTATAAGCAATCACCAACAGTACGATCCACACCGCACCCACCACCAGCGCTGCCTGGGTATCCGGGAAGTAACCCAGGACGCCGAAGACAAACAGCATGAACACAATCGCTGCCGCCGGTGCATAGGGCCAGAACGGAACCGGGAACTGCAGTTGAGCGACTTGTTCGCGAGTCATGGAACGACGCATGGCCACTTGGGTGACCAGAATCATCAACCAGACCCAGACCGTGGCGAAGGTCGCAATCGAGGCGATCACCAGGAACACGTTTTCCGGGATCAGGTAGTTCAAGACCACGCCGCCCAGCAGGGCTGCACCCATGACCACCACGGTCATCCAGGGCACGCCTTGTTTCGACAGTTGAGCAAACCCTTTGGGCGCCTGACCTTGCTGCGCCAGGCCGTACATCATGCGTCCGGCACCGAAAATGTCGCTATTGATCGCCGAGACGGCCGCCGAGATCACCACGATGTTAAGGATGGTCGCCGCCGAGCTGATGCCGAGGTTGTCGAAAATCTGCACGAACGGGCTGCCCTGGCTGCCGATCTGCGGCCAAGGATAGATGGCCATCAGCACAAACAGCGTCAGCACGTAGAACAGCAGAATCCGCAGCGGCACCGCATTGATCGCCCTTGGAATCACCCGCTGTGGGTCCTTGGCCTCACCGGCGGTGATGCCAATGATTTCGATACCGCCGAACGCGAACATCACCACCGCCAACGATGCGATCAAGCCACCGATGCCATTAGGCATAAAGCCGCCATGGGCCCAGAGGTTGCTCAGGCCAGTGGCCTGTTCGGTGCCGGCCGAACCGATGCCGAACAGCATGATGCCGAAGCCGCCGAGGATCATCGCGACGATGGCGGCGACTTTCAGCAGCGACAGCCAGAACTCCATTTCACCGAAGACTTTGACGTTGCACAGGTTCAGCCCGCCGATCAGGAACACGATGCCCAGTACCCAGACCCAACGTGCCACCTCCGGAAACCAGAAACCCATGTAGATGCCGAACGCAGTGACGTCGGCCAGGCAGACGATGATCATCTCGAAGGCGTAGGTCCAGCCGAGGATGAAACCCGCCATCGGGCCCAGGTAGGTGCTGGCGTACTGACCGAAGGAACCGGCGACCGGGTTGTGCACGGCCATTTCACCGAGGGCGCGCATGACCATGAACACCGCCGCGCCACCGATCAGGTAGGCGAGCAGCACGGCCGGACCGGCCATTTGAATGGCCGAGGCAGAACCGTAGAACAGCCCGGTGCCGATCGCCGACCCCAGTGCCATGAAGCGAATATGGCGGGCGGACAGCCCGCGTTTCAAACCCTTTTCTTGCTCGTGCATTTCTCGTCCTTAATTATTTTTGTCGGAGAACGTCGATAAGGGGTGAATGGGCCGAGTCAGACTTGAGATCTCTGGCGTCAACACAATCCACCCCTCACCCTAACCCTCTCCCCAGGGGGGCGAGGGGACTGACCGCGAGTTTCTTGCGAGGTACTGCGACCTGAAATCACGAGGTGAATGTGCCTCTCGAAAACAACACAGATCGGCTCCCTTTCCCCCTCTCCCCCTTGGGCATAGGTATCTACATATCTCGCTGGTCGAACACCCTACCTGTGGCGAGGGGGCTTGCCCCCGCTGGGTCGCGAAGCGGCCCTAAAACCGGCTATCGCGGTTTTCCAGGTAGAACGCATCCGCCGGTTTTACGACTGCTGCGCAGCCGAGCGGGGCGGTGCGGCGTTCCGACAAGCCCCCTCGCC
>NZ_CABVHQ010000054.1 GCF_902497895.1 Pseudomonas fluorescens
AAACGTGCGGCTGCGATCATGAGTTTGATCCAGTCGGCACGGCTTAACGGCCATGATCCGTATGCCTATCTGAAGGACGTACTCACGCGCCTGCCGACGCAGCGGGCGAGTGAAATTGACGAGTTGCTGCCGCATAGATGGAAGCCCGTTTAACCATGCAAGGTGTGTTGGGCGGACGCTTACCAACAAGCGACCTGAAATCTACAATACGGTGTCCGCTTGACTTTTGATGGCAAAGACCTCCCGGCGCTTAATGCCTTAGGCCTGCAGAATAACTTCGTAGAGAGCGAGAACCGCTGGCATTACAAGGAAGGCTTCTGCGAGTTGTCGGGGATCAAATATAGCGAATTGAGCAATGGGCTCAACCCTGAGAACATGCATACACAAAGGGCGAAGCTCACCTTTACGAGTTCAGGCGAAGGCTGCATGGCCTTCAACGTGGCGATCACGGACTTCGACCACATTGAATTCTCGACTTATCAGCCAGGGTACAGCCAGATGGTGTTATCTACGCGAGTCTGGAGCGCGATAGCCGACTGAGCTTCATCCAGCGCACCATCATGCGCATGCGGTTTGACTCGTGGGTACGGGATAACCCTATCTTCGGGAAGTTGGCGCCAAAAACTTGAGCTCTACTCAGCACTAAAGAAACCCGGTTCAGCCCGGGGTTTCTCTTTGGAAAAAAGTGGAAAAAAGGGGACAGATTTATTTTTTCCAGCCTTCAGGGCCACCTGCTTAGGGAAATAAATTAGCCCCATTTTCGCTGCTTTTCGCTGCTAACAAGTGCCAAATCGAGGCAATTGCGGCAAAAGGCCACCTTCATGGCCAGCCCCTCTCGATGACCGGTCCAACACCTGAAAAAAAGCGACTATGGTTGTAAGTGATCGGTCTAATCCGGACCAGTAGTACGTTGATGGAGTTCTTATGAATAGAACCAATCTTGCTGCTGTTGTCACCACCCTACTCGCGGGAACCGCACCAACAATCTCTAACGCTGCCCTCCCTACAGAGCCGGTTTTTGCATTTGGTTTGCTGGGAAGCTACAGCGCACTCGAATTCACAGGACGCAGAAGCACGGACACCGAGCACATGCCGGAAGGAGGATTATTTCTCAACTTCGGCAACAAAATGACCGCTCAGACCGGCCTTGTTTATCATGCAGAAATCAGTGGCCAGTATTCTGAAAAACAGAATCAGAAAGTAAAGGATGGCCAAGCCGACCTGGATCTTGGCTGGAGGATTGCTTTGGATGCGTTCAATTTTGTAGATATTGTGCTGGGCGGAGGATACAAATGGAATCGCTTTCAGCCGAACTTTAAAAAGTACGACATTGATCTTACCAACCGCACTCCTTTCGCTAAAGCTGCTGCTGGCTACAATCATCAGTTCAGCACTACAACCCTGCGTTTTGAAGCGGGAATTCGAAAGGCAATAAATGGTGATGCGAAGCTAAAAATCCGTGGAATCAACAGCGAGAAACTGGATTTAAAAGATAGCACCAATCCTTTTGTCGAGCTGAGTTTCCTGTTTAATCAGCAAGGAGCGATTCCGGTTATCGCATCCCTATACTACAATCGCTTCAAATATGACCTGGATGGTCAATTTGTGGTGAGCCCTTTCGACAAACAAACCAGGGATGAGTATGGCGTAAAATTAGGCCTCGCATTTTAATGCCACGATGAAGCTTTCAATGGCTAACTCTCTTACTTGACTGAAACAAGGGAAGCTTCGCTACTTAGCCTCGCCTTCGAGGCTCAGGAATCTATAGCCCAATTGCCGAACTTCGGCTGCAGCGACCGAATCCTTTCGTACTCTTCCAGGTACTGCTCGATCATCACCGTAATCGTCACACCCTTGCGCTTCGCTCGCTCGATGCGACCCAGGCTCGCCCAACTCGGTCTCACGTTGCTTGATCCAGACCTGGACGACTTGCTTGCGGTCGAAGGTTTGGCTTTCCTGATAAACTGTCGTCCCATCCCGATTGATCCGTATCTGCGCCGTGCAGGCCGTCGAGTTGCGCTTACGTGATGTGAACGTGCCCATTTCCAGTTGCTGCATTGCTGATTTCGATTGCTGCTGTTGTAGCAACCGACCTCGAAAGACAAGGAAAAATGGGTAACAACCACTGTATAAAAGATCAGTATCAATGAATTTCGAAAAACCTGAAGTCCCCGTAAACGCTAGCAACTCCCGTACTGAGCTGTCCCGTCGCTTCAGCGTCGCGCCGATGATGGATTGGACCGACCGCCATTGCCGGTTCTTCCTGCGCCTGCTCTCCAAACACGCCCTGCTCTACACCGAAATGGTCACCACCGGCGCCCTGCTCAACGGCGACCACGACCGCTTCCTGCGCCACAACGAAGCCGAACACCCGCTCGCCCTGCAACTCGGCGGCAGTGTCCCGGTTGATCTAGCCGCGTGCGCCCGCATGGCCCAGGAACACGGCTACGACGAGGTGAACCTCAATGTCGGCTGCCCCAGCGACCGTGTGCAGAACAATATGATCGGCGCGTGCCTGATGGCGCACCCTGCGCTGGTGGCGGATTGTGTGAAGGCGATGCGTGATGCGGTGTCGATTCCGGTGACGGTGAAGCATCGGATCGGGATCAATGGGCGGGACAGTTACGAGGAGTTGTGTGATTTCGTCGGGACGGTTCGGGATGCCGGGTGTACCAGTTTTACCGTGCATGCGCGGATTGCGATTCTGGAGGGGTTGTCGCCGAAGGAGAATCGGGATATTCCGCCGCTGCAATATGATGTGGCGGCGCGGTTGAAGGCGGATTTCCCGGAGCTGGAGATTATACTCAATGGCGGGATCAAGACGCTGGCGGAGTGTCACGAGCATTTGCAGCGTTTTGACGGGGTGATGCTGGGGCGTGAGGCGTATCACAACCCTTATGTGATGGCTGAGGTGGATCAGCAGTTGTTCGGCAGTACGGCGCCGGTGATTACGCGGGCCGAGGCATTGGCGCGGTTGCGGCCTTATATTGCCGAGCATCTGGCGACTGGCGGGGCGATGCACCATATCACCCGGCATGTGCTGGGGCTGGGCACCGGGTTTCCGGGGGCGCGCAAGTTTCGGCAGTTGTTGTCGGTGGATATTCACAAGGCTAAAGAGCCTTTGGTGTTGCTGGATCAGGCGGCGGAGTTGCTTGAAGGGCGCTAGCCGGTGCAAAGACTCGCACGACCCGCCATCTGGCATTATACTTTCGCCATATGGCGCGAGCGAGGTGACCAGATATGGCAGTCCACAGCGAAGTACATCGCTATCAATCCCAAGATCCAACGAAGCCCCTGCAGTTGCTGTTTGGCAGCCGGCCACCGCATGCGCGAAGTGCTTTCGAGGTTCATGAGCTGATTGAAAGAGGGTTTCCTTCGGACGCAGTGATCAGCTTCGTTCAGTCGGTCGCTCGCTTCAAAGACAAGCAGGTCTTCGGCAAAATCATCGGACTTTCTGATCGCACCGTGCAGCGGCGCATCAAGAATCCTGAGCCGCTCACATCCGAGCAGAGCAGCAGTGCTTGGCGCTTGGCGAAAGTGTTGAGCAAGGCTGAGGGCGTGTTCGGCGATCTCCAGGAAGCGGCGAACTGGATGGTGACACCTGCGCTAGGTCTGGAAGGCCGCGCCCCAATCGATTTGCTGACCACCCAGGTGGGCTTTGAGTTGGTCGATGACTTCCTGACTCGTATGGACTATGGGGTTTATTCTTGATGACCCTGGCGTCTGGAAGTACGGAACTCTGCCTGTGGCGGCTAGACCGTAAAGAGCATGCCACGACATGGTTCAGTGGCATCGGCGCAGAATTGGGCGGTGGTCGCTGGAACTCGAAGGGAATCAAAGCGGTATACAGCTCTGCCGACCCCTCTACGGCAATCCTCGAGGTGGCGGTCCATAAAGGCTTCCGCGCCCTCGACACTGTCCCCCATGTTCTGACTGGCGCGCGCATCCTTGATCTGTCCCGGGTGCATCGTATTTCTCCAGACGATGTCCCTAACCCGAACTGGCTGGTACCGGGCACGCCCAGCCTTGGCCAACAGCAATTCGGTGATGAGTTACTGGCAGAGCACCCCTTTATCCTGATTCCATCGGCGGTCTCCCGACATAGCTGGAATATTGTGATGAATCCGGATTTGGCCGAAGGCTTGTATGAGGTCGTGCGGCAAGAAGGATTCGCGCTCGACACACGCTTGAATCCTCCAACCCACTGAGCTGATCAAGATCTCGGGTGCGGGATCCGGCCCTTGACTTAACGGAGCATCCGCTATGGCAACCGCCACACTGACCTCGAAAGGACAAATCACCATTCCGGCGCAGGTTAGGGCCTCCCTTGGCCTGGACACAGGGGATCGCATCGAGTTTGTAGCCATGGGCGATGGCAAATTCGCCATCGTGGCAGTGACTCATTCGGTCCGGGATCTCAAAGGACTCATTCGCAAGCCCTCCAAGGCTGTAAGTATCGAGGACATGAACCAGGCCATCGCAGCACAACGATCTGGAGACCAAGGCCGCTAACCGTCACTTTATTTGAACCTGTGCCGCATTTCGGCATCGTATTTATCGATACCGCGCCCCGCCTTTCAAACGCCTGTTTTCAGGTAGTTGCCGCTGGGGCCGTCGAGATGCATTCGCGCCCTTGAGTGGCTGTCAGCGCTCGGGTAATGTCAACAGACCCACAGGACAGAGCACGCTTATGACTTCCAAGCTGGATCAACTCAAGCAGTTCACCACCGTTGTTGCCGATACTGGCGATTTTGAAGCTATCGCTCGGGTCAAACCGGTGGATGCCACCACCAATCCTTCGCTGCTGCTCAAGGCCGCGGCCATTCCAGGTTATGCCGAGTTGCTGAACGCCTGTGTCAGCGACTGCAAGGGCGATATCGGTCTGGCCAGCGATCGTTTTGGTGTGGCGGTTGGGCAAGAGATTCTGAAGGTGATTCCCGGGCGTATTTCCACTGAAGTGGATGCGCGGCTGTCGTTCGACACTGACGCGGTATTGAAGCGCGCGCACCGTCTGATCGAGCTGTATGACAAGGCCGGGATTGGCCATGAACGCGTACTGATCAAGGTCGCTTCCACCTGGGAAGGTATCCGCGCCGCCGAGAAACTCGAGCGCGAAGGTATTCAGACCAACCTGACCCTGTTGTTCTCCTTCGCCCAGGCGGTTGCCTGTGCCGAGGCCGGGGTGTTCCTGATTTCGCCGTTCGTGGGCCGGATCTACGACTGGTACAAGAAGAGCAGCGGCAACGACTACACCGGTTCCGATGATCCGGGCGTGCAGTCGGTCACTCGCATCTACAACTACTACAAGGCCAATGACTTCAAGACCGTGGTCATGGGAGCCAGTTTCCGCAACCTGAACCAGATCGAGCAGCTGGCCGGCTGTGATCGCCTGACTATCAGCCCGGATCTGCTGGAGAAACTCGCCGCAGACACTGGCAAGCTTGAGCGCAAGCTGGCTCCAGGCCACGCCGGCGAACCCCGCCAGAGCCTGACCGAGAGTCAGTTCCGCTGGGCCTCCAACGAGGACGCCATGGCCACCGAGAAGCTCGCCGAAGGTATTCGTCAGTTCTCCCGCGACCAGGAAAAACTCGAAGCGCTGCTGTCCGCCAAGCTCTGACCCACGCCTGGCCCACGCAAAAAGGGCGGACCCTCGCGGGTTCGCCCTTTTTTATGTTTATGCGCAAAAGCCAGCTGCGATCATTGACGCTCGAGGGCGTTCACCAGGTCGTGGAAGGCTTCGCGGTTGGAGTCGTTGAGACCCATGAGGATCTTGTGTGCTTCGAGCACTTTGATCCGCACTACTTCTTCCGACTGGTCCTGGGATGGCAGGTCGGTCAGGCATTCCGGGCAAGGGATCGGGCGATCGACGATGTTGAACACCTGATCGAAGCCCATCGACTGCAAGAGCCGGGTGATGTCTTCGTGGGTGGTGACAACCGTCGGCAACAGGCCGACCTTCTGCCGCGAAAGGATCGACAGTTTGGCCAGCAGACCCAGGGTCGTGCTGTCTATGCTGCGGGTTTCGGTCAGATCGATCACGATCGCTGTAAAATTCAGCGAGGTGAAGATCTTCTCGATAGTCGCATCCAACGCCGAACACAGGGTCAGGCGTACTTCACCGACGAATTTAAGGACGAAGGTGCCGTCCTGCTCGGCGAACTGGATTCTTCCAGTACTCATTAAAGATTCCTGCTCAACACCAACAGGGCGATATCATCCGGCATCTCCCCTAGCGTGGCCAATCCAAATATCTGCCGCAGACCATCCAGGCTGCCGCCCGCCGATCTTACCCGTTCAGGTAAGGCGGCCTCTTTCTCTTTGAGTGTCTGCTCGGGCAAAAGATCCAGAATGCCATCGGACATCAGCGTCAAACTGAATACCGGCGGCAATTCCATCACCTGATCCTCGTAGGTGGCTTCGTTGAACAAGCCCACCGGCAGACCACGCCCTTCCAGATAACGGACACTGGTTGGGGTGTATAACACAGGCAAAGGCAGGTGACCGCCAATGCTGTAGGTCAACAAACCTGTCTCCTCGTCGATGACTCCACCGACCATCGTGACGTGTTTGCCCAGCTTACAGCTGATCAGGCCCCGGTTGATATGGCCGAGGACTTCCGAAGGCTTGAATTCCGGCAAGGTGCCGTTGCGCTTGGACTCGAACAACAACCGCGTGGTCATGAATTTCAACAGCACGGTGACGAATGCCGATGACGCGCCATGGCCGGAAACGTCTGCCAGATAGAAAGCTACCCGACGCTCGTCGACCCGAAAATAGTCGACAAAATCACCGGAGAGGTACAAAGACGGGATGATCTGGTGGGCGAACTGGAACTCGTTGATCGTCCAGGGGCTGACCGGCAGCATGTTCATCTGCACCTGGCGCCCGGCGTTCTGGTCTTCCTGCAACAGGTTCAGGCTGGCTTCGAGCTCGCGGTTGGCGGTTTCCAGCTTCACGCGGTAGCGCTGGTTCTCCAGCAGCAGACGCGCGCGATCCAGGGCCCGGCGCACAGAGTGCTCGAGCACGGCGAGGTCTTCGAGGGGTTTGATCAGGTAGTCCGCCGCGCCGAGACGCAGGGCCTCGACAGCGTCGTTCATGACGCCCGCGCCAGAAACAACGATCATCGGCGTTTGTGGAGACAGGTCGGTCACCTGACGAATCAGTTCGAGTCCGCCCATCTGTGGCATGCGCAGATCGCAGATCACCAGATCGGGCTTTGCTTGCTCGAATACCTTGAGACCCTGCTGGCCATTGCTGGCCTGAAGGACGCTGAATCCGCTGTCTTCCAAATAGGCTGCAAGGCTCGCGCGCACTACTTCGTCGTCGTCGATTATCAGCAGTGTGGCACTGGTTTTCTGCATGTGGGCAAACGGCGCCAGAATAAGGTTGGCGTAGGTGAGCGAGGCCTGGGCCGGACTCACGCTACTGGATTCGCTTTCTAGCCTCTCCGAGTCGCAATTTTCGGAGCTTATTGCCCGATTGGCGCGTTATCAGAGGTGCCCTTCTAAGGCGCAGACGGTACTCCCATCCGCGGGGCGTTTCAAGCTCATGCCGATGGTCGCCTGAGGTCTTTACCTCGCAAATGACCGGGAGTTATAAGAACAGGCAAAACCGTAACAGAATCGAAGGATAGAGACCATGGGCGTGAGGACAGTGAAAAGCGGCCCTCGCAAGGCTGGAAGCCAATACCTCGGTGGTCTGGGTCATAGATGCTCAGAAACTTGGGCTTACAATCCTGACAATGAGTTGATCATGGACAAAAACACCGAAGGCGGCCGATTGGCCGCCTTCGTTGTTGGCAGGATCAGATTTAAAAGTCGTCTTCTACCTGACCGTCCTTGACCTTGAATTCGCGGTTCTGCAGGTAGGCATTGCGAATAAAAACGTACTTGTCGCCGCTGATCAGCTTCTCGCTCGACAACAGGCTGGCACGAGTGTCGATGATATCCAGGCCGAATCCCACATTCCGCGTAGGGATGTGATTGATGTAACGGTAGGGTTCGGTGAAGCTGTCCACGTACTTGGAAGGTGCGTCACGCAAGGTACTTGGGCCCAGGAATGGCAGCATGACGTACGGACCGCTGCCCGTGCCCCAGTAGCCGAGGGTCTGACCGAAGTCTTCGTCGTTGCGCTGCAGGCCCATTTTGGTCCCGACGTCGAAGAAACCGAAGAGACCGAAGGTGGTGTTGAACATCAGGCGAGCGGTGTCGATTCCCGCTGCCCGGGGTTTGGCCTGCAACACATCGTTGGCCAGGTTGCCGACATCACCTGCGTTGCGGAACATGTTGTGGATGCCGTCTTCAAGAAACTGCGGAGTGACCGCCTGATAGCCTTGCGCCAGGGGTTTCAGGGCATAGGTATCCAGCAGATCGTTGAAGCGAAAAATCGGCCGATTGAGACTTTCCCAAGGATCTTCTTCCGTTGCTGCCTGGGCAACAAACGGAGCCAGCATGAGGCTGGCACACACAAATAAATGAGCTAGACGATTGCTCCAGCGCATAAGCAGAAACTCCTTGGTTTGTTCTGTCGCGAGGGCCAGGCCTTGCGTTAAGCGCGCTAGTATAAGACGAATCAGCTCTATTACGCAGCCTTCCACGCGGCAGCCCTGTACTTGCCTTGGCCCTTCACACCGCTGTCACTCAACTGTCATCGGCGACGACTAGCCTCGGAGGCTATTTCAGGGACGTTCATATGCCGCACGCCGAAGCCTTGCCCGTAGCCGCTCCAGCCCTGACCGCCGTGCTTTTCGGGCTCAGCGGCTGCCTGGTCGATTTCGGCGCCCGAACGCGCCAGCACAATCCCGATCAACCGCCCCACCAGCCCGCCAATGCCACGCCGGGCGCGCTGGACATCCTGCATAGCTTGCACTGCCAGGGCATCCCCTGCGCCTGGCTGGATGAACTGCCAGCGGGGGTCAGCCACGATCTGGCGGCCTCGCTGCCGGACTGGATCAAACCCGCCCGCAACGCCGAAACCAGCCGCCAATGGCCGGCACCGAATGCCTGCTGGCAGGCGCTGATGGCGCTGAATGTCGATCGCCTGGATGGCTGCGTGCTGGTCAGCGGTGAACCACGCCTGCTACAGGCCGGCCTCAACGCCGGGCTGTGGACCATCGGTCTGGCCTCCTGCGGCTCGCTGTGCGGGCTGGCACCCAGCGAATGGCAGGCGTTGAGCCAGCAAGCGCGCGAGCACAAACGCGGCAAGGCGACCCTGCAACTGTTCGGTCTCGGGGTGCATTCGGTGATCGATCATCTGGGCGAACTCGGCAATTGCCTGGCAGATATCAGTCTGCGGCGTCTCAAGGGTGAAAAACCTTGATTTGATCGAGATCATGCACTTGGCGATGGAGTGGATTACTCTAAGGTCAGGGAATGGATCTTTAACCTGCTGTAGTGGTCCATCCCTGTGCCTATCAATAAAGGGAGAACGCCATGCCTGCCCGCGACCTGCAAAAACAACTCGATACCCTGCGCGAGCAATTGGAGCAGAACCCACCGCTTTCGGAAGCAGAACGCGCCGACCTGCAATTGCTGATGCAGCAGATCGAACTCGAGATCGAAATCGAGAGAAAAACCCAGGACACCAGCCTGGCCGATGGCGTCAACCTCGCCGTAGAACGTTTCGAAGTCGACCATCCGGCGATTGCCGGCACCTTGCGCAATATCGTGATAGCGCTCGGTAATATGGGGATCTAAGCCCCCCGAATACAAAAGCCCCGCTCTTTGCAGCGGGGCTTTTTTGTTTTTGGAAGCAAGATCAAAAGATCGCAGCCTGCGGCAGCTCCTACGCCGACCGCGTACATCCGCAATCTTGGGGTAAACGCAAATCCCCGTAGGAGCTGCCGCAGGCTGCGATCTTTTAGGGGGACTACATTTTTCAGGCCTTACTGGCGAACCAACCTGAGGTTAGGCAACTCCACCGCCTCGGTGCTGCGATACGGGTTGATATCCAGACCACCCCGGCGCACGTAACGCGCAAACACCGTGAGTTTCTCCGGCTTGAGCAGGCGTTGCAGGTCGAGAAAGATCCGCTCCACGCACTGCTCGTGGAAGTCCGCGTGCTGACGGAAGCTCACCAGATAGGCCAACAGGCTGGCGTGATCCAGCGCTGCGCCGCGGTATTCCACCGCAACGCTGCCCCAGTCCGGCTGGCCGGTCACCGGGCAATTGGATTTGAGCAGATGACTGTGCACGCTCTCCTCGATCACTCGCGACTCGTCGCAACGCAGCAACTCCGGGCGCGGCTGCGCATAATCGCTGACACTGACATCCAGCTCATCGATGCACACCCCCGGCAACCCGGCCACACCTTCAGCCTGGACCTCGCCCAGAGTGCGAATCCGCACGCCCACCGGCTTGCCCGCCGCTGCCGACAGGTCGGCCTGCAGGGTCGCTTCCAGGCTGTGACGATCAGCGAACGGCGTCTGGTTCAACGAGTTGAGGTACAGCTTGAAGGACTTCGACTCAATGATGTTCGGCGAATCCGCGGGAATGCTGAACTCGCCGATGGCCACCACCGGCTTGCCGGATGGCAGCAACCAGGACAGCTCGAAGCAGTTCCAGAAGTCCACGCCCTTGTATGGCAGGGTTTCGGCGCTCAAGCCCAGCTCGGCCCATTTCGCCGCGCGCGGGATCGGAAACAGCAGAGACGGGGTGTAGGTAGAAATGTATTCACTGGACTTGCCCAGCGGCGAATGTTCGGCTGCGGGATGCATGGCGGGAACCTGACTAAATAAACCCGACAAGTCTATCAGCCTTTGCGCCCGCCTTTGAGTGCCAGGCGCTTACTGGCTGACGTTCAGCTTGCCGACCATGCCCGCCTGATAGTGGCCGGGGATGTTGCAGGCGAACTCCAGATTGCCGGCCTTGCTGAAAGTCCAGGTCAATTCAGCGGTTTTGCCCGGTTCCACCAGCACACTGTTGGGGTCGTCATGCTGCATGCTCGATCCATGCGCCATGCCGGCCTTGGAGCCGTGGCCCATTGCCGCGTGATCCATGGCGTCCGAGGATTTTGTTGCAGGCTTTATCGCGGTCGGGGTCAGCATGCCGCTCTGCTGCATTTGCAGCATCTCCTGCTGGTGCCGGGCATGCATCGCTGCATCGCCCAGATTGAACTCGTGCAGCAGCTGGCCCTTGTTGATCAGCACAAAGCGCACCGTCTCACCGGCCTTGATCTCCAGCGACGTGGGGCTGAAGGTCATGTCGCCCATCACCACCTCGACCGTGCGCGTAGCTTTCGCCGCCGGCGCCGGCGCGCCGAAGCTGTCGGTGTGTCCCGGCGACGCCCATATCGGAAAACTCAACAGCAGCAGACAACCGGCAAGCGCCAGTCGATTTCGCAAAAACATAGTCACACTCCGCCAAGATCAGGTTCAGCCTGTGGGACACTCTAAACCCGCGCGGCTGCCAGTCAGCTGACTGCTGGATTACAACTTTGTCAGGTTGCGCCCCATCGCGACCGCCCAAGGTATAAAGCCCCGTCTGTTTGTCATGAGTCGCCCATGAAACTGCTGATCGTCGAAGACCAACCGAAAACCGGACAATACCTGCGCCAGGGTCTGAGTGAAGCCGGTTTCAACGCCGAACTGGTGGCCGATGGCACCACCGGCCAACACCTGGCGCTGACCGGCGATTACGCACTATTGATCCTCGATGTGATGCTGCCCGGGCGCGACGGCTGGCAGATTCTGCAAGCCGTGCGCAGCGCTGGCCTGGACATGCCGGTGCTGTTCCTGACTGCCCGCGATGCAGTGGAAGACCGGGTGCACGGCCTTGAACTGGGGGCCGACGACTACCTGGTCAAACCCTTCGCCTTTTCCGAACTGCTGGCCCGGGTGCGCAGCCTGTTGCGCCGCGGCAGCACCACGCCTCAGGAAACCAGCCTGCAACTGGCCGATTTGCGCCTGGACCTGATCCGCCGACGGGTCGAACGCGGTGGCCAGCGCATCGACCTGACCGCCAAGGAGTTCGCCTTGCTGGAAATGCTCTTGCGCCGCCAGGGTGAAGTACTGCCCAAGTCGCTGATTGCCTCGCAGGTCTGGGACATGAATTTCGACAGCGACACCAATGTCATCGAAGTGGCGATTCGCCGCTTGCGCCTGAAAATCGACGATGACTTCCCCAACAAATTGATTCATACCGTGCGCGGCATGGGCTACGTCCTTGAAGAGCGCCCGGTCTGATGCGCCGGCTTTCTCTGAGCAGTCGCCTGGCGCTGCTGTTTGCCGCCTGTACCGCGCTGGTGTCGTTGCTGGCCGGCGTGCTCTTCAGTCGCGCCAGCGAAGGGCATTTCATCGAGCTCGACCAGCAACTGCTCGACAGCAAACTGATGGTCCTGCGCAGCGTTCTGCAAGGCGCCGACGACCCGGCCCGCTTCGCTGAACGCAAAGCCCGGTTGCAGGATGAACTCAGCCACCAACCGGATCTGTCGCTGCGGGTCAGTGCAGCCAATGGCAGCGTCTGGTTCGACAGCTCAAGCGCCCTGCCCGCTGACTTGCCGAGCGAGTCCGGCCTGCATAGCCTGCACAGCAGCGGCACCGCCTACCGGGTCTACAGCGCCGCGCTGGAACCGGACAAACCAGGCGCCCCACAACTGACCTTGATGCTCGATATCACGCATCACCAACACTTCCTGCAACGCATGCAGCATTTGATCTGGTTGACGGTTGGCCTGTCAGCGCTTGCCACCGCATTGCTCGGCGCCTGGGCGGCGCGCAGCGGTTTACTTCCGCTGCGGCGCATGAGTGAAGTCGCTGCCGGTGTGTCCGCCAGTTCGCTGACCCAGCGCCTGCCCGACGATCAGATGCCGGCCGAACTCGCTGAACTGGCCCAAGCCTTCAACGCCATGCTCGGGCGCCTCGACGACTCCTTTCAACGGCTCTCGGCCTTCTCCGCAGACATCGCCCATGAACTGCGCACACCGCTGTCCAACCTGCTGACCCACACCCAGGTCACCCTCACCCGTCCTCGGCCGCTGGAGGACTATCGCGAAGCGTTGCACAGCAACCTCGAAGAACTGCAATGGATGGCGCAACTGGTCAACGACATGCTGTATCTGGCCAAGGCCGATCATGGGCTGTTGATCCCCAAGCGTGAGCCTTTGGAGCTCGGAGACGAGGCGGACCTGCTGCTGGAGTTCTATGCACCGCTGGCCGAAGACGCCCGGATCAGCCTGACCCGCGAAGGCCGCGCGAGTTTTACCGGCGACCGCAGCATGCTGCGTCGCGCCCTCTCCAATCTGCTGGACAATGCGCTGCGGTTTACCCCGGCAGGTGGTGAGGTCGGAGTGCGGATTGTCGAGACCACACAAGGCCTGAGCCTGAGCATCGAGAACAGTGGTGACGGGATTCCCGAGGCATTGCTACCGCGCTTGTTCGATCGCTTTTACCGCGCCGATCCGGCTCGCCGCGAAGGCAGCAGCGAACATGCGGGGCTGGGACTGGCGATTACCCAGTCGATCGTCCGCGCCCATGGCGGGAAAATTCGTTGTGAGTCGGAGCATGGATGGACGCGGTTTGTGATTGAGTTGCCAAAGGTGGATTGAGGCCAGCAGCACCGGCCCTATCGCGAGCAAGCCCGCTCCCACATTAGATTTTCAGTGAACATTTGATTTCTATACGACTGCGATCCCCTGTGGGAGCGGGCTTGCTCGCGAAAGCGGTATATCTGCTTACAAATGTCACATGCGCCAGCAGGACCGACCCCATCGCGAGCAAGCCCGCTCCCACATTAGATTTTCAGTGAACACTTAATTTGTGTGCGACTGCGATCCAGTGTGGGAGCGAGCTTGCTCGCGATAGCGGTATACCTGCTTACGAATATCTCAGCGCATCCGCCGGCTGGATTTTCGATGCGCGCCAGGCCGGGTAGACGGTGGCCAGGAAGCTCAGGACAAAACCCGCGGAGCAGATCAGCGCCACATCCACGCCTTGCAGCTCGGACGGCAGGTTGCTGACGAAGTACACGTCGGAACTGAAGATGTGCTGACCACTGACCCGTTCCAGCCAACCCACCAGTTCGCTGACATTCAGCGCCGCGATCACCCCGAGGATCCCGCCGATCAAGGTACCGACTATCCCGATTACCGTGCCCTGCACCATGAAGATCGCCATGATCTGCCCGGGAGTCGCGCCGATGGTGCGCAGGATCGCGATGTCCGCGCCCTTGTCGTTCACCACCATGATCAAGGTGGCGATGATGTTGAAGGCCGCCACGGCAACGATCATCAGCAACAGCAGGCCGATCATGGTCTTTTCCATCTTCATCGCGCTGAACAGGCTGCCCTGGGTGTGGGTCCAGTCATCCGCCTTGTAATCGGCGCCCAGGCCACTGGCGATGTCGCTCGACACCTGTGGCGCGGCATACAGATCCTTCACCGCCAGGCGCACGCTTTGCACCTGGTTCGGTTGCCAATGCTGCATTTGCGCGGCATCGGCGAGGTGAATCAGCGCCATCGAACCATCGAGTTCGGCGCCGACCTTGAACACCCCGACCACATTCAGCCGCTGCATGCGCGGTGTGATGCCACCCGGTGCCGAGCTGATTTCCGGGACGATCAAGGTCAGTTTGTCGCCAACGTTCAAGCGGAAGCGCCGCGCGGTGATCTCACCCAGCACCACCCCGAACTCGCCGGGTTTCAACGCATCCAGGCGACCCTGGACGATGTGCTTGGCGACGATCGAGACCTTGCCTTCCTGGGCCGGGTCGACGCCGCTGATCTGGATCGGCTGCATCGAACCCTTATAGGACAGCATGCCCTCCATCTCGGTGAATGGCACTGCGGCGGTCACTTCGGGATTTTTCATCGCGGCGGCGGCCACCGGCTGCCAATCATCGATCGGGTTGACGCCGACGATGGTCGCGTGGGGCACCATGCCGAGAATGCGCGAGCTCATTTCGCGCTGGAAGCCGTTCATCACCGACAGCACCACGATCATCGCCAGCACACCCAGGGCGAGGCCGATCATCGAGGTCATCGAGATGAACGAAACAAAGCGATTGCGGCGCTTGGCGCGGGTATAGCGCGTGCCGATAAAAATCGATAACGGTCTGAACATTCGCTGGGGCACCGTATGAAAATAAAAGACCCGACACCTGAATCAAGCGCCGGGTTTCGGCCAATCAGATGGGCGTCAGGAAACCTTCCTGCAGATGCAGGACGCGGTCCATCTGGCGGGCCAGGTTCATGTCGTGGGTCACCACCAGGAACGCCGTGCGCATCGAGGTGCTGAGTTCCAGCATCAGATCCTGAATGCCTTGAGCGGTGTGGGAATCGAGGTTGCCGGTCGGCTCATCGAGCATCACCAGCCCCGGGTTGTTGACCAGGGCCCGGGCGATTGCCACACGCTGGCGCTCGCCACCGGACAGCTCCGCCGGCTTGTGCTCCAGGCGATGGCCCAGCCCTACGCGCTCGAGCAAGGCCTGGGCCCGCTTGCGCGCTTCGGGAATTGCCGTGCGGCCGATCAACAGCGGCATGCAGACGTTTTCCAGGGCAGTGAATTCAGGCAGCAAGTGGTGAAACTGGTAGACGAAACCCAGCGAACGGTTGCGCAGCAGGCCCCGGGCCTTTTCGTTGAGGGCCGAGAGTTCTTCACCGGCCAGCCAGACACTGCCCGAGGACGGCGTATCGAGGCCGCCCAACAGGTTGAGCAAGGTACTTTTGCCCGAACCGGAAGTGCCGACGATCGCCACCCGCTCACCCGGATGCAACTCCAGTTGCAGGCCGGACAACACCACCACCGACTCCGGACCTTCCTCGTAGGATTTGCCCAGGTCGCGGCAGCTCAAGATTGCTTTTTCACTCATGCCCAACTCACTCATAACGTAACGCCTCCGCGGGCTGGGTGCGCGCGGCACGCCAGGCTGGATACAGGGTGGCGAGGAAACTCAGGACCAACGCGGCGGCGCTGACCATCAACACGTCTTCGGCCATCAGCTGCGACGGCAGGTAGTCGATGAAATACACGTCGGCATTAAGGAATTTGTGCCCGAGCAGGCTTTCCAGGCCGGAGATCGCGGCGCTGACATTCAGCGCGGCGAACATCCCGACCACGGCGCCGATCAGCGTGCCGATGACGCCGATCACCGTGCCCTGGACCATGAAGATCGCCATGATCTGCCCCGGCGTGGAGCCCAGGGTGCGCAGAATCGCGATATCGCCCTTCTTGTCGTTCACCACCATCACCAGCGTGGAAATGATATTGAAGGCGGCGACGGCAACGATCAGCAGCAACAGCAGGCCGATCATGGCTTTCTCCATGCGGATGGCCTGATACAGATTGCCGTGGGTGCGGGTCCAGTCACGGGCGTAGAAGCGATCTTCGCCGAGCTGCTGGGCAATGTTCCACGCCGTGCGCGGTGCCTGGAACAGGTCATCGAACTTCAGGCGCAGGCCCTGGACCTGATCCGCTTTCCAGCGATGCAACCTGGACAGATCCTGGACATTGGTAATGCCCAGGTAACCGTCCAGCTCGCCGGCGCCGACATGGAAAATGCCGACCACGGTAAAGCGTTTCATGCGCGGGAACATCCCGGCCGGGGTCACGGTGACTTCGGGGGCGACGAAGGTCAGCTTGTCGCCGATGGCCGCACCCAGTTTGGCCGCGGCCTTGTCGCCGATGACGATGCCGAAACTGCCGGGGGCCAGGTCGTCGAGTTTGCCCTGCTGCATGAAGTTATCAATGATCGAGACCTGCCGCTCCTGCGCAGGGTCGATGCCATTGAGCAGCACTTTGGAAACCTTGCCGTTGTTGGTCAGCAGCCCCTGCATCTGGGTGAACGGCGCAACCGCCAGCACCTGCGGGTTCTGCTGGACCTTGGCGGCCAGGCGTTGCCAGTCGTTGACCGGCTCACCGGACTCGATGGTCGCGTGGGGCACCATGCCCAGCACGCGGGTGCGCATCTCATGATCGAAACCGTTCATCACCGATAACACAACGATCATCACGACCACGCCGAGGGCGAGTCCGATCATCGAGGTCAGGGAAATGAATGACACAAAATGATTGCGACGCTTTGCACGGGTGTAACGCGTGCCAATAAATACGAAGAGAGGTCTGAACATGTCGGGGCTTGTTCGGAGGGAAAAGGAACGTCCTTGTGGCGGGGGTCGATAACCAGCTTTACACTCAGACCACTGCTACTACCATGGGTTCGCCATGTCGACATTAGATGAAGAAGATCGCCGCGAATACTACCGTATCGAGGACACGATCGCACTGGAAATTCGGCCCCTCTCTGCCCACGAAACCACAGGCCAGGAAGTGTTGCAGGATGAGTCGACTTTATTCAATCTGCTCAGCGAACTGCACCTGAGCGAATTCGAATCGCAGCACCTGCTCCGGCAGATCAGCGAACGCGATCGAACCATGGCCGCCTACCTGAAGGTCCTGAACAAGCGCATCGACCTGCTCGGCCAGGTAGTCGCCCAGACCGTGCTCGACAAGTTCGAGGAACCGCAGCACGTAGTGCTGTCCGAAGGCGGTATCGAGTTCGAATATCACCTCGCTTACCCGCCCGACAGCCATCTGGCGATCAAGCTATTGCTGATGCCACAAGCCTTGGGCCTGCTGTTGCGGGCCAAGGTCACGAACTGTGAACCAGAGGGCTTCGGCACGTTCAAGATCGGCACTGAGTTCGAGTCGCCGACCGACGCGCAGCGCCAGTTGCTGGCCCGTTATATCTTGCAGAAACAGGCGCAGGAGCGGCGCCTGGCCCGCGAACAAACCGATTTATCCGGCGATTAACTTTTTTAAGGAAGAACCGTGACCCTTATCTACGGCCACCGCGGCGCCAAAGGCGAAGCACCGGAAAACACCCTGGCCAGTTTTCAGCAGTGCCTCAAACACGGGGTACGTCGCTGCGAGCTGGACCTGCATCTGTCCATGGACGGCGAGTTGATGGTAATCCACGACCCGACGCTCAAGCGCACCACCGACCGCCGCGGCAAGGTGGTCGAGCAATTGGCCGCCGACCTGGTCACCTACGATGCGCGCAAGGGCGGCCCGGGCTGGATCAAGCCATGTCCGATTCCGCGCTTGGAGGAGCTGTTCGAGAAGTGCGATTTCGAGCACTGGCAGCTTGAGGTCAAGAGCGCTTCACGCACTCGCGCCGTGACCACGGTCCTGGCGATTCGGGAAATGGCCCAGCGTTTTGGCTTGCTGGACAAGATCACCATCACCTCGAGTTCGAGGGAAGTGCTCAAGGCCGCGCTGGAGCTGACCCCGGATCTGTCTCGCGGGCTGGTCGCCGAATACGCCTGGCTCGACCCGATCAAGGTCGCGCAAAGCTATGGCTGTGGGATTCTTGCCTTGAACTGGACGCTGTGCACCCCTGAGCGCCTGGAGAAGGCGCAGCGTCAGGGTCTGCATGTGTCGGTGTGGACAGTCAACGAACCCGCGCTGATGCGCAGGCTCGCCGACTTCGGCGTAGATAGCCTGATTACAGACTTTCCCGGTTTGGCCAGCGCCACGCTCGAGAATTGCTGAAATCGGTCTCCCCGGCCGGCTCAGGCCACCGGCCGGAGCCGCTCAAAAAAGCCGGTTGAGGCCGTCGTAAGCCGCTACCCGATAGGCTTCGGCCATGGTCGGGTAGTTGAACGTGGTGTTGACGAAGTATTTCAGGGTGTTGAGTTCGCCCGGCTGGTTCATGATCGCCTGGCCAATGTGCACGATCTCCGACGCCTGGTAACCGAAGCAGTGCACACCGAGGACTTCCAGCGTCTCGCGGTGGAACAGGATCTTCAGCATGCCCTGGGGCTCACCGGCGATCTGCGCGCGCGCCATGCCCTTGAAGAACGCCTTGCCGACTTCGTACGGCACCTTGGCCTGGGTCAGCTCCTGCTCGTTCTTGCCGATCGAGCTGATCTCCGGAATGGTGTAGATGCCGGTCGGTACGTCGTTGACGAAACGCCAGCTACCATTGTCGACGATGCTCCCGGCTGCCGAACGCCCTTGGTCATGGGCGGCACTGGCCAGGCTCGGCCAGCCGATCACGTCACCGGCGCCGTAGATGTTCGGCACGCAGGTGCGATAGTTCTCGTCCACCTCGATCTGGCCACGGCTGTTGACCTTGACCCCGATGTTTTCCATGCCCAGCTTGTCGGTGTTGCCGGTACGCCCGTTGCACCAGAGCAAGGCATCGGCCTTGATCTTCTTGCCGGACTTGAGGTGCAGGATCACGCCGTTGTCGAGGCCTTCGACCCGGTCGTAGTCCTCGTTGTGCCGCACCGTGATGTTGTTGTTGCTGAAGTGGTAGCTCAGGGCCTGGGAGATCTCGGAGTCGAGGAAGCTCAGCAGCTGGCCGCGGTTATCCACCAGCTCAACCAAAACCCCAAGACCACTGAAGATCGAGGCGTATTCGCAACCGATCACGCCGGCGCCATAAACGATGAGTTTGCGCGGGGTGTGGCCCAGGCTCAGGATCGTATCGCTATCGTAGATGCGCGGGTGGTTGAAATCGATGTCGGCCGGGCGATACGGGCGCGAACCGGTGGCGATAATGATGTGCTTGGCCACCAGCGTATCGACCATGCCATTGGCGCTGACCACTTCGACGGTCTGCTCGTCGGCGAAGCTGCCGGTGCCGAAAAACAGGTCAACCCGATTGCGCGCGTAATAGCCGGTGCGCGAGGCCACCTGCTTGCCAATCACCTTTTCCGCACTCTTGAGTACGTCAGGAAAAGAGAACCAGCGCGGCTCGCCAATAGCCCGGAACATCGGGTTGGTGTTGAACTGCATGATCTGCCGGACCGAGTGACGCAAAGCCTTGGACGGGATGGTCCCCAGGTGGGTGCAGTTGCCGCCGACCTGACGACGGCTATCGACCATCGCCACCTTGCGCCCTGCCTTGACGGCGTTCATCGCCGCACCTTCTCCAGCCGGGCCGGAACCCAGCACCACCACGTCGTAGTTGTAGACAGCCATGCATACTCCTCAGAACAGGCCGCGGCACCACTCAGGTACCTGCGGCTAAATCATGCCGGCCTGTGCGGCATGAAAGAACAATTTGGGGTCTGTAAGAAAAACCCGGACACAGTCTATAGAAGCGTCAACGCCGCGCACATTAACCCTTGGTCGCGTCGTAGGCTACTTTTGCCTGCACTACATCGCCAGCACCCGCCTTTGCTCGCGGCGCAATCACTTGGTTTTATCCGCGCTCAGGCGCACAAAAACCTGACTGCTGCGTGTGACGAAACCGCTGTCGGTGCGGATCACAAAAAATGCCCCGATCCGATGTTTTTCCGCGTAATCCCAACCGCGCTCCGGGCCCAGAATCAGCAATAGCGTGGACAAGCCATCGGCCATCAACGCCGAAGGATGAATCACCGTTACTGACGCCAACGTATGCTCGACCGGCTTGCCGGTACGGGCGTCGAAGGTGTGGGAATAACGTCGCCCGTCCTGCTCGAAATATTTACGATAGTCGCCCGAGGTGGACACCCCGTAACCATCCACCGCGATGACCCGCTCGACCACTTGCTGATCGTCCCGAGGCTCTTCCAGGGCGATCCGCCAGGGTGAGCCATCGGGCTTTTTACCGAGGGCCTTGAGTTCTCCGGTGACTTCCACCAGATAGCTGTCGATGCCCAGTGCCGTCAGCTTCGCGGCGATCTGGTCTACTGCATAACCGGCAGCGACGCTGTTGAAGTCGACATTGACCGGCGCGTCCTTGCACAACCGATCACCCTCGATCCGCAAATGAGCATGACCGACCCGCTGGCGGACTTCAGCCAGGGCTTCGGCACTCGGGACTTGCTCCTCGCGAGCCTGGGGCCCGAAGCCCCACAGGTTCAGCAGCGGCTCCACGGTCAGATCGAAAGAACCGTCGCTGGCGATCGACAGCTGCTCGCCGACCCGCACCAATTGCAGGATCGATTCAGGCATTGGCTGGCAACTGTTCGCCGGCAAATCATTGAAACGCTCGATGTCCGAGTCGCTGCGGTAGGTCGACATCTGCCGATCGACTTCGGAGAGGATGTGCTGGACTTGCTGCTGAACCTCGGCCGGCCCGGGAATCCCGGTATACCGCACGTATTTGATTGAATAGGTGCTGCCCATGGTCGGACCGCTGAAGCTTTCCAGCGAATCGCCATTGCCACAGCCCGAGAGTGCGCCGATTACCAGGAATAGACCTGGAACCAGCATTGGCCACTTACGCAAACCTGCCCCTCCAGAAAATTGACTCGCCCTGTAAGCAGGGGTGGGCATTATGCGACAGATGCTCGCCTAAAAGATCGCAGCCTGCGGCAGCTCCTACATGATTGGCGTACACCCTTTAATTCACGGGTGTACACAGTCGGCGTAGGAGCTGCCGCAGGCTGCGATCTTTTGATCTTGATCTTGATCTTTTGATCGCCCCACAAACAAAAACGCCCCGACAAGTCGGGGCGTTTTCATGTGCGGCTAAAGCTTAGCGCGGGAACGCTGGCGGGTTGACCCCGGCCATGTCTTCCATCACGCGCACTACCTGGCAGCTGTAACCGAATTCGTTGTCGTACCAGACGTACAGAACAACGCGGTTGTCGTTGCAGATAGTAGCTTCGGCATCCACCACACCGGCGTGGCGCGAGCCAACGAAGTCGGTGGAAACCACTTCCTGCGAGTGCACGTAGTCGATTTGCTTATGCAGATCGGAGTGCAGCGCCATGTAGCGCAGGTACTCGTTGATCTCTTCGCGAGTGGTGGCTTTCTCAAGGTTGAGGTTGAGAATGGCCATCGACACGTTTGGCGTTGGCACGCGGATCGCGTTACCGGTCAACTTGCCAGCCAGTTCCGGCAGCGCCTTGGCGGCGGCAGTGGCAGCACCGGTCTCGGTGATCACCATGTTCAACGCGGCGCTACGACCACGGCGATCGCCTTTGTGGAAGTTGTCGATCAGGTTCTGGTCGTTGGTGTACGAGTGAACCGTTTCAACGTGACCATTGATGATGCCGAACTTGTCGTTGACTGCCTTGAGCACCGGCACGATGGCGTTGGTGGTGCAGGAAGCCGCGGACACGATCTTGTCGTCAGCCGTGATTTCGCCGTGGTTGATACCGTGCACGATGTTCTTCAGCTTGCCTTTGCCAGGCGCGGTCAGAACGACGCGATCGATACCCGGGCAGGCCAGATGCTGGCCCAGGCCGTCGGCGTCACGCCATACACCGGTGTTGTCCACCAGCAGCGCGTTCTTGATGCCGTACTGGGTGTAATCCACTTCAGTAGGGTTCTTCGCGTAGATCACCTGGATCAGGTTGCCGTTGGCGGTTATGGTGTTGTTGGCTTCATCGATAACGATGGTGCCATCGAACGGGCCATGCACCGAGTCACGACGCAACAGGCTGGCACGCTTGACCAGATCGTTGTCGGCGCCCTTGCGGACCACGATGGCACGCAGACGCAAGCCGTCGCCGCCACCGGTTTTTTCGATCAGGATGCGCGCCAGCAGACGGCCGATACGACCGAAGCCGTACAGCACCACGTCAGTGCCGGTACGACCGGAACCATTTTGCTTGCCGACCACATCGACCAGTTCGTCACGGACGAACTCTTCGGCGGTACGGCCATTGCCTTCGGCCTTGAATTTGACCGCCAGCTTGCCCAGGTCTACCGAAGCAGAGCCGAGTTTGAGCTCGCTCATCGCTTTGAGCAGAGGGAATGTTTCGTGGACGGACAGTTCGCTGTCATCGGACTGGCGATGACGAGCAAAACGGTGAGCTTTGAGAATCGCTATGACTGAACGATTGATCAGGCTGCGGCCATAGATCGAGCTCACCACGTTGTTGTTGCGGTAGAGCTGACCGATAAGCGGAATCATCGCTTCTGCGAGTGCTTCACGGTCGATCCATTCACCAAGACACTGGTCGGGCTTCTGAGTCACGGGAACCTTCCACATATGTAGGGGCAGAAAAAAGGGGCTACATTATGCCGCCGACTGCCTTTCGGATCAATGCGCGGCTGTCGCGACACGCATTTCGCCCTTTGTTTAGTAGTCAGCAACTGACAGCCGGTGCCTTCGCCAGCTACAATCGTCGACTTTGTCGCAACGCTTGGAGCTCAACCTTCCGTGCCCGTTCTGCGTCTACCGCTACTCCCTGCCGCCGCAGGCAAACAGCACTGGGGCAACCTGCCCGGTGCCGCCCTCAGCCTGGCGATTGCCGAGGCTGCCAGCGCTGCAAAGCGCTTCACCCTGCTCCTGACCGCCGACAGCCAAAGTGCCGAACGGCTGGAACAGGAGCTGAGTTTCTTCGCCCCGGATTTGCCAGTATTGCATTTCCCGGACTGGGAAACCCTGCCCTACGATCTGTTTTCGCCGCACCAGGACATCATTTCCCAGCGTATCGCCAGCCTTTATCGGTTGCCGGAACTCAGTCATGGCGTTTTGGTAGTGCCGATCACCACGGCCCTACATCGCCTGGCACCGACCAAATTCCTGCTGGGCAGCAGCCTGGTGCTGGACATCGGCCAGAAGCTCGATGTCGATCAGATGCGCACCCGGCTTGAGGCCAGTGGCTACCGCTGCGTCGATACGGTCTACGAGCACGGCGAGTTCGCGGTGCGTGGAGCGCTGATCGATTTGTTCCCGATGGGCAGCAAACTGCCCTACCGCATCGACCTGTTCGATGACGAAATCGAAACCCTGCGCACCTTCGATCCGGATAACCAGCGTTCCATCGACAAGGTCACCTCGGTGCGGCTGCTGCCGGCGCGGGAGTTTCCGCTGCAAAAGGACGCCGTCACCCGTTTCAAGGCGCGCTTTCGCGAGCGTTTCGATGTCGACTTCCGCCGCTGCCCGATCTTCCAGGACCTGAGCAGCGGGATTACCCCGGCCGGTATCGAGTACTACCTGCCACTGTTCTTCGACGAAACCTCGACCCTGTTCGATTACTTGCCCCAGGACACCCAGGTGTTTTCCCTGCCGGGCATCGAACAGGCCGCCGAGAACTTCTGGAACGATGTACGCAACCGCTATGAAGAACGCCGCGTCGACCCCGCACGCCCCCTGCTGCCACCGGCCGAACTGTTCCTGCCGGTGGAAGACTGCTTTGCCCGCCTGAAAAACTGGCCGCGGGTGGTCGCCAGCCAGCAGGACGTCGAAACCGGCGTCGGCCGCGAGCGTTTCCCGGCCCAGCCATTGCCCAGCCTGGCGATCGAAGCCAAGGCCAATGAACCCCTGGCGGCACTCGCAGGGTTCCTCGACGAATTTCCCGGCCGCGTGTTATTTACCGCCGAGTCCGCCGGGCGCCGCGAAGTGCTGCTGGAACTGCTCGAACGTCTGAAGCTGCGGCCGAAAACCGTCGACAGCTGGCCGGATTTCGTCGCCAGCAAACATCGCCTGGCAATCACCATTGCCCCGCTGGACGAAGGCCTGGTGCTGGATGAGCCGGCACTGGCACTGATTGCCGAAAGCCCGCTGTTCGGCCAGCGCGTGATGCAGCGCCGGCGTCGGGAAAAACGCGCCGACGCCAATACCGATGCGGTGATCAAGAACCTCACCGAACTGCGCGAAGGCGCGCCGGTGGTGCACATCGATCACGGAGTCGGCCGCTACCTGGGCCTGGCCACCCTGGAAATCGACAATCAGGCCGCCGAGTTCCTCACCCTCGCCTACGCCGAGGGCGCCAAGCTCTATGTGCCGGTGGCCAACCTGCACCTGATCGCTCGTTACACCGGCACCGACGATGCCTTGGCCCCGCTGCATCGCCTGGGTTCGGAAACCTGGCAGAAAGCCAAACGCAAAGCCGCCGAGCAGGTGCGCGACGTGGCCGCCGAACTGCTCGACATCTATGCCCGGCGCGCGGCCCGCGAAGGCTATGCCTTCGAAGACCCGAAAGCCGATTACGCCACCTTCAGCGCCGGCTTCCCGTTCGAAGAAACCCCCGACCAGCAAACCACCATCGACGCGGTGCGCGCCGATATGCTCGCGCCCAAGCCGATGGACCGCCTGGTCTGCGGCGACGTGGGTTTCGGCAAGACCGAAGTGGCAATGCGCGCGGCCTTCATCGCCGTGCATGGCGGGCGTCAGGTGGCCATCCTGGTGCCCACCACCCTGCTCGCCCAGCAGCATTACAACAGCTTCCGCGATCGCTTCGCCGACTGGCCGGTCTCCGTGGAAGTGATGAGCCGCTTCAAGTCGACCAAGGAAATCAACGCCGCGGTCGCCGAACTGGCCGAGGGCAAGATCGACATCGTCATCGGCACCCACAAGCTGCTGCAGGACGATGTAAAGATCAAAAACCTCGGCTTGGTAATCATCGACGAAGAACACCGCTTCGGCGTCCGCCAGAAAGAACAGCTCAAGGCCCTGCGCAGCGAAGTCGACATCCTGACCCTGACTGCAACGCCTATTCCGCGCACGCTGAATATGGCGGTCTCGGGCATGCGCGACCTGTCGATCATCGCCACGCCGCCAGCCCGTCGCCTGTCGGTGCGGACCTTTGTCATGGAACAGAACAAGAGCACGGTCAAAGAGGCCCTGCTCCGCGAGCTGTTGCGCGGTGGCCAGGTCTATTACCTGCACAACGATGTGAAGACCATCGAGAAATGCGCCGCCGACCTCGCCGAGCTGGTGCCGGAAGCACGGATCGGCATCGGCCACGGGCAGATGCGCGAGCGTGAACTCGAACAAGTGATGAGCGACTTCTATCACAAGCGCTTCAACGTGCTGATCGCCTCGACCATCATCGAGACCGGGATCGACGTGCCGAGCGCCAACACCATCATCATCGAGCGGGCGGACAAGTTCGGCCTGGCGCAATTGCACCAGCTGCGCGGTCGGGTCGGTCGCAGTCACCACCAGGCCTACGCCTACCTGCTGACTCCGCCACGCCAGCAAATCACCCCGGACGCGGAAAAGCGCCTGGAAGCCATCGCCAACACCCAGGACCTCGGCGCGGGTTTCGTGCTGGCCACCAACGACCTGGAAATCCGCGGTGCCGGTGAATTGCTGGGTGACGGTCAAAGCGGGCAGATTCAGGCGGTTGGCTTTACCCTGTACATGGAGATGCTCGAGCGCGCGGTGAAAGCCATTCGCAAGGGCGAACAGCCGAATCTCGATCAACCCCTGGGCGGCGGTCCGGAGATCAACCTGCGACTGCCAGCGTTGATCCCCGAAGACTATCTGCCGGACGTGCACGCACGGCTGATCCTCTACAAACGCATCGCCTCGGCGACCGATGAGGAAGGCTTGAAAGACCTGCAGGTGGAGATGATCGACCGCTTCGGCCTGTTGCCGGAGCCGACCAAGAACCTGGTGCGCATGACCCTGCTCAAACTGCAGGCCGAACAGCTCGGCATCAAGAAAGTCGACGGCGGCCCGCAAGGCGGTCGCATCGAGTTCGAGGCGCAAACCCCGGTCGATCCACTGGTGCTGATCAAGCTGATCCAGGGCCAGCCCAACCGCTACAAGTTCGAAGGCGCCACGATGTTCAAATTCATGGTGCCAATGGAGCGCCCGGAAGAGCGCTTCAATACACTGGAGGCGCTGTTCGAGCGCCTCATCCCGAAAACTGCTTGAAGGACGCCGTATGCGCCTGTTTCGCTCTCTGACCCTGCTACTGACACTGGTCGCACCCATGGCATTTGCCGACAGTCTGTATCAGGTTGAAATGATCCTGGTCCGGCAGAATACCGTGCCGGCCATCGTCAACGAAAAAATCGTCGCACCGGAAGACTGGGCTGCTGGCGCCCAGCGCATCCCGGCGCAGGACGAACGCACCCCGAGCCTCGCCGGCGAGGTGGAAAAACTCACCGCCAGCAATGACTACACCGTTCTGATGCATAAAGCCTGGCAACAGAACCTGGGCGAAGAGCCGAGCAAAGTCGCAATCAGCGACGGCGAGGAAAAGTTCGGCCAGTTTCCGATCGAGGGCACCCTCAACCTGAAACTGGGGCGCTTTACCGACGTCGATGCGGAGTTCTGGGTCAATCAGCTCGACAGCAATGGCCTGGTCACTGCCAGCGAGCGCATGAGCCAGACCAGCCACACCAAGAACGGCCAGTTGAACTTCCTCGATAACGGCCACCTCGGCCTGCTGATCAAGATCACCTCGCTGACAGCCCCTGCGCCTGCGCCAGTCCCCGAAGAAATACCGGACTGATTGAAGTCCCCATGCCCCCGACCCTGACCAAACCCCTGGGCCCCTCCTGGGTCAGTCGATTCAAGGAACAAAGCCTGGAGCGTGGCCGCCGCTACGCCCTGGAAAACCGCGTCAGAATCGTCCAGGCCGGTGACAGTACGATCACCGCCAGTTGCGAGGGCTCGGGAGGCAACGTTTACCGTCAGACCATTCGCTTGCGCGAGTCGGCCAAAGGCACCTTGCTGATGGTCGATGCCAGCTGTTCCTGCCCGGTCCGCAGCAACTGCAAACACTGCGCAGCGGTATTGCTGCAAGTGCAGGAAACCCTGGCCTACCCGGCCGCCGCGAAAGATGCCGAACTGCTGGAGAAACTCCAGGCCGTCCTGGAAAACCGTAGCCCGGCCCTGTTGCCGCAGGTGGTGGTGGACAACGTGCAACCGGTTCCGCGATTGTGGCTGGCAAGCATCGAGTTCAGCGCCTTCGAGCCGCGCAACGGCAAAATGCAGCGCTATATCCAGCATCGCGCGGCCCTGTCTTTCAGCTACCTGGATGAATACGTCAGCGGGCAGAAGAATGCCGACATCCTGATTCGCCAGGAAAAGCAGACCCTGCGGATCAAACGCCATCCCGAGGTCGAAAACACCTACCGCGAACAACTGCGAGTCCTCGGTTTCAAGATCGCCACCCGCCAAAGCAAGGCACTGCCGGAAAGCGCCGGCGACCTGTTCGAGATGGTCAATGACAGCGCCTGGCTGACCTTCACCCTCAATGAGCTGCCCAAGCTGCGCGAACAAGGCTGGGAACTGCAGATCGATGAAGACTTCGGCTTCGACCTGACGGCCGTCGATGACTGGTACGCCACTGTCGAAGAGGCACCCGGGCGGGACTGGTTCGACCTTGAACTGGGGATAATCGTCAATGGCGAACGGTTGAGCCTGCTGCCCATCCTGCTCAACCTGATGCGCTCGCACACCGAACTGCTCAACCCGGAACGCCTCGCCAGGCGGCGTGACGATGAACTGATCCTGGTGAACATCCCCAACCGCCCAGGCTCCGATCACGGCCCGTTGCAGGTTGCCTTGCCGTTCGGCCGACTGAAGCCGGTGCTGGCGACCCTCGGCGAGTTCTATCTGCAGGAACCCGACACCACCACCCTGCGCTTGAGCAAGGCCGATGCGACGCGCCTCAACCCACTGGAAGGTTTGCCGCTGCTCTGGGAAGGTGGCGAGCACATCCGCAGCTTCGCCCAGCGCCTGCGGGATATCAAAGACTTCACAACCACCGCCCCCGAAGGATTGAACGCGACGCTACGGCCTTATCAGCTGGAAGGCTTGAGCTGGATGCAGTCGCTGCGGCAACTGGAAGTCGGCGGCATCCTCGCCGACGACATGGGCCTGGGCAAGACTCTGCAAACCCTGGCCCACGTGGTGAGCGAGAAGAACGCCGGACGCCTGGACCGGCCGTGCATGGTGGTGATGCCCACCAGCCTGATTCCCAACTGGCTGGATGAGGCGGCGCACTTCACGCCGCAACTCAAGGTGCTGGCGCTGTACGGTGCCGGGCGCAAAAAATATTTCGCCGAGCTGACCGACTACGACCTGATCCTGACCACCTATGCGCTGCTGCCCAAGGATGTCGAGCGCCTCGCCGCCCTGCCCCTGCACGTGCTGGTTCTGGACGAAGCGCAATACATCAAGAACCCCAACAGCAAGGCGGCCCATGCCGCGCGTGAGCTCAATGCCCGGCAACGCCTGTGCCTGAGTGGCACGCCGCTGGAAAACCATCTGGGCGAACTCTGGTCGCTGTTCCACTTCCTGTTGCCCGGCTGGCTGGGTGACGTGAAAAGCTTCAATCGCGACTACCGCGTGCCGATCGAAAAACGCGCCAGCGAAGTACGCCTGCAGCACCTCAATGGCCGGATCAAACCCTTTCTGCTGCGCCGGACCAAAGAACAGGTGGCCACCGAACTGCCGCCGAAAACCGAGATCATCCACTGGGTCGAACTCAACGAAGCGCAGCGTGACGTCTATGAAACCATGCGCCTGGCGATGGACAAGAAAGTCCGCGACGAGATCACCCGCAAGGGCGTGGCCCGCAGCCAGATCATCATTCTCGAAGCACTGCTCAAGCTGCGTCAGGTCTGCTGTGATCTGCGCCTGGTCAACGATGCGCCACCGGCTCGCGGCAGCTCCTCCGGCAAACTCGACAGCCTGATGGAAATGCTCGAGGAGCTGTTCGAAGAAGGCCGGCGAATTCTGCTGTTCTCCCAGTTCACCTCGATGCTCGCGCTGATCGAAGTGGAACTGAAACGCCGTGGCGTCGCTTATGCATTGTTGACCGGACAAACCCGCGATCGCCGGACCCCGGTGAAAGAGTTCCAGAGCGGCAAGCTGCAGATCTTCCTGATCAGCCTGAAAGCCGGCGGCGTGGGCTTGAACCTGACCGAGGCCGACACCGTCATCCACTACGATCCGTGGTGGAACCCGGCCACCGAAAACCAGGCCACCGACCGCGCCTATCGCATCGGTCAGGAGAAGCCGGTATTCGTCTACAAGATGATTGCCCGCGGCACCGTCGAAGAGAAAATCCAGCACCTGCAAAAGGAAAAATCCGACCTGGCCGCAGGCGTACTGGACGGACGCAAGACCGGCGACTGGAAGCTGCAGAGCGAGGACATCGAAGCGCTGTTTGCGCCGCTGCCGAATAAGCTGGAAAAGCGCTGATATAGTGGTGACTGATACATCGCTATGGGCGTGCCCCGAAAAAGATCGCAGCCTACGGCAGCTCCTACGCCGATTCCGTGCACCGGCAAATTATCGGGTGTATGCAAAACCTGTAGGAGCTGCCGCAGGCTGCGATCTGTTGATCCTACTCCTGGGCAATCTCCAGAACCGCCAAAAGATCGCAGGCTGCGCCAGCTCCTACGCCGATCCTGCACACCCGTGATGTTGCGGGGGTAAACCAATCCTGTAGGAGCTGCCGCAGGCTGCGATCCTGGCGATCCGAAAGGCACCGCCAATCCGCAGCGAGCCCCATTAGCCACCCTACGCCAGACAAATGGTTGCCCAGCTCATTCTGGTATCATAATATAATACCATGAACAACAAACAGCTCAGCACTCTCAAAGCCATCTTCTCGAGACCGGTTCCAGCCACTCTGGAGTGGGCTCGTATTGAGTCGCTGTTCGGCGCTGCCGGTGCCAGAACTATTGAAGGCAATGGATCGCGGGTACGCTTTGAGCTTAATGGCGTGATCGGCACTTTCCACCGACCACACCCCGATAAAGAAGCAAAGCCCTACCAGGTTCGAGATGCTCGGGCTTTCCTCGAACAAGCAGGAGTCATCCCATGAACGTGATGAATTACCAAGGTTATGCCGCTCGAATCGAGTACAGCGAAGAAGACAACCTGTTTGTCGGCCATATAGCCGGCATCAAAGATGTCGTAGGCTTCCATGGCGAATCGGTACAAGAGCTTCGAGCAGCATTTGAAGAGGCGGTCATTGACTACCTTGATACTTGCGCCAAGCTGGGCCGTGCTCCACAGAAACCTTACTCGGGCAATATCAGCCTGCGATTGGAGCCAGCACTTCACGCGACTGTCGCCGTCAAAGCACAGCTGGCTCACAAGAGCATCAACCAGTGGGTAGTTGAAGTCCTTGATCGTGAGACACACGCCTGAACCATCCTGCGTTTCTGTTTGGCGCTGATATAGCGGTGTCTGATGCATCGCTGATCAATAGCTATCGCGAGCAGGATCTCCCACATTAGCTCGGTGTTTGCCGAAGATCTTGCGGTAGCACGCGATCAAGTGTGGGAGCGGGCTTGCTCGCGATGGGTGCGCCACGGTCTATGGCATATCGCGCGTTGTCGGACAAGAAAGCCGGAAGACAGGACACCAATCCCCAAACTGAACACAGCTCCCGTAGCAGCTGGCGAAGCCTGCGTTCGAGCGCGTAGCGGTCGTAGAACCTTTGCACGCGATAACGCAGGCAAACCGAGCCGGGCGGATTTACGACCGCTGCGCGGCCGGACGCAGGCTTCGCCAGCTGCTACGGGGAGTGCGCCTTAAACGTTCGCCGCCAACACCCGCGCCAATGTCGACTTCACCTTGCCCATGCCGTCATGCAGCGCCTGCTCGATCTCGGCCATGGTAATGACTGAACCGGACTTGCCCGCTGCCGGGTTCACCACCAGCGCCAGACAGGCGTAAGCCAGGTCCAGCTCGCGGGCCAGGGCGGCTTCCGGCATGCCGGTCATGCCGACGATGTCACAACCGTCGCGCTCCAGCCGGGCGATCTCGGCCACGGTTTCCAGGTAGAAAAGGCGACAGATCTATTTGTCGCCAACAGAGGGACGGCAAAAATCAGGGACACACCACGATATCAATCGTGGCCTGGCGCTTCATGCCTGGAAGGCGCAGCAGGGTCTTATCGTAAAACGTGTCCCCCATTATTGTTATTGTTTCACCCCGGCTAGCCTTGATGAGCCTGCATGTAGTGGCGCAACAGTTGGTTGATACGCGTCTGGTAGCCCGCTCCCTGGCCCTTGAACCACTCCAGCACGTCGGCATCCAGGCGGATGGTCACAGCCTTTTTTACCGGCACGCGCAGTTCGGCGCGGCGGAAGAAGTCTTCGCCCAGTTCCGGAATGTCGCTGGTGTCGATATCCTGGTCGTCCAGCTTGGCCAGGCGCTCCCAGTCAGTTTTCGATGCTTTCGACATAGTGTTTGGCCTCCTGCTTAGTGGCTTTTCGGGCGGAGATGATGCGGATCATATCTCCCCGCCGTTCGGCGTACACGACCACACCCATCAACGACTTGATCCAACCGATGCTGATCCAGCGTTCTTCGCCATAGTCCTCGCGGTCATCGCGCAGGGCCAGCATCGGGTGCTGGAAAATGTCGGGCACGTCATTGAAGTCTATGCCGTGCTTGCGGATGTTGGCCTGATTCTTGGCTTCGTCCCATTCAAAGTGCATGGGGCATCCTGTATTTACAGTTGTACATACACTATAGCCTGCCTGGTGATGAATGCGTAGCCCCTGCCAGTGCGGTGGCGCAACCACCGGACGGCCAGAGGCCAACAAGCGCAGCGCGTCAGGCTGGTGCTATTCGACTCGTAGAGGCGGTTTTTCCGACCGGCGTTTGAGCGTCTTTGCTCACCGCCCCATGCCCTTGACTGACTGGGGCTTGCTCACGAAAGTCGCACCGCGGCGCAACGGGCACTCACCCCTTCAAAGGCGCGAACAGCGCTTCAATATCACTCTGTTCAAGCTTCCAGCCACCACTCATACCGCCTTCCAGCACCCCGGCGGCCAGGGCTGCCTTTTCCTGTTGCAGCGCCTGTATTTTCTCTTCGACGGTACCTCGGGCAATCATCTTGTAAACGAACACCGGCTTGTCCTGGCCAATTCTGTAGGCTCGATCAGTCGCCTGATTTTCCACCGCCGGGTTCCACCAGGGATCGTAATGAATCACCGTATCGGCGGCAGTCAGGTTCAGGCCGGTTCCGCCAGCTTTGAGACTGATCAAAAACAGCGGAGTCTTGCCGCTCTGGAAGTCCTTGACCGGGGTGCGTCGATCCGTGGTTTCACCCGTCAGGATCGAGTAGTCGAGGTTACGCTGCCGCAACTCCTGCTCAATCAATGCCAGCATCGAGGTGAATTGCGAAAAAAGCAGAATCCGTCGACCTTCGCTGAGTAGCTCTTCAAGCATCTCCATCAGGCTACCTAACTTGCCTGTGCCTGGACGCGCGGCCTTGGCCGTTGAAGCTGTTTTCACCAGTCGCAAATCGCAGCAGACTTGGCGCAGCTTGAGCAGCGCTTCAAGAATGATGATCTGGCTACGCCCAACACCATGACGGTTGATTTCGTCGCGGACTTTTTTGTCCATGGCGACGCGCACGGTTTCGTAGACATCCCGCTGGGTGTCGCTCAAATCAACCCAATGCACAATTTCGGTTTTTGGCGGTAGCTCGCGAGCCACCTGCTCTTTCTTGCGCCGCAGCAGGAAAGGTTTTATTCGGGCCGTCAGCTGCTGCATACGCTCGCTGTTGCCATGCTTTTCGATGGGCGTGCGGTAATTGCGATTGAAAGTTTTGCTGTCACCGAGCCAGCCCGGCAGCAGAAAATGGAACAATGACCACAGTTCGCCGAGGTGATTTTCCAAGGGCGTGCCAGACAGGCATAAACGCTGCCGAGCCTCTAACTGTCGAGCCGCTTGAGCGGCTTTACTGGCAGGATTTTTAATATTTTGAGCTTCGTCCAGAATCAACAGATCCCACACTTGCTGCTGCAGAACCTCCAGGTCACGCGGCAGCAGCGCGTAGGTGGTCAAGACCAGGTCGTACTCTGCCAGACTGGCAAAGTCTTTCTGACGGTTGGACCCGTGGAGTGCCAGCACCTTGAGCTGGGGCGTGAAGCGCGCTGCCTCGTCGAGCCAGTTGGGAATCAAACTGGTGGGCATGACTGCCAGGGCTGGGCTCCCGAGGCGCTTAGCCTGTTTCTCGCAGAGCAGGTGAGCCAGGGTTTGCAAGGTTTTACCCAGCCCCATGTCGTCACCGAGAATGCCGCCAACTTCCAGTTCGCGCAGGGTCTGCATCCAGTTCAACCCCTCGAGCTGATATTCTCGAAGCGTCGCATCAAGACTGGCTGGCGCCGAAACCTGGATGTGAGTCGACTCACGCAGACGTTTGGCGAAAGCCCGTAGTCGCTCACCACCCTGCCAGACCAGCGGCAAACCTTCCAGCTCACTCAGCCGCGCCGCGTCGGGCGCACTCATACGCAACGAAGTGCCGTTGTGCTCAGCCAGATACAACTCGCCCAGGGTAGCCATCAATGGCTTGATCCGGCCATAAGGCAGCGCGACCTTTGCCCCGGACCTGCCGGCGGATTGCCCGCCATGGAGATCGGTCAGCAGGTAGTCGTCGTCCGCGCGCTGCGCAAGGTAATCCGGATTCAATAGCTGCGGGCTGCCGCGCAACAGGTGCAGGATGATCGGCAACAAAGCATGACGCTCGCCATTCACCACAATACCCAGTTCGAGATCGAACCATTCACGCCCGGACGACTCTTCAATGTCGGCGTACCAATCCTCCACGGGGCGCAGATCAAATTCAAAACCCTTGGCGATCTCGATGTGCCAATTGGCCGCGCGCAAGGCCGGTATGCCGGTATGAACGAAATCGAACCAGGCCTGATCATCCGCAAAGCCAAACATCTCGCCAGCGCTATCGGGCAACGCCTGGCTTTTGCCCGTAGCTTTTTTCAAGCCGGTTTTCTGCAAGACTTGAAGCAAGGCTTTTTCGGCAGCGGGCTTGCGCTGAATGCGCAGGGTTTCAGTGCCGGACAGCACCATGAGCGCTTTGGATTTTTTGTCCGTCACCAAGTGTCCGTCATAGCTGAACGTCAACGCCGCACGGTGTTCGAATTGCTGCTGCATACGCCGCGTTTCATGTACATAGCCAGTAAAACCGTGGCTGCCCAAGGTCAGATACGCCTGCGGCTCGAGGTCGTCGATCAGACGTTCGGTCAGTGCTTGCGGAGCGGGAGCCGCCTTGTTCAAAGCACTCAGGCGGTGGCTGAACTGCAGCACCTGACGGGCAGGAATTTCCGGTGCAAGGGATAAATGACAGGCTAACTTATCGTCCAGCAGGTGCAGTACAACCCCTAGCTCACCTCGGGTCCGATCCAGATAATGCAGAGGTTCCAGGGGCAATACCGCCTCCAGCGCCTGCCCGGCACTGAGCCATTGCGGACGATAATTGCCGTTGGCTTGTTCAGCCCAAATAAAGTCCGCTGGCCGTTGCGCGCCAGCCGACAATGGCTGCGATTGTTCAAAATCGAGAAACAGCCGTGAAGTCTGCAGTGCCAGCTCGAGAATTTCCGCCCCGCCGCGCCCTTGCAAGGGATAACCACTGAGGAAGGAGTGAGAGCGACCCGCTACCATCAGCCTGGCGATTCGCAGATCCTGCTCGGAAAGGTAACCCGGCTCGCGAGCCAGCGTATCCGCCATTGAGTACAACAGCTTTATGTCCCGCAGCGCGCCGTCCTTGAGCTGACGCGCCCTGTATACCTCCAGCACCCACTGGCCAAGGCTGCGGCTCCCCTCGAGCTTGTACACGAGTCGGGTACCCGTGCCTTTGACCGGAT
The DNA here is from genome assembly GCF_902497895.1 of Pseudomonas fluorescens. Taxonomy (GTDB): domain Bacteria; phylum Pseudomonadota; class Gammaproteobacteria; order Pseudomonadales; family Pseudomonadaceae; genus Aquipseudomonas; species Aquipseudomonas fluorescens_BP. The sequence continues at coordinate 35,204 of NZ_CABVHQ010000054.1, forward strand.
CGGCTTCGCGGTCTTGATCGGCAATCTGCTGGAGCCATTGCTCAAGCTCACGATTGAGCCGGACCTCGGCAGAGGCGCCCAGCGCTTGAACAGAGGTCTCTTGCAGGTGAAACATGACCGCCGCGCAATGCTTGCAATCGACCACGACCGGGCACGAACAATAGCATTCGAGCAGGTATTCGCCCACCGGATCGCCATTGAATTGGATGTGCTGCTCGTAGACATTTGCGGCCGAACCTCGGCAGGCTGCGATAACGCCATCCCCGTCGGCACTGATTATCTCTACTCGCCGCTCCTGCGCATACTTGCGGCCCCGTTCGAGGGTGGACTGGCTGAATTCTTCAACCCAGGGAAGTTCGAAAATGTGCTGGAGATGGGTTGGCATGAACTCAACGCTTATCAGGAATCAATTCAATCGGCAGTTGCACAACCTATTGGCTGCCCCCCCCCACCGAAGCTAACAGGCTAAACGTTCGCCGCCAACACCCGCGCCAATGCCGACTTCACCTTGCCCATGCCATCATGCAGCGCCTGCTCGATCTCGGCCATGGTAATGACTGAACCGGACTTGCCCGCTGCCGGGTTCACCACCAGCGCCAGACAGGCGTAAGCCAGGTCCAGCTCGCGGGCCAGGGCGGCTTCCGGCATGCCGGTCATGCCGACGATGTCGCAACCGTCGCGCTCCAGCCGGGCGATCTCGGCCACGGTTTCCAGGCGTGGCCCCTGGGTGCAGGCATACACGCCTTGACTGCTGTAGGCGCAGCCCTCAGCGGCCAGCGCGGCAATCAATTGCTCGCGCAACGGTTCGCTGTAGGGGTAGCTGAAGTCGATGTGGGTGACCTGCTCCAGGTCATTGGCAAAGTAGGTGTGCTCGCGGCCGCTGGTGTAGTCGATCAATTGATGAGGCACGCAGAAATGCCCGGTGCCCATCGCCCCATGAATCCCGCCCACCGCGTTGACCGCCAGAATCGCCTCGGCACCTGCCTGCTTCAGCGCCCAGAGATTGGCCCGGTAGTTCACCTGGTGCGGTGGAAACCGGTGCGGATGGCCGTGGCGCGCCAGGAACAGCACTTCACGCCCGGCGTACTCACCGATCTGGATGTCCGCCGAAGGCGCGCCATAGGGTGTGTCCAGCGCCAACGACTGGCGAATGCTCAAGCCTTCGAGCTGAGTCAGACCGGTGCCACCGATAATCGCGTAAACCGTCATTGCAAAAAGTCCTTAATCAATCAGTTGGGCATCTTTGAGCGCGCCAAGGGCCGCCAGCCAGCGTGGGTCCTGGCGGTACTCGGTGCTGGCGCAGGCCTGGCCGCGCATCCGCGCAATCCGCGCCGACGGTTTGACCTTCAGGCGCTGGGCGGCGCTCAAGGCCAGCTCGGCTGCCGCCCGGTCGTTACACACCAGGCCCATGTCGCAACCGGCCGCCAGCGCCGCCTCGATTCGACTCGCGGCATCGCCGACCACATGCGCGCCGGCCATCGACAGGTCGTCGCTGAAAATCACCCCGTCGAACTGCAGCTCGCCGCGCAGGATGTCCTGCAACCAACGGCGCGAAAAACCGGCAGGCTGCGAGTCGACCTGCGGATAGATGACGTGGGCCGGCATCACCGCCGCCAGTTGCTTGCCCAAGCGGGCAAAGGGCACCAGGTCATGGGCGCGAATCTCTTCGAGGCTGCGCTCGTCGGTCGGGATCGCCACATGGGAATCGGCCTCCGCCCAGCCGTGGCCGGGAAAGTGCTTGCCGGTGGCGGCCATCCCGGCGCTGTTCATTCCGCGAATGAACGCCCCTGCCAACAACGCGGCACGCTCTGGATCACCTTCAAAGGCACGACTGCCGACCACCGCGCTGCGCTGATGGTCCAGATCCAGTACCGGAGCGAAACTCAAGTCCAGGCCAACGGCCAGCACTTCAGTCGCCATGAGCCAGCCACACTGCTCCGCCAGGTGCTCGGCATTCGGGTTATCGGCAATCGCCCGCATCGCCGGCAAACGCACGAAACCCTGGCGCAGTCGCTGCACCCGACCGCCCTCCTGGTCCACTGCCAGCAGCAGGTCCGGGCGCACCGCGCGAATCGCTGCGCTGAGCTCACGGACCTGGCGCGGATGCTCGATATTACGCGCAAAAATGATCAGGCCGCCCACTTCGGGCTGACGCAACAATTGGCGATCTTCAGCCGTCAGCCAGGTACCGGCGACGTCCACCATCAAGGAGCCTTGCAGGCCAGAAGTCATAGAAAATCCTTAATAACGGCAAGCGCGCGGCACATCATCGATGGCCCAGGCGCAGACGCGCGACCGCATCGGCACAGGCAATGCCCGGCAAAACAGGGTCGGCGAAGGGGATAGGGAGCAGAGCTAAAACTGCAGTCGGCATGGGCGGCTAGCTTAACGGATGTCAGCCGCCGCGCCCACCCGCGCGCGGTTAAACCTTGGCCACCGAAGAGCTCGACTTGCTGCGCGGCCGTAGCTGAGCGCTGGCCATCTTGTCATCGGTGACACCGGTTTCGGCACGCATGCCGGCCGCCAGAAACGGCACCATCAAGCGCATCACCTGCTCGATCGAAGTATTGACCCCGAAATCGGTCTCGGCAATCGCCCGCAAGGCCTTGATGCCCGACATGCTAAAGGCTGCGGCACCCAGCATGAAATGCACGCGCCAGAACAGTTCGATCGGTGGAATGCGTGGCGCGGCATCGTTGACCAGCAGCATGTAGCGACGGAACACCTTGCCGTACATGTCTTCCAGATAACGACGCAAATGCCCCTGGCTCTGACTGAAGGCCAGGCCGAGCAAGCGCATGAAGATAGAGAGGTCGTTGCCACTGCGCGGCTGCACCACCAGCGCCTGCTCGACGAGGATTTCCAGCAGCTCTTCCAGGCTTGGCTTGTTGTCCGGCCTGGCCTGGCGCCGCTCGAGCTCGCGATCGAGGCTGATGCAGAAGGGCCCGAGGAACCGTGAGAACACCGCCTGGATCAGGGCTTTTTTCGAGCCGAAATGATAGTTCACCGCTGCCAGGTTGACCCCGGCCTTGCTGGTGATCAGCCGCAATGAAGTTTCGGCGAACCCTTTTTCCGCGAACAACTGCTCGGCAGCATCAAGAATGCGTTCAACGGTTTCCGACTGGGCCATGGCTACTCCGCCTGACAAACACTTGTTTGAAACATACGTTTCAGACTTTGGATTGTCAAGTCTGACTGTCCGCTTTACGGCCGCCCAGTCACCTATTTAAGCATACCCGCTGACTCTGTAGTCAGTCCCCTGATGCCAGGGTCGCTCTACTGCAATTCGACCGTCCAGCGGACTCAATAAAAAGGAGGATTGCCAAGCGCGATCCACTGTATATAATCCCAGTCACTGTATAAAAAGACAGAGCGATCGATATGATAAAACTGACGCCACGCCAAGCTGAGATTCTGGCCTTTATCAAACGTTGCCTCGACGACAACGGCTACCCGCCAACACGTGCGGAAATCGCTCAGGAACTGGGTTTCAAATCCCCAAACGCCGCTGAAGAACATCTCAAGGCGCTGGCTCGCAAGGGCGCGATCGAGATGACCCCTGGCGCTTCCCGCGGGATTCGCATTCCCGGCTTCGAAGCCAGGACCGACGAATCCAGCCTGCCGATCATTGGCCGGGTGGCTGCCGGCGCACCGATTCTCGCCCAGCAGCACATCGAAGAATCCTGCAACATCAACCCGACCTTCTTCCACCCGCGCGCCGACTACCTGTTGCGCGTACATGGCATGAGCATGAAGGACATCGGCATCTTCGACGGTGACCTGCTCGCCGTGCACACCACCCGCGAGGCCCGCAACGGCCAGATCGTGGTCGCACGGATCGGCGACGAAGTCACCGTCAAGCGCTTCAAGCGTGAAGGCAGCAAAGTCTGGCTGATGGCCGAAAACCCGGAATTCGCCCCAATCGAAGTGAACCTGAAAGATCAGGATCTGGTGATCGAAGGCTTGAGTGTCGGCGTCATTCGCCGCTAAAGGAGGCTTTATGCAGTTCCCACACACACCACAGCATGCGCAACTGCCACTGTTCGAGGCCTTCATGACCCAGCCACTCGCCCCGATCCTCAAGGATGTGGTCGAGTCGCCCTGGAGCACCGAGCCCGAAGCGTTCAGTGAACTGTCGTTACGCGGTGCGGCCGGGAACTGCCTGAACCTGCTGGCGCCGATTCTCAGGGAGCTGAGCGAGGATCAGGACGCCCGGTGGCTGACGCTGATCGCCCCGCCACCCAGCCTGACCCAGGCCTGGCTGCGGGATGCCGGGTTGAACCGGGAGCGGATTCTGCTGTTGCAACCCCGAGGCGCCCAAAGCGCTCAGAAACTGACCTGCGAGGCCCTGCGCCTGGGGCGTAGCCATACGGTGGTCAGCTGGCTCAACCCGTTGAGCTCCAGCGCGCGGCAACAGTTGATCAGCGCCGCCCGCACAGGGGATGCGCAAAGTCTGAATATTCGTTTGGGGTGATGAGCAAAGCTACAACGAAACATCTGAGTAACGCAGGGCTTCTTCAGAATAGAGAAGCCGATTCGAGGCGATGAATTACACGGAAAAACCGACGAACGGTATCAGTGAAGTACCCGTGACCCCTCGTCTTTCTCCAATTCGCCTTCGACCAGACGTCCAGCCATCTGCATACCAACGCTCAACATGGCTTTGGCAACTTCCACGTGCTGTCCTTGCAGAAACGCTTTGGCATCTTCGGAAAAGTCCAAAGTCACCAGAGAACCCTCGTCCTCAGCCCTGCGCAGCTCGATACGGCCGTCAGGCAACTCAACAATTTCTAGAAAGGACGTTGGCATAAAGGTCTGTTCTCCACGAAAGGCCGGTATTGTAGCAGCTGCCGAAGGCTGCGTCCGGCTGCGTTGTAGCAGCTGGCGAAGCCTGCGTTCGGCTGCGTTGTAGCAGCTGGCGAAGCCTGCGTTCGGCTGCGTTGTAGCAGCTGGCGAAGCCTGCGTTCGGCTGCGTTGTAGCAGCTGGCGAAGCCTGCGTTCGGCTGCGCAGCAGTCGTAAATCCTGCTTCCACGGTTTGTCTGGAATACCGCAGAGTCTG
>NZ_CABVHQ010000055.1 GCF_902497895.1 Pseudomonas fluorescens
GTGTTTGGCCTCGGCGCACCCGACAGCGGCATCGCGCCGGACTGGACCGCCACGGACAGGCGCGCGGGCGTCGCGCGGCTGGAGGATCTGTCGATGCAGAGCCTGCGCACGGTGGCCAAACGGATTCTCGAGGGCAAAAACCCAGGGGATCTGGTGGTCGCCTCCATTCACTGGGGCGGCAACTGGGGGTTCGATATCCCGCAGGAGCAGGTCCGGTTCGCCCATGCCTTGATCGACGAGGCCGGAGTTGACCTGGTGCACGGGCATTCCTCGCACCACGTCAAGGGCATCGAGGTGTACCGCGAACGCCTGATTCTCTATGGCTGCGGTGATCTGCTGAACGATTACGAAGGCATTGAGGGCCACACAGCCTTTCGCGGCGACCTCGGGCTTCTCTACTTTGCCTCGCTGGACCCGGGCGGGCGCCTGCAGTCGCTGGACCTGATACCCACCCGCCTGCGTCGCTTGCGCCTCTGTCGGGCCGAAGGGGATGACCGTCAATGGCTGCACGACACCCTTTCTCGCGAGTGCGCACGCTTGGGCAGCAGTATTCAGCCGGGCGCGAAAAATGCCTTCGAGTTGCGTTGGTAGGAGCGTCTGTTTTTTTGATCCTGGCTGTGACAAACACCCGCTGCCTGACGGGGAATGTTCGGGTAGTCCCTCGGGTGAGATAAAGGGGCGAACGGTAGTGCAATGCAGTGCTGGCACGGCTCTGTAAGGGTGCTTGCTTGAACAAGTCTGAGGCAGTGGCCGATGGTTCCATGAGAGCAAGCACCGTACCAGTCTTATAACTGGTTGATTTTTAATGATTAAATTGAGTATACCAAGGCAAGATGCTGTTTTTGAAAGGGGTTAAGTGTTGAAATGCTGTTGCGCGGGCAACAGTTGCACCCAGTGGTTCGACTGGCTGAGGCGAAGCGAGTCAGGCGCAAAGTGTGGGACTGAACCTATTTCTTTCCGTCTTCTTCAAAGAGCGTCGAAATCAGCTGTTTGATGTCCTCCTGCACGTCTTTCGGCAGGCCATCCAGTTCATGCAGCAGCTTGGCGTCCAGTTCACTGACGCTGTCGGCTGCCAGTACCTTCTTGACACCGGTCACCACGTATAAAATGTCCACTTGCGCCTTTGCGATCAAGGAAAGGTAGGTGGCATTCGGGAACCGCGTTCCGCGCTCATACATGCCTTGGGCATTCGCCTCGATCTTCCCGATAGCGCCTAATTCTTGCTGCGAAAGTCCGAGGCGTTTGCGTTCTTCCTTCAATCTGGCGCCCATATGGTCCATATCGCTTCCTTTTTCTCGGTATTGATTTATTTGAGTGTACAGCCTCATCAACAAGCCTGTGGCGAGGGAGCAAATTCGGAGTGTACAGATCTTTTTTGGTCTGACTCCCGTATCAGCTGCCGAGCCTGCGAGGCTGCGTTCGAGCCGGGGTCGCGCTCGACCGAAGTCCTCGCAAAGCCTGCGTCCGCGGTTTGCCTGAAAGAACCCCGTCGCCTGATTTAACGACCGCTGCGCGGTCGAACGCAGCCTCGCAGGCTCGGCAGCTGCTACGGACGAAAGGTATAGCAGACCTGGAGTTTTCTGACATCCAATCGGTGTATTTAACCCTTGGTCGGGTCGAACCACCGCCAATGGCCACACAGCATTTGCGCCTTCTGGCGAGCAAAAAAGCCCACTTCAACGAATCACGCCAGCCGGCGAGGATCCTCATGACCACTGAATTGTCCGCCGGACATGACGGAATAATCAGCGCATTTGAACGATCCACTGATTCCACTGGTCAACATGCGCCTAATGGCCAAGCGAATCCCTAACGCTGAATCGCACGTCATCCACGACGGGCACCTGTTCCTGGCCACTAAGGCCGAAACCATCGCTCCCATCATCATGTCGTTTCTGTCCGGCGTCGCGCACGTCGACGAGCCGCTTTCTGAGCTCACTGACTCGAACGATCTTGCGCTATCTAACCATCCGGCTCCAACGCCGAGGGCCCCATCATGAAATTCCAAGTCGTCGATCATTCTATCAATGGTATCGCGAAGTTCTCGGTCGATACCGAGTGCGGAAAGAACGTGGATTCATTCTCGACCATCAAGGAGGCTCGGGACTACGCGGCCTGGCTGGAATCCGAATATGAGCGGATCAGCGAAGTTCTCTAGCCGCGCCCTACCCGAAGGAATAACCCCGCTTCAGCGAATCCGGCCCGGACATGACCCTGCACGCCAGAGCCGCCACTGCTACGCCTCAATGAGGCTCTCGGCAGGCGAGCACCCTATGTGGGTCGCCAAGCAACTCGGCCATAAAGACTGGACTATGACCGCCAGGGTTTATGGCCGATGGATGCCTTGCGCAGATGTTGGCGCCGGCGGTCGCGCAGAAGCACTTTTCGCCGGTAATGCCAACATTATGACCGCCTCTCTATAGCCCCCGTTTTACATCGAAGCGATCAAGGTTCATTACCTTGGTCCAGGCCGCGACGAAGTCTTTGACGAACTTCTCTTGCGCGTCGGCGCTGGCATAGAGTTCGGCCAAGGCCCGCAACTGCGCATTCGAGCCGAAGACGAGATCGACGCGGGTGCCCGTCCACTTCACATCGCCGGTTTTGCGATCGCGTCCTTCAAACTCTTCATTGGCGTCCGAGACCGGCTTCCATTCCACGCCCATATCGAGCAGGTTCTTGAAGAAGTCGTTGGTCAACGCCTCCGGCTGCTGGGTGAAGACCCCGTGCGAGGTTTGTCCGACGTTGGTATTCAGGACGCGCATGCCGCCAATAAGCGCGGTCATTTCTGGTGCGCTGAGTGTCAGCTGTTGCGCCTTGTCGATCAACAACGCCTCGGCCGGGACGCGGTATCTGCTCTTGAGGTAGTTACGGAAACCATCGGCGACGGGTTCGAGAAAGCCGAAAGACTCCACGTCCGTCTGCTCCTGGGTCGCGTCCATCCGCCCCGGCGTGAAAGGCACCGTCACGCTGTGCCCGGCATTTTTCGCCGCCTGTTCGACGCCCGCGTTACCGGCCAGGACGATCAGGTCCGCCAGGGAGATTTTCTTGCCGCCAGCCTGCGCGCTGTTGAACTCGCCCTGGATACCTTCGAGGGTTTCCAGCACCTTCGCCAGTTGCTCAGGCTGGTTGGCCTGCCAGAACTTCTGCGGGGCCAGGCGCAGGCGCCCACCGTTGGCGCCGCCGCGTTTGTCGGAGCCACGGAAGGTGGAAGCCGCCGCCCAGGCAGTTGATACCAGCTGCGAGACTGACAGACCCGAGGCCAGCAGCTTGCTCTTGAGTGAGGCGATGTCACTGTCATTGACCAAGGCATGGTCGACCGCTGGAATAGGGTCTTGCCAAAGCAACTCTTCGTTTGGCATTTCCGGGCCGAGGTAACGCGAGAGCGGGCCCATGTCGCGGTGGATCAGCTTGAACCAGGCACGGGCGAAGGCATCGGCCAGTTGATCCGGATTCTCCAGATAGCGCCGTGAAATCGGTTCATAGATCGGGTCGAATCGCAGCGACAGGTCGGTGGTCAACATGCTCGGACTACGCCGCTTGGACGGGTCGTGAGCATCCGGGATGATGCCGGCGCCGGCACCGTTTTTCGGGGTCCACTGGTTCGCACCCGCCGGGCTCTTGGTCAGCTCCCACTCGAAACCGAACAGGTTCTCCAGATAGTTATTGCTCCACTTGGTGGGCGTGGTGGTCCAGGTCACTTCCAGGCCGCTGGTGATGGTGTCCCCGCCTTTACCGGTGCCGAAGGTGCTCTTCCAGCCCAGGCCCTGCTGTTCAAGGCCAGCGGCTTCGGGTTCGGCCCCGACGTTGTCGGCAGGCCCGGCACCGTGGGTCTTGCCGAAGGCGTGGCCGCCGGCGATCAGTGCCACGGTTTCTTCGTCATTCATCGCCATGCGCGCGAAGGTTTCGCGAATGTCTTTCGCCGCCGCGAGCGGATCGGGATTGCCTTCCGGGCCTTCCGGGTTGACGTAGATCAGACCCATCTGCACTGCGGCGAGCGGGTTTTCCAGGTTGCGCCCCTGGTCGGTCCGGCTCTCCTCATTTTCCCCCGGCTCAGCAACCAGCGGGCCTTCGCCGGGCTCTTGCATGGGCTCATTGTCCTTGCCGTAGCGGGTGTCACCGCCCAGCCATTTGTTTTCCGAGCCCCAGTAGACATCTTCGTCCGGTTCCCAGACGTCCTTGCGCCCGCCGGAAAAGCCGAAGGTCTTGAAGTCCATGGACTCCAGCGCGACGTTGCCGGTAAGGACAATCAGGTCAGCCCAGGATATTTTGCGGCCATATTTTTGCTTGATCGGCCAGAGCAGCCGACGCGCCTTGTCGAGACTGACGTTATCCGGCCAGCTGTTAAGCGGCGCAAAACGCTGTTGACCGGAGCCGGCACCACCACGCCCGTCACCGGTGCGGTAGGTGCCGGCGGCGTGCCAGGCCATGCGAATAAACAGCGGCCCATAGTGACCGAAGTCCGCAGGCCACCAGTCCTGCGAATCGGTCATCAGCGCATGCAGGTCTTGCTTGAGGGCGGCAAAGTCCAGGCTTTTGAACTCTTCGGCGTAGTTGAAGCCCTCGTCCATGGGGTCGGACAGGGACGAGTGCTGGTGCAGTATCTTCAGATTCAGTTGGTCGGGCCACCAGTCGCGGTTCGTCGTGCCACCACCAGCTGCGGCGTGAGTGAACGGGCATTTCGATTCAGTTGCCATGTGTGAGCTACCTTTGGTCGAGTTCATCCAGCTATCCGGCCCGGTCCGGGCTCTGAATAGCAACGAGCGAAATCAATGACACAGGCTGCGGGGCCGACAGTTCGAGGAACTGATTCGTTGTGGCCACACGGGAATTCTGGACAGCGGCAATCGAGTTGCCAGCACGGTGACCCACGGCAGGCCTGGCAAGCTTCTAACTCATTCTTATCCCCTTATCAGGTCTCAACCGGCCAGCGTGTGCCAGCGCTAGATTAAGGCTAGACCCCTCTAAAGAAGACAGCAAATAGGCGCAGTATTGGCTCTTGATAGGCATAATCTTTTACCTGATCCCTGGATGATATTAGTCGCTCTTGCTCAAACCTGTTACGCGACAGGCAGAGGACCAGACCATGAATAAGCGCCTGCGCCGCACGGCCGTCCACGAAGCTGGCCACGCCCTGGCCTTTTGGTGGAATGGTCAGCACATAGAGCGCGTCACTGTGCGCACCAGGACAGAAGCCTCCATCGGCCCAATGATTGATCTGCGCGGCAACCGGCAAAACGTAGAAGGGTTGGTAGAGGCTGATTACTGTGTTCCGCACCCCTCCTCCAACGCCCCCGGGATTGCTGAATACCTGCCCTCCATGCTCGAGTCTATTGAACGCGACCTCCTCCATTGCTTCGCCGGCCCCGTGGCCGAAGCCGTCTACCGGCACACCAGATCCGACCGATTCATCAAGGGCAGCGGCCTGGGCGACCTGCGCCGGGGTTACGCATTGATCAGTTTGCTGCCCGCCCGAAAGCTACTCGACGCCGAATCCCGGGCAATCGCCCGGTCCAGCTGTCTGGTACGTCGTTACTGGCCCGCTGTCAGCGCTGTGGCGGATCTTCTACAAGAGCACGGCACGGTTGACGGGGAAGCTATAACAGCGCTGCTGTGGGAAGTCACCGGGGAGTCACCTACGCTGCGCAACAATGACCTGACAACCCTCGACACTCGATGGAATAAGCCCTGACTCGTCGCGCTATCGCCTGGCTCTACTACCTCTGAAGCGGACATAGGTTCGCCTTGGGCGACATGATCGACTACCATGCCGCCGCCGGTTTCCACATGGGATTAATAGGGAATCCGTGGTGCTGACCCAGCATCAAACGGAACTGCCCCCGCAACTGTAGGTGCCGAGTCAGTCTGCTCCTGGCATTGATCCTCACTGCAGTGCGTCAGGCTCCTGCATGACGCCATGGAGGTTCAGTTGCACGGGCCCGAAGACTGATTATCACCGATGAAGCGGATATCAGAACCAGGTTTCCATCTGTATGCCGTACTGCCATACACCGCCGGCGTTGAAGTCCGTCTTGCCGAAGTTGTCTGAGGTACTGTATCTGTCCAGGTCCGAAGACCAGTTCATGAGGCTTGCGAACACGCGCAATTCGGGACGTGTGAGAAGGTCTCCAACGTCGGGTTTGAAGGTCGGGGCGACCGTGAATTTCCAGTAGTTACCGTCGACCGCATTACGTTGCAGATAGCCCTTGGGGTCGAGGTTCATGGTTTGCCAGCTCACTTCGTAAGCCATCTCGAAATTGCTGTTGATTTCGTTGGCCAACCGCACGTTCAGTGTCATCCAGCGGTAGTCGTCACCCTTGACGTACCTATCCTTGCTCTGTTCGGCCAGCAAACTTGGGCCGATGCGCCAGCCCGGCGCAACGGGCGTCTCGCCGTAAAGCGCCAGACGCAGGGCGCGGGCGTCGTCGATCAGTTCGCCATCCGAGCCAATGTTCTTGACCTCTGCCCCCAGACCTTGCCCATAGAGCAGCGCCGTTTTGAAGAAGCCTTCCCTGCCGAAAAAGTCTTTCTGGTGATTGACCAGCATGCTGTGCAAGCCGGAATCCGCAGGTGTCATACCCGCTTCATTGCTGCGGGTGCCAATGTCGTTTTTCTTTGAGCCAATGCCATTGAACATCCACTGCCACTGACCACTATCGAAGAACTGGTTGGAGGTCAGGATGTAGCTTTCCACATCGGCATTGATCCCGCCTTCACTGAAATCCCCGTAGTTACGCCCGATCAAGGAGTAATTCGAGCGCCAATCCTTGTTCATTTGCACATCGTAGATACCACCCCCGGTGCCGGCCAGAAAGACCACGTCCGAGTCCAGCCAGTGGATATCGAAATTATCCCTGTCGAATCGCTTGCCTGCCCACAGGGTGGTGTTCTCGAACACTGAATTGCCCTTGAACGCGGCAAGCTGGTCGAGCTCCGTGAACACCTGGCGCACGTTCAAATTGCTTTCGTCGGCCGTCCAGTCGTTGGAACTTTCCACGCCGTCAGCGATGGAAACCGTGAATTTGGAACGGGTGCCGTTTTGCGCATGGATTTCTTTCGCCAGGTCTATACGCATGTAGGTGTCGTCTTCGTTACCGAGTCGCCCGACTGCACCACCGACTGAGCCGGCCGGCGTCGTATAGGGGCCGCCACGGCCACCCCCAAGCCCATCGTTGATCAGCAATCCGGAGCGGGCGTAGCCCTTGAAGCTGAACCCGTCAGTGAGGTGTCCGGTACTGCCCTGTTTTTCCAGGCTTTGCTGACGGGCTTCGAGTGTTGCCAGCCGGGTGTCCAGACCAGGCGCCGCTATTGCTGTCGCTGTGGACGCAACCGGCTGCAAGGGGGGCGTCGCGAGTTTGATCTGCTGCAATTCCCTGGCGAGTGCCTGGGTTTGCTGTTCGGCTGCGGCCGCACGCTTTTCCGCCGCGCTGGCACGGGCTTCAAACGCAGCCATGCGTTCTTCCAGAGTCGCGGCCTGAGAGGTTGCCGCCGAGGTGCTGAGCACACCTGCGAGTAGCCAGCTTGATGCTTTGTGCATGTGGAATTTCCTGTTTTGTTTTTATTGTTTTGTTCCCGCGACAGACCTTTTTTTCGTGAGTCGTGAATTGTCCAAATCGACAAAAAAAAGGATGCCTCATCGCAAATACGCTGCTACATTGACGATGTTAACGTTAACTTCTCTAAAAACAAAAATAAAGAGGGCTTTATGAAACAGCTGAAATCTCTCCTTCCAGCAGCGCTATTCACTCTCTGTGCCGGACTTCCATCCCTCTCGACCGCAGCCGATTTGACGATCTCGTGCGGTGCGGTGGGCGCGGAGTTACAACTCTGCAAGGAGGCTGTCGAGGCGTGGTCGAAACAGACCGGCAATAGCGTCGAGGTGGTTTCCACGCCTAACTCGGCGACCGAGAGGTTGTCCTTCTATCAACAGATCCTCAGCGCGCAGTCCACCGACATCGACATCATTCAAATCGATATGGTGTGGCCGGGGATGCTGGCCAATCATCTGATCGATCTGCGCGAGGTGCTTCCAGCCAACGCGACTCAAGGCTACTTCCAGGCACAGGTGGATAACGCCACAGTGAATGGCCGACTGGTGACGATGCCGTGGTTCACCGACTCGGGCCTGCTGTATTACCGCAAGGACTTGCTCGAGAAGTACAACAAGCAGGTCCCTCAGACCTGGGAGGAAATGACCTCCACCGCCAGGGAGGTTCAACAGGCCGAGCGCAACGCCGGGAACCCCAATGTGTGGGGTTACATATTCCAGGGGCGCGCCTATGAGGGCCTGACGTGTAATGCCCTGGAGTGGATCAGCAGCCAACCGGACGGCGGACTGGTCAATCCACGAGGAGAAATCGTGGTCAACAGTCAAGCCTCAAGAACCGCTTTGGCCCTGGCGAAAAGCTGGGTAGGAGACATCTCCCCGCGGGGTGTACTCAATTACACCGAGGAAGAAGGACGTGGCGTATTTCAGTCGGGAAATGCGCTGTTCATGCGTAACTGGCCTTATGTCTGGGCTCTGGTGCAAAGCCAGGACAGTGCCGTAAAAGACAACGTCGGGGTCGCTCCCCTGCCCCGCGGCGGCGAGGCAGGCACCCATGCATCCACCCTCGGCGGTTGGGGCCTGGCGGTGTCGCGCTACAGCGCCAATCCAAAACTTGCCGCGGAGCTGGTGAGCTATCTGAGCAGTGCCCGGCAGCAGAAACATCGTGCTCTGAAAAGCGCCTATAACCCGGTTATCGAGTCGCTCTATCAAGATCCCGAACTGCTCGCGGCAATGCCTTATTACAGTCAGCTTCATAGCATTCTCAGCGATGGGGTCATGCGCCCCGCATCGATAACCGCCGATCGCTATCCACGGGTCTCCAATGCGTTCTTTGATCGAGTGCATGGCGTGCTGGCGGGCGAGCTGCCCGTCGATCAGGCACTGGCCGAACTGGAAAGCGAACTCACCCGCATCAAACGCCGGAACTGGTAATTCACAAGGAAGGAAATCGCCATGCCTGTCTCTTCTACCCATGCCCCCTGTGACGAGCACCTCCTCGCCAGGGAAACACCTGTACAGCGCCGCCGAGTACGCGCCGCGTGGCTGTTTCTGACGCCGATGCTGGTGTGTCTGGCTCTGGTGGCCGCCTGGCCGCTCCTGCGTACATTCTGGTTCAGCCTGACCGACGCCAGCCTGGCGGACACCAGTGGCGGTTCCTTCGTCGGCTTGAGCAATTATCTGTCCCACGACGGTTCCAGCTGGTCGGGCATCCTGGTCGATCCGCAATGGTGGAACGCTGTGCGCAACACTTTGCATTTCACTGTGGTTTCGGTGGGACTGGAAGTCGTGCTGGGACTGCTGGTGGCGTTGCTGTTGAACATCCAGTTCACCGGACGCGCCCTGGTCCGTGCATTGATTCTGATTCCCTGGGCGATTCCTACCATTGTCTCGGCGAAGATCTGGTCATGGATGCTTAACGACCAGTTCGGCATCATCAATCACCTGATGCTGAGCCTCGGCCTGATTGACGCGCCCCTGGCCTGGACGGCAGATGCGGATCTGTCGATGTGGGCGGTGATCATCGTCGACGTCTGGAAGACCGTACCTTTTGTCACGCTGCTGATGCTGGCGGCCTTGCAGATGTTGCCGAGCGATTGCTACGAAGCCGCCAGGGTCGATGGCATTCACCCGCTGAAGGTGTTCTGGCGTGTCACGCTTCCGCTGTTGATGCCCGCATTGCTGGTGGCGGCGATCTTCCGCATCCTCGACTCCCTGCGGGTATTCGACGTTATCTATGTGCTGACCTCGAACTCATCGAGCACCATGAGTATGTCGGTCTATGCCCGCCAGCACCTGGTGGAGTTCCAGGACGTCGGCTACGGCAGCGCGGCCTCGACTCTGCTGTTTCTGGTCGTGGCGGTGATCGCCATGCTTTATCTCTACCTCGGACGTCGTCAACTGGAGGTCCGGTCATGAGCCAGCGCCTACTGAAAAAAGCACTGTTGCGCCTCGGATTCTGGTGCCTGATCGGGATTTTGCTGCTGTATGCGGTCTTCCCTTTCTACTACGCCATAGTGACTTCACTGAAGCCGTCCAGCGAATTGTTCGAGGTGAGCTACTGGATCGAAAGCGTCGACTTCTCCAACTATGCGGCGGTACTCCAGCAATCCTCATTCCTGCTGGCTATCGGTAACTCGCTGGTGGTTGCGCTTAGCGTGGTGACGCTGGCGTTGTTCCTCAGCGTGACCGCCGCCTATGCCTTGGGCAGGGTGAAATTCCGTGGGCGCGGCACGGTATTGATGATGGTCCTCGGTGTGTCGATGTTTCCCCAGGTCGCTGTGCTGTCGGGGCTGTTCGAGGTGATCCGCGCCCTGGGCCTGTACAACACTTCCTGGGCGTTGATCCTGAGCTACACCATCTTCACCCTGCCCTTCACCGTCTGGGTCCTGACCACGTTCATGGGGCAACTGCCCCATGAGCTGGAAGAAGCGGCAATCATGGATGGCGCTTCGCCCTGGATCACGCTGACCAGGGTGCTGTTGCCGTTGCTCTGGCCCGCACTGGTCACCACTGGCTTATTGGCCTTCATCGCCGCCTGGAATGAGTTCCTGTTTGCCCTGACTTTCACCCTGACTGACACGCAACGCACGGTGCCGGTCGCCATCGCCTTGATTTCCGGCGGGAGCTCCCATGAGTTGCCCTGGGGGCTGTTAATGGCCGCCTCGGTGCTGGTCACCGTCCCACTGGTGATTCTGGTGCTGATCTTCCAGCGCCGAATCGTTTCCGGTCTCACTACTGGCGCGTTAAAGGGTTGATGCCCAACAACTACAAGGAACAGCATCGTGATCAAGTTGAAACTGGACAACGTGAACAAACAATTGGGCGGCGCGCGGATTCTTCGCGACGTCAGCCTGGAGATCGCAGCAGGAGAATTCGTGGTGTTCGTTGGCCCTTCGGGCTGCGGAAAGTCGACCCTGCTGCGACTGATCGCCGGACTGGATTCGATCTGCCGCGGCGACCTGCTGATCGACGGACGACGGGTCAACGACCTGGAGCCGCGCGAGCGCGGCGTCGG
Source organism: Pseudomonas fluorescens (assembly GCF_902497895.1). Lineage (GTDB taxonomy): Bacteria > Pseudomonadota > Gammaproteobacteria > Pseudomonadales > Pseudomonadaceae > Aquipseudomonas > Aquipseudomonas fluorescens_BP. The sequence goes on from NZ_CABVHQ010000055.1 coordinate 11,061, forward strand.
CATGGTGTTTCAATCTTATGCGCTGTACCCGCACATGAGCGTCTACGACAACATCAGTTTTGGCCTCAAACTGGCCAAGACTGAAAAACGCAGCCTGCGCGAACGCGTGCTGAAAACTGCCCAGATCCTGCAATTGGACAAACTGCTGCAACGCAAGCCAAAGGAACTGTCCGGAGGGCAGCGTCAGCGTGTGGCAATGGGCAGGGCCATGGCGCGGGAACCGGACATTTTGTTGTTCGATGAGCCGCTTTCCAACCTGGATGCATCCTTGCGGGTGCAGATGCGCAATGAAATCGCCCGGCTGCATGCTCGACTGGGCTCGACCATGATCTACGTCACCCACGATCAGGTTGAAGCGATGACCCTGGCCGACAAAATTGTCGTGCTCAATGGCGGTCGCGTAGAGCAGGTCGGCTCACCGCGCGAACTCTATGAACGCCCTGCCAGCCGCTTTGTCGCCGGTTTTCTGGGTTCGCCCAGAATGAACTTTCTTGCAGCGCGCCTGCATGCCCCAGGCGAAAACAGCCTGGTCGACACCCCCGTATTGGGTATGACGTCCCTGCCCTTCGACAGCTCGAACCTGGCGGCGGACACGCTGCTGAGCCTGGGGATTCGCCCGGAACACCTATCGCTCAAAGTGGCGAAGGGTACCGCCGGTGTCGTCGTGAGCGGAGTCGAATACCTGGGCAGCGAAACCTATGTGCACCTCGAGACAGGTCAGGACGAGCCACTGATCTGTCGCTGTAACGTCAACGCCGGATGGCAGGTGGGCGATCGGGTCGAACTGCAACTGGACATCGCCAATCTGCACGTGTTCGACGCCGACGGCACGGCCTTGAAGCACCACACACGAGCCATTGAAACCCTGCCCGATGGCGTCCCTTTGCGCTCGGCACAAGCAGGCGCCCTATGACCTTGTCTTTGCATACCATGAGCGACCCAATGTCTGCCGCCCTTGACCTCGCGCAGCGAGCGCTGAGCGATGGCCTGTCTCGGGTCATCCACGATTATCGACCCGGTTATCATCTTGCCCCCCCAGCGGGCTGGATGAACGACCCTAACGGGGTGGTGTACTTTCGGGGCGAATATCACGTTTTCTATCAACACCACCCCTTCGAAGCGAAATGGGGCCCGATGTATTGGGGGCACGCCAAGAGTGCCGATCTGGTTCATTGGCAGCATCTGCCCATTGCGCTGGCGCCCGGCGATGACTTCGACCGTGACGGTTGTTTTTCCGGTAGCGCGGTGGTGTGTGGAGATACCTTGGCGCTGATCTACACCGGGCACACCTGGCTGGGGGAAGTGGGTGACGAACGCTCGATCCGTCAAGTCCAGTGCCTGGCCACCAGTCTCGACGGCCTCCATTTCGTCAAGCATGGCGCAGTCATCGAGACCGCGCCGCAAGACACCATCATGCACTTCCGTGACCCCAAGGTATGGAAGGAGGATGACGGCTGGTATCTGATTGCTGGCGCACGTCTGGGTGATGTGCCGCTGCTCCCGCTGTACCGTTCCACGGATCTGCAGACCTGGGAATTCCTCGACTATGTATCCAGCGGCAGCGAGGGCGATGGCTATATGTGGGAGTGCCCGGATCTGTTTCGACTGAACGGGCACGATGTGCTGCTGTACTCCCCCCAGGGCATGCAGCCTGAAGGTTACGAACGGCTCAACAAGTACCACACCGGCTATCGAGTGGGCCGACTCGACAGCGAATGGCAGTTCAATGGCGGGCCTTTTATCGAGCTGGATAACGGCCACGATTTCTATGCAGCGCAAACGCTGCTGGCCGCCGATGGTCGACGCCTGGTATGGGCGTGGCTCGACATGTGGGAAAGCCCGATGCCGAGCAAAGCCCATCACTGGTGCGGCATGCTCAGTTTGCCGCGCGAACTTGAACTGTGTGCAGATCGCCTTTGCGTGTATCCGGCACGGGAGCTCATGGCGCTACGCAAGGCGCCATTGCCGAGCACGCCCTGGTGGGATGAGTCGGGAACCCGGTGGGTGCCGCAAGTGAATGGCGATATGCTGGAAATCCATGTGCATCTGGACCTGCGCGGCTGCACTGGCGGCCAACTGGGAATCGCCTTGCGTTGCAGCGACGATGGCCACGAAGAAACCCTGCTCTACTACGACGCGTCGCTGCAGCGTCTGGTGCTTGACCGTAGTCGCTCGGGCGCTCAAGTCACAGGTCAGCGCAGCGTCGCGGTAGACCGGACCCAAGAGCGACTGGAACTGCGGGTATTCCTCGATCGCTCGTCCATCGAGGTGTTCGACGAAAACGGGCGCTTCACCCTTAGCAGTCGCCTCTATCCGCAGTCCGACAGCCTGGGCGTGAAGCTCCTAGGCGGGAATGGCGGGCGTGTCTCCATTCCCAAGGCATGGCCTCTCGCCTCGGGATGGCTGTGAGCGGCCTCATTCAAGTCGCGAGAAGTCCGGGCCATGTGGCATGATTGTCCGTCAACCTGACCGGTCCCGCCTCGCATGACTTCAGTGAAAGACGTTGCACAGCTGGCCGGCGTGTCCCTGATGACGGTTTCTCGAGCGCTCAATAATCCGGAAAAACTGAGCCCCGAAACCTATCAGCGGGTGCGTCGCGCCATTGACGAACTGCAATTCGTGCCGAGCCTGTCGGCGCGCAGGATTCGCGGCGACAACCTGCAGACACGAACTATCGGCGTGTTCGCTCTGGACACCGCGACCACTCCGTTCGCCGTCGAGCTCCTGCTGTCCATCGAACAGACCGCGCAGCAAGCAGGCTGGAATGTATTTATCCTCAACCTGTTAAGCAACCCGCCCACCGACCAGAACATCGACCTGATGTTGTCGCACCGTCCCGACGGGTTGATCTTCAGCGCCATGGGCTTACGCCAGGTGAGCATCCCCGAGCGTTTGAAGAGCAAACCCCTGGTACTTGCCAATTGCCTGGCGGATGACAGTCGCCTGGTCAGTTATGTACCGGACGACGAAACGGGGCAGTATCGAGCTGTACATTACGCATTGAGCCAGGGCTATCGACGCCCTCTGTGTATCAATCTGCCGACGCAAAGTCTGGCCTGGGGTCTGCGACAAAAAGGCCTGCGGCGCGCCTGTCAGGCATTCGAGCTGGACCCTGATGCACTCCTGCAATACGACCTTTCCGATCATGATGCCTATGGTGAAACCGCAGCCATCCTCGACCGACACATCATTGAGGGTCGGCCCCAATTCGACGTTCTGATCTGTGGCAACGACCGCATTGCTTTTTGTGCCTATCAGGTGTTGTTGGGCCGTGGCCTGAAAATTCCCGGCGATGTCGCCGTGCTCGGCTACGACAACATGATCGGTATCGCCGAACTGTTCATTCCGCCGCTGACCACAGTGCAACTGCCGTACTACGAAATCGGGCGCAATGCTGCCCGGCACCTGATCGAAGCCCTCGAGGTATCGGGAGCCCAGCCAGTTGATTGTCCATTGGTGGTCAGGGCGTCGCTATAAGCGCTTGACGACAACGCGCACGTCCTGCCCCCCGGCTCCCTGCAGCGCAACAGTGCTTGTGGTCATGAGTGGCACTGTTCGCTCGCAGAAATCCTCGGGGCGATAAATCCCGGGGACCTCAGAGACTTTCAATGGTCACGTCTTCCCGCTCCGCGGCGATTTATGCCACGGATAGCCCTTTGCGCTGAGTTGAAAGGCGTAATCGAATAAACGCTTCATGTACTCGCCATCGAATTTCTGATTGCGAGGAAAGTAAAAGTCATCGTCGATGTACGCAAGATTGAAGTCCGCCCCATCTTGCTGCGCGATACGGTAAATTCGATCGAGGTCGCTGATCCCCTGAGTTTGAATCAAGGCACTGATGGCGCGACCGCCGATGTTCAACGTACGGCGCTTCGTCCCAGACCATTGCGGCTCCAGTCTCCCATTGCGAATGACATAAAAATGACGTTCATGTCGAAAAGGTGCTCCGTGGACTCGGTTCATCGCCATCACGGTGCCAGGTGGGTAAAGGAACACCTGAGTGATGACGCCTCCGTCCACGTGCATTTCCTGAAACTGATGGCCGTCAACCTCCACATCGATCATGACCGGTGAGACTGCGCCGGGAATACTCATCGATGCGACCATGATGTTGCGAAAGAGCTCGAGCGCTCCCGGTGCTTCGCTGGCGGCAATAGCCCCCATGTTCCAAGTGACTGGCCGCGCTGAATCAAGGTCGGTGGTGCCGATCATCAGGAGTCGTCCATTTGCGTATTCCGACGCGATCGCCGCAAGAACCTCAGGAGTGACGTACTTTGCAATGAGCCGCGACAGTGGCTTGCTGTCCGCCATACCGTCGCTGGCAAGACGGGTCAGGACACTTCGCGAATGGAAGAAGTCTTTTGGACCGATTGCGTTGCAGATACCCCGAATGACGCCGTCGTACTGAGGCCCCAGGTAAGCGAACGGGGCGACCAGGGCACCAGCGCTAATGCCCGTGACGACCTTGAACATAGGTCGAGTCCCATGCAGGGTCCATCCCGCAATGAGTCCCGCCGCAAATGTGCCTGCGTCGCCGCCACCCGAAACTGCCAGCATACTTGCCAACGGCAGGATGTCGTTTGGCTTCCCTGCTCTGACGAGCGCCTCGCGCTCGCGATTGTTGGCCTGAATTGCATCCTGGATGAACGAAGTCAGATCCAGGTCTAGCCAGTACCGAGCATTTGGAATGCCTGGGATGTGCGCTTTTTCCGTTAAAGCTGGCGGCACCGCGTCACGGCGTTGCAGGCAGCCTTGACGCAACATGTTCAGCGTTGAGGCGCTAGGTCTGAGCAGGAATGGTTTCAAAACGCCTCCCCCGGTGCCTGCAGTCGACAGCGAACGCGCTCATCGTCGTATTCGGTGAAATGTCCTTACCCATGGTGCCCGCGATGGCTACACGCAAGCCGGCTGTGACACGTTATTCGAACGTCCAGTAGCTGATTTTGCGCTCCTTTACGTGATAAAAAAACTCGTTGGCAGCGCCCTCCAGGCCCCTTCAGTCCGATTTACCTGATTATCGAAACAAGGATACCGGCCATTTCCACAGAGCTTTCTCACGACGGTATTTCAAACCGATAGCAGTCTCTCTCCTGCCATTGAGCGCACTGCCTGAGTGTGAGGCGCACGCTACATCTCAACCTGAGTACCCAGCTCTATCACCCGATTCAGTGGCAGCTTGAAGTACTTCAGGTTGCTGTTGGCGTTTTTCAGCAGAAAGGCGAACAGGCTTTCTCGCCAACGGGCCATACCAATACGCCTGGTCGGAATAACCGTCTCGCGGCTAAGGAAATAGGTCGTACGCATCGGGCTGAAATCCAGCTCGCTCAAGTGACAGAGACTCAATGCTGCGGGTACATCCGGCTCCTCGATAAAGCCAAAGTGCAGGCTTACCCGGAAGAAACCCTCGCCATACGCTTCGACCTCGAACCGTCGATCCGCCCCCACGCGAGGACTGTCTTCGGACACCACGGTGAGCAGCACCACCTGTTCGTGCAGAACCTGGTTGTGCAGCAGATTGTGCAACAGCGCATGGGGGACAGCATCAGCCCTGGCGGTCAGAAAAACCGCGGTACCTTGCACTCGATGTGGCGGTTGCGTGCGGATGCTGCTGATGAACAACGGTAGAGGCAGAGTCGATTCGTCCAGCCGCTCGACAATGATCTTGCGGCCGCGCTTCCAGGTCGTCATCAAAATGAACAACCCGATGCCCGCGATGACTGGAAAGGCCCCGCCCTGGAATATCTTCGGCGCATTGGCCGCGAAGTACAGGCTATCCACCAGCAGAAAACCGAGCAGCATCGGGATGGCCAGCCAGCGCGGGGTTTTCCACAGGAGCAGGACGACCGCCGAGGACAGGATGGTGGTGACCAACATGGTGCCTGTCACGGCAACCCCGTACGCCGCGGCCAAAGCACTGGAAGACTCGAAGCCGATAACCAGTAGCACCACACCCACCATCAGCGCCCAGTTCACCGTGCCGATGTAAATCTGCCCCTGCTCCTGGCTGGAGGTGTGCTGGATAAACATACGCGGGACATAGCCCAGCTGGATGGCCTGGCGAGTCAGGGAGAAGGCCCCGGAGATCACTGCTTGTGAAGCGATGATGGTGGCCAGGGTGGAGAGCCCGACCATCGGCAATAACGCCCAGCCGGGTGCCAGGAGATAGAAAGGATTGCGTACCGCTTCAGGGTTTTCCAGGATCAACGCACCTTGGCCGAAATAATTCAGCACCAAGCCTGGCAATACCAGGATGAACCAGGCTCGAGCAATCGGCTTGCGACCGAAGTGGCCCATGTCGGCATACAGTGCTTCGGCGCCCGTCAGGGCGAGCACGACTGCACCCAGGATGGCCACACCGATACCCGGATGAGCGATAAAAAAATGTGCCCCCCAGTACGGGTTGAGCGCTTGCAGCACTTCGGGACGCTGCAAGATGCCGTAGATCCCGAGGGTACCGAGCACCAGAAACCACAGGACCATCACCGGTCCGAACAGGATGCCGATCCGCGCCGTACCGTGCTTCTGAATCAGGAACAACGCCACCAGTACGATCACGGACAAGGGGACAACCCAGTGTTCGATCCCGTCAAATGCCAGCTGAAGCCCTTCAACAGCGGAAAGAACCGAGATGGCCGGGGTAATCATGCTGTCGCCGTAGAACAGCGCTGCACCGAACAGCCCGAGCAGAACCAGGACTTTGCTCAAATGTGGATAGGGAGCAGCGGCACGGCGGGCTAACGCCGTCAACGCCATGATCCCGCCCTCGCCCTGGTTGTTGGCGCGAAGAATAAACAGCACATACTTGATCGAGACTACCCAGATCAGCGACCAGAAAATCAACGAAAGAACGCCGAGCACTCCATCGTGGTTGGCCTGCACCCCGTAGTGACCGGCGAATACCTCTTTGAGGGTGTACAGCGGGCTGGTGCCAATGTCTCCATACACCACGCCCACGGCAGCGACCAGCAAGCCTGCTGCGGAGGTTTTTACCGGTAATTCTTCGGTTGCGTGGGAGGCTGATTGGCTCACTTAGTGTTTCTCGAAAATTGAGGTATTGAAGAACCGCATGTTGCCTTCGGGATCTCGACAAACAAAAAACCTGACTGTCTTGCGCTGGCGCGAACAGACCTGAGGTATCCAGGAGAATGCCGAAGATAAAAACGAGGGAGCGAAGTGCGGGGGCATGTGCGAACTACGAGCCGTGCCTGAATGATGGCCGCCAGTATCCTTGCAGGGCACACCATCTGCCGTAAAAAAACCGTAAAAAATTCCAGGCGGCAGGATGCTTGGTACCCCTGACGAACTAACTCCAGCAGCGCAAAAACCAACTCGCAGACTCTTTCGCCACCGCAATACGGCGACCGCCAAAATATCAGCGGGTACGCGACCCAAACTATTCCTTGCATGGATTGGGACTATCCAGATTTTAAATAGTCGTGTTTTGCCTGCGCTGGGTAAAATCTTGTCTCGCGGCCTCTGGACGCACTTAAATCAAGACGACCATTAAACAAGACGAAATCGACAATCAACTAACGGATTACCCATGAACACTTTATGTCGGATGCCATGACCCCTGACCAACGATTTGCGCGCCATGTCCGTTTCGCCATTTTAATATTGACCGGTCTGTTCATCTACTTCCTGGTAGCAGACCTCTACATGCCGCTCACGCCCCAGGCGCAATTAACGCGTTCCGTTGTGCGTATCGCGCCTCGTGTGTCCGGACAAGTCATTGAAGTGACCGTGGTCAATAATCAGCATGTCGAGGCCGGACAGTTGCTGTTCCGCCTGGATCCGCGCCCTTTTGCGTTAAAGGTCAAGGAAGCGCAGTTGATGATCGAGCGCGCCCGCCAGGATTACTCGGAGCGTGATGCAAATCTCGGCGCCGCCCAGGCGGACTTGTCAGCAGCCAAGGCTAAAGTTCAGGAGTTGGCAGCCCAGGCGGGGCGTATGCGCACCTTGCATGACAAACACTTCGTTTCCACGCAGCTGCGGGATCAGATCAACGCCAATCTGATTATTGCCCAGGCGCAAGTACGGGCCGCGTCCAGCACCATTGATGAGATCAAGGCCCGCCGGGGTGGCTCCGGCGACAATAATGTTCACGTCCGTCAGGCGCATAACGCGCTGGAACAGGCCCGCCTGCAACTGGAATACAGCGAAGTCCGGGCTGAACGTGCCGGCGTGGTGGGCAATCTGCAGCTCAGTCCCGGTGCGTACCTCCAGGCCGGTGCATCCGTCATGGCATTGGTGGAAGACAATGCCGATGTCACTGCCGACTTCAGAGAAAAGGCCTTGCGCTATGCGCAGCCCGGCACAACGGCCTCAGTGGTGTTCGATGCCCGGCCAGGGGAAATTTTCGCGGCGAAAGTCAGCAACCTGGAGTCGGGGGTAAAAGAAGGCCAGATCGACGCAAACGGCGATCTGGCCGCACCTGCGCAATCGGATCGCTGGGTCAGGGATGCGCAGCGCCAACGCATCCACCTGGTGTTCAATACTGATCTTCCGCCCTCGTTACCCTCCGGAGCGAAGGCCACCGTGCAGCTGTTTTCCAGCGACAACCTTGTGGCGCGCCTGCTGGGCAAGATGCAAATCCGCCTCGTCAGTATCATCCACTATGTCTACTGAGCATGGCGCCGCGCATCCCCTGAGCGAAAACGATCTGCGTCAATGCCTGCGCATTGCCGGCGGTGGTTCGCTGGGGCTGTTGATCTGCAAGGTTTTCAATCTGGAGTACGGCGCGTTCTTTTGCGTTTACCCGATGTTGATCCTTGGCCTGGTTCCGACCTTGAATGCCCATCTGGTTCGCCAGTTCCTGGCCCAGGGCGTGGTGGTCAGCCTGGAGGTCGGGCTGCTGTATGGGCTCTTCGGTGACCGACCGGTGTTGGCGGTGCCTGTGGTGTTCCTGTTGTTCCTGTACCGCTTCGCGCTGATGGCAAAAGGGCCGCTGTTTTTCTTCAGTGCTCTGAGCGCGGTGTTCCTCTCGATTCTGCTGCACTTTTCCAGCTATCCACAAACCGATGTCATCGATCTGCTCTGGTGCAATGGCGCGGCGATATGGCTCTCTGCAGCGATCGCCGGACTGATGTTCTACCTGTTTCCAGATGCCACCCCCCGCAGTCCCAGACAACCCATGGAAAAAGACCTGCCCAGCCAGCGCCATGAAGCCCTGCTTGGCGCAACGGTCGCAACCGCATCGTTTATCGCCTTTCAATGCCTGGACTTGAAAGATTCATTGTCCGCGCAAGTGGCAAGCATCCTGATCCTGTTTCCCATGCACTGGAAAGGCGCGCATTTCGCCGGACGCATTCGTGCCATCGGCACGCTTATAGGATGCGCAGTGGGCTTTATCATGCAGTTGTTGCTCTACAACCATCATGACATTTTACCCTTGGTTCTAGTGATGTTCTGGGTGGCCTTGATGGTCTGCGCCCGTTGGCATTCCATGGAAAAAGGAGTGCCGGGAATAGGCTTTGGCGCCATTACCACACTGGCCATTCTATTCGGGCAATACCTGACGCCGACCCATGACATCATGTTCGATATCTTTTATAGATTTACCTCGGTGTCGATCTCGGTAGTCCTGACCCTGGTCCTGATTTTTCTGATCCATGGATTTCTCAACCGATTCGCCGTGACTCGACACATGAGCCATTGATCTCCTCGCTCTCCTGCGTTTTCCGCATGATTTCGGGTAAGCACTACCGACTGAACCACGAGGGGGCAGCAACAGTCTGGTGAAGCCCCCCTTTTCGTTTGCCGGTTCCGAGTGCGGTTAAAAGAACGCCTGCAGGCCAGTCTGAGCACGGCCGAGGATCAGCGCGTGGACGTCGTGGGTGCCTTCGTAGGTGTTGACCACTTCCAGGTTGACCAGGTGACGGGCTACGCCGAACTCGTCGCTGATGCCGTTGCCGCCGAGCATGTCGCGGGCCAGGCGGGCAATATCCAGCGACTTGCCGCAGCTGTTGCGCTTCATGATCGAGGTGATTTCCACCGCTGCCGTGCCTTCATCCTTCATCCGCCCCAGGCGCAGGCAGCCCTGCAAGGCCAGGGTAATCTCGGTCTGCATGTCGGCCAGCTTTTTCTGGATCAGTTGGGTCTGTGCCAGGGGGCGGCCGAACTGTTTGCGATCCAGGCAGTACTGGCGCGCGGTGTGCCAGCAATCTTCAGCAGCACCCAGGGCGCCCCAGCTGATGCCGTAACGGGCAGAGTTGAGGCAGGTGAACGGACCTTTCAGACCGCGCACGTCCGCAAAGGCGTTTTCTTCCGGGCAGAACACGTTGTCCATGACGATTTCGCCGGTGATCGACGCACGCAGGCCAACCTTGCCGTGAATGGCCGGAGCACTCAGGCCCTGCCAGCCTTTTTCCAGGACGAAGCCGCGAATCTCACCGGCATCGTCTTTCGCCCAGACCACAAATACGTCGGCGATCGGGCTGTTGGTGATCCACATCTTGGCGCCGGTCAGGCGGTAGCCGCCATCAACCTTTTTCGCCCGGCAAATCATCGAGCCCGGGTCGGAGCCATGGTCTGGTTCGGTCAGGCCGAAGCAGCCGATGTATTCGCCGCTGGCCAGCTTGGGAAGGTATTTCTGTTTGGTGGCTTCGTTGCCGAACTCGTTGATCGGCACCATCACCAGCGACGACTGCACACTCATCATCGAGCGGTAACCGGAGTCGACACGTTCCACTTCACGGGCGATCAGGCCGTAGCACACATAGTTCAGGCCACTGCCGCCGTAGGCTTCAGGAATGGTCGCGCCAAGCAGGCCGGTTTCGCCCATCTCGCGAAAGATCGCCGGATCGGTTTTCTCCTGGCGAAAGGCTTCGAGCACACGCGGTGCCAGCTTGTCGGCGGCGAACTGTTGGGCGCTGTCGCGCACCATGCGCTCTGTTTCAGTCAGTTGCTGATCGAGCAGCAGCGGGTCGATCCAGTTGAAGTTTGCCTTGTTGGCCATGGGTGTTTCTCCAAATTCAGGTGGGGTAAATGCCAGTCCGTAGTAGCTGCCGAGGCTGCGAGGCTGCGTTCGACCGCGAAGCGGTCGTTAAATCAGGAACGGGTTCTTTCAAGTAAACCGCGTACGCAGGATTTGCGAGGACTTCGTCCTCGAACGCAGCCTCGCAGGCTCGGCAGCTGCTACGTGGCTAGACTAAAAAAAGATGTGTAGATACCTATGCTTGTTGGCCATGGGTGCTTCTCCAGATTCAGGTGGGGTAAATGCCAGTCCGTAGCAGCTGCCGAGCCTGCGAGGCTGCGTTCGACCGCGAAGCGGTCGTTAAATCAGGCAACGGGTTCTTTCAAGTAAACCGCGTACGCAGGATTTGCGAGGACTTCGTCCTCGAACGCAGCCTCGCAGGCTCGGCAGCTGCTACGGGGCTAGACCAAAAAGATGTGTAGATACCTATGCTTGTTGGCCATGGGTGTTTCTCCAGATTCAGGTGGGGTAAATGTTTTATTCAGTCGAGGCGTTCGATGACGCAGGCGATGCCCTGGCCGAGGCCGATGCACAGGCTGACCAGCGCATATCGGCCGCCGCGGCGCTCCAGCTGGCGCACCGCGCTGTAAGCCAGGCGCGCCCCCGAGGCACCCAGGGGATGGCCAATCGCAATGGCCCCGCCATTGGGGTTCAGGCGCGGATCATCGAATGCCAGGCCAAGCTGTTTGGCGCAGCCGAGCACCTGCGCGGCAAAGGCTTCGTTGATTTCGATCAGGTCCATGTCCGCCAGGCTCAGCCTGGCGCGTTGCAGTGCCTTGGCAATTGCCGGCACCGGGCCCAGACCCATCAGGCGCGGCTCGACGCCGGCGATGGCACCGGCGAGGATTCGCGCCCGCGGTTTCAGCCCGTACCGCTCGCCAATGGCCTGCGAGCCAATCAGCAACGCGGCCGCCCCGTCATTGACCCCCAAGGCATTGCCGGCGGTGACCACGCCGCCTTCGAACAACGGATGCAAGCGCGACAAGCTGGCGAAATCGCTCTCGGGGCGCGGATGTTCATCGCGCTCCACCAGCCTGGGCGGTTGCTTGCGGCCTTGCGGCACTTCGATGGGCAGGATTTCGCCAGCATGGAAACCGTCCTGCACCGCTGCCTCGAACAGTGCCTGGCTGCGCGCCGCATAGGTATCGGCTTGCTCGCGACTGATACCCAGCTCGCGGGCGACGTTATCGGCAGTCTGCGGCATCGAATCGGCACCGAATTCGGCTTCCACCCGCGGGTTGGGGAAACGCGCACCGATGGTGCTGTCGAAGGCCCGGAAATCCCGCGAGTAAGCACTTTGCGCCTTGGCGATCACAAAGGGCGCGCGGCTCATGCTCTCCGCACCGCCAGCAATAAACAGCTGGCCTTCACCGACTCGCACTGCACGGGCGGCGTCGAGCACGGATGCCAGCCCCGAACCACACAGGCGGTTGACGGTCAGGCCACCCACCGTGGGTGGCAGTCCCGCCAGCAAGGCCACGTGGCGACCCAGGTTGCGCGCATCCTCGCCGGCCTGGTTGGTGCAGCCGACAATCAGGTCTTCGTAGTCTTGCGCGGCGAACGGGTTACGCGCCACCAGGGCGCGAACCACCGCGGCTAGCAGGTCATCGGGGCGCACACTGGCCAGGACGCCGGCGTGGCGGCCAAAGGGCGAACGCAGGCCATCGTAGATGTAGGCATTCATGTTTATTCCTCGGGAGTGGTCAGGGGCAGGCCGAGCTGTACACGGCGACGCAGCCAGGGGCTGAGGCGATAGCGCGGTTCCTGATAGAGCTCGTGCAATTCGTGCAGGATCTGCTCGATCTTCAGCGCCCCGTAGTGGTCACCGAAGCCCAACGGGCCGTGGGGGTAACCCAGCGCCAGCTGAACCGCACGATCCAGGGTGGCTGGATCAACGATACGTCGCTGAGCAATTTCGCAGCCCAGGTTGACGATACTGGCCAGCACCCGCTGGGCGATGAAACCGGGCGAGTCGTTGATCACCTCCACCGGTACGCCATCCGCGCCCAACACCTGCCGCGCCTGCGCCAGCACGGCGGGATCCAGCCCCGGCTGACGCATCAGCACTCGGCGCAGGTCGAAACCGGCAAAGGTTTCCAGTGCCAGGCTGCGGGTGACCGGCAGTTGCTTGCGGGCGATCACGCTGCTGGCATCTTCACCCAGCGGCGTGACCAGACAGATAGCGTTCGGGCTGGGCTGTTCACCCTGCTCCAGCACCGCACCGGCACTCGCCAGCACGGCGCCGATCTTGTCGCGCATCGCAGCATCACGGCAGTCCAGCCAGAACGGTCGGTCGACAACTACCTGTGGCAGCTCGCCCCGGGTTTCCTCGACCACACGGCCGTCCTGGTAGCGATAGAAGCCCTGCCCGGTCTTGCGCCCCAGCAAGCCAGCAGCAAGACGCGTGGGCACCAGCGCTGAAGGGGTGTAGCGCGGATCCTGGTAGAACTGCTGGTGAATCGACTCCATCACCGCATGGGAAATGTCCAGGCCGACCAGGTCGAACAGCTCGAACGGGCCCATGCGAAAGCCCAGGCAGTCCTTGAGAATGCGGTCTATCTGCGCGGGAGTGGCGATACCTTCGGCGAGGATGCGCAGCGCTTCCGGACCGTAGGCTCGGCCGGCATGGTTGACCAGGAACCCCGGCGAATCCGGCGTCACCGCGGCGAAGTGCCCGGCGTGTTGCGCCAGCGCCGACAGCCGCTCGATCACCTGCGGGTCGGTGCGCTCGCCGCGCACCACCTCGACGATCTTCATCAGCGTGACCGGGTTGAAGAAGTGAAAGCCGGCGACCCGCTGCGGATGTTCACAGGCGCTGGCGATCTGGGTGATCGACAGCGACGAGGTGTTGCTCGCCAGCACCGCTTCGCTGCTGACCAGTTTTTCCAGTTCCCGGAACAGGTTCTGCTTGGCGTCGAGATTCTCGACAATGGCCTCGATCAGCAGGTCGCAGCCGGCCAGTTCTTGCAGGGTGTGCGCCGCACGCATGCGCTCCAGGGTGCCGGCCAGTGCTTCGGCGCTGAGCTTGCCCTTGGCCGCAGCACGCTGCAGCAGGTCACGGTTCTGCATAAGGGCTTGTTCGATAGCTTCGCCGCGGCTGTCGTGCAGCAGCACCTCGACCCCGGCGCTGGCAAACAACTGCGCAATACCACGACCCATGGCCCCGCTACCAATCACACCGATCTGTTTGAACGTGGTCATAAGAACTCCTCAGAGAGCGTGTTCCAGCTCGGGAACAGCTTCGAACAGATCCGCCACCAGGCCGTAATCGGCCACCTGGAAGATCGGTGCTTCTTCGTCCTTGTTGATCGCCACGATCACTTTGGAGTCTTTCATGCCGGCCAGGTGCTGGATCGCGCCGGAGATACCGACGGCGATGTACAGCTGCGGGGCAACGATCTTGCCGGTCTGACCAACCTGCATGTCGTTGGGGACAAAACCGGCGTCGACCGCCGCGCGCGAGGCACCCACGCCAGCGCCGAGCTTGTCGGCCAGCGAATAGAGGTGCTTGAAGTTGTCGCCGTTCTGCATGCCGCGGCCGCCGGACACGACGATCCTGGCAGCGGTCAGTTCCGGGCGATCGGATTTGGCCAACACTTCATCAACGAAGCAGGATTTTCCAGATTCGTAAACGGTAGTAATCGCTTCGATGAGAGCCGAACCGCCTTCAGCTGCCACCGGGTCGAAACCGGTAGCCCGCACGGTGATCACTTTGACCGAGGCGTTTGATTGCACGGTAGCGATGGCGTTACCGGCATAGATCGGACGCTTGAAGGTGTCAGCGCTTTGCACCGAGATGATCTCGGAGATCTGGTCAACGTCCAGCGCAGCGGCAACCCGCGGCAGGATGTTTTTACCGTTGGAGGTGGCGCAAGCCAGGACATGGCTGTAAATCGTGTTCTGCTCGATGACCAGATTCGCAATCAACGGGGCAACGTTTTCGGGTAGCAGATGGGCGTAGACGGCGTTGTCGGCCACCAGCACTTTGGCCACACCAAGGATTTTCGCCGAGGCTTCAGCCACGATGCCAACGCCGAGACCGGCCACCAGCACGTGAATGTCGCCACCGATTTTCACGGCCGCAGCCACGGTGTTCAGCGTGGCCGGAGCCAGCACTTTGTTGTCGTGCTCAGCGATTACCAGAATAGTCATTTAGATTACCTTCGCTTCGTTCTTCAGTTTCTCGACCAGTTCAGCCACCGACTTGACCTTGATACCGGCGCTGCGGGTAGCCGGCGCTTCGACTTTGAGGATCCTGACGGAGGAAGTGGTGGCAACGCCCAGGGCATCCGGAGTCAGCACTTCGAGAGGCTTCTTCTTGGCTTTCATGATGTTTGGCAGGGACGCGTAGCGCGGCTCGTTCAAACGCAGGTCAGTGGTGACGATGGCCGGCAGTTTCAGGGAGACCGTCTGCGCGCCGCCGTCGACTTCGCGAGTCACGGCAAGGCTATCGCCGCTGACTTCGACGTTCGAGGCGAACGTGCCCTGACCGTAGCCGGTCAGCGCAGCCAGCATCTGGCCGGTCTGGTTGTTGTCGCTGTCGATGGCTTGCTTGCCAAGGATCACCAGCTGTGGCTGTTCCTTGTCGACTACCGCCTTGAGCAGCTTGGCCACGGCCAGGGAGTTCAATTCATCAGCGGATTCGACGAGGATGGCCCGATCGGCCCCCAGCGCCAGGGCGGTACGCAACTGCTCCTGAGCAACCGACCGACCGATCGACACCACGATGATCTCGCTCGCCACGCCTTGCTCTTTCAGGCGCACCGCTTCTTCCACGGCGATTTCGCAGAACGGGTTCATCGACATCTTGACGTTAGCGAGGTCGACGCCGGAGTTGTCCGCTTTGACGCGAACCTTGACGTTGAAGTCGACCACGCGTTTTACCGCGACCAGTACTTTCATGATCTGTTCCTGTATGAGTCAGCCAGCGCAGTGCCCGGCCCTGGCAAGCAGTGAGTGTTCAGGCGCTGCGCAACAAATCGGCATAGGCCTGTAGATGATGGTCGTCATCGCCCAGCTGGTGGCTGAGCATGATCAGCCGCTTGGCATGGTGAGCCAGGTTGTATTCCCAGGTCATGCCGATGCCGCCGTGCAGTTGGATGGCTTGCTCGGCGATGAAACGCGCTGCGCGAGTGACGATGAACTTGGCGGCGGCCAGACGGCGACTGCGCTCCTCGCTGTCGGCCTCGTCGGCGATACAGGCGGCCATGACGGCCATGGAAGTCGCCAGCTCCAGCTCGCCGCGCATATCGGCCATGCGATGCTGCAGGGCCTGGAATTTCCCGATCGGCGCGCTGAACTGCTGACGGGTTTTCAGGTAGTCCAGGGTCAGGCTGAAGGCTTCCTGCAGACTGCCGATGGCCTCAGCGCACTGCGCCGCAATCGCCCTGCCCTGCTGGTAGCGCAATGCCGCCAGCGCCTGGCCGGCAGGACCCAGCAGGTGTTTCTGGCTGAGTACGACGCCGTCCAGGTACAGGTCGCAGGCGCGTGGGCCATCGATGCACGGGTAATCACGGCGGCGGACACCCGCAGCTTGTGGATCAAGCAGAAACAGGCTGATGCCGGACTCATCCAGAGCGCTGCCAGCGGTACGCGCCGAGACCAGAATCAGCCCGGCGCTGTGGCCGCCAATCACCGCGCACTTATGCCCGGTCAAACGCCAGCCGCCGTCAACGGCTTCGGCACGGCTCTGCACATCGTGCAGCTGATAGTGGCTCTGGCTTTCTTCCAGAGCCACCGCGAGCTGCAGCTCACCCGTTGCCACTTGAGGTAACCACTCGGCACGCTGGGTCGCAGTACCCAGTTGCTGCAGCAGCCCGGCCCCGTGAATTTGTGACTGCAACCAGGGTTCCAGGCACAGGTTGCGGCCCAGTTCGGTCATCACCAGCATGCTGTCCACGCCACTGCCGCCGAAGCCGCCGTGCTCCTCGGCCAGCGGCACGGCGCTGAGACCCAGCTCACCGAGCTGGCTCCAGAACTCACGGCTAAACCCCGGTTCGCTGCGGTAAAACTGCTCACGCTGTTCAAAGCTGTAACTGTCGCGCGCCAAACGCGCCACGGTGTCTCGCAGCATGTGCTGCTCTTCGCTGAGATTGAAGTCCATGGGGGTGCCTCCTTAGAGCTCAAGAATCATCTTGGCAATGATGTTTTTCTGGATTTCGTTGGAGCCGCCATAGATGGACAGCTTGCGCAGGTTGAAATACTGGCTGGCCGCAGCGGCGCTGTAGTCGGTGTGCAACAGCTCACCGGGATAGGCGTAGTCCAGTTCTTCCTCGACGAAAGGCAGGGCATGCACGCCCAGCACTTTGCGCTGCAGGTGGCTGATAGCCTGGCGAATTTCCGAGCCCTTGATCTTCAGGATCGAACTTTCCGCCCCCGGCATACCACCACCCTGAACGGCCGCGAGGATGCGCAGGGTGCTCATCTCGATGGCCATCAGCTGCATTTCCACTTCGGCAATCTGTACCCGCAACAGCGGGTCTTCCAGTAGCGGGCGGCCGTTACGCAATTCCTGGGTTGCGACCCATTTCAGCTGCGCCAGCGCCGCCTTGGACTGGGCGATGCCCGCCTGACCGGTGCGCTCATGGGTCAACAGGAACTTGGCGCAGGTCCAGCCCTTGTTCTCTTCACCCACCAGATTGGCGACTGGCACTCGCACGTTGTCGAAGAACACTTCGTTGACTTCGTGCTCGCCCTCCAGGGTGATGATCGGCCGCACCGTGATGCCTGGCGTCGCCATATCGATCAACAGGAAGGAAATACCGCCCTGCTGCCTGGCTTGCGGGTCGGTGCGCACCAGGCAGAAAATCATGTTGGCGTGCTGACCGAGGGTGGTCCAGGTTTTCTGGCCATTCACCACGTAGTGGTCGCCGTCAAGCACGGCGCGGGTCTTCAGGCTGGCGAGGTCGGAACCGGCTCCCGGCTCGGAGTAACCCTGACACCACCAGTCATCGCCCGACAGGATGCGCGGCAGGTACCAGGTCTTTTGCGCCTCGCTGCCGAATTTCATGATCACCGGGGCGACCATGTTGACCCCGAAGGAGATCAGCCGCGGCGCACCGAAGGCCGCGCACTCCTCCTCGAAGATATGCCGCTGCACCAGGCTCCAGCCGGTACCGCCATGCTCTACCGGCCAATTGGCGGCGTACCAGCCGCGCCGGGCCAGAACCCGTTGCCAGCGCAGGTGGTCGTCTTTACCAAGATGCTTGCCGAGACGCACTTTGGCGGCGATGTCGTCAGGCACGGCCATGCTGAGGAAGCTGCGTACCTCATCGCGAAACTCGAGTTCGGCCGGGGTGTAGTTGATGTCCATGCAAAGTCCTCGATGGGTGTGGGGCCAGCATCAGGCTGGCCGGCCGCAAGCGGCCTGTTCAGCCTTGCTGATCCTGCTCGGCGAAAGTCTTGCCTTCGGCGACCAGGCGTTCCAGCAGAGGAGCCGGTTTCCAGTGCTCGCCGTGTTTTTGGTGAAACTCACGGATTTGCTGCAGTACGGCTGGCAGGCCGATCTGATCGGCCAGGAACATCGGCCCGCCACGATGGGCCGGGAAGCCATAGCCCGTCAGGGAAATCACATCGATGTCACTGGCGCGTAAGGCGATGCCCTCTTCGAGAATCCGCGCGCCTTCGTTAATCAACGCGTAGATCGGTCGCTGCCACAGGCGCTGTGGATCGCTCTCGACCTGGACTGCGAGTGACGGTTCGCGAACCACCGCGTCGAGCTTCAGGCCGGGCATGTCGAGCATGGCGAAGGGGCCCATGGCCATGCCGAACTCACGCAACGCAGCGTCCACCTGCGCCACACTGACGCCCTCCTCCACCAGGCGATTGCCGACGGTAACCGACGCATCAAGATCGACGGCTTTAGCCGCCTGACGCTCCGCGAAAAATTTGTAGATCAGCGCGGCGCGCTGCGGCGACTCCAGGCACTCGAGAAACAGCGCACGCTCGCGCTGCAGACCATCGATCAGTGGCAGAGTGGTCGCCGCTTCAATCGCAGCAATACAGCGCAGCGGCGAGAACAAACCGGGCTGACCACGTTGCACCTCTGCGCGCTTGGCCATCAGCAGTTCGGCATTGCTCGTGCCTACAGCCGCTGGCACCCTGGCCTGGCCACTGCGTCGCGGCTGTACGCCTTGCGCCAGTAACTGCGCGGCGTAAGCCAGGCCGGCGGCCAGCGGCTCACCGTCATACAGTTCATCGACGATGCCGCTACGCTTGGCCTCGACTGCGCTGATCGGCTCGGCGCCCACGATCATCTCCAGTGCCTGCGCCACACCGACCAGGCGCGGCAAACGCTGGGTACCACCGGCACCCGGCAACAAACCGAGCTTGACCTCCGGCAGCCCGACTTTGGCGGTGTGCTGAATGATGCGGTAATGACAGGCCAGCGCCACTTCAAGACCGCCGCCCAACACCGAGCCATGCAGCACCGCCAGCGACGGCTTGTTGAAGCTTTCCAGAGAGCGGGTCACGTCCGGCAGGATCGGCGCTTGCGCCGGTTTGCCAAACTCACGGATATCGGCACCGGCAATAAAGGTTCGACCCGCGCAATACAGCAGCACCAGCTTGACCTGGGGATCCTGCTCGGCGGCGTTGAACGCTGCCAGCAGGCCCGCGCGCACGCTCTGGCCAAGGGCATTGACCGGTGGATTATCGATGCGCACAACAGCTATCGCCCCTTCACGGGACCACTGCACGGGAGAAGACATCGGGTTACTCCTGCAGGCATTTTTTGCCTGCTTTTATTGTTGTTTTGGCCGGGTAAAAAAACTGCTTAACGGTGTTTCCAGAGTGGTTTGCGCTTCTGCACGAAAGCCTGCATGCCTTCCTTTTGATCTTCGCTGGCGAAGCATGCGTGCATCAGGCGCCGCTCGAAATGCACGCCCTCGGCCAAGGTGGTTTCAAAGGCGCGATTGACCGCTTCTTTATTGAGTTTGACCGCCATCGACGATTGGTCGGCTATCTGCCGGGCGATCTGCAGGGCTTCGTCGAGCAGGCTCGCCGCCGGCACCACGCGGCTGACCAGCCCGCTACGTTCGGCTTCCGCCGCGTCGATCATGCGTCCGGTCAGGCACATATCCATGGCTTTGGCCTTGCCCACCGCGCGAGCCAGGCGCTGGGTACCACCGGCGCCCGGCAGCGTACCGATTTTCACTTCCGGCTGACCAAACCGGGCGTTGTCGGCGGCAATGATCAGGTCGCACATCATCGCCAGCTCGCATCCACCGCCCAGAGCCAGCCCGGACACTGCGGCGATCACCGGCTTGCGGCAGCGAGTCACCTCCTCCCAGTTGGCTGTCACGAAGTTGTCCAGATAGACGTCGGCGAACCCCTTGAACTGCAACTCGACGATATCGGCACCCGCGGCGAAGGCCTTTTCGTTACCGGTAATCACCATGGCGCGAATGCCGTCCTCGCGTTCGAAGGCACGCAGCGCCTCGCCCAGTTCACTCATTAGCGCGTCACTCAACGCATTGTGCATCGCGGGTCGATTGAGCCGGATCAGACCGACGCTCTCATGACGCTCAACCAGAATATTGTCGTAGGGCATGACATTCACCATTGCTGTTGGGCTGCGGCGCGCCGCATGAATCGTTGCATGCCGAAGTCTGGCCAGATGACCCGAAGACGGCTCCGAACACTTGCGATCGAGTCTATCCACATAAAAAATTAAAGACAACATGTTGACATAATAAAAAATTAGCGAGTATCTTCAGCTCCATCGGAAAGCCAAAACTTTCGCCGTAAATAATAACAAACCTCGGTATAGCTGGTGCTAACAATGACTATAAAGACGAACATGCAGCCAGAGCGACGTTCCGCCATGCTTGAGTCAGGCGCATGGAATGACAAGATCATTACAGACTATCTCGATCAAGCGGTGTCCAGCGCTCCCAACTCGGCCGCACTGATTGCCTACCGGGTGAGCGAGGATGAACGCCGCGTCATCAGCTACCGCGAACTGAATGGCCTGGTGACCCGTATGGCTGCAGGTTTGGCCGCGCTGGGTGTCAACAAGTCCGATGTGGTGTCCTGCCAACTGCCCAATTGGTGGCAGACAACTGCTCTGCACCTGGCTTGTGTGCGTATCGGTGCCATTCTCAATCCGCTGATGCCGATTTTCCGTGAGCGCGAGCTGGCCTTCATGCTCGGCCACGCACAGAGCCGGGTCCTGGTGATCCCCCACAGCTTCCGTGGCTTCAATTACCCGGCGATGGTGCAGGGGATGCGCGACGAACTGCCCGATCTCGAGCACGTGTTGGTGATTGGTGGCGACCACAGCGCTGACTGCTTCGAGCAAGTCCTGCTGCAACGCGCCTGGGAGGAAGAGGTAGACACCCAGGCGTTGTTTGCCGAACGCCGTCTGGCCGGTGACGATGTGGTGCAGCTGCTATACACCTCCGGCACCACCGGTGAACCGAAGGGTGTCCTGCACAGCTCCAACACCCTGTTCAGCAACGTACGTCCCTATGCCGAGCGCTTGCAGCTGGGCTCTGAAGATATCGTTTTCATGGCCTCGCCGATCGCCCACCAGACCGGTTTTCTCTACGGCCTGATGATGCCGATTTATCTGAAGAGCACTGCTGTTCTGCAAGACATCTGGGACGCGCGCTTCGCAGTCAAGGTAGTCAATGCCGAGCGGCCGACCTTCACCATGGCGTCGACCCCGTTCCTGGCCGATCTGATCGATATTGCCCCCGAGCACCGCGAAGAACTTTCATCGCTGGGTATTTTTGTCGCCGCCGGAGCCCCTATCCCCAGCGCCCTGGTGGAAAAAGCCAGTACTGCGGTAAATGCCAGGATCATTTCTGCCTGGGGCATGACTGAGAGCGGCGCGGTGACCATGACCCGCTTGCACGACGATGCCGAGCGCGCCATTCATACCGATGGACTGGCCCTGCCATTTACCGAGGTGATGATCGCCGACGAGCACGGCAATGAAGTGCCCCGCGGCACTGAAGGCAACTTGTTGGTGCGCGGCGCCAGCGTGTTCGTCGGCTATCTCAAGCGTCCCGAACTTTATGGCGTGGATGACCATGGCTGGTTTGCCACCGGCGACCTGGCACGCATGGACGCACAGGGCTACATCCGCATCACCGGACGCACCAAGGATGTGGTGATCCGCGGCGGCGAGAACATCCCCGTGGTGGAGATCGAGAACCTGCTCTACAAGCACCCGGCAATTTCCGCCGTGGCCCTGGTTGGCTGCCCGGATCCACGCCTGGGCGAGCGGCTGTGCGCCTATGTGACCCTGCACGACGCTGACTCCAGCCTGAGCCTGGAAGAAGTGGTGAGCTTCCTCCTGCAACAGCGCCTGACCAGGAATTACCTGCCCGAATACCTGGAAGTGCTGCAGGCCTTGCCGCGCACCCCTTCCGGAAAGATTCAGAAATTCAAACTGCGCGAACAGGCCGCGGATATCCGCCTGGACTCTGCCAAGCGCTGATGACTGGCAATTCAATCAAAACAATATGAGGACTGCTGCATGAAAGGTCTTACTGGAAAAACCGTAATCATCACCGGTGGCGGCGGCGGCATTGGTCGTGCCGTATGCCAGCGCTTTGCCGCTGAAGGCAGCCTGGTGGCGGTGCTTGATCGTGACGGCGCCGCCGCGCAAACCACTGTCGATCTGATCACCCAAGCCGGTGGCAAGGCACAGGCCTACGCCGCCGACATCACCGATTACGCCGCCATCGTCGAGACCGTGGCAGCCATCGAAATAGACCTTGGCGTACCGACCGTACTGGTCAACAACGCCGGCTTCGACCGCTTCATGCCCTTCCTCAAGACCGAGCCGGCCATGTGGCAACAGCTGATCTCGATCAACCTGACCGGTGCGCTGAACATGCACCACGTGGTCCTGCCGAAGATGCTTGAAGCCGGTGGCGGCAAGGTCATCAATGTGGCTTCCGACGCCGCCCGCGTCGGCTCCTCCGGCGAAGCCGTGTACGCCGCCTGCAAGGCAGGCCTGGTGGGTCTGTCCAAGACCCTGGCGCGTGAACTGGCGACCAAGAACATCAACTTCAATGTGGTCTGCCCGGGCCCGACCGATACCGCCCTGCTGAAAAGCGTAGCGGCTACCTCGAGCAACCCGGAGAAGCTGATGGAAGCCTTCAAGAACGCCGTTCCGATGCGCCGCCTCGGCCAGCCGGAAGACTACCCGGGCATCATCGCCCTGCTCGCCAGCGACGACGCCAACTTCATCACCGGACAGGTTATTTCCGTGTCCGGCGGCCTGACCATGGCCGGCTAACCAGGAGAACTTCCATGAATTACGAAGACATTCTGTACACCGAAGTCGAGGGTGTTGCGACCATCACCATCAACCGTCCGGATCGCTACAACGCCTTCCGCGGCCAGACCTGCATGGAGCTGATCCACGCCTTCAACCGCGCTGGCTGGAACAAGGAAGTCGGGGTCATCGTGCTCACCGGCGCTGGCGACAAAGCGTTCTGCACCGGCGGTGACCAGAGCGCCCATGAAGGTCAGTACGACGGCCGTGGCCTGATCGGTCTGCCGGTAGAAGAACTGCAGGGTCTGATCCGCGATGTACCCAAGCCGGTGATCGCCCGGGTCAATGGTTTCGCCATCGGCGGCGGTCACGTGCTGCACGTGGTCTGCGACCTGAGCATCGCTTCCGAAAAGGCCATCTTCGGCCAGGTCGGCCCGAAAGTCGGCTCGGTTGATCCGGGTTTCGGCACGGCCTATCTGGGTCGCATCATCGGCGAAAAACGCGCCCGTGAGATCTGGTACCTGTGCCGCAAATACACCGCTCAGCAAGCCTGCGACTGGGGCCTGGTGAACGCGGTAGTGCCCCATGAAGAACTGGATGCCGAGGTACAGAAATGGTGCGACGAGATCCTCGAGAAGAGTCCGACCGCCCTGTCCATTGCCAAGCGCTCGTTCAACGCCGACAGCGCCAACATCGCCGGGATCGGCGCCCTGGGAATGCAGGCACTGAGCCTGTACTACGACACCGATGAAGCCAAGGAAGGAACCGCTGCGTTCAAAGAGAAACGCAAGCCGGAATTCCGCAAGTTCTACAAGTGATCCCGCTGCCGGCAGCCCCGCTGCTGCCGGCGCTATCCCCAGCCCAGGCTCGGAGAGAGAGACATGAATTTCGCATTCAATGAACAACAGAACGCCATTCGGGAAAGCGTTGCCCGCTTCAGCGCCGACGTGCTCGCCCCCGGCTACCGCCAGCGCGACCGCGACGGCCGTATCGAGCGCTCGGTGATCCTGCAAATGGGCGAAATGGGCCTGCTTGGCGGCGAACTGCCGGAAGAATTCGGCGGCAGCGGCCTGGACTGCGTCACCGCAGGGATCATCATCGAGGAAATCGCCAAGGGTGATTTCAACGTCGGCTATATCCCGCTACTGACCTCGCTCAACGGCCAGATCATCGCCCAGCACGCCTCCCCGGAACTGGCCAGGGAGTGGCTGAGCGCGATCACCGCCGGCCAGAAGATCGTCTGCATTGCCCTGACCGAACCCAGTGGTGGTTCCGACGCCGCCAGCCTGCGCATGAAGGCCGAGCGCAAAGGCGACGTCTATATCCTGAACGGCGAGAAGACCTCCATCTCCATGGCCGATCAGTCTGACGTTGCGGTGGTCTTTGCCCGCACCGGCACTCAGGAGTCGCGCGCCAACGGCATCAGTGCCTTCCTGGTGCCGATGGACCTGGCGGGCATCAGCACCACCCGTTTCGAGGATGCCGGCGAGCGCGCCATCGGCCGCGGTTCGATCTTCTTCGACAATGTCGAAGTACCCATCAGTCACCGCCTGGGCGACGAGGGCAAGGGTTTCAAGCAGGTGATGCAGGGCTTCGACTACAGCCGCGCGTTGATCGGCCTGCAATGCCTGGCGCTGGCCCAGCAGTCGCTGGACGAGACCTGGCAGTGGCTGACCGAACGCCAGGCCTTCGGCCAGAACCTCTCGGCCTTCCAGGGTCTGACCCATCCGCTGGCCGAATTGCAGACCTATGTGCATGCCGCCCGCCTGCAGTGTTACTACGCGCTGTGGCTAAAGGACAACAAGTTGCCACACAATGCCGAAGCGGCAATGAACAAATGGTGGGGACCGAAGCTCGCGTTCGACGTGGTCAAGCAGTGTCTGCTGGCCCACGGTCATACCGGCTACGGCGAGGACCTGCCATTTGCCCAGCGCCTGCGCGATGTGCTCGGCCTGCAAATCGGTGACGGCACCGCCCAGATCATGAAAAATATCATCGCACGGGAATTCGTTCCCACGTGACGCCTTGTTTGCTCCGGCAGGCAGGGTGTTGTCATAAACCCTAGCACCGACCGGATCGACAAGGAATCGCAATGACCAGCAATAACACCAGGGGAATACCCAACCGCCTGTTCTTCAGGCTGTTCCAGACGGGAAACACCCTGCAACGGCAAGTGCAGAACGAGATGGGCATCAGCACCGTGCAGTGGGCGGTGCTCGGAGCCCTGTCCCGCGAAGGCTACGAGGAAGGCATCTCGTTCAACCAGCTGACCGAGTACCTGGTGGTCAGCCGGCAGAGTCTGGACGGTGTGCTCAAGCGCATGGAGCGCGACAACCATGTGGTGCGCGTACCGCATCCCGATGACGGACGGGCGCGGATGGTGCAACTGACGGACACCGGTAAGGCGTACTGGGAGTCGCTACAGGAAAGGATTTACCAGTTTTACCAGCAGGCGTTGAAAGGCTTCAGTTTCGACGACAGCGTCAGCCTGCTGCATTTTCTTACCAAGTTGCATGTCGATTTGGCCAAGGTCGCCCTTGGCAACGGGTTGCCGGACAAACAGGAGGACTAGCAGGCTCAACACCCCTTCCCTTCCTGCCTCCGCGCCCTGCGGTAAGTTCAATGGCTTCACCGCCGTCAGTTCGCTCGTTCCAGATTTCGGCGATGTTTGGTCACATGATCGCCCTGGAAACGTGCGGGTCGCGGCATGGCGTTGAGTTTTCCCCGTTTTCCGTCCAGCTCAGCCTCGACTCTATCAAACAGCCACCCAGTCACCTGAACTTCTACTCACCAATGAAAGAGGCAGAATCCGCATCAGAGGCTACGCCGAGCTCACCTGAAAAATCTTAAGCGATTGATTACCCACAACAAAAAAGCGAATTTTAATCTTCACTTTACGTGATGACTCGTCCCGAAAAAATGCTCGAGTTCAATAACAAAGTACCTCCTTAAACGCAATAGCTGGCTGTTCACCACAATAAAAACAAGAGGTCCAACCATGCTTGACCATTCCAAAACGCTGTCCATCGCCCTCGCTATCAGCAGCACCCTTATTGCTCAACGGGCGGTTGCCGAATTCAACGACGACAGCCACCTGACACTTGAAGCCCGCAACTTCTACATCAACCGTGATTTTCGCGATAACCCGAGCACGGCAAACCACAAGGCTGAAGAGTGGGGACAAGGCTTTATGCTGCGTTACAACTCAGGCTTCACTGAAGGCACGGTGGGTTTTGGCGTGGATGCGCTCGGACTGCTCGGCCTGAAACTGGATTCCGGCCGTGGGACCAGCGGTGCAGGCGCCTTGCAAGTGCAGCGTGACGGTGACGTTTCAGACGACTTTGGTTTTGTCGGCGCTACCGCTAAAGCCAGAATGGCCAATAGCCTACTGACCATCGGCACCCATGCACCCACACTGCCTATCGCGTTTCGTAATGACACCCGTTTATTGCCGCAGACGTTTCAAGGTGCGCAGATTGTCTCCAGTGACATCGACAAATTGACTTTAACCGGCGGCCAGTTCCGCGCCACCCGCCTGCGCAACTCGACCGACTATGAAGACATGAACATGTTTGCCGATGGTTCCACAGGAGGCGTAGCCAGTGATCGTTTCAACTATGCAGGGGCTACTTACGCACTGTTGCCGAACCTGACCACTACCTACTTCTTTGCCGAGTTGCAGGACAATTACAGCCAGCACTACGGCAATCTCATTCACTCCCTGCCATTGGCTGAAGGATTAAACCTGAAGTCCGAAGTGCGTTATTTCCAGAGTGAGAATGAAGGTCGCACCAACGTCGATAACCGCAACCTGGGGGCCATGTTCACCCTGTCCTATAAAGGGCATTCTCTGGGCACCAGCTACCAGAACCAGAGTGGCGATACCGGCATGCCCTTCATCGCCGGTGGTACCGATCCCTGGACATTCAACACCGTTACTTACCACCATTTCCTGCGCGCCCGAGAAGACTCCTGGCAGGTTCGCTACGACTTCGATTTTGCGGTGGTCGGCGTTCCGGGGCTGAGCCTGATGACACGCTATGTGTCAGGCGACAACTTTGAAATCGCCGGAATAAACGCCAAGGAATGGGAACGCGATGTTGATATCGGCTACGTGGTACAAAGTGGACCTCTGAAAAACGTCAGCCTGCGGGTACGTAATGTTGCCTATCGCGGCAGCCACACCACCGACATCGACGAAAACCGCCTGATCGTCGGCTACACCTTCAAGTTCTGGTAACCCTCCAGGCGCGGGCCCGGTGCCCGCCCCCATTCCGACTTCCGGAGATCCATCACATGCATATCGATGCCGCCATCCGCTCTCGTAAATCAGTTCGCCGCTTCCTGCCCCTGAGCGTGCCCCGGCATGTGATCCAGCACATACTGGACCTGGCTGCACGCGCACCCAGCGGCAGCAATGTCCAGCCCTGGCATGTCCATGTAGTGAGCGGCCAAGCCAAGCAGGCGCTGTGCGCAGATCTGCTTGTCGCTGCGACAACCCAGGCTGAACAGCACAATGCCGAGTACCAGTATTACCCGGACAACTGGTTCGAACCCTACCAGGGACGCCGCCGAGCAGTCGGCTTCGACTTGTATGAAACGCTCGGCATCGAACGCGACGACACGCCCGCTCGCCACCAGCAGATGCTGCGCAACTACCAATTCTTCGATGCCCCGGTCGGCCTGTTGATCAGCCTCGATCGCAGGCTCAACACCGGCAGCTTCATGGATCTGGGCATGTTCATCCAGAACCTCATGCTCGCCGCCCGTGGCCAGGGCCTGCACACCTGCGCTCAGGCGGCATTTGCCGGGTACCACCAAGTCATCCGCCAGCATCTGCCTGTCGCGGACAACTTCATACTGGTTTGCGGTATCGCCCTGGGACATGAAGATCGCGATGCACCGGAAAACAGCCTGGAGACGCCGCGGGAACCGGTGGCGGGTTTTGCCTCATTCCATGGCTTCGACGAGCCAGTTCACCCCGCGCCGGCGAGTGCGTGATGGCATCCCAAATCACCGAACACTTCAACATCGCGCTCCCGCGCCCCGTAACGGAGCAGCAACCTGACCATGCCCGATAAAGCGCTGAAAAATGCTCACTGGACCGAACAAGCCATTCGCGAGGCAGCCATATTACTGATCTCGAAGATCGGCTACGAATCGATGAGCCTGCGCCAACTGGCCACCCAGGCAGGCGTCAACCCAGGCACCCTGTACCTCTACTATCAGGGCAAGAAGGAACTGCTGCTGACCCTGGTGCTCGACTACCTGGAAGAACTCTCGCTCGCCTGGAAGCATTGCAAACCCCGCAATGCCAAGGCCGATGCAACGCTGCAGGCCTTCGTCGCCTTCCATGTCCGCTACCACCTGCTCAGGAAGGAACAGGGTGTGCTCGGCAACATGGAGCTCAGGAGCCTCGACGACGGCGAGCTTGAGACCGTCCGACAAGCCCGCCGGGCCTACCTGGGGGAACTGCAGGCGATCCTCGAACAAGGCAGGGCCGAGGGCCTGTTCCACTACGATGAGCCGAAACTGCTCAGCCACATACTCTTCAACATGCTCACCCATGTCTGCTCCTGGTTCCGCCCCGAGGGCAAGCTCGGCATTGAAGAGGTGGTCAGCCAATACTCGGAACTCGCATTCAGGATGGTTGGCTGCACCACCTGCACAGTGGACCCGACACGAAGGGCGTGATGATGGTTCGTCGAGAATTGCTGTCCAGCACGAGAAATTCAAAGGCGCTGATAGGCCGGCTGTCAGGCCGCCTTCGCGGGGGCCCCAATGCCAGTCAGTTAAGGGAAGTCAGCATCCAGGTACTGCGTCTGATCCGAAATCCACCCTCACCCCAGCCCTCTCCCCAGGGGGCATAGGTATCTACACATCTTTTAAGGGCTGCCGAATACTGTGGCGAGGGGGCTTGCCCCCGCTGGGTCGCGAAGCGGCCCTAAAACCGGCAATCGCAGTTTTCCAGGTAGAACGCATCCGCTGGTTTT
>NZ_CABVHQ010000056.1 GCF_902497895.1 Pseudomonas fluorescens
CTTTTGGGGCCGCCCAGTTCCCACCGGCATAACGGCAAGCTCCCTCACCACAAGGTTGTGTATCCCCCCGCATTTTCAGCCCTGATCCTTACCAAACAACATGCTCTGCAATACCCCATCACGACGCACCCAGCCATGGAACAGCGCCGCTGCCAAGTGCAGCAGCACGGTCAGGAACAGCAGGTACGCGAGGTAACCGTGAGCCTTGCGCAGGAAGGCGAACACTTGCGCATTGGCCGGCACTATCGACGGCAGTTGCAACGAACTGCCGAGCATCACCGGGTCACCGGCCGCCGAGATCATGGCCCAGCCCAGCAGCGGCAGAATCAGCATCAGGGCGTACAGCAACAGGTGCGAGGCCTTGGCCGCCAGCGCTTGCCAACCGGGCAGGTCAGCCGGCAGCGGCGGCTGGCGGGTCGAGAAGCGCACCACCAGGCGCACGATCACCAGCAGCAGAATCGCCACGCCCAAGGGTTTGTGGAGATGGATCAGCCATTCATGGCGCTCGGACACCGAGGCCGCCATGCCCGCGCCGATAAACAGCATGGCAATCACCATCAGTGCCATCAGCCAGTGCAGCAGCCGCGCCAGGGGCGCGAAATGATTGGGTTGGGCGCTCATGGGTGCGACTCCTGGGTAGCGGCAGGCAACTGGCTGACTTCACTGGTGCGGCGCAGGTATGACTTGGCGTACGCCGCAGAGCGGGCAGCCAGCAGCGGGTCGTCGGAACCTTCGATGCCGCTCGGCAGAATCAGCGGATCGTAGTTGATGTCGCGGCATTCGCCGTTGCTTTGGGCCTGGGTGTTCTCAAGCACCAGGGTGCCGGCATTCAACACTTTTCGATCGTTCGGCCAGGCTTTGCTGGCGTCATGGGTGGGATCTGCGGGGTTGGCCAGGGTGATGTTCAACTGCCAACGCAAGGGTCCGGCGGCCAGTCGCTGCATCAGGTCTTTTTCCAGGAAATCGGCGCCTTCAGGCGCACTGGCTCGCGCTGCATCTTGAACAAGCGGCGCCACGCTCCAGCGCACGGCCTGACGCTTACCCGCCGCGTTCACCAGATAAAAGGCATTGATACCGTTATAGGTTTCGGTGGCATAGCTGGCCGACGGTTTGGCGGTCTTGACCCACTGCAGGAACGGCGCGGTTTCCGGGTGCGCGGCAAAAAACGCCGCAGGGTTGGCGGGATTCGGCTTGCCGGTTTCCGGGTCCGGAGAGCTGGCCTGGAGCAGTTGATAGAAGGCTTCGGGTGTACCCACAGGGAACACCGGCATGCTGTTCATCCCGGTGCGCCATTGCTGACCGTTGGCCTGTTTGAAGCGCAGCGCCAGGCTGCGGATCGGCACACTGCTGTCCGGTGCATAAGGATTGCCGCTGGCCAAGGCGAACCGCCCCACCACCGGCGTACGCGCCTCGTTGAACACCTGGGCGCGGGAAAACTCACGGGCCTGACCACTGCTCTCGAAATAACCGGCCACGCACACGCCTTTGGCGTGATTGCGGCGGAACCCCGGATGTGCCCCGTTGTTTTTCTCCAGTACATCGACCAACGCCTTGGGCGTCAGGCGCTGCGGGTCGAAGGTGCCGTTGACATAGGCAAACGCCCCGGCAATCGCCGCGACCACAACGGCAATACCTGCCAGGCGCAGCATCAGACTCGCGGTACTCAGTGGCGGTGGTGAGCGATCAACCATGAAAATCTCCAGGGCCCTGGGCCGCAAATGACAAGGATCAATCAGACGAAGCCAGGGAAGCTTTATTCCATCGCCCGGTGTTTATTTTCCAGAGGCAGGAATAATCTTGAGTCCCGGGCGTCTCCCAAGGGTCTGTTGACGTTTGGTGACGACCGCGACGGCGGCCCACTTGGCGCAGGCCAAGGCCGGATCCACGTGGTTTGGTTGTTCCAAATAAGTTCCGAGCAACGCAGCCCTGCGCCAAGTGGGCCCCGTCCCTCCGGGTTGCGCGCCAACTTGCGCGAGGCTGCGTTGCGGGATTTGCCAAGGGAACAACCATTAGCGGCATCCCGCGCCTTGCCTCGCACAAGTTGGCACAGCAACGCGGCTCGCCACCAAACGTCAACAGACCCTTGTCCCAAGACTAGCCAGAATTTCATGAACGACCTCGACGAACAGTTACGCCCACTTATCCCAAGGCTCAGGCGCTTCGCCATATCCTTGACCCGTAACTCCGCCAGCGCTGACGATCTGGTGCAGTCGTGCCTTGAACGGGCGCTGTCGGGTTGGGGTGACAAACGCCCCGACGGCGATCTGCGGGCCTGGCTGTTCTCGATTCTTTATCGACAGTTTCTCGACGCCCATCGGCGCTCGCGACGTTATGCGCGGATGCTGGAGTTCTTCACCGGGCGCGACGATGCACAGCCCTCGGTGGAGCGCACAGTGATCGCGTTATCGACTCTCCAGGCATTCGACCGGCTGACCGCCGAGCAGCGCGCCCTGCTGCTCTGGGTCTCGGTGGAAGGCTTGAGTTACAAAGAGGTCGCCGAGATTCTCGACGTCCCCATCGGCACCGTGATGTCTCGCCTGTCCCGCGCCCGCCAGGCGTTGCGCCAGCTCAGCGACGGCGAGATCGCCAGCCCTTCTTTGCGGATACTCAAATGATCAGCATGCCCCCAAGCGAACGCGACCTGCACGCTTACGTCGACCATCAACTCAGCGATACCGACCGGCGTCTGGTCGAAACCTATCTGGCCGCTCAGCCCGAGGTCGCCGCGCAAATCCAAGCCTGGCAGCAGGATGCCCAGCAATTGCGCGCCGCCCTGAGCGGTCCCCTGCAGCACCCGGCCAATCCGGACCACGATCCGCTGGTCATCCGCCAGCGCCTCAAACGTCAGACACGACGCCACCTGGCCAGCGCCGCCGGGCTATTGATGGCGATCGGTGTCGGCGGCTTGAGCGGCTGGCAGGCACGGGAAATGACCCTGGTGGGTGGGCCGCCACCGATGACCGACGCCATGCAGGCGTACCGGATGTTCGCCCAGCAAGGCCTTATGCCGGCCGACCTGAAAGTGCAGAACAACGGCGATATGCAAGCCTGGCTCGACCGGTACTTCAACCATGCCAACCGCCTGCCCGACCTGCAGAGCGCCGGATTCAAGGCGGTCAGCGCCCGCTTGTTGAGCACTGACCAGGGCCCGGCGGCGATGGTGCTCTATGAGGACCAGGACGGGCGCAAGGTCAGCTTCTACATCCGCCCGCCAGGACCGAAAAACAAGCTGCTGCCCCGTGGCAGCCGAAGTGACGGCGAGTTGCAGGCCGAGTACTGGTCGGGGGCCGGGTACAACTACGCGATGGTCAGCCCGGCGGATTCATCGGCCGCCAGGATGCTGCAGCAGACGATCCGGTTCTAGTCGCGATTTTCCGGCTTGCAAAACACTTGTGGCGAGGGGGCTTGCCCCCGCTGGGGCGCGCAGCGGCCCTAAAACCTGCAAACGCGCTGTATCAGGCACACCGCGGTTACCGACTTTACGACTGCTGCGCAGCCGAACGAGGCAAGCCCCCTCGCCACAAGTCCTGCGCATGACGGGTCTGACCCAGGCATCGCTCATCAACGCTGCCGCTCAACCAACCGCTGCGCCAACGCCTTGGCCTGACTGGCCACGTCGGTCACCGCGGTGCTTTCCCACCACATCCCGCGCAACGGCGGGCCCATGGCGAACAAGCGCTCGGCGACCTGCCCGCGGGCATCGATCAGCGCGCCGTCAGCATCGGCGGCAATCCCCAATGCCAGCGGCCCCGGCTGAATCAGCCCGCGCGCCAGCAGCTGCTGCGGCAAGGGTCGGGCGACACGGCGCCAGTCGTATTCGATCCCGCTGGAGTTGATCAACGCCGCACCGCTGACCACGCAGGTGTGCGTCTCACCGCGGCGGCGCAGGCGAATGCTCACCTGGCCGTCAGTCGAGGGTTCGAGGCCCTTGAACGACGCCGCTTGAATCCGCAAACGCCCTTCGTTATGCAAACGTGCCACCAGCTCGGCACTCAATGGCGGTGAACGGTGATGATGACTCTCCCACCAGGGCCGCACATGGCGCACGAACTGCCGGCGCTGGATATCCGTCGCCTGGCTCCACAAGCGGCCGATATGCACGCGCACGGTGTCCAGTGGCGCTTGCCAGTCGATACCGGCCGCCATTGCCGCCTGGCACTGGCGGCGCAGTTCGCGCATCAACTGTCTGGGGCTGCGAATGTTCGGGTCTTCGGCGATAAAATCCACCCAGGCCGGTGGCTGGCGGCGAACATGGGGCAGCAGCCCGTGCCGGGAAAACACCTCGATCGGTCCGCGATGCCCGGCCTGCTCCAGCGACACCACGGCGTCGACCATGGTCAGCCCGGAACCGATGATCAGCACCCTGGCCTGCGGATCGAGGCGGGCCATGGCCGCAACATCCCAGGGGTCCAGCGCGGCCGTGTTCAAGCCGCTGGACTCGGTTTGTGGCGTACGCGCGGCCGGGAACAGACCGGTGGCCAGAACCGCATAAGCCCCGCGTAATTGTCTGCCGTCATCCAGGGTCAACAGCGCCCCGCTTGGGTCCATTTGCAGATCGACCGCTTCGCCACGAACGTGCTCGACGCTCGAACCCTGCCGCGCGCCGACCGCCTGGGCTTCGGCCAGACGTTGCTGCACATACAGGCC
The DNA here is from genome assembly GCF_902497895.1 of Pseudomonas fluorescens. Taxonomy (GTDB): domain Bacteria; phylum Pseudomonadota; class Gammaproteobacteria; order Pseudomonadales; family Pseudomonadaceae; genus Aquipseudomonas; species Aquipseudomonas fluorescens_BP. The sequence continues at coordinate 4,648 of NZ_CABVHQ010000056.1, forward strand.
AAAAATCCCTCGGGGCGGGAACAACTCGCTGATGGGTACATGCTGCTGATCCGACTCCGGCCAGCCGCCGGCAGCGATGAACTCGCTCAACCATTGGGTCAGGTCATCAGCGTTGTCCGGATCGACGCTCATGCGCGCCGCGTTGCCGTTCAAGGTATGCCCCAACTCGACTGCACTGTAGGCCTCGCCGCGACCCAATTCAGTACGGGGTTCGATCACCAGCAACTGACGCTTGCCGGGCAGACGCAACAGCTGTGCAGCCAGCAGAGCACCGCTCAGGCCACCGCCGACAATCAGGATGTCCGCGCTGCGGATGGCGGGGTTCGCCTGTGCGCTTCTGGTTTCGCTCATGCAGTGCTCACTTGTCAGTGTGGGAGGCATATTTCTACGCCACATTTATGTTACCCGGCGATCAGAATGCTGCGCGATGATCTCGAAAATTTGCTGAACGATGACAGGCGCCAAACCCGGCACTTGTGGGAGCGAGCTTGCTCGCGATGAGGGCAGCACATTCGAGATTGATGTGACTGTAAGACCGCTATCGTCGGAACGCCGCCTGGAGCAAGCTCGCTCCTGCAGGGGAACCTGGCATGCCACAGAATTTTCGGTGTACCCGCTGATCCGCCCAGCGTTCTTTGCAGAACTCGTGCCCGATTCAATCACCAATAAATCAGTCAGTTATAGAAATAACCCAGAATCCATGTGAACAAGAACAAGCAAATTGTTTATCTGCTGTTGTGCCGCGAACAGCTGCTGTCCGTTGCCCGGATCAAATCACCACGTTACGCACGAACCGCGTTGCCAGCGGACCATCGTTGCGGTAGGAATGGGGTTGGTGACTGGCGTACATAAAGAACTCGCCAGCTTCAAGCCTGTGCGCCTGTTCGCCGAGCATCAGCGTCAGGCAGCCTTCGAACACATAGAGCTGTTCGCTCCAGCCTTCGGCATCCGGTTCCGACAAGTACTGTTCGCCCGGTTCCAGCCGCCACTCCCATAACTCGACTTCACGACTGGCCGTCGCCTTGGCCAGCAGCACCGCTTTGCTGCCGGGGATCACCCCGGCCCAGGCCAGCTCGTTGATGCGGCTCGGGTCGCGGGCATCCGGGGCCTGGATCAGGTCGCTGAAGGCCACGTCCAGGGCTTCGGCGACCCGGTCCAGGGTGGTCAGGCTGACGTTCTTCTCACCGGCTTCGATGGCCACCAGCATTCGCCGGCTGACCCCGGATTTTTCCGCCAGGGCGGTCTGGCTCAACTGCGCGGCATGCCGCAGGCGACGTACGTTCTGGCTGACGTGCTGGAGGACTGAAGCGCGTTGCGTAGGATCTTTGTGCACTATATTGCTCACTTTACGGATTTGCGCAGTATACTGCCCACCTTCAGGCGCATTGTGCGTCTCCCTCAGGTGGCGCGCAAGGTCATGACATCGGTGAAATCTCCCCCATCCTCTGCCCTGTCCTCCCGATTCAGCAAAGCCGAGTGCGTGCTGGTGCTGATTACCATGGTCTGGGGCGGGACATTTCTGCTGGTACAGCACGCCATGACCGTCAGTGGACCGATGTTCTTCGTCGGCCTGCGCTTCGCCGCGGCGGCTGGCCTGGTCGCGCTGTTCTCGGCCCGGCATTTGCGCCATCTGAGCCTGTTCGAGTTCAAGGCCGGGGCGTTCATCGGGGTGGCGATCATGCTCGGTTACGGCCTGCAGACCGTGGGTCTGCAGACTATCCCCAGCAGTCAGTCGGCGTTCATTACCGCGCTCTACGTGCCTTTTGTACCCTTGCTGCAATGGCTGGTGCTCGGGCGACGACCGGGGTTGATGCCGAGTATCGGCATCATGCTGGCGTTCACTGGGCTGATGCTGCTCTCCGGCCCTGCCGGGGCAGCGCTGAATTTCAGCCCGGGAGAAATCGCCACACTGATCAGCGCCATCGCGATTGCCGCCGAAATCATCTTGATCAGCACCTATGCCGGGCAGGTCGATGTGCGCCGGGTCACGGTGGTGCAACTGGCCGTGACCTCGGTACTGGCGTTCCTGATGGTGGTGCCGACCCAGGAAGCCATTCCTGAATTTTCCTGGCTGCTGCTGAGCAGCGCCTTGGGCCTGGGCGCGGCCAGCGCGGCGATTCAGGTGGCGATGAACTGGGCGCAGAAAAGCGTCTCCCCGACCCGTGCGACCCTGATCTATGCCGGCGAACCGGTGTGGGCCGGGATCGTCGGGCGGATTGCCGGTGAACGGTTGCCGGCGATTGCCTTGCTGGGCGCCGGGTTGATCGTGGCGGCGGTGATCGTCAGTGAGTTGAAGACCAAGGGCAAGAGTGTGGCTGACGTTGACGACGCATTGGGACGCGAAAGCGAGAGTTAGGTGGAATGTGTACATCCTGTAGGAGCTGCCGAAGGCTGCGATCTTTTCGCGGCCAACCAAAATCTGATGCCGACACATCGCTCTTCAAACAATGAAAACCAGCCTTTTTCCGCCTACCTTGTAGGATTCTGCCACAGCTTGGCAGTTGGTGATCCGAGGGTCGGCACGTATGATCTGTTACAAACTTCCGCAGATTAGAAGCCTATGTCCCTGATAGTTCTACTGCTTTTGCCTTTCATTGGCAGCTGTCTGGCGGCCGTGCTGCCGCACAACGCGCGTAACACCGAATCCCTGCTCGCCGGTGTGGTTGCCCTGATTGGCACCCTGCAAGTCGCCCTGCTCTACCCGCAGATCGCCGATGGCGGAGTGATTCGCGAAGAATTTTTCTGGCTGCCCAGCCTGGGCTTGAATTTCGTCCTGCGCATGGACGGTTTCGCCTGGCTGTTCTCGCTGCTGGTGCTGGGCATCGGCACGCTGGTGTCGCTGTACGCGCGTTATTACATGTCGCCGGAAGATCCGGTGCCGCGCTTCTTTGCGTTTTTCCTGGCCTTTATGGGCGCTATGCTCGGGCTGGTGATCTCGGGCAACCTGATTCAAATCGTCTTCTTCTGGGAACTGACCAGTCTGTTCTCGTTCCTGTTGATTGGCTACTGGCACCACCGCGCCGACGCCCGCCGCGGTGCCTATATGGCGCTGATGGTGACTGGCGCGGGTGGTTTGTGCCTGCTGGCGGGAGTCATGCTGCTTGGCCATGTGGTCGGCAGCTATGACCTGGACAAGGTGCTCGCCGCCGGTGAGCTGATCCGCGCCCATGCCCTGTACCCGATCCTGCTGCCGCTGATCCTGATCGGCGCCTTGAGCAAAAGCGCGCAATTCCCCTTCCACTTCTGGCTGCCCCACGCCATGGCCGCACCGACCCCGGTTTCGGCTTATCTGCACTCGGCAACCATGGTCAAGGCCGGGGTGTTCCTGCTGGCACGGCTCTGGCCGTCGCTCTCCGGCAGCGAAGAATGGTTCTACATCGTGGGCGGCGCCGGTGCCTGCACCCTGTTGTTGGGTGCCTATTGCGCGATGTTCCAGAACGACCTCAAAGGCCTGCTCGCCTACTCGACCATCAGCCATCTGGGCCTGATCACCCTGTTGCTGGGGCTGAACAGTCCGCTGGCCGCGGTGGCGGCGGTGTTCCATATTCTCAACCACGCGACCTTCAAGGCCTCGCTGTTCATGGCCGCCGGCATCATCGACCACGAAAGCGGGACCCGCGACATCCGCAAGCTCAGCGGTCTGATCCGGCTGATTCCGTTCACCGCGACCCTGGCGATGGTTGCCAGTGCCTCGATGGCCGGCGTGCCGCTGCTCAATGGTTTCCTGTCGAAAGAGATGTTCTTCGCCGAAACCGTGTTCATTTCCGCCACTGCCTGGATTGAAATGAGCCTGCCGGTGATCGCGACTATCGCCGGTACGTTCAGCGTCGCCTATTCCCTGCGCTTCACCGTCGATGTGTTCTTCGGTCCGACCGCCACTGACCTGCCGCACACCCCGCACGAACCGCCCCGCTGGATGCGCGCGCCGGTCGAATTGCTGGTGTTCACCTGCCTGCTGGTGGGGATTTTCCCTTCCCAGGTGGTCGGCCCGCTGCTGGCCGCTGCGGCCTTGCCGGTGGTCGGCACGCTGCCCGAGTACAGCCTGGCGATCTGGCACGGCTGGAACGCGCCGATGATCATGAGCCTGGTCGCCATGTCCGGCGGCATCCTGCTCTACCTGCTGTTGCGCAAGCAGCTCAAGCGCGGGCGATTCAAGTACCCGCCGATCGTCGGCCACTTCAATGGCAAGCGGATGTTCGAGCGCAGCCTGGTGGTGATGATGCGCCTGGCCCGGCGCATCGAACGGCGGATCAGCACCAAACGCCTGCAAAGCCAATTGTTCCTGCTGGTAGTCGCGGCCGTGCTCGCCGGGCTGATCCCGATGCTCCACAGCAGCCTGAGCTGGGGTGACCGGCCGAAGATTCCCGGCTCGATCGTCTTTGTCACCCTCTGGCTACTGGCGATTGCCTGCGCCCTCGGCGCCGCCTGGCAAGCCAAGTATCACCGGCTCGCGGCCCTGACCATGGTCAGCGTCTGCGGCTTGATGACCTGCGTGACCTTCGTCTGGTTCTCCGCGCCAGACCTGGCGCTGACGCAACTGGTGGTCGAAGTGGTCACCACGGTCCTGATCCTGCTGGGGCTGCGCTGGTTGCCGCGACGGATCGAAGAAGTCTCGCCATTGCTCGGAACCCTGCGCAAGGCCCGGGTGCGTCGCCTGCGCGACTTGCTGTTGTCGGCCCTGGTCGGTGGCGGCATGGCGCTTTTGTCCTACGCCATGCTGACCCGGCAAACCCCCAACGACATCTCCTCGTTCTACCTCAGCCGCGCCCTGCCCGAAGGCGGTGGCAGTAACGTGGTCAACGTGATGCTGGTGGACTTCCGTGGCTTCGATACCCTCGGCGAAATCACCGTGCTGGCGGTCGTGGCCTTGACCGTATTCGCCCTGCTAAGGCGTTTCCGTCCCCCCAAGGAAAGCATGCAACTGCCGGCACAGCAGCGGCTGCTGGCGCCCGACGTGGTGACCGATCTGGTCAACCCGCGCCACGCCAGCGACACCGCCCTGGGCTTCATGATGGTTCCGGCAGTACTGGTGCGGCTGCTGCTGCCGATTGCCATGGTGGTGTCGTTCTACCTGTTCATGCGCGGGCATAACCAGCCGGGTGGCGGTTTTGTCGCCGGGCTGGTGATGTCGGTGGCGTTCATCCTGCAATACATGGTCGCCGGCACCCAGTGGGTCGAAGCGCAGATGAGCCTGCGGCCAGCGCGCTGGATGGGCACCGGGCTGCTGTTCGCCACCGTCACCGGGCTGGGGGCGATGGCCGTCGGTTATCCGTTCCTGACCACCCATACCTGGCATTTCGAGCTGCCGATAATCGGTGACATCCACATCGCCAGTGCACTGTTCTTCGACGTCGGCGTGTACGCCGTGGTGGTGGGTTCGACGCTGTTGATCCTCACGGCGCTGGCGCACCAATCGGTGCGTGGCCATAAACCGAGCAGCCAGCCCAAACCCGTTGTCCAGCAAGGAGCAGCCGTCTGATGGAAGAAGTCATCGCAATTGCCATTGGGGTCCTGGCCGCCTCCGGGGTCTGGCTGCTGTTACGGCCACGGACCTTCCAGGTGGTGATGGGGCTGTGCCTGTTGTCCTACGGGGTCAACCTGTTCATTTTCAGCATGGGCAGCCTGTTTATCGGCAAGGAGCCGATCATCAAGGATGGCGTCCCCCAGGATCTGCTGCACTACACCGACCCGCTGCCCCAGGCCCTGGTGCTGACCGCCATCGTCATCAGCTTCGCCATGACCGCGTTGTTCCTGGTGGTGTTGCTGGCATCCCGCGGCCTGACCGGTACCGACCATGTGGATGGCCGGGAGCCTAAGGAATGAGCTGGATGCCCCACCTGATCGCCGCGCCGATTCTGCTGCCGTTGCTGACGGCCGCCCTGATGATGATGCTCGGGGAAAAACGTCGACCGCTCAAGGCCCGGATCAACCTGTTCTCGAGCCTGCTCGGCCTGGGGATCTCGATCCTGCTGTTGCAATGGACCCAGCAAACAGCTGTGCCCGGCTCCATCGGCGTCTACCTGCCCGGCAACTGGCAAGTGCCGTTCGGCATCGTGTTGGTGCTCGATCGCCTGTCGGCCCTGATGCTGGTGCTGACCGGAATCATCGGCGTCTGCGCCCTGCTGTTCGCCATGGCCCGCTGGGACGGTGCCGGTTCGAGTTTCCATGCGCTGTTCCAGATCCAGCTGATGGGCCTTTACGGGGCCTTCCTGACCGCTGACCTGTTCAACCTGTTCGTATTCTTCGAGGTGCTGCTGGCGGCCTCCTACGGCTTGATCCTGCATGGTTCGGGGCGGGCGCGGGTGTCGTCGGGGCTGCATTACATTTCGATCAACCTGCTGGCCTCGTCGCTGTTCCTGATTGGCGCGGCGCTGATCTATGGCGTCACCGGCACCCTGAACATGGCCGACCTGGCGCTGAAGATCCCGCTGGTGCCGGAAGCCGATCGCGGCTTGCTGCACGCCGGTGCGGCGATCCTCGCCGTGGCCTTCCTGGCCAAGGCCGGCATGTGGCCGTTGAATTTCTGGCTGGTGCCGGCCTACTCCGCGGCCAGCGCGCCCGTGGCAGCGATGTTCGCGATCATGACCAAGGTCGGCGTGTATACCTTGCTGCGTTTGTGGACCCTGCTGTTTTCCGGGCAAGCCGGTGCTTCGGCCTACTTTGGCGGTGACTGGCTGATCTACGGCGGCATGGCGACGATCGTCTGCGCGGCGCTGGCGATTCTCTGCGCGCAACGGCTGGAGCGCATGGCCGGCCTGAGCATTCTGGTCTCGGCCGGTATCCTGCTGTCGGCCGTCGGCTTCGCCCAGCCGAGCCTCACCGCGGGCGCGCTGTTCTATCTGGTCAGCTCGACCCTGGCCTTGAGCGCGCTGTTCCTGCTGTCGGAACTGATCGAGCGTTCGCGTTCGGCCATTGAAGTGCTGCTGGACTATGAGGGCGAGATCCTCCCGCGCACGCAGGGATCCTTGCAGCCACCCAAAGGCTTCAACCTGGATGACGAACAGAAAACCGTGGTCGGCCAGGTGATCCCCTGGACCATGGCCTTTCTCGGCTTGAGTTTCATTGCCTGCGCCCTGCTGATCATCGGCATGCCGCCACTGTCGGGGTTTATCGGCAAGCTGAGTTTGCTCAGCGCCCTGATCAACCCCGCAGGCCTGGGCAATGCTGCAGACCAGCCCATCTCGAATGCGGCCTGGGGCTTGCTGGCATTGCTGATCCTGTCCGGACTGGCGTCGCTGATCGCCTTCTCGCGCTTGGGCATCCAGCGCTTCTGGACCTCCGAGGAGCGCCCGTCGCCGCTGCTGCGGCGCCTGGAATGTGTGCCGATCTTCGCGCTGCTGGGCCTGAGCATCCTGCTGACCTTCAAGGCCGAACCGCTGCTGCGCTACACCCAGGCCGCCGCCGAGACCCTGAACAACCCGCAGCACTACGTCATGGCGGTGCTCGGCACCCGCGCCGTGCCGAGCCCCGAAGCCAAGGCGGCGCTACTGGAGGAGCAACCATGAAGCGTCTGTTCCCGGCACCCTGGCTGTCGTTGGCGCTCTGGCTGTTGTGGCTGGCGCTGAACCTGTCGGTGAGCCCCGGCAACCTGCTGCTCGGTGCGGTGCTCGGGTTTACCGCACCACTTATGATGAAACCGCTGCGCCCGCTGCCGATCCGCATTCGCCGGCCCGGGCTGATTGTGCGGTTGTTTTTCCTGGTCGGCCGCGACGTGCTGGTGTCCAACCTGGTTGTCGCCTGGGGCGTGCTGAACGCCGGACGGCGGGCACCGCGCTCGCGGTTCGTCAAGGTGCCGCTGGACCTGCGCGATGCCAACGGCCTGGCCGCGCTGTCGATGATCACCACGGTGGTTCCCGGCACAGTCTGGTCGGAACTGGCGCTGGACCGCAGCGTGTTGCTGCTGCATGTATTCGATCTGGATGACGAGGCGCAATTCATCCAGCACTTCAAGGCGACTTATGAGCGCCCGTTGATGGAGATCTTCGAATGAGCGCCCTGCTGTCGAATGCGATTCTGCTGAGCCTGTTCATCTTTTCCCTGGCCATGGTCCTGACCCTGGTCCGCCTGTTCAACGGCCCGTCGGCCCAGGACCGGGTGCTGGCGCTGGACTACCTGTACATTCTCGCCATGCTGATGATGCTGGTGCTGGGTATCCGCTATTCCAGTGACACCTACTTCGAAGCGGCGCTACTGATCGCCCTGCTGGGGTTTGTCGGCTCGTTTGCCCTGGCGAAATTCCTCCTGCGTGGCGAGGTGATCGAATGAACGAACTCAGCGAACTGTCCCTGTGGATCGAGATTCCGGTGGCCATCCTGCTGGTGCTCAGCAGCGTGTTTGCGTTGATTGGCGCTTTCGGCCTGGTGCGGATGAAGGACTACTTCCAGCGCATGCACCCGCCGGCCCTGGCCTCGACATTGGCCGCCTGGTGCGTGGCGCTGGCCTCGATCATCTATTTCTCGGGACTCAAGTCCAGTCCGGTGCTGCATGCCTGGCTGATCCCGATTCTGCTGTCGATCACCATGCCGGTGACCACCTTGCTGCTGGCGCGGGCGGCGTTGTTCCGCAAGCGCATGTCGGGCCATGATGTGCCGGCGGAGGTGAGTAGTCGGCGGTCTGAAGGTGGGAGCTGAGGCGGTCTGAAGGATGTGTGTCGTCAGACATTCCGCCATCGCGAGCAAGCCCGCTCCCACAGGGGCCAGGGCAGGTCCCGATTATTGTGATCGACCCAAAACCTGTGGGAGCGGGCTTGCTCGCGAATGCAATAGCAGCGGCAACTCAAAACCAGGCAACGACCCGCAATCCCGGTCCAAACACCACACAAAGCGGTGAAAATTAACGCCCCAGGCGCTTTATCCAAGTTCCTGTGCCACCAGCAATGCTAATGCCTGGATCCATGACCGGGTGGAACTGGTGGGTGGTCCATCGTCGCTGATCAATGGCGCCGGTTCCGTCGGTGGTTCGCTGAACTATCACCAAACTCGCGACCCGCCAGGAGCAAGCGGCTGAAGGCCGCGTCAGCTATGGCAGCTACGACACCAGTGAGATCGCCTTCGGCCTCAATCATGCCCTGAGCGACGCCAGCTCGGACGTCCAGCACTACGCGCGGCTGGACGTCAGTCGCAATGCCAGCAACGGCTATATCGACCGCCAGGTGACCGATCCACTGGACCCGACCCAAAGCATTCCGGTCGGTCAGCAGACCTCCAAGGGTATCGAGCTTGCAGGTTCTTTCAGGATCACCCCGAAGCTGCTGGCCGAAGGCAACTTCGCCTGGGTCGATGCCGAGTACGACGAATTCAATGAAAAAAATGCCGCGGGGGTGGTGGTCTCACGCAAGGGCAACACCCCGACCAATGTTCCGCAACGGGTCGGCAATCTGTGGCTGACCTATGACTTTGCCCCAGCCTGGCAAGGCGGCGTCGACGCGCGTTATGTGGCGTCGGTGTATGCCGACAACGCCAATACCCAGACCTTGCCGTCCTACACCTTGTACGGGACCTTCCTCAGCTTCAAGGTGGACCGGAACACTACCGTGACTGGCCGGGTGCGCAACCTCACCAATGAGGTGTATGCCGAATTCGCCCATGTTTCGCCGGCGTACTACCTGGGGACGCCACGGACATTCGAGCTGGCGGTGCAGACCCGGTTTTGAGTGGCTGAGCCAGTTGGCTCCGCATACTCTCCGTAGCAGCTGGCGAAGCCTGCGTTCGGCTGCGCAGCAGTCGTAAAACATGTGCACACGGTCACCCTGTAAAACCGCAGTGGCTGATTTTACGACCGCTTCGCGCTCGAACGCAGGCTTCGCCAGCTGCTACGGACCTGCTTTGCAGGCCAGAAGATCAAAAGATCGCAGCCTGCGGCAGCTCCTACGGGATAGGTGTACACCCTCAATTATTTCAACGCCGCAGCAACCTTGTCCGCCACATCCTTGGGCAACCACGCTCGCCACACATCCGGATGAGCCTTCATAAAGGCTTCGGCGGCCTGGCGCGGGGCGGTGTGTTTTTCGCTCATCTCGGCCAAGGCCTTGTTCAAGGGATCGATCGGAAAATCGACTTTGGTGAAGAACTCCGCCAGTTGCGGAAATTGCTTCTGGAACGGCGTGGACACGCCAATCGACAATTTCGACGGCAGCGAGCGGGTGGGTTGGGGGTTGGGGTTATCGGCGTTGGTCAGGGTTTTCCAGGCCTCGGGGTCGAATGGCGGCTCTTCCAGTTGGATCAGCTTGAAACGCCCGAGTAACGGCGTGGGTGACCAGTAATAGAACAGGACCGGTTTGCCACGCCGGATCGACGAGCTGATTTCCGCGTCCAGCGCTGCACCGGAGCCGCTGCGAAAATTCACATAACTGTCGCTCAGGCCATAGGCCTTGAGCTTCTGCGCGTTGACTACTTCCGAAGTCCAGCCAATCGGGCTGTTGAGAAAACGGCCCTTGCCGGGCGATTCCGGATCACTGAAGACATCCTTGTACCGCGGCAGATCGGCCACACTGCGCAAGCCCGGCGCCATGGGCTTGATCCCTTTGGCCGGATCACCCTTGATCACATACTCGGGGACCCACCACCCTTCGGTCGCACCTTTGACGGTATCGCCCAGGCTCACTACCTTGCCCTCGGCCTCGGCCTTGACCCACACCGGGCTGCGCCCCGCCCACTCTTCCCCGATGACCTGGATGTCATTGTTGGCCAGCGCGGTTTCCAGGGTAATGGTGGTGCCCGGTAGCGTATCGGTGGGCAGTCCATAACCCTTCTCGACAATAATCCGCAGGATGTCGGTGATCAGACTGCCGCTTTCCCAGTTGAGGTCGGCAAAATGAATCGGCGCCGGGGCCGCAGCTGCCGGGAGGGACGCAGTCAACAAACACAGAGTGGTCAACGTGCTGGCCAGCAGCACTCGAAAGCCTTTCATGCTTATGCACCTCGTGCTTTTCACGGCAATAGCAGGATGATCTTCCCGAGGAAGACCGCGAGCCTCTGGTAGTTCAGTCAACTGACTGTAGTAGAGGTTCCTGCTTTCGAGGCATGTCGGTTATTTTTCGCCGGCTTCCTGCAAGCGCTTCAATTCACGTCGAACCATGCTGGCGTACTCGGCCGGGCGCAAGTTGTAGATCTGCGAAGCCACCCAACCCAACCAGGCACCTTGCAGAACGGCCTTTTGTTGGAAAAGGTGAAGGGCTAGCGCCTGAGCACTCTCAAGGTTCTGCTCATGGAAATCGGCGCGGGTCAGCGTCATTACTCGCTGGCCTTGAACGTGAGCTCGCCCTTGCGCCACTTCGCCGCTTTAGTGGTGATCGCTTTCAGGGTCTTGGTCAGTCCGCCCTGCAACTGCTCGTTGGTGGCGAACACCGTCACGACGGTTTGCCCCTCCTTGAACAGGATGGCGTGTCCATCGGCCGTGGTGACAAATGCATATTCGCCCAGACCATAAACCGTGAGTTTGATCTCGCGAAACTTGATTTCGAACTTGCCACCTTCACGGCTGGGCAATACCGCAGCGCGGAAGTGGTCACCCACCTTGAGTTCCAGGCGCGGCTTATCATCGACGACCAATGCCGTTTCGGTATCGATCTCGGCGATGTAGATACCTTCAGCCGTCTGTTCGGTGATGTAGACGAAACGTGATTGAAATTGTTTGACCAGCTTTGCGCGCAAATCACCGAGCACGAACAAAGCATGCATATCGAGATTACTTACTGCCAAGGAAACGTCCCCGAATCTAAAAATGATTCTGCCTGTATGAAACACAGACAGCACAAAAAACGCCTGGGTCGGCACTGACACGACAATGACTGACACTCAGGTCCCGGAAAAGAGTTGAACCCTGCTCCAACCTGCAACAGGCCAAGAATAGTGGAGCCACACTGGCGCTGCCTAGCCATGCCATCGTCAGACCTTGAAGGAAATCGCCCTTCTAATGGCCAGAGAATACTGGACTATCAACTTCAGAGAGAAAACTCTTTTAAAAAAGCACTTTTCTGACATATCGCAAGAAAAAAAATGCTTTAGATACGCCTATACCTCCAGCGCTAGAGGTGATTCTAGAGCAGCCATGCTCATTGAGACCACAGATAGCGTCGGTAAAACCATAGAAAGGGACTTCCTATGCGCACACCTCTATCCTTCGCCCAGGACTCGGGCACTTTCGCAAACTCCGTGGCACCGCTGCGCGACAAGCCATTCTACCCACTGGAACCAGGCCCTGAATACCTGCCTTTGCTGCGTTATCAGGTGGTACTCGCAGGCAAGAACTTTTTTCACATCAAAGAAACCACCACCGGACGCGTCAGAGGATTTCGCCGCAACCACAACGACGCCTGCGCTCTGGCAAAGACCCTGGAAAACAATAGTTGACCAGCGCTTGCCGGTGCAATCGTTTCGTCACTCCGATGACTTAACTCAGCCGCCGGCAGGCAACAACTGCCATACTGGCCCGATCACTGAAATCCAGCCTGCCAGGCTGTGCTTCAAAAGTACAATAACCTCCATGGGAAGGCGTTACGTGACGGAATTTGATATAGGTGAATTTTTCATCCATGGCGAGTCCAGGGAAGTCGAAGGCGAGTTTCAGGCAGTCATCGTGATGCGTGCCAAACCGCCCTTGACCACTGTGACCTACCATCAGGTCGAAAAGGACCGCTGGTTCAAGACTTCGGACGTTGCCGAAAAAGCAGCCAAAGATGCCGCCAAGTCGCTGAAAGTTGCCGTCGATGAAGGCGCATTGAACGCTTGATCGATCAGCCTTGCGCCAGTCACCCGCGCGAATTCCATGGCAACCATGGCCTTGTTCCAGACCTGAGCTAGCCTTGACGGCATGATCCACTTCAGCCTGAGGCTGGCTCTGCTGCCAATCGAACGCTTGGCGTCAGTTTCCCCTCAGATGCAGTGTGGCAATGAGACCTCAACCCTCGAACCCTTGGGTTGCCAATCGGGAAGGAGAAGACCATGGATTCACCGACACATGATTTGACTGGACTGTTCGATCAGCTGGGGCTGGACTCCAATCAGAAGGCTATCGACGATTTCATTGCCAGCCACTCGCCGCTGGCCAACGATAAAAAACTGATAGACGCTGAATTCTGGTCACCCCAGCAGGCGGCCTTTCTGAAAGAACAGCTGCGCGAAGATGCCGATTGGGCACGAGTGGTCGACGATCTGAACCTGCGCATGCATCAGAGGCATTAGGGTCTGTTGACGTTTGGTGACGGCCGCGACGGCGGCCCACTTGGCGCAGGGCAAGGCCGGATCCACGTGGTTTGGTTGTTCCAAATAAGCTCCGAGCAACGCAGCCCTGCGCCAAGTGGGCCCCGTCCCTTCGGGTTGCGCGCCAACTTGCGCGAGGCTGCGTTGCGGGATTTGCCAAGGGAACAACCATTGGCGGCATCCCGCGCCTTGCCTCGCGCAAGTTGGCACAGCAACGCGGCTCGCCACCAAACGTCAACAGACCCTAACGCAGCATTCAATGCAGGCTGTCTGGTTTTTCGGCATTCAGTTGAGCCAGCCAGGCAGCCCTGCACTCCTCGGCTTCATCGCGAGTGCAGAACGCGGTACCGCGTCGTTCGCCATTGAGCAGCACGACCCAGCAGACACTTCGGCCCAGCGCCCGTAGAGTGGCTGGCACTCCACTGCCAATCATTACCGCAACATCGACTTTGCTTTGCATGAGCACTTCCCGAGCATTTCATTAGCTACCTAACAATATCGGCATATTAATGATTTACCGGGTAGGGAAAAAGCTATCGCCCTGCACAGGTTATTTGCATCAAATGTAACAATCATCTGTTAGTGGCGAGGTGTGTTCTCAGGCTTGTAGCCCAACCGCAAGCCACCCCAATGCCGCCCCTTGAGCATGATCGGCACCGAAAGGTCATGCATCAGCTCGCCAGTGTCGCGGGTGTAGGTCTGCAGCAAAACCGGCTGTTGATGGCTGCCACAGCGGATCCCGGTTCGATCGGCGAACTTTCGTTTGGTGCGGTTATGCAGCGTATCGACCTGGACATCCCCGGTCAGGGCTTGGCTGAATATTTTGTTGTGGGTCGGCACGTAACCCTGCTGGGTACAGGCGATCGCGAACACCAGGCCTTCATGCCGCGCCAGCAATGGCTCCTGGATCGCCGGCAACACCTGATCGGCGTAACGATCGAAACGGGTCTGGAATTTTGCCGGGGTGGTTTTGGGGATCGCCTGATAGTTGCGATCGAACAGATCTTCCAGGCTGACACGGCCCTGATCGATATCGGCTTCGAACTGCGCGGCAATCTGGCCGACCCCTTCCAGGGCCAGGTCATAGATGCGCTGGTGATAGTCGTCCAGCCCTACTGCAGCGAGGCGTTCACTGATGGATTCGGCCTGGCCTTCCATTTGCACCGCCGCCTCGGCCAGGCTTCGGGTCTGTTGATCGCTGACCGCCAGGTCGCTGCGCATCTGCTCAACGGCATGGAACAGGCTGTCGAGTTGTTCGCGATTGGTATCCGCACCCTTGGCGATGTCACTTACCTGGCTCTCCACTCCCGCCGCCAGCCGGGCAATAGTCTGCAACGACTGGCCGGTGTGCTCCACCTGCTCGACGCCGGTATTCAGGTCGCTGGACAGTTGACGGATTTGTTCCACCACCTGCGCCGTGCGCTGCTGAATATCGGCGACCATCACCCCGACTTCCTCGGTAGCCGTCGCTGTGCGTCCGGCCAGGCCGCGAACTTCGTCGGCAACCACGGCGAAACCGCGTCCATGTTCGCCGGCACGCGCCGCTTCAATCGCCGCGTTCAGCGCCAACAGGTTGGTCTGACTGGCGATCGACTGAATCACCAGGGTCACCCGCTGAATCTCTTCACTGCGCAGACTCAGGGCTTCCATCAACTGACGACTGTCATTGGCGCGCTGGCTGAGCTTATGCATGCGCTCTATCGAGTCTGCGAGCACCGTACGCCCTTCGATACTGCTCTGATGGGCCTCACTGGCCGCGCTCAGGGCTTGTCGACTGAGTTGCGAGGTGACTTGCTCGGTGCCGATCATTACTTCGGCGCTGCTGACGATCCGCGCCGCGGCATCCAGCTGCGACTGCACCCTGGCGGCCAGTTGCTTGACCGAGTAGGCCACGCCGGCGGCGGACAAGGCATTATGGCTGGTAGTGTAGGAGAGGTCGCGAGTCAACTCGGCGATGGCGCTGGAAGAATCCGCCACAGTCGGATCGATGACCGGTCGCGAACGCAGGCGAGGCAGCCAGATGGTCAATACCGCGAGCGGCAGGCACAGGTAAAGCGACCAGCCGCCGAATGCCATGCCACCGAGTACCAGCATCAGGGCGATGCTTTGCACGGTAGGTGCCAGCCAGCGTGCCGGGCCGGGCGACGCCGCAGCGTGCGGCGTAGCGCCAACCAGAGATCCGTCCCTCGTCATGTTCGTCACCCCACTGCTGCTTCTATTTATTTTGTCGGCATTAAACGCCACTACCGGGCCATTATCTATGGTCCCTTAGTCGTGGTGTTGCAACAGATCAATAGAAGTGCGGGATGAAACGCTAGACCTGTGGCGAGGGGGCTTGCTGTGGCGAGGGGGCTTGCCCCCGCTCGGCTGCGAAGCAGTCGTAAAACCTGCAGACGGATTTTACCTGACGGAACGCGCTGGCTGATTTTGGGGCCGCTGCGCGGCCCAGCGGGGGCAAGCCCCCTCGCCACAGCAAGCCCTTCACAAGCAAGCCCCCATCCACAGCAAGCTCTCTAGCCAGAAAAGCCCTGTCAGGCCTGACGCTGGTGCTTGTCGATTTGCTCGTGACGTTCTTGAGCTTCGATGCAGTACTTGGTGGTCGGGCTGATCAGCAGGCGTTTCAGGCCGATGGCCTCGCCGCTGTCGTCGCACCAGCCGAAGGTGTCTTCAGCGATACGGCCCAGGGCCATTTCCAGCTGCGGCAGCATGCGCTGATCACGATCGATGACGTTGACCAGCCAGTGACGCTCTTCTTCGACGGAAGCGGCGTCGGCCGGGTCGGCCGGGGTGTCCAGGCTTTCAATGGCAATGCGGCTCTGCTCGATACGCGCGTGGGTTTCGACCTTCATGGCCTGCAGCAGCTCAGTGAAGAAAGCCAGTTGCTCGGCGTTCATGTAGTCATCCGCCGGCATGGCCAGCAACTTTTCCTTTGTCATTGATTTCTCTATAAAAAATACGTGCATTAAGGCGAATAAGGGAGCGTTCCAGTCGACCGGTTCAGATCGTCGGAAAGGCGCCATACATTCCAAGCGCCACCCGGCACTCAATTTACGAGGGGCGGCAGTCTAAGGCCGACTTGAGGGCGCAGCAACTGAAATGACAGCGAATTTGTCCCACAAAGATTGAAAATGCGCTAAGGCAGGCCTTGCAGGCGATCATCGGAGTGCGTTTATAACAAGAAATTCAATCAAGCGGCGCTCTATAGAAGACAAACGGCGACGCGGTTGTCAGGTTTTCAATGCGACTGACGGAACATAATCCCGTAGGAGCTGCCGCAGGCTGCGATCTTTTGATCTTGACGTCCGTTCCGGCAATCCATTTTCCGGATCAAAAACGAAGATCAAAAGATCGCAGCCTGCGGCAGCTCCTACCGTGGATCGGGGTGTCTCAGCGTTTTAGTTTGCGCTTGTTGCGGTATTGGTCGATGACCACCGCGACCACGATGATCATGCCCTTGATGATGTCCTGGATATAGGCATCGACTCCGACGAAGGTGAAGCCGCTGGCCATGACCCCGAGGATCAGCGCGCCGATCACCGTGCCGGTGATGCGCCCTACTCCGCCGGCCAGGCTGGTACCGCCGATCACGGCTGCGGCAATCGCGTCCAGCTCGTAGGACATGCCCATCCCCGCCTGCCCGGTCGCGGCGCGGGCCGAAGCTACCACCCCGGCCAACCCTGCGAGCAGCCCGGCGATGCTGTAGACGATCACCAGGTGGCGCTTGACGTTGATCCCCGAGGTGCGTGCCGCCTGCATGTTGCCGCCGATGGCGTAGGTGTATTTACCGTACTTGGTGTAGCGCAGGGCGATGTGGAAGATCACCGCGACCACCAGGAAAATGATCACCGGCATCGCGCCGTGGCCGATGGCCGTGTACGAATCGGAGAGCATGCTCACCGGCTGGCCTTCGGTGTAGTAACGCGCCAGGCCACGGGCCGAGACCATCATGCCGAGGGTAGCAATAAAGGGTGGAATCCCGGTAATGGCGATGATGCTGCCATTGATCGCCCCTGCCAGCAGTCCGACCCCGAGCCCGACTATCACCGGAATCCACACCGGCAGGTCCGTCAGGGAGGGAAACACCGCCCGGGTAAAGTCCGAAGTCTGCGCCAGGCTCGCGGCGATCATCGCCGACAACGCCAGCACCGAGCCGGACGACAGGTCGATGCCGGTGGTAATGATCACCTGGGTCACGCCGATCGCCAGCAGGCCGATGATCGACACTTGCAGGATCATCAGCACCAGACGTTGCGAGTTCATCAGGAAGCTTTGGTCGCGAACGATCCAGCCAAACACTTCGAAGACCAGGCCGATGCCGATCAGCACCAGGAAAATGCTCAATTCGGTGGGGAACCGTCGGCGCGTCTTGGCCGGAGCTGCCGTGGGTTTGTTTTCCAGTATCGCGTTGTTCATAGCCACTCACCCTTCTATAGCGTTGCCGGCGACCAGTACCCTGGGCGCCAACAGAAACCGTTTAAATGCATTGAACCGTCAATGAACCGCGGACATTCCGGAAGCCAGTTGCATGACCCGTTCCTGGGTCGCTTCGCTGCGGTCGAGGGTGCCCATCAGGTGGCCCTCGTGCATGACCATCACCCGATCGCTCATGCCCAGCACTTCCGGCAATTCCGAGGAAATCATGATCACCGCCATGCCTTCGCTGGCGAGGCAGGAAATCAGCCGGTAGATCTCGGCCTTGGCGCCGACGTCGATGCCGCGGGTCGGCTCGTCGAGAATCAGGATCCGTGGGTTGGTCATCAGCCAGCGGGCCAGCAAGGCCTTCTGCTGATTGCCACCGGACAAGGTGTCGATGCACTGCTCCAGGGACGGGGTTTTCACCCGCAACTTCTTGCACATGTCTTCGCACAGGGCGCGCAGGGCTTTCTGCTGGATAAAGCCGTTGCCGACGTAGTGCGGCAGCACGGCCATTTCCATGTTTTCCAGCACTGACAGGCAGGGGAACAGGCCGCTGAGCTTGCGATCTTCGGTCAACAACGCAAAACCCTTTTCGATGGCCATGTGCGGGTCGCTGATGCGCACCGGCTGACCGTCGAGCTGGATTTCGCCACCGTCGCTTGGGGTAATGCCGAAAATCGCTTCGGCGACATTGGTCCGCCCCGAGCCCATCAACCCGGCGATGCCGAGAATCTCGCCGGCATGCAGGTCGAACGACACGCCCTTGAAGATCCCGTCCAGGCGCAGGTCGCGCACCGACAGCAACAGATCGCCGATCGGCTTCTCGCGCTCCGGGAACAACTGGCTCAGCTCACGGCCGACCATCATCGAGATCAGGCTGTCGCCGTCCATGCTGTCAGCCCGCTGCAGGCCGATGTAGGCACCGTCACGGAACACCGCCACTTCATCGGCGATGCTGAACACTTCGTTCATTTTGTGGGTGATGTAGATGATGCCCTTACCCTGGGCCTTGAGGTCGGCAATGATCGAGAACAGGTGGGTGACTTCCTTGTCGGTAATCGCCGAAGTCGGTTCGTCCATGATCAGGATGTCGGAGTCGTAGGACACCGCCTTGGCGATCTCGACCATCTGCCGCTCGGCGATGCTCAGGTTGCCGACCTGCTCTTCGGGATCGAGGTTGATCCGCAGCCGCTCCAGCAGGTTCGCCGTGCAGCGATGCATTTCCCGGTGGTCGATCATGTGGAAACCGTTGAGCTGCTCGCGACCGATCCAGATGTTCTCGGCGATGCTCATGTGCGGCATCAGGTTGAGTTCCTGGTGGATCATCGCGATCCCGGCCTGCAGCGCCGCCAGCGGCGTGTCGAAAGTCACCGGCTTGCCGCGCAGGCGCAGTTCGCCGGCATCCGGCTGGTAGATGCCGGCGATGATTTTCATCAGGGTCGATTTGCCGGCGCCGTTCTCGCCCATCAGGGCCAGCACGGAACCGGGGCGTACCCGCAGCTGCACATCGGACAAGGCCACCACACCGGGAAAACCCTTACTGACGTTGATGATCTCCAGCAGGTACGGTTCATCGAAAGGCGTGGCAGTTGGCTGGATACCCACCAACGGGGTGCTCGAAGCAGTCGCTGAAGCGAACATGATCAGGTACTCCATCAGCAAGGCCGCCTTGGCCACCTTGCGTGCTTATTGTTGTTATTGAATGGACCGGTTAGTTGAACTGATCGACGTTTTCCGGGGTGATCAAGCGGTAAGGCACCCACAGGGTCTGGTCCACCGGTTCGTTCCTGGCCATCTTCACCGCCGCGTCGATCGAACCCACGGCCTGGCCCTTGGCGTCCTGGAACACCGACACCGCCAGATCGCCTTTCTTCACGGCGCGCAAACCGTCGGGAGTACCGTCGACGCCGCCGATCAGCACACTGCCCTTGTCGACACCGGCCTGCTTCAGGGCCATGGCCGCACCGATGGCCATCTCGTCGTTGTTGGAGACGATGGCGTCGAATTTACGGCCCTGGGTCAGCCAGTCGTTTACCAGGGTCATGCCTTTGTCCCGCAACCAGGTGCCGGTCTGCTCCTGATCGATCTTGATGTTCGGGTACTTGGCGAGTACCTCTTTGACGCCTTTGGTGCGATTGGTGGTGGAATTGTTCGCCAGGTCGCCGAGCAGAATCACGATGTCGCCCTTGCCATTGAGTTTCTCGGCCAGGTACTGCATCTGCATCGCGCCGGCTTCAAGGTCGTTGGAAGCCACGGTGATCACGCCCTTGGGCAACTTCAGGTCATCCGGACGGCGGTTGACGTAGACCAGCGGAATCCCGGCGCTGACCGCGGCTTCGGTGATCTTTCTGGTCGCGGCGGTATCCACCGGATTGACCACGATGGCATCGACCTTCTGGCTGACGAAGCTTTCCACCTGGCTCAGCTGCCTGACCACGTCGCTGCGAGCGTCCTCAAATTGCAAGGTCACGCCGTCGGGCATGGACCTGGCTTTCTGGTCCATGGATTCACGCAGGTAAGTCAGCCAGGTGTCATCGTATTGCGACATACTCACGCCGATCTTCAGGTCAGCGAACGCCGCGCCGCTGGCGAGCATCAGCGACAAGGCAAGTGAGGCGAAACGGGTCTTGGTCTTCATGAAAGTCTGTCTCCACATTCTTGTTGGTTTTATGGATAAGGCGTTGGACCGGATTCAGCTGGCCTGCGCTGGCAAACGAACGATGGGCGCGCCGGCAATGCAGCACACCAAGGCACTGTTGCGCTCGACGCACAGGAGTCTGGAAAGAGAAAGGAGTATGGACAGGTGCGGACCGCGCGATAGATCGCGGGGCAGGTGGAATGCGGGACGCAAGATCCGTAGAGCAGTGCTGAAGGCTTTCATCGACGGTACCTGTTTGTTTTTGTTGGTTCGTCCGCTACTGCTTCAAGTGACTCGAGGCAGATCGGACGTTGATGTCGGCAACCTGGAAATGACTTTATTGGAAAATATTTTCTATATCAATCAATTTTAGAATTTTATTCTGGTTTTATTCCATTACTGGCCATGTCGCTCAGTTCGACCACCTGCTGGCGTTGCGCACTGAGTCGCGCCGCGTCCAGCACGCGGGTGGTTTCAAGTGCATCACGGGGATCGACCGGCAGTGGGCCAGCGCTCTGTAACGCGGTTTGTAGCTGTATATAGAACTGCTGCCAGCAGCCGCGCTCGGAAGGAATCCGTTCGCGCTCCTCGCCTTGTTCGAACCAGCCCCAGCGTCGATGCTCCTCAACGCCCCAGCGGTCACCCTCGGACTTGGGCGACAGACCGGCCAGCGCTGCGGCCTCCTGCCCGTCCAGCCCCTCGACGGTGTAGCAACCTGCTGTGCCATTGACCCGAAATCGGGGGGCCGGGCTGTTTTGCAAGCAGCTGCCGGACAGGTGTGAAATCACCCCATTGGCATGGGTCAGGGAAACGAAGAAGCCGTCATCGAACTCCTGTCCTTGATGGGCGTAGTGCAGCTCGGCGTAGACCCGCGCCACCGGCCCGAACAGTTGCAGGGCCTGATCCACCAGATGGCTGCCCAGATCGCGGAGGAAACCGCCGCCGTTGCCATTACCCACCGACTGCGGGGCATAGCGCTCGACCCTTGATTCGAAGCGGGTCACCTGCCCCAGGGCGCCGGCCTCGAAAAGTTTGCGCACGGTAAGGAAATCCGAATCCCAGCGGCGGTTCTGGTAGACGCTCAAGGGCACCTTTTGCCATTCGGCAGCGGCGATCAAGGCGCCCGCCTGCTGCGCGTCGGCGGCAAAGGGTTTGTCACTGACCACCGCCACCCCGTGGCCGATGGCTTCGAGCAATAGCGCCTGGCGCCCCGGTAGAGGTGTGGAAACCACCAGCACATCGACCCCGGCTTCGACCAACCGGGCGACAGTGTCGAAGGCCGGTACACCCGGGTAGTCCTTTGCCAGGCACTGGCGCCGCTCGGCCGAACGCGTCACCACGCCGACAAAGGTCGCGGCGGGCAGACTGCTGATCAGCGGAGCATGAAAAAACCGGCCACCATGGCCGTAACCGACAAGTCCGATACGCATAACGTTTTCCTTAATGTTGAAGGTGGCCCCGTAGCAGCTGGCGAGCTTTGCGAGCCTGCGTTCGGCTGCGCAGCGGCCGTAAAACCTGCAATCGCGGTGCATCAGGCACACCGAGTTTGATGGACTAACCGCTTCGCGCTCGAACGCAGGCTCGCGGGCTCGCCAGCTGCTACGGGGACTCGCGCTTAACGGCATAACTCGCTTTTGACTCGATCCAGCATCATCCGGTTGGATTCGTCCGGCCGGTCTTCCCAGGCGAACACCGAGACCGTGGCGATGCCGTCGAACTTGAGCTCGCGCAAGGTGCTGAAAAACGCCTGCCAGTCGACTTCGCCCTGACCGATGTCCAGGTGCTGGTGCACGGTGGCGGTCACGCCCGGCGGGTTGACGATGTAGCGCAGGCCTGACGACGCCTTGTGGTTGTAGGTGTCGGCGATGATCAGGTGAGTGAGCTTGTCACCGGCATACTTGAGCATCGAGGCGATGTCGCCTTTGCCGTCGTCGTAGAAAAAGGTATGGGGCGCGGCATAGAGGTAGTTGATCCAGTCGCGATCCAGGCCGCGAATGATGTCCACCGACTCGTTGTTGCGCTCGCAGAAGTCATAGGGGTGGGCCTGGATATCCAGCTTGATGCCTTCGCGTTCGAACACCGGCATCAGCTCGTCCATGGAGCGCATGAACTGGTTCTCGCAGACCAGCGGATTATCCGACTGGCCGGTGAATTCGGTGTTGAGCAGTTCGCAGTCCATTTCCACGGCAATCTGGATCGCGCGCTTCCAGTTGCGCAAGGCGGCCTGGCGCAGGCCTTCATCGGCAGCGGCCCAGTGGTACATCGGCAGCAGCGAGGAGAGTTGCACCCCGGTGTCGCTCAGGGCTTTGCGAAACTCCTTGATCCGCGCCCGGTCGACCCGCGGCGCTTTGTAGAACGGCAGGAAATCCTCCCGCGGCGACAGTTCGATATGCTGGTAACCGAGCTCGGCGACCTTGTCGACCATCTTGCCCAGGGACAGGTTGCGGTACATGTAGGGGTCTAGTGCGATGCGCATTATTGTTCTCCGTCGCCAATGACTGGCGCTGCTGTTGTAGGAGCTGCCGCAGGCTGCGATCTTTTGATCTTTTCGGCGAACAACGCGTTGTCTGGATGGACGCCAGAATCAAAAGATCGCAGCCTGCGGCAGCTCCTACAGGGGGCGTGTTTTAGCCGTAGAAATGGGGGCGGTCAGGGAGTGCGACTTTGACGATCGCTCCGCTGTTTTGTGCCTCGATGCACGCATCCGCCGCCACTGCCGCCGCAAACCCGTCCCAGGCCGACGGCCCGCCGACTTGCCCGGCGCGCACACCGTCGATAAAGGCCTGCAGCTCGACGTCATAGGCAGCAATAAAACGATCCTTCCAGTCCATCAGAATCGCGTTGGAGAGTTTCGCGCCGCTGCGCAATTGCACCTGGGACGGCTCGGGCAGTTTGGCGATGCCGGTCTCGCCGACGACTTCGCACTGGATGTCGTAGCCGTACTGGCAATTGACGAAAATCTCGACGTCGATACGGGTGCCCCTGGCGGTTTCCAGCAGGACGATCTGCGGGTCTTTCAAGTGGGCGTGGGCCTTGCTGGTCTTGCGCGGGAACACCACCTGCACCGACACATAGTCATCGGCCAGCAGCCAGCGCAATACATCCAGTTCATGGATCAGCGTGTCGGTGATGGCCATGTCGGTCTGGTAGTTCTCGCCCACGGTCGGGTTGCGGTGAGCGCAATGCAGCATCAACGGCTCGCCGATCTGGCCACTGTCGATCACCGCCTTGAGTGCCTGGTAACCCTGATCGTAGGGGCGCATGAACCCGACCTGCACCAGCCGCTTGCCATGGGCTACTTCAGCCTCGACTATCTTGCGGCAGCCTTCGGCGGTCACCGCCAGTGGCTTCTCGCAGAACACCGGTTTGCCGGCAGCAATCGCGGCGAGCACGAACTCTTCGTGGCTCGGGCCCCAGGACGTCACCAATATCGCCTCGACCTCTGGTGCGTTGATCAGCGCATGGCCATCGGGATAGACCTCGGCGGTCAGTTTCAAGTCGGCGACAACCTTGGCCGCCTGCTCGAGATTGATGTCGGTAACGGCCACCACCCGGCTGTTGAGCAGGGTCTGGCTGCAACGCCGGATATGGTCCTGACCGATGGCACCGGTGCCGATGACGCCGACCCGCAACGAATTAAAAAGCAACGACATCTCTATTCTCCCGTTGGAAAGTTTTGTGTGCAGGGCAATCAGTACTGACGGGCCTTGGCCAGTCGTTCATTCAGGGTTTTCGCCACCGCATCGGTGCGCGCGCTGGTGGAGACTTGCGCCACGCCGACGCGCCACCAGGACAGGTATTTGTGGATCATGGTCTTGGGCAGAACCTTGATATCGATCAACGTCGACACGCTCTGCAATCGGGCATCGGCCAGCGCTGCCTGCAGCTCCTCGACCGTATTCACCTTGTAGGTCTTGCAGCCATAGGCCGCCGCGCTCATGGCGAAGTCCACCGGCACAAACCCGCCATCGAGCTTGCCGGTTTGCGGGTTGCGGAAGCGGAACTCGGTGCCGAAGCTGTCCATGCCGTGTTCCATCTGCAGGTTGTTGATGCAGCCGAAGGTCATGTTGTCGAGCAGGATCACGTTGATCTTGCGTCGCTCCTGAATCGAGGTCACCAGCTCCGAGTGCAGCATCAGGTAGGAGCCATCGCCGACCAGCGCATAGACCTCGCGCTCAGGCTCGGCGAGCTTCACCCCCAGCGCGGCATTGACCTCGTAGCCCATGCAGGAATAGCCGTACTCGACGTGGTAGCTGTTCACCCCCTTGCTGCGCCAGCTGCGTTGCAGATCACCGGGCAGGCTGCCGGCAGCGGCAACGATCACCGCGTCACTCGGCAAGCGTTCGTTGAGCACGCCGAGCACCCGGCTTTGGGTCAGGCAGGAACCGGTCAGCTCGATGAATTCGCGCAGCACCGCCGGGTCCATGTGGTCGTGGATTTCCGGGACGAAGTTGTCGCTCTGGTACTCGACCTGATAAACCCGGTCGACCTCGGCATCCAGTTGCGCCTTAGCCTCCCTCGGTTGATCGCCCCAGGCGGAGCGATAACCGGTGCGCGCCAAGGCATCGGACAAGGCTTGCAGCCCGGACCTGGCGTCAGCCAGCAGTTGCACGCCATCGAGTTTCAGTGCATCGCAGGGGCTGATGTTGAGGTTGAGAAATTCCACCTCGGGATGCTGGAACAGCGATTTCGACGAGGTGGTGAAGTCGGTGTAGCGGGTGCCGATACCGATGATCAGGTCCGCTTGCGGGGCCAGCAGATTCGCCGCCAGGCAACCGGTTTCGCCAATGCCGCCGAGGTTCAGCGGGTGAGCGGAAACCACCGCGCTTTTGCCGGCCTGGGTTTCCGCGAAGGGGATATCGAAACGCTCGGCAAACGCCTGCAAGGCTGCGTTGGCCCCGGAGTATTTGACCCCGCCACCGCAGATGATCAAGGGTTTGCGCTTGCCTTCGAGCAAGGCCAGGGCATCGCCGAGCATCGCTTCGGTGGCCGGGCGGCGGTCGATGCGGTGTACGCGCTTTTGCAGGAAGTAGTCGGGATAGTCATAGGCTTCGCCTTGCACGTCCTGGGGCAAGGCCAGGGTCACCGCGCCGGTTTCCGCCGGGTCGGTGAGCACGCGCATGGCGTGGATCGCCGCACTCATCAGTTGCTCGGGGCGGTTGATCCGGTCCCAGTACTTGCTCACGGCCTTGAAGGCATCGTTGGTGCTGATGCTCAGGTCATGGAACTGCTCGATCTGTTGCAGCACCGGGTCCGGTTGGCGGCTGGCGTAGACATCGCCGGGCAACAGCAGCAATGGAATCCGGTTGGCGGTGGCGGTGGCTGCGGCGGTCAGCATGTTCGCCGCGCCGGGTCCGACCGAAGAAGTGCAGGCGTAGATCTTGCGCCGCAGATGCTGCTTGGCAAAACCGATGGCCGCATGGGCCATGCCCTGCTCGTTGCGGCCCTGATGCACCACCAGATCGCCGCTGTCCTGCTCCAGGGCCTGGCCGAGGCCCAGGACGTTGCCGTGACCGAAAATGGTAAAGATCCCGGCAACGAATTTGCTTTGTACCCCATCCACCTCGACGTACTGGTTATCGAGGAATTTCACCAGGGCCTGGGCCATGGTCAGTCGTGTAGTAGTCATGTCCGATCCTTTCAAATGCACCTCAGATCCCCTGTAGGAGCTGCCGAAGGCTGCGATCTTTTGATCCTGACAATCTTGCATCCGACTGAGATGTTTCCCGGAACAACAAGATCAAAAGATCGCAGCCTTCGGCAGCTCCTACGCGGTGGACGGTTTATGCCAGGGAGTGTTTCAAATGCTCCATGCTCGCCCCTATCGCCTGCTCGATATCCACCAGGCCATGCACGCTTTCGGCAAACGGCTCGAACGACAGGTAGCCCGTGTAGCCGGAGCTGAGCAAGGTATCGATCTGCGCGGCATTACCGAGGATGTCCGCCTCCCCCACCAACACCCGATGCCCATCACGAATACTCGCCAGCGGCGCCTGTGCATCCTCGACGCCGGAGATGTGCACCAGCCCGGTCAGCTCGGGGAAGAACTCGTGTTCGCCGGCCAGGTGATGGTGGAAGGTGTCATGCACCAGGCGGAACACATCCAGCCCGCCAATCGCCTTGATCGCGTCCACCGCCGTGCGTTTGCGCCGCAGGGAACACTCTTCGAAGCCCAGCGGTTCGATAAACCCGAGAATCCCGTGCTGGCGCAGGATCGGCGCCAGTTCGCTGAGCGCCGTGCGTAATGCGGTGTTGCGCTGGACCTTGGTGCGCGGGTCGGCGCGATCATTCAGCGGACACATCACCAGCCCCTGCGCACCGCAATCGCGGGCATAGGCGGCCAGCTTGCGGGCTTGCTCCCGACGTTCGTCGTTCCATACATCGAACGGATACAGCGCGTTGATCGACAACACCTTGATCCCTTTGGCCGCGCACAACTCGCGGACCCGCGCTGGCGGCGTACCGTCTTCGATCTCGACGCCCTTGAGGTCGTTGCGGATCTCGATGGCATCGGCTTTCAAGGTCACCGCCAGCTCAATGAAATCCGGCAGTGACAATCCTGGGGCGACCATACGGTTCAGGGCGAAACGCAGGGGCTGGCTCATTATTCTTGTTCTCCGCTCTCAAGGTGGATCGATAGGTTTATTTAGCGGTCGGCATGCCGAACTCAGGGCCTTTGGCGATGCTGTCCGGCCAGCGCTGCATCACGCTTTTGTAACGGCTGTAGAAGCGAATGCCTTCTTCGCCGTAGGCGTGGTGATCGCCAAACAGCGAACGCTTCCAGCCACCGAAGGAATGCCAGGCCATTGGCACCGGGATCGGCACGTTGATGCCGACCATACCGACCTTGATGGTCCGTGCGAACGCCCGGGCGATGCCGCCGTCGCTGGTGAAACAGGACACGCCGTTACCGAACTCGTGGGCGTTGATCAAGGCCACCGCGCTGGCGAAATCGGCGACCCGGACAATGCCCAGCACCGGACCGAAGATTTCCTGCTGGTAGATGCTCATTTCGGTCGTCACGTTGTCGAACAGCGTCGCGCCGACAAAGAAGCCATTCTCTGCACCCGGGACCTTGAAGTGGCGGCCGTCGACAATCAGCTGCGCACCCTGGGCCACGCCTTCATCGATAAACCCTTCAACCTTGGCCTTGTGCTCGGCGGTGACCAGCGGCCCCATGTCGCTGTCGGCCTGCATGCCGTTGCCGACCTTCAACTGGTCGATGCGCGGCAGCAGTCTGGCGATCAGCTGGTCCGCGACATCGCCCACCGCCACGGCAATCGAAATCGCCATGCAGCGTTCGCCGGCCGAGCCGTAAGCGGCGCCGATCAAGGCGTCGGCGGCCTGGTCCAGATCGGCGTCGGGCATGACGATCATGTGATTCTTCGCCCCACCCAGCGCTTGCACGCGTTTGCCGCGGGCAGTGGCTTGCTGGTGGATGTACTCGGCGATCGGCGTCGAACCGACAAAGGAAATCGCTTCGATGTCCGGGTGTTGCAGCAATGCATCGACCGCAATCTTGTCGCCCTGCACCACATTGAACACACCGTCTGGCAGACCGGCTTCGGTGAGCAGGCGGGCCATCAACAAACTGGCCGAGGGGTCGCGCTCGGAGGGTTTGAGGATGAAGCAGTTACCGGTGACCAGCGCGATCGGGATCATCCACAACGGCACCATTACCGGGAAGTTGAACGGGGTCACGCCGGCGCAGACGCCCAGGGGCTGGCGCAGGTTCCAGTTATCGATGCCGCCGCCGATGTTGTCGCTGAACTCGGTCTTGAGCAGGTTCGGCGCGCCGCAGGCGTACTCGACGATCTCGATGCCGCGGGTCACTTCGCCCTTGGCGTCGGAAAAGACTTTGCCGTGTTCGCGACTGATGATTTCTGCCAGCTCATCATGGTGTTTATCCAGCAATTCCTTGAACTTGAACATCACTCGCGAGCGACGCAGGGACGACTGCCCGGACCAGGCCGGGAAGGCCTTCAAGGCCGAGGCGACGGCTTCATCGACGGTCTTCTGGCTGGCCAGCCCGACCCGCGCCTGGACGCTGCCGGTGGCCGGATTGAAAACGTTGCTGAAGCGTTCGCTGCCACTGTCCTGCACTTGGCCGTTGATGTAATGGCCTAAAACCTGGGCGTCACTCATTGTTGTCGTTCTCCAATCTGAAAGATAGAAACCTACAAATCCAGCAGCCAGCTGTGCTGCGGGTCGTTATGGAAGTGCCAGACGCGTTTGGGCCCGGCCATCACGTTCAGGTAAT
The DNA here is from genome assembly GCF_902497895.1 of Pseudomonas fluorescens. Classification (GTDB taxonomy): domain Bacteria; phylum Pseudomonadota; class Gammaproteobacteria; order Pseudomonadales; family Pseudomonadaceae; genus Aquipseudomonas; species Aquipseudomonas fluorescens_BP. The sequence continues at coordinate 33,161 of NZ_CABVHQ010000056.1, forward strand.
ACGACTCGTAGCCGTAGGGCACGCTGACCGGGTGATAACCCTTGGGCACCACCACCAGGTCGCTGTTTTCCACGGCCATGGCCTGGTCGATGCTGCGGTCGTCGGTGTAGACCCGCTGAAAGACGAAGCCCTGGGGCGGGTTGATCTGGTGGTAGTAGGTTTCTTCGAGGAAGCTCTGGTGCGGCAGGTCGTCGGTGTCGTGCTTGTGCGGTGGGTAGCTCGACGAATGCCCGGACGGCGTGCGCACTTCCACCACCAGCAGTGAATGGGCCGGCTCGGTGTCCGGCAGGATGTCGCAGACGTAACGGGTGTTGGCGCCTTTGCCGCGCACGCTGCGCTGCATATTCTCGGGTTTGATCAGCCGTGGGCCAAGGCCGTTGCCGGTCGAACCGGGCGCGGCACACACGGCGATCTGCACGTCGCTCAAGGCCAGCACTTGCGCCTGACTGCCGGGCGGCAAGTAGGCGGCGAAGGGTGATTTGTCTTCAAACACTGATTGCCGATCGCCGATGTTGTCCCAGCTGAAGGCGCCCTGCCCCGGGGCTTCGCCCTGGATCGTGACCCGGCCACTGAGCAGCACCAGGCACAGTTCTTTATCACCGGCACTGACCGGCAGGGTTTCCCCAAGGCTCAGGCGGTAGGCGGCAAAACCGACGTATTGCAGTTCATCGGCACCCAGCTCGACCATGGTCTGGCCCCGGGCTTTGCTTTTGACCAGCAGGCTCATTGTCCGATCCTCTGATTCAGCAGTGAACGCAAGGTGTCGTAGCCCTTTTTCGCGTAGACATAACTCGGCGCCACCGCCGGGTCCTGCTCGGCCTCGACTACCAGCCAGCCGTGATAGTCGGCGGCCAGCAACACGTCGAGCAGCGCGGCAAAGTCGATATCGCCGTCGCCGGGCACGGTGAAGGTGCCGTTGATGATGCAGTCCGGGAAGCTCCAGAGGTTGTTGCGCGCCAGTTGCACCACCGGTTTGCGCACGTCCTTGAAATGCACGTGGCACACCCGGTCGATATGTTTGCGCAGCACTTGCAGCGGTTCGCCGCCGCCCATGTAGCAGTGGCCCGAATCGAACAGCAGGCCGACTTCGCTGCCGGTCAGGCTCATCAATGTGTCGATGTCGGTCGGGGATTCGACATAAGCGCCCATATGGTGGTGGTAGGCCAGACGCACGCCCTGGGACAGGGTGAACCGCGCCAGCTCAGTGAGCTTGTCGGCGTATGCCTGCCAGGCCTGTGCGCTGTGAAAACGCGGGCGTTCAACCAGTGGAATGCGCTGGCCCTGGATCGAGTCGGCGACTTCGCCATAGACCAGCACCTTGGCGCCGTTCTTCGCCAGCAGCTCGACGTGACTGCCGATGGCGTCGATTTCCTCGGCCACCGAACGCCGGGCCAGACGGCTGGAGTACCAGCCGGAGACCAGTGCCAGGTCGTAAGGCCGCAGCACATCGCCGACGCCCTTGGCGTCCTTGGGAAATTTGCCGTTGAGCTCGAAGCCCTCGTAGCCGATTTCCTTGCCCTCGCTCAAGGCGGTGCTCAGCGGTGTTTCACCGCCCAGAGCCGGCAGGTCGTCGTTGCTCCAGGAGATCGGGTTGATGCCAATTCGGATAGCGGGCATGGCTGCACCTTTTGTTGTTTTCTGAATAAATTGCTGACTGTGAATCTGACCTCACAGGCCGACGAACACTTGTGGCGAGGGGGCTTGCCCCCGCTGGGTCGCGTAGCGGCCCCAAAACCGGCAGTCGCGGTTTTTCAGGTAGAACGCATCCGCCGGTTTTACGACTGCTTCGCAGCCGAACGGGGCGATGCGGCGTTCCGACAAGCCCCCTCGCCACAGAAAGCCCCCTCGCCACAAAGGTCGCCTTTCACCCCCGGGCCGTGCGCCAGGCCTCGATCAATTCGACAAAGGTGCCCTGCACTCGCTGGATCAGCGCTTCGTCATCGATCTCCCCGGCCAGCCAGGCTCGGCTGGGCTCCTGGAAAATCGTCCGGCCCACGGCAAAGCCACGGCAGGTCTTGCTTTGACTGGCCTGCTGAAACCCTTCGGCGAGAGCCGCGGCCGGGGCGTTCAGCCCCAGCAGCACCACGCCGCGGCAATAGGGGTCGCGCTCTTGAATCAGGGCGTCGAGTTGCTCCCATTCGGCGGTGCTCTGCGCCTCGATCTTCCACCAGGCCGGGAAAATGCCGAGGTTGTACAGGCGCTTGATGGCGCGGTAGAGCACGTCCGGCCAAGGTGACGGATGATCCCTGGGCGGGATGATTTCCAGCAGCAGCTCATGACCGCTGACTTGCGCCGCCTGATACAGGCCCTTGATCTGGGCTTCCTGTTCCAGACGCAATAATGGCTCGTCATCAGGATGGAATTGCACCAGGCATTTGATGATCTGCTCCTGGGGCCAAGCGATCAGGTTGCTACCGATCGAACGACCATGCTCGAAAGCCAACGGTCGCGAACCCTGGACTTCCACCGGCCGCGCGACCCACCAACCCCGACCGGTGGCGGCGTTCAGCGAGTCCTGGCCAAAGCGCTGGTCGGCCAGCAAACCGACATCCGCTTCGATACCCTGCTGGCGCAAGTCGGCCTCGACCCGCTCCACGGCCTTGATAAACAGCTGCTTGAGTTCACCAATGCTGCTGAGCTCGCGACCACTCTGTTGTGCCAGCTCGACCAGCTGCCACCGATGGTCGAAGGCAAAGATGAACAGTTGCTTCCAGGCTTTGCGCGGCACGCTGACCTGATGCAGGCGCTGCAGCATCTCGTCCTGATCGGGCCGGGTAATAGGTACCGGGCTGTTGAACAGGTAGTCCAGCTCGGCACGGGTCGGCATCGCCGGGGCACAGGCGTGGCGCGACACCACCAGCCCGCCGCAGGCATTGGCCAACTGGCAGCAGCGCTCGTCAGTCGCGTCCTCCAGCCAGCCGCTGAGGAAGCCCGATATAAAGGCATCGCCGGCCCCCAGCACGTTGAGCACCTCGACCCGCACCCCGGGATAGATCGCACCGTCTTCGAGACGCGCCGGGATCGCCCCATGAATCACCGTGCAGCCTTGTGGGCCAAGCTTGACCACCAGGGTCGCGGCCGTCAGCGAACGCACGGTGCGCAGGGCGCCGAGCAGGTCTTCGCTGCCACCGGCAATCAGAAACTCTTCTTCAGTGCCGACAATCAGGTCGAAGCGCGGGAGGATTTTCTGCACATGCTGGCTGACTTTCTGGTCGGCAACGAAACGGGTTTCGCCGTCCGCCTTGCCTGCCAGGCCCCAGAGCACCGGGCGGTAGTCGATATCCAGCACGCGCTTGACGTTGTGCTTTTGGGCGTAGTCCAGCGCCTGGATACTTGCCCTGTATACGCCGTCCGTGGAGAAATGCGTGCCGGTGATCAGCAAGGCTTTGCTGGAAGCGATGAAGGATTCGTTGATGTCTTCAGCGCGCAAGGCCATATCGGCGCAGTTCTCGCGGTAGAAGACCAAAGGAAAGGTTTCGCGGTCCTTGAGCCCGAGCAAGACCATGGCGGTCAAGCGTTCCGGATCGAGTTTGACCCCGCTGACGTCACAGCCTTCGCGGGTCAGGGATTCGAGCAGAAAACGCCCCATATGGTCGTCCCCTACCCGGCTCAACATCGCCGACTTGAGGCCAAGGCGTGCGGTGCCGAAGGCGATGTTCGCCGATGAACCGCCCAGGTACTTGGCGAAACTGCTGACATCCTCCAGCCGCGCACCGACTTGCTGTGCGTAGAGGTCGACGCCAAGGCGCCCGAGGCAAATCAGATCCAATTGACGCCCACTGGCAAAACGAGTCTGGCCCATGCTGGCTCCTGTTATTTTTATCAGCCTGCGTTCGCCGCGGTGCAAGCGCGAACACTTTTGGTGTGGGCCAGACTAAAACGTCTCGCGACTCCAATCAATATTTATTCTATATATTTTTTACGTGGAATATTTTTTCCAATAAACTCGGACAGGACGAAAGTGGATCGATTCAGCAACTACCCCTGACTTCACGCTCAAGATTTTATTTGCGCCTACCCTGTAGACTGCGCAAGCCAACCTAGTGTCGAGGGCCGGCATTCACCCGCCGTCCCTAAAAGAACAAGCCAGAAGGATTCCCTATGTCCCGCACCGATCAGCCGGCTACGTCCGAGAGCACGCCCGAGAGCAACCTCGGCAGCCCCCCGATCAATGCCGAGCGCCTGCTGCAGCTGATCACCGAGGAATACGAAAGCCTGCCGCGCCAGCTCAAACGCATCGCCAGCTACATGAGCCAGCAGAGCGACCGGATCATGGTCGACCGCATCAGCGATATCGCTCGTGAGTGCGAAGTCCACCCTTCGGCCATCGTGCGTTTCTCTCAGCGCTTCGGTTTCAGCGGCTTCAGTGAAATGCAGGCGTTGTTCCGCGAGGCCTACACCCACAAGACCACCCCGGTGCAGAACTACCAGCAGCGCATCCGCAGCATGATCGCCAACAAGTCGCAGAAGGCCAGCGGCGGTGATCTGGCGCGCGAATGCATCAACGCCACACTGTCGGGCATCGAACGTCTGGGCCTGGAACTGGACGATCAGGCCTTCGACAAGGCCGTCGACCTGGTGGTAAATGCCGACAACATCTATGTGGTCGGCGTGCGCCGTTCATTCGCGGTGGCCGATTACCTGGTCTACAACCTGCAGCACACCAACAAGCGCATCCACCTGGTCTCGGGCCTGGGGGGCAGCTATCGGGAACAGATGCGCAGCGTGCGGGCCAATGATCTGGTGATCGCCATCAGCTTCACGCCGTATGGCAAGGAAACCCAGCATTGCCTGCGTATTGCCCAACACCATCAGGCGAAAACCCTGATCATCACTGACAGCAACCTGTCGCCCCTGGCCAAGCGCGCCAATACTGTGCTGCTGGTCAATGAGGGCAGCTCATTCGCTTTCCGTTCGTTGAGTGCCACCTTGTGCCTGTGCCAGGCGCTGTTTATCGCCGTGGCCTATCGCCTGGAATTGAAGGTCGACGAGATTCACGAGCAGGTGGGGTTTGAGGATTAGGCAGACGCTACTGGCTTACCTGGGGTGGTGAGTATGGGCCTGCAATGAACCCGGAACCCCGGTGCGCACCAGCCCGCCCTTGCCGATCCAGTCCTGGGTCTGCTCATAGGCCCGTCGTAGCAGCAGATCGGTCTGGCTGAAGTCGAACACCGAGATCCCCAGCGGACACAGCGGCGCCACCACATGGATATCGGCTCGCGGCGAATACAACTCAATGTCGCGAACCAGTTGACGCATGCTCATCAGGTTCAGCGTATGCAGCGCCAGCGCCACCAGCCCGGTCGGCGGCTGTGGGCAGGCACAACCGAATCCGGTCGGCACCACCACGACCCGGGTTGCTCCCAGAAATACCGCACTGGCAATCGGCGTGTTACTGGTCACACCGCCATCCACCAGCCATTTGTCGCCGATCCGCACATTGGGGAACACCAGTGGTATCGCCGCGCTGGCGAGCAAGGCCTGTTCAACACTGCCGCTCGACAACAGTTCGTCGGTACCGGTGAGCAGGTTGGTGGTGACGATGTACAGGGGCAATACGGTCTGCTCGATCAAGGTCACCGGCAGCGCCCGACGCACCAGTTGCTGGAGCGCCGAAGACTGCAGCAGATAACCGCGCCGACGCAGGATCGCGGCCAGGGTATCGGTCAGCGAAACCGGAAACACATCCGCCTTGCGCAACCCGCGCCAGAAGTCCGCCAGCTCGGCAACGCCCTCGGCTGTCGGCCTGGCCGCGAAGTACGCGCCATTGATAGCCCCGACCGAAGCACCGATCACCAGATCGAAAGCCACTCCGGCCTCGAGCAGCGCCCGCAACATGCCGACCTGAACCGCGCCGAGACTGCCGCCCCCGGCCAGCACCAGTGCAGTTTTGACTGTCGCCATGACAGGCCTCCTGCTTCAACCCGACACCTGAATCAACAAGCATAGCTGGCGCGAGGACGCCCATGGCGATCCACCCGGACCGCTTACATCGGCCCTCTCACGGGTGTACGCAAACGGGCTTCGCGTACACCTGCGAAATGGCGGACGTACGTGAGGGGATTGGCCTACATCTGCGAAATGGCGGACGTACGTGATCGGCGTAGGAGCTGCCGCAGGCTGCGATCTTTTAGCGATTTGAAGATCAAGATCAAAAGATCGCAGCCTGCGGCAGCTCCCACAGGGGATTGGCCTACACCGGCGAAATGGCGGACGTACGTGATCGGCGTA
>NZ_CABVHQ010000057.1 GCF_902497895.1 Pseudomonas fluorescens
CACGACCTTATCAACTCCTTCTGGGCTTCGGTGAACTGAAGCAACTCGCTGCCGAAAACTGCGTAACTCTTTGTTTACCAAGGAGTTTTCCGTTTCGACTGCGCCGGAAGTGGGGCGAATTATAGACTTCCAGGATCTGCCGTCAAGCGCTGATTTAGCTTTTCTATCAATAACCGCCGAAAACCTGAAAACCTGCTTATATATAGAGGTGCAGCAAACTGCTTGCGCACTATATTGCTCATTTCCCGATAGTTGAGCATCATGTGTCCTGCACACTTACCAGCCCACTTGCGGATGACGCCTCTTAATGACTGACCAACCCCGAAGCCTTGCCTCGATTCTGTTCCCGGTCGGCCTGCTGCTGATCGCCATGGCTTCCATCCAGTCCGGAGCATCCCTGGCAAAAAGCATGTTCCCGGTAGTGGGAGCACAAGGCACCACTACCCTGCGGCTGATTTTTGCCAGCGTCATCATGCTGATCCTGCTTCGCCCGTGGCGCGCCAGGTTCACGGCCAGCACCCTGCGCACGGTCATCGTCTACGGGATGGCGCTTGGCGGGATGAATCTGCTCTTCTATATGTCACTCAATACCGTTCCACTGGGAATTGCGGTTGCCCTGGAGTTCACCGGCCCCCTGGCGGTCGCTATCTATGCTTCACGCCGGGCCATGGATTTCCTCTGGATCGGCCTGGCAGTCATCGGTTTGCTACTGCTGATTCCCACCGGCGATAGCCGCTCCGGGATCGACCTCGTCGGCGCCGCTTATGCGCTGGGCGCAGGGGTCTGCTGGGCGGTGTATATCCTGTTCGGGCAAAAGGCCGGTGCCGACAACGGCATTCAAACCGCTGCGTTGGGTGTGATGATCGCGGCGTTATTCGTCGCGCCGGTGGGCATCGTCCATGCTGGAGCGACTTTACTGACGCCTTCCTTGATCCCGGTCGCCATTGGCGTGGCGATTTTGTCTACCGCCGTGCCCTACACCCTGGAGATGGTGGCCCTTACCCGGATTCCAGCCAGGACCTTTGGCACGCTGATGAGCATGGAACCGGCATTCGGCGCCCTGTCTGGCCTGTTGTTCCTGCATGAGTACCTGTCTGTGGCCCAGTGGCTTGCCATTGCCTGCATCATTCTCGCTTCCGCCGGTGCCACCCTGACCATGCGCCGCCAATCCCCGCAAATGCTCGCTACCGATTGAAGCGGGGTTGACGAAACTCTGGCATTTGCCGCTCAATTAGGCCATGTTTAGCCCTAACTCTGTGTAAGCCATGGATTTTTTTCAAATAGGAACATCATCCACGCGACATGCAAGAGCGGATAAAGCCAGACTCGGGCGCCAGACCCGAAGCCAGCTATAGAGGAAGGGAATGAAACGAGTCTTGATACTGCTCACCGTACTTGCCATTGCAAGCTGTGCTGCAACTTCAAAAACCGAGGTAAAGCGTGGTAAGAAGGGGCTGCATATCAACTGCTCCGGCCTCTCCTCTTCCTGGGACAAGTGTTACGCCAGCGCCGCCAATTCGTGCGGCGCCAAGGGCTACAAAGTGATCGCCAAATCCGGCGACTCAGTGGAAGAGCCCGGCGATTACCCCTTTGGCCTGAACCCCGCCGGCTATACGAGCCGCAGCATGATCGTCATCTGTAAATGAACTGGCGCTAGCTCAAACACCTGAGCTTGCGCCGCCCTCTTGATGAAGCTGCAAAGACGATTTAAATAGCCGCCGTCCGGGTGTTCAGCCACTCCAGAGCCGCGCCTTCAAGCAGCGGGCTCAAACGCTCACGGACTTGCGCGTGATAGCCGTTGAACCACTCTTTCTCGTCTTGAGTCAGCAATGCCGGCTCCAGGCAACGAGTGTCGATCGGGCACAGGGTCAGGGTTTCGAACTTGAGGAATTCACCAAATTCGGTGCTGCCTGCTTCGCGATTCAACGCCAGGTTCTCGATCCGCACCCCCCAGCGGCCAGGACGATAAGTGCCCGGTTCGATGGAGGTGATCATCCCCGGCTGCATCGCGGTGTGTGGTGCCGCCGCTGCCTGATAGGCAATCACCTGCGGACCTTCATGGACGTTGAGGAAATAACCGACGCCATGCCCGGTGCCGTGACCGTAGTCGACGCCTTCGGCCCAGATCGGTGCACGGGCGATGGAATCCAGCAGCGGCGACAGAATGCCCCGCGGGAACTGTGCGCGGGACAGCGCGATCACGCCCTTGAGGACCCGCGTGCAGTCACGCTTCTGCTCCTCGGTCGGCGTGCCGACTGGCACCATGCGGGTAATATCGGTGGTGCCACCCAGGTACTGACCACCGGAGTCGATCAGCAGCAAACCATCGCCTTCGATCAGCGCATGTTCTTCTTCGGTGGCATGGTAGTGCGGCATCGCACCGTTGGCATTGAACGCCGCGATGGTATTGAAGCTCAGCGAGACATACCCCGGCCGGCGGGTACGCGCCGCGGTCAGGTGCTCATCGATAGTCAACTCAGTGATTCGCTCACGACCCAATGCGCTGTCCAGCCAGGCGAAGAATTCGCATAGCGCCGCGCCGTCCTGCTCCATGGCCTGACGAATATGTTCGGCATCGGCGAGGCTTTTTTGCGACTTGGCCAGGGTCGTCGGGTTCAGCCCTTCCAGCAGCTTGACGCCACTGCCCAGGTTATCCAGCAGCCCCGCCGTTACCCGCGCCGGGTCGACCAACAGGCTCGAGCCGCTCGGTACTGCACTCAATGCCGCGGCCACTTCGCTGTAGTCACGCAAGATCACGCCATCCTGTTCAAGGATCGCGCGCAATGGTGCATCGACTTTGCTCAGCGCGACAAACAGCGTCGCCTGCTGCTGGCCAATCAAGGCGAAGGAAACGAAAACCGGGTTGAATGACACATCGGCGCCACGCAGGTTGAACAGCCAGGCGATGTCATCGAGGGTCGCGATGAAGTGCCAATCGGCGCCACGGGCTTTCAGGTTCTCGCGCAGTTTGGCGAGTTTCTCGCCACGGCTGACGGTGGCCTGGGGCGGCAAGTGTTGGTAAATCGGCTGATCCGGCAGCGCTGGACGGTCTTGCCAGACCTGGTTCAACACATCGATATCGGTGCGCAGTCGAGCACCACGTTCCTGGAGCTTGCTGCCCAGGGTACGCGCTGAAGCCACCGCCATGACCGCGCCATCGACGGCGACCACGCCGCCTTCGGGAGTCTGCTCGGCCAGCCAGTCCAGCGGGCCTGGTTGTCCCGGTTGAAGTTTTACCAGCTCGATACCGCTGCCCTTGAGTTCCTTGCTTGCCTGCTCCCAGTAACGGCTGTCAGCCCAGACGCCAGCGAAGTCAGGGGTCACGATCAGCGTGCCGACCGAACCATGAAAGCCCGACAGCCATTGCCGTCCCTGCCAATAGCCCGGCAGGTATTCCGACAGGTGCGGATCGGCCGACGGCACCAGCAAGGCATGAATGCCCTCCCGGCTCATCAGCTCGCGGGTTTGCGCCAGGCGCTGGGAAACCGCTCCGTTGCTCAATGGTTGCGTGCTCATTGTGTCTCCTGCTAATCACTCATGATTTTTATTGGGTGCCGTGCGGAAGCCCTTATGGTTGGGCAACGGCCCAGAACGCCGGTGCACTGGCGGATGCAGCCTTGATCAATTGTGCCGCCTGGTCGATATCCTGCTCGGTGGTGAAACGCCCGAGGCTCAGGCGGATGGTGCGACTGGCCGCCCGAGCATCATGCCCCAGGGCCAGCAATACATGGGACGGTGCATTACTCGCCGAGTTGCAGGCCGAAGTCGCCGAAAAGGCAATCGATGCACTCAACGCCGCCGAATTGAACTCGCCCTCGCTGAAGGTCAGGCTCAAGGTGTGGGGAATGCGCTGGGTCGCGCTGCCGTTCAAGCGTACACCGGGAATACTGAAGAGTTGCCCCAGCAAACGCTCGCGCAACGCCGCGATGGTTGCAGCTTCTTCGCCGAAGGATTCCGCCGCCAGGGCAAAGGCCGCGCCCATGGCCGCGATCTGGTGAGTGGCGAGCGTCCCGGAACGCAAACCGCCTTCGTGCCCGCCACCATGAATCTGTGCCTGCAGGCGCTCCTGCGCACGCGGGCCGACATACAGCGCACCGATGCCCTTGGGGCCATAAATCTTGTGGGCGGAAAACGACATCAGATCCACCGGCCACTCGGCCAGGTCAATCGCCACCTTGCCAGCGCCTTGCGCGGCATCGACGTGGAACAACGCACCCTGCTCACGCACCCGTTGGCCAATGGCCGGGATGTCGTTGACGGTACCCAGTTCATTGTTGACCAGCATCAGCGACACCAGAAAGGTGTCCTCGCGCAGCGCGTCACTGACCGCCTGCGCGCTGATCAAACCCTCGGCATCCGGTACCAGGTAAGTCACGGCGACCCCGGCATCCTGCAACTGCCGGGCGGTGTCGAGAATCGCCTTGTGTTCGATTTGACTGGTGATGATATGCCCGCCCGACCCACCGCGGGCCTGGGCGACGCCCTTGAGTGCAAGGTTGTTCGATTCCGTGGCGCCGGAGGTCCAGACGATCTGCGCAGGCTGCGCCCCGACCAATTCGGCCACCTGCCAGCGGGCGTGCTCAACCGTTTGCCGGGCCTGTTGGCCGAAAGCATGGGAGCTGGAGGCCGGGTTGCCGAAATTACCGCTGAACCCCAGACAATCGACCATCACATGGATGACTCGATCATCCACCGGCGTGGTGGCGGCGTAGTCGAAATACAAAGGGCGTTTATTCATAAAAAAGACTCGCTGAGCGTGTTCCCGGATCAGGCATGCTCGGTGATGAACGTTGACCGGCGCCAACCCGAAAGTGGCGCAAAACGGCAGACCGTAAGCAATACCTGATCGGATGCAGTTAAAGAAGGACGACCTCTCTTGAAAGTGCGTAGGAACGCTCCTGAAATTCAGCTTAACAGGCTGCATAAGGGGCTAGCGAGAGGCAATCGGCCATTGGCCGTGTCCCATAGGCGGATTAAACATAAAAACCGGAAAGCCCGACATTCAGACTTTCCGGTTTTTTTGAGTAGCGAGACTTCATTCAGACATTGGAATATACCGCTCACCGGAGTGATATTGCCTCCATAAGGCACACTGGTTCCCGCCGCTTTGGCGATGGTGGCCCAGATGCGTTGCATGTCGACGAAGTTTCTGCCGATGACCGGATTTCCCGAATGATGCGTTTGATCGAACTGTGAAGTGATATTCAAGTAGCGACCAGCACCGTCGCCACTCTTCAGCAATCCACCGGCCCCTCCCATCAGCACCATAGGCATGTCGATAGTATGCTCTGGCGCGCCATCGGCCAATTCGCTGGTCACTACGACGAGGGTATGTTTGAGCAGAGTGTCGCTCGGCACATCCGGGTCGGCATGTCTTGCCAGTTCGTCCATGAACAGTTTGACCTGCTTGACGTACCACTGGCGTGTACCTTTCCAGGTTGCCTCCCCATGCTCCCTATGAGCGCATTTATGAGGATTGGCGGTAGGACTGACGTCGAGAATATTCAGCGACTCGGCCGAGCGCCCGACCTGAATCGTCGCCACTCGACTGATTCCACAACCCAAAGCGGTAGCAACGACCTGATGATGACTGGCCTGCACTCTGGTCCGGTACTCCGCCGACTGGTACGGCAGTGGCTCCAGGCTGAGCGGGGCACACTCGCCAATAGGCAGCTCGTTTTCTATATCCTTGATGACCTGCTCCACCGAGTCCATGTGGGTTTCCAGTTTTTGTCGCTGGCCACCGGAAAGCTTGCCTTTGAGCTCCTGGATTTCGAGCTTCGCGGGGTCAAATACGCTGGTGTTCTTGAGTTGCTGTTCACGCACCGCACGGCTGGGTATACCCAGTATCGATTCGTACATCAGCACCGGGTCGCGGTAGGGTGTGCGAATCGCCGTGCCTTCCCATGAGACAAACCACGGCGTACCGTCAACACCGGCATGGGGGCCTGAAAACAGGCTGCGCTGGGACGGAACCGTGCCTGGCAAAGCCTGCCCCAGCAACACGTCGATGGACGACATGCTGGCCGCACTGTCTCGCAATACCCTGGTCCAGCCATTATGGCCGCCATTACCGGGTCCAAGGATGATGCCGCGAAGGTACAGGGATTGACTGCGATAGGCTGCCAATTCGCGGCTGACCTCATTCAATTCGAACTCCGTGCTATCCGCCCCCTGCGCCAATGGATACCACAGACCTCGACCATCGCCAAAACCGTTCTGGTCGGTAAAAGAATCCACAGCCGTACCATCCGGTACGACAAAGAACACCACCTTCAATTTCGCCTGCTGGGTTTGCCCCGCCAGAGCCATGCGCGCAAGACCGAACTGAGTCAGGGGCCCATACACACCCGCTGCGGCCAAGCCAGCAAGGAAACGACGACGACTTTTCAAAATGCCCATAATCACTCCCTCTCGGTCTTGTATAGGAATGCATTGGAAGTGCCCAGGGCTCTGAGCATTTCACGCAGAGAACCGGAGTTCTGCAAGCCATCGGCGATAGCCTTGACGGTGCCGGACGTCGCCTCATCGGATTTGTTGCCGAACGCAAAACGGAAGTAGCTATCCGCCATGCAGAACAACGACGCAGGGTTGCGCGGTATCAGCTTGGCGATATCACGAACGTCATTGATGTCCTCCTTCCCTCCGGACCACAGGAATGGGCCGGATGCTTTGATCGGCAACACCTGCGGATATTGCGCATAGTTGTAGGCTGGTTCCTCAAGACGATAGCGCCCCGCCGCGTCGTAGTGCTCCATGGAAGAACCGGTGTCATTCATGTATTGATGGCACTGCCAGCAACGCCCCCCGGACGCCTGTTCGCCGTTGACCAGATCCCAGTGCTCGCGATTGGTGATCGCCCGTGCAGGGTAGTCCGGCCTCGTAGGATCGGCTTCGACCGGTGCGCCAAACTCACGACAGAACATCTGCTCGCGAATCATGATGCCGCGCCTGACCAATGACGTCTCCTGGTAGTCCGAGGTGGCCGCCTGAGTGAGTCCGAGATGGAGCAACCCTCCTCGCTTTTCATCGACCGGGACCTTTTGCAGGGCGTCACCACTGATGCCACTGATCCCGTAATGATCCGCAAGAGGAGCGTTGAGGTAGGTGTACCCTGGGTTGAACAGTTCATTGAGCGTTCCTTGCCCATCCAGCATCACATTGCGCGTCAACAGATACTGTTCCCGAGCCATCAGCCGGATCATGTCCGCGGTCAACCCCGGTTTCTCCTGTACGCCGCGATTGGTCTTGATGTAGTAGCTGATAAAACGGTTGAACTGTTCGACGCCTCGCTCGGAGCGCATCATCCGCTCGACCTCGGCGCCGATTTGTTGCGGGGTATTCAGTAAGCCCTTCTCGGCCTTGTCTAAAAGTTCGATACTCGGCGTCGCGCCCTCAAAAGCATAAGAGAGAGCCGTCGCCAACTCGAACGGCGTAAGCTTGAACACGGTTGAGCGGCCCGCCACCGTCTGCCCGAGTTCCGAGCGATACAGGAAGTTAGGTGACAGCAGCATCCCGGCCACCAGGCCAGTCTGCCCATCCTTGTCCAGCAAAGACTTATAGCGAGCATGTTCTGCGTCACTCAAAGGACGCCGGAACAACCGGTAACCCAAAGCGGTCACGAGGTCAGGCTGGCTGGCCAATTTGAGTGAGGCTAATTGCTCGGGAGCAACCTTGTCAGCCACGAACAACGCCATGTCGTAGAACAGCTTTACATCTTCGGTCTGAAGAATGCCTTTATCCGCCTCGCCGGGGTATTTAAAGTCCTTCTCCGATTTGTCGGCCGGTAACTTCTCGGGATTAATCTCGACATCCAGTATGTCTTTAACGCTGGCGGCATACTCCGCAGGCGTCAGCAGTCGCAGTTGCCGCTCACCATAGGACGCGGCCGGGTTCAGGTAAGGCGCCCAGACGACGTTATACAAGTGCTTGCTGATTTCCGCGGCACAGGTGGTATCGCAATGCCCCGCTACCGGCATGCTCTTGATCTGTTTTACCAAGGCATCCTGGCCCGCCACACTCCAGGCAAGGGCCATGCGCAAGCTATTGAAATACTCCACGGCGTGACATTTGGTGCAGGTTTCGGCCAGTACCACAGGGCCCAGTTCTTCTACCTTGCGATACGACATTGGTAAAACCTGCATGTCCTCGCTTGACTCATCGATTACCACGCTCACGAGTTCAGGCTGCGGTTTTTCCTTGGCGTAGAACGGATAAAGAATCTCGTACTGACCGTAGTCCAGAGTCTGCGTAACATTCCCCCCCCACGGCACGTTTACCGTACGTGGTTGCTCAGCAAGATCGGCCTTGTTCCTGATGGTGATATGCCATTGGTCATCGGTTACTGATGCAGGTTTTGGCGGGGCCGGAATAGTCACCTTGACCTCAAGCTTTATCGGCCGCTCGCGATACCGCAAGTTGATCGTTTGAGTTTTGTTTGCAGCAGACAATGTGAAGTGGGTAGTGCGAACCTGCGGAATCAAGTTTTTTACATCATTGAGCTTAAGCTGATATTCCCCGTAGGCGAGGCCATTGAGGACTATCCCCGATTCGCTGTCAGCTGGATCCCAGGACACATGAAACAGTCGGCTATCCCCGTCTGGAGAGATCAAATAACCGCTGATCATCTCGTCGCTCAACTCGGGCACAGGCGCCAGCATCGGCCGCAATGCCAACTGTGTATCCAGTACCGCGTCAGCGTCGTAGCGCACGCGATAAATTATCCCGGCCACGTCATCGGAAATCAGCAGACTTTTGTCTGCCAGTTCGAGGAAGTCCGTCGGGCGCCCCGTTGAACCATTCAGCGCATACGCATCGTTTTGATCAAGGTCCTGTTCGGAGTGATTGATCAGCGGGATCTGATTGACCACCCGGGTCCCGCCCTGAATCGTCAGCATCCGCACACCTATCCCCGGCCTTTCGGTTGAACCGGCACCGTGTAGCGCCACCAGCAAACGCTGGGTGTCGCCCTGAGTCGGGTAACCATCCCAGAATTTGACACCCAATGGCGCGGTATTGGTACCCAGCGCAAACGCCGTAGGCACGTAATCCTGTGGATTTATCTGCTCCAGTGACTTGTCTGAAACAATCGCACCGGGAACCAATGGCGGCTGAATTACGCCAGGGTTTTCGAACTCCTCTTTTGTGAAGCCCGGCGTATCCTTGCCGAACCGGTAGGGAACCCCGAAATGCAGACCCTGGCCACTGATCCGGTTGACTTCATCGGGGTTGGAGAACCCCTGCCGATTGTTATCGCTGAACCAGATCTCCCGAGTCTTGGGATTCCAGTCAAACCCTACGGTGTTGCGAATCCCCTTGGCCAGCACTTGAGCCTTGCCGGTCTCCAGGTCATAACGCAGCAACGCGCCGTAACGCCCGTCGGCGGGAATCATGCACAGGTTGCAGGGAGTTCCGACTGCCGTGTAGAGCCCCTTGTCCGTCGGATCGAGCGGGTTGAAATGCAGCGGATGCTTCATATGCCAGATACGCGTTGAAGAACCTGACGCCTGGGACGGTAGAGGAAATAGTGTGTCGTCTGCCGGAAAGTTCAGAACACGTTCAGGCTTGGGGTCTTTGTAGTTTTCATCGGCATTGCTCAGGCGATAAAGCCCACCGGTAGTCGAGTAATACAAATCGCCATCGCGGTAAGCCACGCCATGGGGCTCTTCCTGACCGCTGGCGATCACGTAGATTCCCGTCGGCTTGCCAGCGTCATCCAGAGGCAACGCATAAATCATGTCAGCAATTTTCCCGTCATAAACATACGAGGGAATTGCACTGGAGCCCACATAGAGTACGTGCTTGCCCATGGCCATTTGCCGAGGCTGCATCAGGCCCTGGGCGAACAACTCGATCTTGATCCCGGGCAGGCCACTGAGTTTGCCGATGTCGACCGGCGTACGATACTTCACGGTCAACGTCTGATGGTCCCCCTCATCCTCCTTGAAGGACACGATTCGCGGCGTGTTCAGCGGCGCGAAACCATCGGCAACATCCATGACCAGTTGATAGTCGCAGGCTTTCAGACCATCGATATCGAGCGTTTCATTGGCTTTGGCACTGATGGGGATTTCCTGCGCTTTGCAACGCAAGACTCCGGTGACCACCTGATCGGCCCGAGCCACACCGATCACCGCCTCTTTCAACGGTGCCTTGCCACTGAGGGTGGCAAAATTCAGACTTAGACGGTTGCCTTCAAAACCACCGCATTCGAGTTCTTTCCAGGCGTCAGGCCAGTTTGCTGAGTTTTCGGGTTTGCCGGGGGCGTAGGCTGCCTGTTTACACCACTTCCAACTGTCTGGACCCAGCGGTGCCTCGTCATCTTTCCAACACTCGAAATACCGGTCGAGGTTCTTTACCTGATCCCCTTGCAGATAGTCCGTGCCCACAATATAAGGATCCGCCGCACACGCTGCCGGTGGCTTTTGCGCTGACGACGAGTCAAAGAAATAGGCTAAGACAAACCAGGCGCCCAGTAACAGGGCCAGGATGGCAAGACATGCAATCCAAAAAAAGCGGTGAAAGACGACAGGCGCACGCATATATAGCTTCTCCTTGCTAACCCGATACGCCCTCTGCATGGCAGACAATTTGTTCGCTATTGCAAGAGAGTATTCGGAGCCGAAACTCAATGCTCAACACTGTTGAGCGGTGATGTTTCTATTGAAAGCAAGCCCAAACTATTCCACTACGCCTACACCACGACAGGAACGCGCAAGCACTCACTTTATTATCAAGTGCGCGAGCAAAAGACTGTTTTATCACCGCGCCTCTTAGGCTTAGTTCGGTTCTATAACGGCGTCAAAAAAGACTAGCAGAACTACTAGTCACTGCCTTCCGGCTATTGACAAAACTAGTTTCCTGCACTTTCCAGTAATAACGGGTACAGCGAGGCCACCAGCAGCAAGGCCATGCTTAGATTGAACACCCGCAACCAGCGCGGATCGCGCAATACCTTGCGCAACAAGCTGCCACAGGCGACCCAAAGACTGACGCTCGGCAGGTTGATCAAGGCAAAGACCGCGGCGATCACCACCACGTTGGTGAAGTAACCCTGCAAGGGTGTGTAGGTGCTGATGGCGCCGACCGCCATGATCCAGGCCTTGGGATTGACCCACTGGAAGGCCGCCGCGCCCCAATAGCTGATCGGTTTGCCCTGACCCTGCGCTGTTTCGGAAACCGGCCCGGAGTGGGCGATTTTCCAGGCCAGGTACAGCAGATAAGCCGCGCCGACATAACGCAGCACGTTGTAGAGCAATGGATAGGTCTGAAAAACCGCACCCAGGCCGAAGCCGACCGCCAGCACCAGGACGAAGAATCCACAGCTGATGCCAAGCATATGAGGAATGGAACGATTGAAACCGAAATTGACACCCGAGGCCAGGAGCATGGTGTTGTTCGGTCCGGGAGTGACGGAGGTGACGAGCGCGAACAGGGCAAAGCCCAGCAGCAAATCCAGTGAGAGTGTCATGGGGTAGTCCATCAAGGTCGGTCAGGAGTTGACCCTATCCCACCAATCCGGTGAAACCCACGGACAGTTGCGCAAAACTTTGAGCAGTACAGTCCGCTCAGCTTGGATGCCCGTCCAGGGGAAGGCCGCGCTCGGCGTTCATTTCGCCCCGAGCATCGAAGCCAAAGGCTTTTTGCGGCTGGCGGAGCAACTCGGCTTTTTTCTGGTGGTATTCCTCAAATGACAATCCGCGACGATTCAACGCCTCCAACGCCAGTTCCCGACTTTCTTCCGCCGTGTAGGGCCGTAGCTCGGGAGAATAATGAGTCCCACAGCCGGCAAGGACCGAGGCGGCAAGCAGCAAAGAAGTGGCGAGAAAACGATTCACGGGAAACTCCGGACAAGCTGGCGTTAAGCAATGAACACAGGCTACTCCCAGGCTTGGGCGGACAAAAATCAACGCTCTCAATAGTCGCTATCGACTTTTGCATAAGTGGATAAATCCAACCCTTATATGCCTTATAGTTATATTAATATCTTTTTACGATATTTTACGGAATAACAAACAGTCTTTATAACGAACCTGCACCGCATGCAGTGGCCGGGCAACTGTTCGCTCAGCAACAGTCGATCAACAAAACCGCTCCCAAGCAACACAGCAGTCCCCAGGGAACTCGCTGAAAGCCCCGCAGATAAAGGCTTCGACGGTTTGGTACAGCTCTTGCTCAAGCCCACTCACTACTCACTGCTCCTTGAGCAACTGTTTGAAAGGAACTGATCATGTCGCGCTCGTTGCAAGTCGTAGCCGTCTGCGGTAGCACCTATCGCCCTTCCCGCACGCTGGTGCTGACCCAGGCCTTGCTCGCGGACCTGGCCCGGCAGCTACCCATCGAGAGCAGGCTGATCGAGCTGGGGGGTATCGCCCGCTCATTGGGCACCGCGCTGTCTCGTCAGGAACTGAGCGCTGAGGTCGAAGCCGAGCTGCAAAGCATTGAAAGCGCCGACCTGCTGATCGTCGCCACACCGGTGTATCGCGGTTCTTACCCGGGGCTGCTCAAGCATCTGTTCGACCTGGTGGACCTCAATGCCCTGATCGACACCCCGGTCCTGCTGGCGGCCACCGGCGGCAGCGAGCGCCATGCGCTGATACTCGATCACCAGTTGCGGCCGCTGTTCAGTTTCTTCCAGGCCCTGAGCTTGCCGATCGGTGTGTACGCCACCGAGGCCGACTTCTCCAACTATCAAATAACCAGTGAGCCTTTGAAGGCTCGCATTCGCCTGGCTGCAGAACGCGCCGCACCGCTGCTGTTCAGCGTGCACGCCAACCCTCTGCTGAAAATCGCTTAAGGATCTGTTCATGAACGTTTTCTGGTTTCTCCCCACTCACGGCGACGGCCACTACCTGGGCACCACTCAGGGCGCGCGCCCGGTCACGCTCAATTATCTTAAACAAGTGGCCCAGGCCGCGGACAATCTCGGCTATCACGGTGTGCTGATTCCCACCGGGCGTTCATGCGAAGACTCGTGGGTCATCGCCTCGGCCCTGGTGCCATTGACCGAGCGCTTGCGCTTCCTGGTGGCGATTCGTCCGGGGATCATCTCGCCGACCGTTTCGGCGCGCATGGCCGCAACCCTGGACCGGCTGTCCAATGGCCGCCTGCTGATCAACGTGGTGACCGGGGGCGACCCGGACGAAAACCGTGGCGACGGCAGCTTCCTCGACCACGGCGAACGCTACGAAGTCACCGATGAATTCCTCAAGATCTGGCGCCGGGTGCTGCAAGGCGAGTCGGTGGATTTCGAAGGCAAGCATCTGCGCGTGCAGAACGCCAAGGCGCTGTATCCACCGGTGCAGAAACCTTATCCGCCGTTGTACTTCGGCGGTTCTTCCGACGCGGCCCACGACCTGGCCGCCGAGCAGGTCGATGTCTACCTGACCTGGGGCGAACCACCGGCCGCCGTCGCCGCGAAGCTGGCCGATGTGCGTGAACGCGCGGCTCGCCAGGGTCGCACAGTGAAGTTCGGGATTCGTCTGCATGTGATCGTCCGCGAAACCGCCGAGCAAGCCTGGAAAGCCGCCGACAAACTGATCGAGCATATCAGCGACGAGACTATTGCCGCGGCGCAAAAGTCCTTCTCGCGCTTCGACTCCGAAGGCCAGCGGCGCATGGCCGCGCTGCATGACGGTCGACGTGACAATCTGGAAATCGCCCCCAATCTCTGGGCTGGAGTCGGCCTGGTACGTGGCGGTGCCGGCACTGCGCTGGTCGGCGATCCGCAGCAGGTGGCCGCGCGGATCAAGGAGTACGCGGATCTGGGTATCGAGAGCTTCATTTTCTCTGGCTACCCGCACCTTGAAGAAGCTTACCGCTTCGCCGAACTGGTGTTCCCGTTGCTGCCGGAACCCTACGCCAGCCTTGCCGGTCGCGGCGTCACCAACCTCACCGGACCGTTCGGCGAAATGATCGCCAATGATGTTTTACCTGCACAAGCCAAGGCCTGATCAACCTCTGTGGGAGCGGGCTTGTGTGGCGAGGGGGCTTGCCCCCGCTCGGCTGCGAAGCAGTCGTAAAACCGGCTGATGCGTTTTACCTGACAGGACGCAGTCGCCAGTTTTTGGGGCCGCTTCGCAGCCCAGCGGGGGCAAGCCCCCTCGCCACAACAGCACTCGCCACAAAGTGAGTGTTCGGCCCGATGAATCCATGTCGATTTCGACGCCCATTACCAAGGAACACCGCGTGACTGCCAAGCCGCAAAGCGCCCTGTTGTCCCCTTTGCAGATCGCCCGCCAACTGGCGGCCGAGTTTGCCCTGACAGCTGTCGAACGGGATGAGCGCGGCGGCACGCCCAAAGCCCAGCGTGACGCATTGCGCCAAAGCGGGCTGCTGGCCTGAGTATTCCATCCTGCCGCTGACCCGACACTTCATCGAGTCTTACAGCCAGCGCCTGGGTTATGGTGCGATCGGCATCAGCAGTGAGGCCGAACATAAACTCAGGACCTACAGTTGGCCGGGCAACATCCGCGAACTGGGAAACGTCATTCATCACACCCTGCTGATCTGCCGCAACGGGCTGATCAACGCGATGATTTACGCTTGTCGAACATGCGCATCGAGCATCAGGACGACAGCCATACTCACCTCAATGATTCGGCTGAAGCCTTGCTCGACCGGGCGTTGCAACAGCTCTTCGAAGAACAGGCTGGTGCGCTGCATGAGAAAGTCGAAGACGCGTTGCTGCGGGCCGCTTACCGTTTCAGTCATTACAACCAGATACACACCGCCAACCTGCTGGGCCTGAGCCGCAACGTCACCCGCACCCGGCTGATCAAGATCGGCGAACTGACAGTGAATAAACTCCGGGCAGTGGATAACCCTCAGGGTGAGCGTATTTTGCAGTTGTCGATCTAGTGGCCTGTACGGCTACCAGGCACACGAACCACATAGCCCACCAGCGTTGTTCAGACATTGCGATGCTGCTACCCGTCGGCCTCTCGGCTGCCCGGTTTGTCGTGACCTATAGTGAATCGACCGGAACGGTGAAGGATTACGTTATCCCCCCAACAACAAGGAGAACCAACATGAGCGTTAAACCGATACCCGAGGGCTTTCACAGCATCACGCCCTATCTGGGCATCAAAAAAGCCGCAGAGGCGATCGAGTTCTACAAAAAAGCATTTGGCGCCACGGAAATCATGCGCCTGGTTGCACCCAACGGTGACATCGGCCACGCCGAACTACGCATCGGCGATTCGGCCATCATGCTCGCCACCCCCTGCGAGGCTGCGTCTCTGCGCAGTCCTGAACAGACCGGCATCTCGGTGGGCCTGCATTTGTATGTCAATGATGTCGACAAACAGTTCGCCCAGGCGATTGCAGCCGGAGGTGAGATGGTCTCTGAAGTCAAAGACCAGTTCTACGGCGATCGCACCGGCACCCTGAAAGATCCATACGGTCACTTGTGGTTTCTTGCCACCCATAAGGAAGACTTGTCCCAGGAAGAAATCGCCAGGCGCGCCGCAGAAATGTTCAAGCAAGCCAAGTAGAGCCTTTGCCTCGGACCGAAAAGCCCTGCGGTTTTTATGCTTTCAGGCACCTATGCTCGTCGCGACTGCTGCCAGAGCCACCCCTGGCTACTTATAACTTATCGATCTAAAACTCCAGCGATTTCCTCGGGTCAGTTTCAGAGTACCCGCCATTTGGCACGGTAATGCTTGACCCCTCCCCAACGGAAAAACCGGTAAGGAATTTATGTGCGGATTAGCTGGAGAATTACGTTTCGATCACCAACCTGCCGACCTGGCTGCGGTTGAACGGATCACCCATCACCTGGCACCTCGCGGTCCTGACGCGTGGGGCTTCCATAGCCAAGGGCCGATTGCCCTGGGCCATCGTCGTTTAAAGATCATGGATTTGTCGGACGGCTCGGCGCAGCCGATGGTCGACAGTCAACTGGGCTTGTCCCTGGCCTTCAACGGCGCGATCTACAACTTCCCGGAACTGCGCGCCGAACTGGAAAGTCTCGGTTATGCCTTCTATTCCAGCGGCGACACCGAGGTGCTGCTCAAGGGCTACCACGCCTGGGGCGAGGATTTGCTGCCCAAGCTCAATGGCATGTTCGCTTTCGCCATCTGGGAACGTGATAACGAACGGCTGTTCATCGCCCGCGACCGTCTGGGCGTCAAGCCTTTGTACCTGTCGCGCACCGGCCAGCGCCTGCGGTTTGCCTCGGCATTGCCAGCCCTGCTCAAGGGCGGCGATATCAACCCGGTCCTCGACCCGGTGGCGCTCAATCACTACCTGAATTTCCACGCGGTGGTTCCGGCGCCGCGCACCTTGCTGGCAGGCATCGAAAAGCTGCCGCCAGCCACCTGGATGCGCATCGATGCCAATGGCACCACCGAACAGAAAACCTGGTGGACCCTGCCCTACGGCCCGCGCGCCGATGAAATGAATCTGACCCTGGAAGACTGGCGCGACCGCGTGCTCGAGAGCACCCGTGAAGCAGTGGCGATTCGTCAGCGGGCTGCTGTGGATGTCGGTGTGCTGCTTTCGGGCGGCGTCGATTCGAGCCTGCTGGTCGGGCTGTTGCGGGAAGTCGGCGTGGAGAATCTGTCGACTTTTTCCATCGGTTTCCAGGATGCCGGCGGCGAGCGTGGCGACGAGTTTCAGTACTCGGACCTGATCGCCAAGCACTACGGCACCCAGCATCACCAGTTGCGTATCCAGGAAAAAGAGATCATTGAGCAACTGCCCGCGGCGTTCCGCGCCATGAGCGAGCCGATGGTCAGCCATGACTGCATCGCCTTTTACCTGCTGTCGCGGGAAGTGGCCAAACATTGCAAAGTGGTGCAGAGCGGCCAGGGCGCGGACGAATTGTTCGCCGGTTATCACTGGTATCCGCAAGTCGATGGCGCAAGCGATCCGTACGCCGCTTATCGCGATGCGTTCTTCGACCTTAGCTACGACGACTACGCCGCCACCGTGAAGCCGAAATGGTTGACCGCCAACGACGCCGCTGGCGACTTCGTCCGTGAACACTTCGCTCAACCCGGCGCCGATGCCGCGGTGGATAAAGCGTTGCGTCTGGACAGCACGGTGATGCTGGTGGATGACCCGGTCAAACGCGTCGACAACATGACCATGGCCTGGGGCCTGGAGGCGCGCACGCCGTTTCTCGACTATCGCCTGGTGGAATTGTCGGCCCGCGTTCCGGGCAAATTCAAACTGCCGGACGGTGGCAAGCAGGTGCTCAAGGAAGCCGCTCGGCTGGTGATTCCCAGTGAAGTGATCGACCGCAAGAAAGGTTACTTCCCGGTGCCCGGTCTCAAGCACTTGCAAGGCGACACGCTGAACTGGGTGCGTGAACTGCTGCTCGATCCAAGCCAGGATCGCGGCCTGTTCAAGCCGGCCATGCTCGACCGCCTGTTGACCGATCCACAAGGCCAGTTGACCCCATTGCGCGGCTCCAAGCTGTGGCAACTGGCGGCGCTGAACCTGTGGCTCAGCGAACAAGGAATCTGATCCATGAAACCCCACGCTACGGCCTATAGCCAACGCTTGCTGCGCGGTCAGGCGCCATCCTATGAGCGCCTGCAGGCACGCTTCGCCGAAGATGGCAGCGAACCCGGTCCCGAGCCCATCGCCGTGCATTGCGGCTGGGGTCGGTTGCTGATCGGCCATACCTTTCCCGACGCGGCGAGCCTTGCCAAGGAATTGCTCCATGAGCAACCGGGCGAGCGTGACATTGCGCTGTACGTGGCCGCGCCCCAGCAAGTGTTGGGGCTGGAGCCGGCGCAGCTGTTTCTCGACCCGTCCGACACCCTGCGCTTGTGGTTCAGCGACTACCGCCCGGCCACCCGGGTGTTTCGCGGTTTTCGCATTCGCCGGGCACAGAACGATGCAGACTGGCAGGCCATCAATCAGCTGTATCTGGCCCGCAGCATGTTGCCCATCGACCCGGCCCTGCTGACGCCTCGCCATGAGGGCGGCCCGGTGTACTGGCTCGCCGAAGACGAAGACAGCGGCACAATCATCGGCAGCGTGATGGGGCTCAATCATCAGAAAGCCTTTCACGACCCGGAGCACGGCTGCAGCCTCTGGTGCCTGGCAGTCGACCCGCATTGCACGCGACCGGGAGTCGGCGAAGTGCTGGTGCGCCATCTCATCGAGCACTTCATGAGCCGCGGCCTGAGCTACCTCGACCTTTCGGTACTGCACGATAACAGCCAGGCCAAAGGTCTTTATACCAAGCTAGGGTTTCGCACCCTCTCGACCTTCGCCATCAAATGTAAAAACGGGATCAACCAACCGCTGTTTCTCGGACCGGGACCCCAGGCGGAGTTCAATCCGTACGCGCGAATCATCGTCGAAGAAGCCCATCGCCGCGGCATCGATGTGCAGGTCGATGACGCCGACGCCGGGATGTTCACCTTGAGCCACGGCGGGCGTCGAGTGCGCTGCCGTGAATCGCTGAGCGACCTGACCAGCGCCATCAGCATGAGCCTGTGCCAGGACAAAAGCCTGACCCACAAAGTACTGAAGGCCGCCGGTTTGAATTTGCCTTCGCAGCAACTGGCGGGCAATGCCGACGACAACCTGGCGTTTCTCGACAAGCACCGGCGAGTGGTGGTCAAACCCCTGGATGGCGAACAGGGTCAAGGCGTGGCCGTGGACCTGCAAACGATCGAAGAGGTGCAGCAGGCCATTGAGGCGGCTCGTCAGTTCGATAGCCGCGTGCTGCTGGAAAGCTTCCACGAAGGCCTCGATCTGCGCATCGTGGTGATCGGTTTTGAAGTGGTGGCCGCCGCCATCCGCCGCCCGGCGCAGGTTGTCGGTGACGGTCAGCATTCGGTTGGCGAGCTGATCGAAGCGCAAAGTCGTCGACGCCAGGCCGCCACCAGCGGTGAAAGCAAGATCCCGCTGGACCACGAAACCCAGCGTACCTTGGGTGCCGCTGGTTACGACTACAACAGCATCCTGCCCGCGGGCGAACATCTGTTTGTACGCCGCACCGCCAACCTGCACACCGGCGGCACGCTGGAAGATGTCACGGCAATTCTGCATCCCGGGCTGATCGATGCCGCGGTGCGCGCCGCGCGGGCGCTGGATATCCCGATGGTCGGGTTCGACCTGATGGTGCCGGCGGCCGATCAGCCGGAGTACGTGTTCATCGAAGCCAATGAACGCGCCGGACTGGCCAACCACGAACCGCAACCGACTGCCGAGCGTTTTGTGGATTTGTTGTTTCCCCATAGTCAGCCGGCGGTTTAGGCGGTCGTTCGCTTAAGGAGATGTCGCGTCAAGCACAAACCCTGTGGCGAGGGGGCTTGCCCCCGATCGGGCGCGAAGCGGCCGTAAAGCCGATAGCTGAGGTGTGTCAGACAGAATACCGTTGCAGGCTTT
Source organism: Pseudomonas fluorescens (assembly GCF_902497895.1). Classification (GTDB taxonomy): domain Bacteria; phylum Pseudomonadota; class Gammaproteobacteria; order Pseudomonadales; family Pseudomonadaceae; genus Aquipseudomonas; species Aquipseudomonas fluorescens_BP. The sequence goes on from NZ_CABVHQ010000057.1 coordinate 19,354, forward strand.
GGGACTGCTGCGCAGTCCAGCGGGGGCAAGCCCCCTCGCCACAGCAAGCTCCCTCGCCACAAAAAACAGCTACTCGCCTCAGAATTCCTTAAGGCCTAACTTTCCAAAATCTGGAGTTTCCATGACCAGCAAAATTCCCGAACCGGATCTCAATTACCTGCAGAAAGTCCTGCTGGAAATGCTTGCTATCCCCAGCCCCACCGGATTCACCGACACCATAGTGCGCTACGTCGCCGAGCGTCTTGAAGAACTGGGCATTCCCTTCGAACTGACCCGTCGCGGCACCATTCGCGCCACCCTCAAGGGCCAGAAAAACAGCCCGGACCGCGCCGTGTCGGCGCACCTGGACACCATCGGCGCCGCCGTGCGCGCGATAAAAGACAACGGCCGCCTGACCCTGGCGCCGGTCGGTTGCTGGTCCAGTCGTTTTGCCGAAGGCAGTCGCGTCAGCCTGTTCACCGACAACGGCGTCGTGCGTGGCAGCGTGTTGCCGCTGATGGCCTCCGGGCACGCGTTCAACACCGAAGTGGATGCTATGCCCATCAGTTGGGACCACATCGAACTGCGCCTGGATGCCTACTGCACCACCAAGGCTGACTGTGATTCGCTGGGCATCGGTATCGGTGACTTTGTCGCTTTCGATCCACTGCCAGAGTTCACCGAAAGCGGCCACATCAGCGCCCGCCATCTGGACGACAAAGCCGGGGTAGCAGCCTTGTTGGCGGCGCTCAAGGCTATCGTCGACAGCGGCGAGCCATTGATGATCGACTGCCATCCTCTGTTCACCATCACCGAAGAAACCGGCAGTGGCGCGGCAGCGGCGTTACCGTGGGATGTCAGCGAATTCGTCGGCATCGACATCGCCCCGGTCGCCCCGGGCCAGCATTCCAGCGAACATGCGGTAAGCGTGGCCATGCAGGATTCCGGCGGGCCCTATGATTACCACCTGTCACGGCACTTGCTGCGACTGGCCAGCGACAACGAACTGCCGGTGCGTCGTGACCTGTTCCGCTATTACTTCAGCGACGCCCATTCGGCGGTGACTGCCGGTCACGACATCCGCACCGCCCTGCTCGCCTTCGGCTGCGATGCCACCCATGGCTATGAACGCACCCATATCGACAGCCTCGCTGCCCTCAGTCGCCTGCTCGGTGCCTACATCCTCAGCCCACCGGTATTCGCCAGCGACGCACAACCGGCCAAAGGCTCGCTGGACCGCTTCAGTCATCAGCTGGAACATGACGCGCAGATGGAAAGCGATACCCGGGTGCCGTCGGTGGACAGCCTGGTGGGACAGCGGTCGGCGTAGGAGCTGGCGCAGCCTGCGATCTTTTGGTGGCTCTGGAAGTGCCGAGAAGCAAGATCAAAAGATCGCAGCCTGCGGCAGCTCCTACAGGGGGTGTGTTCATCCGGCAACCCATGGGTGTACACGGTCGGCGTAGGAGCTGGCGAAACCTGCGATCTTTTGGCGGCTCTGGAAGTGCCGAGAAGCAAGATCAAAAGATTGCAGCCTGCGGCAGCTCCTTCAGGGGGTGTGTTCTTCCGGCAACCCATGGGTGTACACGGTCGGCGTAGGAGCTGGCGAAGCCTGCGATCTTTTGGCGGTTCTGGAAGTGCCGAGAAGCAAGATCAAAAGATCGCAGCCTGCGGCAGCTCCTACTGGCCGTGCAAGCCCAAGCCCAGTAGCATCGCCGGGATTGTTTACCCGAGGTACTTATGCTGATCCCCTACGACCAACTTGAAGTCGACACCCTGACTCGTCTGATCGAAGATTTCGTCACCCGTGACGGCACCGACAATGGTGACGAAACTCCGCTGGAAACCCGTGTGCTACGGGTTCGCCAGGCGTTGACCAAAGGTCAGGCGCTGATTGTTTTCGATCCGGAAAGTCAGCAATGCCAGTTAATGCTCAAACACGACGTGCCCAAAGTGCTGTTTGATTGATCCATCAGCCGCGTTTGGTTTGCTCCGTTCGCGCCTGGATGCGTTCGTAGACTTCCGCCCGGTGGACCTCGACTTCCTTGGGCGCCTCGACGCCAAAGCGAACGTTGTTGCCGTTCAACGAGAGTATGCGTACGGAAATGTTGTCACCGATGGAAATCAACTCGCCCACAACGCGGCTTAATACAAGCATGGCACTCGTCCTTTAAGGTTACCAAACGTTGAAGATGCCCGGAGTGCCGGCTGCCTTCAATGCGCCAGTACCAAATCAGTATTACCCTACGTTGCACGCAGACGCGCCTGACAGAAAATCCTTTCAAACCTTGGTTTTCGCTGTCGTCTAAACCGACCTTCGCTTGCGACGCTCACACAAAGACTTGACGGGCGATCGCGGAAAAATTTCAGACACTGGAAAAACGCGGCCCCAACAGGATGATGCTCGCGCCCAGCACACAAAGCGCGACACCCAGCCAATCGGTACTCAAGGGACGAATCCGCTCGACCAGGGCCAGCCAGCCGATGGACGCAATAATGTAGATGCCGCCGTAAGCCGCATAGGCGCGACCGGCGTAGCTGGCTTCGACCTTGGTCAGCAGCACCGCGAAGAGGGTCAGGCTGAGCAACGCCGGGAGGATCCACCAGGCGCTTTTACCCTGGCGCAACCACATCCAGAACGCGTAGCAACCGGCGATTTCAAACAGCGCCGCGAGAAAAAACCACAGGTAGTTGAGCATGCAACTGTCTCGTCAAGGCTGCCGGAAGGGGCAACCCTAGCGATGCCGGTTCGCGCGAGCAAGCTCAGCCGGCAGTTTGTTTAGCCTTGGCGCGCATCTTGTCGGCCATCTGGGTCATTTCGTTGTAGAGCAATTGCGGGGCCTTCTGCTTCAACGCCCAGGCCATGCGGCCCTGTTCGTGAGGCAGAATCATGAACTCACCTTCGGCGACGTGCTGGTAGATGTAGTCGGCGATGTCGCTGGCGCTGATCGGTGAGCTCTCCAGCAGTTTACCGACTTGAGCTTTCATGGCCGGTGTCGGGCCCCGGAAGGAATCCAGCAGGTTGGTCTGGAAGAATGACGGGCAGACCACATGCACCGCGATCTCCTGGTGCGCCAGTTCAATCAGCAGGCTTTCGGATAACGCCACCACACCCGCCTTGGCCACGTTGTAGTTGCTCATGGCCGGGCCCTGCATCAAGGCCGCCATCGAAGCGATGTTGATAATCTTGCCTTGGCTTTTTTCCAGCAGCGGCAAGAACGCCTTGCAGCCTTTGACCACGCCCATCAGGTTGATTGCGATCTGCCAGTCCCAGTCTTCGAGGGACAGCTCATTGAAAAAGCCGCCCGAAGCCACGCCGGCGTTGTTGACGATCACATCGATGCCGCCCAGTTTCTCTTCGCAGGCCTGGGCAAACGCGGTCAGCTGGCTGTAATCGCGCACGTCGCAACGCTGCACAAAGCCGTCGCCACCGGCTTCGCGCACCCGTTTCAGGGTTTCTTGCAATCCGGGTTCACTGACATCCGACAAGGCCAACTGCCAGCCTTCACGGGCCCAGCGCAGAGCGATTTCACGACCCAGGCCGGACCCGGCGCCAGTGATCATCATGCGATTTTGCATAGGAGTTGCCTTGTTGTTCTGGGGAAGATAAGCCGCAGTGTAGCGAAGGTTTTTCCGGCATCCATGCACCATCAGAGTGCTGAATGCCTCAGGCAAACTTTCGCCCGGTACAGACCTGTCGGGCTCGCAGGAGCGTGCTATACCCAAGAAGAACGATAACGCTGCCTGGTGAAGCGAAAGAAAAAAGCCAGCCATCGAAAAAACATTAGGAACAATCGGAATTATCTGCCGATCGGGAGAGTCGGAGATATTAAGGGGCTCGGATTTATTGCAGTCGGGCTTGTCGTTAAAAACGCTAAAGTTTTTCTAGCACGTACCCATTAAGGAAGTCGACATGAGCACGATTCTTATCGTTATTCTAATTCTCCTGCTGGTGGGTGGCCTGCCGGTCTTCCCGCACTCCAGAAGTTGGGGTTATGGTCCGTCCGGGATCATCGGTGTGATTCTGGTAGTGCTATTGATCCTGCTGTTACTCGGCAAGATATAACGCTCTGCCGTCTTTCAATGCTGCAAAAAAAAGAGGCCCGCGTGGGCCTCTTTTTTATTGAACCGGACGTTTAGTCCGGCGTGCCGTCGACAACGCCTGCGGTGTTATCGAGCAGACTTTTGGTGGCTGTCTGCAGGAAAGACTCGAGCTTTTGCTTCAGCTCGGCAGTTTGCGGTGCATCCGGGATCATTTCGGAACGGGGCTTGGCGCCCAATTCGTACTGGTACAGTTTCGGCGGCATTTCCTTGGGAAGAATCAGAATGCGGTCAGCAGTGAGGATCGCTACCGTCTGATCGCTGCCCGATGGTTTGATCACGCCAAAACCGGGATCGCCTTGCGGCAGGTTCAGCAGATCACGCCCCCAGCACTGTTGACGCACTTCGCCACCGATCCGGCCCATGATGGTCGGCACGATGTCGGTCTGAGTGCCCACGGTATGGTCAAGCTGACCGAACTTCTCCTGGACTCCAGGACCGATCAACAGCAGCGGTACGTTGAAGCGCCCCAGGTCCATTTCAGTAATCTGCCGCTCGTCGCCGAAACCGTGGTCGCCAACCACGACGAACAGGGTTTCCTTGAAGTACGGCTCTTTACGGGCCTTCTCGAAGAACTGACCCAATGCCCAGTCGGAGTAGCGCATGGCCGTTAAATGCTCATTCAGACTACCGCGATCGGTGACCTTTTCGACCGGCAACGGGTTTGGCAAGGCGTAGGGCGTATGGTTGGACAGGGTTTGCAGCAGCGCGTAGTACGGCTTTTTGCCTTCACGTGCCTTCAGTTCTTCCAGACCACGGTTAAACATGTCCTGGTCGGACACACCCCAGGTCGGATCGGAAAACACCGGGTTGACGTAATCATTACGGCCGATGAAGGTGGTCATGCCCTGATTGCTGAAGAAACCCGCCTGATTGTCCCAGGCAAAATCGCCGTTATAGACATAGACGTCGTCGAAGTCACGGGCGCTCAGCAGTTGCGGCAGGCCGGACAGCTTGTGACTGCCTTCCGGAGTCTGCATCAGGTATTCAAAACCCGGCAGGTTCGGGAAGCAGGCCATGGTGGCGAACATACCCTGGTGGGTATGGGTGCCGTTGGAGAAGAAACGGTCGAACAGCAGGCCTTCTTTCGACAGTTTGTCGAAGTACGGCGTGATGTTGCTCTGCGCACCCAGGGCGCCTACCGAGTGACCGGCGAAGCTTTCCATGAGAATGACCACGACGTTTTTGATCGGCAGGGTCTTCTCGGCGGGTGGCGTGTAGTCGCGGCGCACGGCCGCGATGTCGGCGTCGACCAGTATTTCGTCGGGTGTCACCAGCATGTCACGTACGGTCTGCTGAGCTTCCGGCTGCGGCAGAGTAGCCTTCCAGACATTGTCACGGTGTTCGGACATCCGGCTCTTGGCCGCGGCGACCAGCGACAGCGAACCGTTCAGGCCCAGTTGATTGGCGAAGTTCGAATCGGTGGTGTAGACGTCACCCCAACGCAGTGGCGGACCTTGGCGCAAGGTGCCACGAGCAGCCACGACGCAGACCAGCAGGCACACCACGAAGACGCCGGCGCGGGCGTACCACGGGGCGATCTGCCGAGTGCCGATGCTGCCACCGCTGAATGGGCCGCGGGGTCGGGTCGCACGATCGGCACCCTTGAAAGCCAGGCTCAACAGCCAGGTGCCAACGGCCCAGGCCAGCAGATAGCGGACCACCGGGAAGCCGTACCAGAGCATGCTCATCACGGTTTTCGGGTCTTCCTTCACGTACTGGAAGACCAGCCCGTTGAGGCGCTGGTGAAACTCGCGATAGAAGTCCATCTCCATCAGCCCGAGGAACAACGCGATGCTGGAGACGAGGGTCAGCCAGAAACGGAAAAATCCGCGGGCGGCCATGGCCCGGGCACTGAACAATGCCAACACCAGCGGGATGCTGAGGTAGATCACCAGGCGCAGGTCAAAGCGCAGGCCATTGGCAAAAGCTTCGAGGAAGGTCGAGGCTGGGGTGTCGAGGATCATCTCCCGGTTATAAACCAGGAGCGCCACGCGCAGCAGGGAGAGCATGACCATCATGACCAAGGCACAGAGCAAGGTGTAAGCCAGATGCGATTTGACGGTCGGTTGCAGCAGGCGACTTGAAGCTCGCTGACTCAGGGCGTCCGGGATTGACATGTCGTTTTAGGACCCATTGGAAGTTGAAGTTTCAAAAATACAGCTGCGCCTGCCCTCTCATTGCCAGCAAGGGCAGCGGGGATTACGCGGTGCGCAAATGTTGCACGATCACTCGCGGCATTGCCATTGATTACTGGCATACCTTCAACCCGGCCTTGCCGGGCCTGAAACAAGCGACCACAGGAGGTTGAACGCGGGAAACAACGCGGGGGAATTGTCTTGGAGTGGTTGTGAAAATTTCGTTTAACGAATATCTGGACACATAAAAAAGGGCCTTGCGGCCCCTTTATCAATATGACTGCTTAGTCATTGCTCGGTTTGTTGACCGCCTGCAATACATATTGCGGCAAGGCAAACGCACCGATATGAATTTCAGGATTGTAGTAGCGGGTGATGATGCCGCTGCCGGCGAAACGCTGACGCAGGGTCTCGATGGGTAATTTGCGGTAGGCGGTATTGGTTGCGCCCCAGGCGAAGGTCATCGCGCCGCCGATGTAGGTCGGCACCGCCGCCTGATAGAAGTGCCAGTCCGGGAACAGGCTACGCATACGGCCGGCAGTGGTTTGCACTTCGCTCAGCTGCATGAACGGCGTGCCGTTCTGGGTCACCAGAATGCCGCCTTCGTTCAGGCAACGACGGCACGCTTCATAGAAGTTTTCCGAGAACAGCACTTCGCCCGGGCCGATCGGATCGGTGGAGTCGGAAATGATCACGTCGAACTTCTCTTCGGTGGTCGCGACGAAGCGCATGCCGTCGTCGATCACCAGGTTCAGGCGTGGATCATCGAACGCACCCTTGGAGTGATTTGGCAGGAATTCCTTGCACATTTCGACCACAGTGCCATCGATCTCGACCATGGTGATGTGTTCGATGCTGCGGTGCTTGGCCACTTCACGCAGCATACCGCCGTCACCGCCGCCGATGATCAGCACGCGCTTGGCGGTACCGTGGGCGAGGATCGGTACGTGGGTGAGCATCTCGTGGTAGATGAACTCGTCGGCTTCGGTGGTCTGGATAACCCCGTCCAGCGCCATCACGCGGCCCATGCGCGGGTTCTCGAAGATCACCAGGTGCTGATGCTCGGTGCGCACCTCATGCAGCAGTTTTTCCATGCGAAAACGCTGGCCGTAACCTTCGTAGAGGGTTTCCAGGTATTCGCTGTTCTGGGTAATGCTCATGGGTAAGTCCCCCGGTGAATGCTGGTGGCAACGGACGGTTACCCGCCCATGATGGGCAATCGACAACAGGTAGTGTTCGCAATTGGCCAAAGAAGGCGCGCATTCTACGTCCCGGAACATGACAGGTCGAACCTTCTGGCTCTATCTTTGTGTCTGATCCTTGTCTGGAACCAAACCCGATGTTTTACCGTTATCTACCCAGCCCGATCGGGCCGCTGCTGCTGGCCGGCGATGAACAGGGGCTGCGCCAGCTGTACATGGACAACCACCCGTACTGGACACCGCCGCCGCAATGGATCGAAGCCGGCAATCAACTTGATACCGTCTGTCGGCAACTGGATGAGTACTTCGAGGGCAAGCGTGAGTGTTTCGATGTACCCCTGGCGCCTCAGGGCACGGCATTCCAGCAAAGGGTCTGGCAGGCTTTGCTGGAAATACCTTTTGGCCACACCTGGAGCTACGCCCGACTGGCCGAGCACATCGGCAACCCGAAAGCGGTACGTGCGGTCGGCACCGCCAATGGCGCCAACCCGATATCGATCATCATTCCTTGTCACCGAGTGATCGGCAGCAACGGCACGCTTACCGGTTATGGCGGCGGGCTGGAACGCAAGCAGGCGTTGCTGCAGCTCGAGGGCGCATGGTTGATTTGATACGGCATAGAGTCAGTGGTGCAACCAACGGATCGCGGCCTTCATCACCCCGTTAAATCCGCACATTGCCCCGCGGCCCGGCGATCGCCCAGATGATCAGGCCCAGTACCGGCAACAAGAGAATCAGCAGCACCCAGACTATTTTCATCCCGGTCTCGGTGCCGCTCTTGAGAACGTTGATGATCGCCCAGATATCCAGGGCGAGGATAATCAGCCCGACCAGACCATTGAAGGTAGAACCCATGGTGTCGCTCCTTAGTGAGGGTTTGCACCCTTAGGATAGCCGGGCTTGAGAAGGGTTCCGTTTTATTGCGCTCAGACGTGAATCGCCACTCGCAACGCTTCCAGGGACGGCGCGGCGTTGATACCGACTTCAGCGCACAGCTCCAGCACCCGTGGCACGTCGTTGCCATACACCAGTACCGCCTGGATTTCGTCATCGAGCAGCTGGCTGAAATTCATCAGCACATAACCGCCCTTTTCCGGATTCATGGCGCTCAGCTGGATCTGGATCCGGTTGAGCGCGGTCAGCGCTTCGACCTTGGCCAATTGCTTGGGCTTGATGTTGAAGGTGACGCCCGGGCCGAACGAAGCGACGATCTGCGCGAACAGGTCCATATAGGTGTCGGCCTGGAACAACACGGTTTCCGGCAGGCTGCCGACGACGATCCACTCGCCCAGCGGGATCGGAAAGGTTTCGTCGTAGTTGATGTCCGGATTGGCCGCCAGGAAAGCATCCGCGTCGGCGTAGGCCTGCGCGGCTTCATCGGCGATCCGCGCCACTTCATCCTCGTCCATGCACCCGGAGCTGATTTTGCCGATGAGTTCAACGAGCGTGGTTTTCATGGATGGATCCTGTAGCGAGGGAAATTTGCGGGCGCGAAGGATAGCGCATTCGGGGGGTATCCCGAATGCCGGTCAATCAATTTGCGATTCAACACCTTCCCCCGTAGCAGCTGGCGAAGCCTGCGTTCGGCCGCGCAGCGGTCGTAAAATCAGGCGTTGCGGTTTTGCAGGTTAACCGGGGAGGCAGGTTTTACGACCGCTGCGCGGCCGGACGCAGCCTGGCGGCAGCTGCTACGGACAACCTGCAACCTTCAGCCCAGCAACTTTTCCAGCTGCGCCGTGGTATCTGGCGCGCCCATGGTCTTGGCTGCGTCCAGCGCGGTCACCCCATTGGCGTCTCGGGCCTTCGGATCGGCGCCTTTGCTGATCAGGTAGTCGACGATTGCAGTGCGGTTGAACATCGCCGCCATCATCAATGCGGTGCGACCGTCAAAGGACGAACCTTCGACCTGGGCGCCGCCTTCGACCAGTACCTGGACTACCGCCAGGTCGCCTTTGAACGCGGCACCGGCAATCGGGCTTTGGCCATTGTCATTGCGGATCTCCGGGTCGGCCTTGTGCTCGAGCAACACCTTAACGGCATCGGCATGCCCGTGATAGCTGGCGAGCATCAGCAAGGTATCGCCCTTGTGATTGCGCAGGTTGACCGGCAGACCCTTGCTCAGCAATGCGGCGAGCATGGCAGCATCGCCTTCACGCGCTTTGTTGAACACCTGCTCGGCAAACTCCGCAGCTTCTTCTTCGGTCATCTGGCGGCTTTTGTCTGACATTCGGGACTCCACATTCACTTGGCAAAGCCGTTAGTTTCCCGAGCCGCCCCGAACCTGTCATCCCTTTTTTCTCAAATCGGGCAATAGCCAGAATCAATAGCGGAACTTGCCACCGTGAATATCCGCCAACACCTGCGCGGTGACTTGCACGTATGTATCCGATCCCGGTAACCAGGCATAGATCGGGTCATCTCCGGTTTTTGCCGGGTCAAAGGCTTCGTCCTTGAGCCGGACTTTCTGATATTTGAAGGTGCCGGTGGTCTCCATTTTCACTTTCACCCGCAAGAACAATGGCACTGCGTAGGCCGGCATTTGCTCTCTGGCGAATTGCAGCAGTTCGCTGAAATCCAGGGTGGCCAGGGATTCGGCGGGGGTGATCGCGGCCATCCCGGCACGCCCGTTGGTGTTACTGATCTCGACGCCATAGGCCACCGCCTCGGCGATATGCGGATGCTGCAGGAGAATGTTCTCGACCTCGGTCGTCGATACGTTTTCGCCCTTCCAGCGGTAGGTATCCCCCAGACGGTCAACGAACTGTGCATGACCAAAACCGATATTTCTCAGCAAGTCTCCGGTGTTGAAGTAGCGATCACCCTTCTCGAATACATCGTGGAGGATGACCTTTTGGGTCTTCTCGGGATCGGTGTAGCCATCGAGCGGGGCCTTGTCATCGATCTTCGCCAGCAGCAGACCCTGCCCACCCTTGGCGACTTTCTGCATGAAGCCGGCCTTGTTGCGAATTGGCATACAGCTGTCATGGGCATATTCCACCAACTCCCAGGACATCAGGGAAAAACCGATGGTGTTATCGAAGTTGAGGATATTGGTGAAACCGATATTGCCGTCACTGGCGGCGTACAGTTCGCAGACGTGCTTGACCCCGAAGCGCTTCTTGAACTCGCTCCACACCCCTGGGCGCAAACCGTTGCCGATCATTTTTACCACACCGTTGTGACGGTCGTCGGCGCTCGCTGGCTGGTCGATCAGGTAACGACACAATTCACCGACGTATCCGATAGTGGTGGCGTTGAACTTGCGCACGTCATTCCAGAACTGACTGGCGCTGAATTTTCGGCGAATGGCAAACCCCGATGCCCCACAGATGGCAGAGCCCCAGCAGACGCAAAGGCCGGTGGCGTGGTACAGCGGCAAGGTGCAATAAACGACATCCGCCGGTCCCATATCCAGTGCGATCATGCCGAAACTGACGGAAGTCCTCGTCCAGCGGCCGTGCTTGAAAACCCCGGCCTTGGGCAAGCCGGTGGTGCCTGATGTGTAGATATAGAAGCAAGGATCATCGAAATGGATCTGCTGGCTGCTGAGTGGGTTGTCTATCGCGCACTCGGCACTGGCGGTCATCAGGTTGATAAAGCCTGCGGGCACCTCGCCGGGGTCGCGAGAAGTATCCTGATCGGCGACGCACCAGATTCTGTCCTGATCGATAGCGATCTGCTCGCGGACCGCCGAAAACGCTTGCGCCAACTCTACCCCGACCACTACCGCCAGCGGTTTTACCAGGTTCAGGCTATGCACCAGCACATGCTGGGTTTGCGAGGTGTTGAGCATGGCGCCGATAGCACCGACCTTGGCCACAGCCAATACCGTAACCAGCAGTTCGGGCCGGTTCTCGATAAAAATCCCGACCACGTCACCTTTGCCGATGCCTTGGGCAATCAGGTGATGGGCAATGCGGTTGGCCCACTGGTTGACCTGGGCATAGCTTAACGAAACGTTGCCGTAGAGCAGCGCCGAACCATGGGGATTGCGCAACGTCGCTTGCTCGAATGCCCGCCCCAGACCACAGGGTTGATTCGGCTTGTTGGCATTGGCGACCTTGAGCCCCTTGACCACCCGCGCAATGGTTTTGGCAATGGATGGCAACTTTCGAAGCATCATGCCCCAGGTAATCATGCCGTTTGAATTGCTGCTCATGGTTGCCACATTCCCTGTCCGCTATTGAAACCTATGGGGTTCTATAGATTGTTAAATGTCAAAAGGCACTCTTTGCTGTTCAACTAAAACAGTGAACAAAACCCGTGAAGCAGGATGAAAAGTACGTCAGCCGTTCTTTGGCTGTACATGGAGGATTTGAAATGTTTTGTATCTATCAACCGTAGGGCCGGCTAGTTCGCTGATCCAGGCAGGTTTGTCCAAACCGGTATCCCGTCCGCGCAATGGAATTTTTCCTGCCGGGCGACGGTCTGACCTTTACCGGGAGTTCTCTGCGTCCAGAAAAATCCGGAAAACCACGCAAAATGCAGGATGCACGATGGCCATTCATGCAAATTGCACGGAATCGAAATTTTAGGTTATTTTCAACTTGTTGATTTATAAGGGATTTTAAAAAATCCAATACTGGCACAATCACTGCACCTATCACTCCACGCTTGCCATTCAAGAGCTAACGGAGCTGATAGACATGAGCCTGATCCAAGAAAAATTCGCGTCCCTGTTCTCCAACTTCGAAGTCACCGTCCAGGCCCGGCCGGACGGCGGTATTTTGCTCACGCTGCGCAATAGCGAAAAACAGCTCAAACGATCGATTTCCTATGCACAGCTGCATGCCGGTGACCAACTGTCCTGGGTGATCAGCGCAATACGCCGCGACCTGGCAGAACAGGCCAGCGAGTTGCCACAGATTTCGATGTTGCAGAGTCAACACCGCTTTGCCCTGCCGACCTATCACTCGGTCTGAGCAGGAACTGGCGCAGCCTGCGATCTTGGCTGTGTGATAGACGCTTAAAGGGTTGCGCGGCGAATGAAGATCAAAAGATCGCAGCCTGCGGCAGCTCCTACGGGTCGTGCAAGCCCTCAGGCTTCACGGCCCGATGTCGTTTTTGAGAGTCAATTCAGCAACCCCCTGTTCAGCGCCTCGCCCACCGCCTGGGCTCTGTTGGTCACTTCCAGTTTGCAGTAGATATTGCTCAGGTGGAATTTGACCGTGGCCTGGGATATGTCCCGAATAACGCTGATTTCCCACACCGTTTTCCCGGCCCTGGCCCAGCGCAGGATTTCCAGCTCCTTGGCGCTCAATGGCTTGCCCACCGGGCGCTGTCGACGTCTCATTCATGACTCCCCTCTCACCTTGAACAGGTGCACCGCCGCCAACATAAACACTGCGTTGACAGCCGTGCCCACAAAGGCGAAAGGGTTACACAGACATGAGATTTAACAAGGAAGAAAGGCACTAAAGAGCGAAGCCCTACAAACCAACAAGCACCTTCCTACGCTAACTAATGAACACAACTGGGTCAGCGTCTATCAAGTCGACTGTCGGCCTGTTCAAGTTTGGCTGGATACCAGATATCAGTAGTCAGCCGTTGCCACTCAGAACGTAGACGGGTCTATTTGTGCAAAGCTGCTGACATTCCGCTGCCCGACCAGTTCACCACCGTCGCGCACCAGGCCGCAGGTGGCCATCCCCGCTTCCCGCGCTGCATCCAGCTCCTGGACGATATCGGACAGGAACAGAATCTGCTCAGCCTGACAGCCAATTGCCTGCGCAATCCGCTGATAGGACTGCACTTCGCGCTTGGGCCCCGAGGTGGTATCGAAATAGCCACTGAACAACGGCGTCAAATCACCGGCCTCGGAGCAACCGAAAATCAGCCGTTGAGCCTGGATCGACCCGGATGAATAAACAAACAGTTGATAGCCATCCTGATGCCAGCGCTTAAGCGCTTCAACCGCATCCGGGTAGACGTGCCCTTTGAGCTGTCCGGCCAGATACCCCTGCTCCCAGACCATCCCTTGCAAGGCTTTGAGCGGCGTAGCCTTACGGTCTTCGGCAATCCAGTCCAAGAGGATCCGGACCACCCGCTCGACGTCAGCCGCGGGCTCGCCACTGTCCTGACGAACCACCTGCAGTTGCTCGGCGACGTCCGGTCGGTCGGCGTTCTGCCGGACAAACTCCGGAAGATTATTTGCGGCATAGGGAAACAGCACCTCGAACACGAAACTTACCGCGCTGGTGGTGCCTTCGATATCGGTGAGAATGGCTTTGATCGACATTCGCTCAGTCCTCCAGGCCAGGAAAACGACGGGCGATGTCTTCGCCGGTGAACCGGGCTACCCAGCCCTCGGGATTGTTGAACATGCGGATCGCCACGAAGTGCGGGTTCTCGCCCATGTCGAACCAGTGCGGCGTGCCGGCGGGAACCGAGATCAGGTCGTTCTTTTCGCAGAGCACGGCATACACATAATCATCGATATGCAGGGTGAACAGACCACGCCCGGCGACGAAAAAACGCACTTCGTCTTCGCCATGACGGTGCTCATCGAGGAACTTGGCCCGCAGTTCGGCTTTTTGCGGGTGATCGCTGTTGAGGCTGATGACATCGACGGTGACGTAGCCACGCTCGGTCATCAAACGGTCGATCTGCTCCTGGTAGGCGGCGATCACTTCTTCCTGACTGGCGCCCGGCTGAATCTTCGCGGCAGCTTGCCAGCGGTCGAAACGCACGCCTTTTTCGGCCAGGGTCGAGGCAATATCCTCGAAGTGAGTCAGAACCTTGTTCGGCAGTTCCGGGCTGGATACGTGGTAAACGGACAGGCTGCTCATGCTGGCAACTCCTCGGTATCAGCATCACCCTCCAACTTTTGCAGGCCGGTCAGGTGATGGATTTCATCAGATGGTAGGCTACTTCTGAAGAAGTAAGCGGTTAACGGTTGAGCACGGAGCGGGTCTTCAACTCGCACTCGAACAGAAATTCAAAGGCTTCGATCTGCCGCAGCGCATCGCTCATCCGCGCGCCCCAGGTATAGAGACCATGGCCGCGGATCAGGTAACCCACACAATCGGGATGCGCCTCGAGCCAAGGCTGCACCTTGGCGGCCAGTCGAGCAATATCCTGATCGTTATCGAAGATCGGCACCCGTATCCTGGACTCGTGGGTGGAGACGCCGCTGAAAGCTTTTTGCAGTTCGTAATCTTCGAACTCGATAAAGTCTTCAGGGGTCAGCCGCGAGAGCACCGTGGCATTCACCGAGTGCGTGTGCAACACCGCGCCGATCTCCGGGCGCCAGCTATAGAGCTGGGTGTGCAGCAAAGTTTCGGCCGAGGGTTTCTTTCCCGGTTCCAGGCTGTTGCCGGCCAGGTCGGTGACCAACACATCATCCGGACCCAGCTGACCCTTGTGCTTGCCGGAGACCGTCAGCAAGGCCTGGCTGGGCGACAAGCGGGTCGAGTAATTGCTGCTGGTGGCCGGCGACCAGCCGCGGCCATAGAGAAAACGCCCGGCTTCGATGATTTCCAGGGCTAGCTGTTCACGGGTGAGGCTCATGGCCTGTCCTCTTGCATACGAGTGGCAATGATAACGGCTGCAGCCAGGGCTGCGAGGCTGGCGATACTGAAAGTCAACGTCGCCCCCAGGGCATTCCAGCTATAGCCGGAATACAACGCACCCAGCGCACCGCCGGTGCCAGCCAATGCGGCATACAGCGCCTGCCCCTGGCCTTGCTGGCGAGCGCCAAAGCTACGTTGCACGAAATGGATGGCAGCCGCGTGAAAGCTGCCAAAGGTAGCCGCGTGCAAAATTTGCGCGAACAGCAGCACCCACAAAAACTCGGCAAAGGAGCCGAGCAGCAGCCAGCGCAACGCGGCCAGCAGGAAACTCGCCAGCAACACCTGGCGCACCGAGAAGCGCGCCAGAATCTTGCTCATGGCCAGGAACATCAATACTTCGGCGACCACCCCCAGGGCCCAGAGCATACCGATCAAGCCACGGCTGTAACCCAGGTGCTCAAGGTGCAGGGTCATGAATGTGTAATACGGCCCATGACTCAACTGCATCAGCGCCACGCAGACATAAAACGCCAGCACGCCGGGGCTGCGCAACTGCTTGAGAAATCCCTCACCGGTCAGACGACTGCCCTGGACCGGCTGGGCATTTGGCACCCAGGCGCTGCTGATGACAATCCCGGCCATGATCACCACCAGCGTCCCCGGGTAGATGTCCAGGCTCAGCCATTCGAACAAACGCCCAAGTGCCACCACCGTGATGATAAAACCGATGGATCCCCACAGACGGATCTGGCTGTAACGGGAGGTCTGGCCATTCAAATGCGCCAGGGTAATGACTTCGAATTGCGGCAACACCGCGTGCCAGAAGAACGCATGCAGGGCCATGACCATTGCCAGCCACGCATAGCTCTTGCTGACGAAGATCAGCGAGAAGGTCAGCAGCGTGCAAACCGCCCCGAAGCGCACAATCGCCAGTCGGCGCCCAGTGTAGTCACCCAGCCAACCCCAGATATTCGGCGCCACGCAGCGCATCAGCATCGGAATCGCCACCAGTTCGCCAATGCGCGCGCTGGAAAAACCCAGGTGATCGAAGTACAGCGCCAGAAACGGTGCCGTCGAACCGAGCAAGGCGAAATAGAACAGATAGAAACTGGATAGCCGCCAGTACGGGAGCGCCACCACGGCTGTCAGACCGTGGCGACTGCGAAGGCCGCCATTACAGCTGGCCCAGCACCGGTGTGCTGACCCGCACGGCGGCGTTCTGCCCGCGGTGGCGCAGCAGGTGGTCCATCAACACGATGGCCATCATTGCCTCGGCGATCGGCGTGGCGCGGATACCGACACATGGGTCGTGGCGGCCCTTGGTGATGACATCCACCGGGTTACCGTGGACATCGATGGAGCGGCCCGGCGTGGTGATACTCGAAGTCGGTTTGAGGGCCAGGTGCGCAACGATCGGCTGCCCGGAAGAAATTCCGCCGAGAATGCCGCCGGCGTTGTTACTGAGGAATCCTTCAGGGGTCATTTCGTCACGGTGCTCGGTGCCACGCTGGGCGACGCTGGCGAAACCGGCGCCGATTTCCACGCCCTTGACCGCGTTGATGCTCATCAGCGCATGGGCCAGTTCAGCATCGAGGCGGTCGAAGATCGGCTCACCCAGACCCGGCATCACGCCTTCGGCGACCACGGTGATCTTCGCTCCGACCGAATCCTGATCGCGGCGCAGCTGGTCCATATAGGCTTCAAGCTCCGGCACTTTGTCCGGATCAGGACAGAAGAAGGCGTTCTCTTCCACCGAATCCCAGGTCTTGAACGGGATTTCGATCGGCCCCAGCTGGCTCATGTAGCCACGGATCACGATGCCCTGGCTCGCGAGGAACTTCTTCGCAATAGCACCTGCTGCCACGCGCATGGCGGTTTCCCGCGCCGAGCTGCGCCCGCCGCCGCGATAGTCGCGTTCACCGTACTTGTGGTGGTAGGTGTAATCGGCATGGGCCGGACGAAACAGATCCTTGATCGCCGAGTAGTCCTTGGACTTCTGGTCGGTATTGCGAATCAGCAGACCGATCGGACAACCGGTGGTCCGGCCTTCGAAAACCCCGGAAAGAATTTCGACTTCGTCGGCTTCCTGACGCTGGGTGGTATGGCGGCTGGTGCCAGGCTTGCGCCGATCCAGATCGCGCTGCAGATCATCCAGCGACAGCTCGAGGCCCGGCGGGCAGCCATCAACAATGGCGACCAACGCCGGACCATGGCTTTCGCCAGCGGTGGTGACAGTGAACAGCTTGCCGTAGGTATTGCCGGACATGCAGGGCGCTCCGTGTAATCGCTGAAGTTACTCAACCTGAATAGCTAAAGCTTATAATTAAGCCTTGGTAACCAAGTGCGCGCCAGTATACGCAGGCTACCCAACTAGTTCATCCTCGAACCTTATTGGTGTCTGTGAGTCCAACCGGCACCTTGTTCATGATGGCGTGATGATGCTGCGAGTTCTTGTCTTGAGCCTTACCCTGTTTACCGGCCTGGTCCAGGCCACCGTTCTGCAACGTCCTATCAGCCTGGACACTGGCAACGGCGAGCTACATGGCTCGTTGTTGCTGCCCAAATCCGACACCCCGGTGCCGGTGGTATTGATTATCTCCGGTTCCGGCCCCACCGACCGCGATGGCAACAATCCCGACGGCGGGCGCAACGACAGCCTCAAGCGCCTGGCCTGGGTGCTGGCCAAACACAACATCGCCAGCGTGCGCTACGACAAACGTGGCGTGGCCGCCAGCCTTGCGGCGACACCCGACGAACGCAACCTGACACTCGATGCCTATGTGGCCGACGCTGTGGCCTGGGGTCGGCAGCTCAAGACCGATCCTCGCTTCGGTAACCTGATCCTGCTCGGGCACAGCGAAGGCGCGCTGATTGCCAGCCTCGCCGCTCCCCCTCTGGATGCCGCGGCGGTGATTTCCGTCTCCGGCAGCGCCCGTCCGATCGACCAGGTGCTGCGCCAGCAGTTGAGCTATCGTTTGCCACCGCCGCTGGTGCTGCGCAGCAATCAGTTGCTCGACAGCCTCAAGGCCGGTCACGTCGACAACGCTGTGCCACCGCAACTGGAAGTGATTTTCCGTCCCAGCGTGCAGCCGTATCTGATCAGCCTGTTTCGCCAGGACCCGTCAGCAGCCTTCGCCAGGCTGAAAATGCCAGCCTTGATCATTCAGGGCAGCAACGACATCCAGGTCGGTGTCGGCGATGCGCAGATGCTCAAGGCCGCCAAACCGGACGCCGAACTGGCGCTGATCGAAGGCATGAACCATGTCATGCGCATCGTGCCCAATGATATCAAGCGCCAACTGGCCTCATACAAAGACCCGCAGCTGCCACTGGCCGCCGAGTTGGGCGCGCATATCTTGAGCTTTATTGAAGGACTTCGCGCCAGTTAAGCGGCCTTCACCCTCCAGTCCTGAAAAAAACGGCCGATAAGCCTTTGCCGACAGTTTATTTGCTGTCGGCAAGCAGGGCTTGGACAGGATCTCGCCGTTATGACAGATACCCGCAATTCACCCGAAATCGCAGTCGATGAAACCGCCCTGGAAACGGTCGAGCTGCCGTGGGCGGACGTCCATGCCGAGCATCACCGGATGCTCCGCCTCGCGCCGCTGCAAACTGACCGCACCACCGGCGCACGACCGCTGCGCTTTGTCGAGTTCGGTTATGCCGAGCGTCACGCCAAGGAGCGCAGTCTGCTCAGGATGAGTATCCAACTGCCGAACCAACGGGTACGCAAAGAGCAGAACCACCTGGATGTGTGGGTTGATCACGCCACCCGCCGGGTGCATTTCAGCCCTGAAAACGGTTTGCAGATCGAGCCTTTGAACCGCGGGGTCGGTCGTTTCCTGATGGCTCAGGGCATCGCCTGGGCGCAGAAAAAATGCTCGCGCTATCGGGTTGACGGCTTCGATCTGGCGAACAAGGACGCCCTCAACGAGGACACGCGTCTGCGCCGCGATCACTCTTTGCGGGCCCATGGTTTCGAAGTGGTCTACGCCGATGCGCAGTACTTGAAGGGCAGCGTGAAAGACACGCCGGTCGGTGAATTGCGGGCGGGCTGGAATACGGAAAAGCTGCAGTTCGTGGAGATCCTCGAAGCCGCACAGATGCTCCAGCAAGCCGAGCAAAACCTGGCGGAACAGGAAGTCAAACTGCGCAAACAGGCAGAAGAGGTCAGCCGATTCCAGCGCGACGACATCGGGTTGCGCTTCACCATCACCTGTCTGGTGGCGTTCTCGGTTTTCCAGGCCGGGTTGTTGATCTGGATTGCCACGCATCGTTGACAGGGTCAGACACAGCCGTGTGGCGAGGGGGCTTGCTCCAATGCCATTCAGTTTAGGGAAGTTACCATCCAGATGCTGCGTCTGGTCCGAAAACCACCCCTCACCCAACCCTCGCCCCCTTGGGCATAGATATCTACACATCTTTTAAGGGCTGCCAAATACTGTGGCGAGGGGGCTTGCCCCCGCTCGGCTGCGCAGCAGTCGTAAAACCGGCGGATGCG
>NZ_CABVHQ010000058.1 GCF_902497895.1 Pseudomonas fluorescens
CACTCCGGCTCTTTTCCAAAGTGACCCGCCATAAGAGCGGAACCCTCAGCAGCCTTTACCGAAAAAACGGATATGCACACATAACCCTTGCCCGCAAAAACACCATTCATCCCAAAGCGATACAAAAACACATGCGACACGTTATTTTGTGTTTGATATTAATTTCTGTATCGCTTATAAAGTTCTCCATGCCTTCGAACAGATTCATGGCGGGAGATACCACATGTACGCACAGCTTGTAGAAACCGGAGTTAAGCGCATCAAGGACCTGTCGGAGATGTCCGAACAAGAGCGCACCTTCCAGGAAAAAATCGATTCAGAAATCAAGATCGAAGCCAAGAACTGGATGCCAGATGCCTATCGGCAAACCCTGATTCGGCAAATCTCCCAGCATGCCCACTCGGAAATCGTCGGCATGCTGCCCGAAGGCAACTGGGTCACCCGTGCGCCCTCGCTCAAACGCAAACTGCAACTGATGGCGAAGATCCAGGACGAAGCCGGTCATGGCCTGTATCTGTACAGCGCCATGGAAACCCTCGGTGCCGACCGCGATGAAGAAATCGCCAAGCTGCACAGCGGCAAAGCCAAGTACTCGAGCATCTTCAACTACCCGACGCTGAACTGGGCCGACATGGGCGCGGTGGGCTGGCTGGTGGATGGTGCGGCGATCGTCAACCAGGTGGTGCTGCAGCGCACCTCCTATGGCCCCTACTCCCGGGCCATGGTGCGGATCTGCAAGGAAGAGAGCTTCCACCAGCGCCAGGGCTACGAAATCCTCCTGACGATGATGCGGCATGGCAATCAGGCGCAAAAAGACATGGTCCAGGACGCGATCGACCGCCTCTGGTGGCCGGCGCTGATGATGTTCGGGCCAAGCGATGAACACTCGCCCAACAGCGCCCAATCCATGGCCTGGAAAATCAAGCGCCAGAGCAACGACGAACTGCGCCAGCGCTTCATCGACCAGACCATCCCGCAACTCGAACTGCTGGGCTGCACCTGCCCGGATCCGGAGCTGACGTGGAACGCCGAACGCGGCCACTACGACTTCGGCGAGATCCAGTGGAACGAATTCTACGAAGTGCTCAAGGGCAACGGCCCGTGCAACCAGGAACGTGTCGCCACTCGCCGCAAAGCCATTGAAGACGGCGCCTGGGTCCGCGAAGCCGCGGTCGCCCACGCCCGCAAAAAACCAAACAAGAACGCCGCCTGAATCGCACACCGGTAAACCCTGTAGGAGCTGCCGAAGGCTGCGATCTTTTGATTTTGATCTTCGGCGACCTGATGCCGCCAAAAGATCGCAGGCTACGCCAGCTCCTACAGGAGCCGCCCGCCAGCACTAAACGAACTGATGTGGAGTAAACATTATGTCCGACTGGACCCTCTTCGAAGTCTTCGTGCGCAGCAAGCACGGCCTCAACCACAAGCATGTCGGCAGCGTGCATGCCGCCGACACCGCCATGGCCATCGAGAACGCTCGCGAGCTCTACACCCGGCGCAGCGAAGGCGTGAGCCTGTGGGTGGTGCCGTCGGCACTGATCACCGCCTCTTCGCCGGATGAAAAAGACCCGCTGTTCGATCCGGCGCACGACAAGGTTTATCGCCACGCCAGCTTCTACGAGCTGCCGGCCGAAGTCGGGCACATGTGAGGTCGACCATGAATAATAATAAGACTGACCTGATCGAATACCTGCTGCGCCTGGGAGACAGCGCCCTGATCCAGGGCCAGCGCCTGTGCCAATGGTGCGGCCATGCCCCGGCATTGGAAGAAGAGCTGGCACTGATGAACGTCGGCCTCGACCTGGTGGGCCAGGCGCGCAACTGGCTGGACTACGCCGCCGAACTGCTGGAGGACGGCCGCGACGCCGACCACCTGGCGTTCCGCCGTGACGAGCGGGCCTATCGCAATCTGCTGCTGGTGGAACAACCGAACGGTGATTACGCGGTAACCATCCTCAAGCAATTTCTCTACGACGCCTGGCACCTGCAAGTGCTCAGCGGCCTGAGCCAGTCCAGCGACGAGCGTATCGCCGGGATCGCCGCCAAGGCAGTGAAAGAAGTGACCTATCACCTGCGCCGCTCCAGCGAGTGGGTCGAGCGCCTGGGCGACGGCACCGAGGAAAGCCACCAGCGCATGCTCGCGGCCATCCCCGAAGTCTGGCGCTTCACCCTCGAGCTGGTGACCGCCGATGACAGCGAACAGCGCCTGTGCGCCGCTGGCATCACCCCGGACGCCGCGCAAGTAGCGGCTGCCTGGCAAGCCAGGGTCAGCGATATTTTCGCCAGCGCCACCCTGCCCTTGCCCGCTACGCCGAGCTACTTCTACCTGAATGCCCGCAGTGGTTTGCACACTGAACACCTGGGCATTCTGCTGGCCGAAATGCAATCACTGCCACGAGCGTACCCCGATGCGACCTGGTGAGCTGATCGCCAGCGACCGGGGCGCACGGGCGGCTCAACCGACCGACCTGGCCGCCGCCTGGGCGACCTTGGCGCACGTCATGGACCCGGAAGTGCCGGTGGTCAGCGTGGTCGATCTGGGCATCGTTCGCGATCTCGATTGGCAAGCCGGGCATCTGCATGTGGTGGTCACCCCGACCTACTCCGGCTGCCCGGCTACCGAAGTGATCGAAAGCGATATCCGCGAGGCGCTGGAACTCGCCGGTTTCAAGGCGCCGCTGCTGGAGCGCAAATTGACCCCGGCCTGGACCACCGACTGGATCAGTGACATCGGCCGCGCGCGCCTGCGCGCCTACGGCATTGCCCCGCCCAACAGCAGTAGCAGCAAACGCAGCCTGCTCGGTGAAAGCACCAGCGTCGTCTGCCCGCAATGCGCCAGCGCGCACACCGAAGTGCTCAGCGAGTTTGGTTCCACCGCGTGCAAGGCGCTGTACCGCTGCCGCGACTGCCTGGAACCGTTCGACTATTTCAAGTGCATCTGAGCGGCCACCCGCCGACTTGGTTGGAGAACAATAATGAGCAAATTCCACAGCCTGACCATCAAGGATGTGCGCAGCGAAACCCGTGATGCGGTGTCCATCGCCTTCGAGATTCCGCAGCACCTGCAGGACAGTTTTCATTTCACCCAGGGCCAGCACCTGGTGATGCGCACCCAGCTGGATGGCGAAGAAGTCCGCCGCTCCTACTCGATCTGCACCGGGGTCAACGACGGTGAACTGCGCATCGCCATCAAGCGGGTGGCCGGCGGGCGTTTTTCGGCGTTTGCCAATGAACAATTGCAGGCCGGGCACAGCCTTGAAGTCATGCCGCCAGCCGGGCACTTTCATGTCGAACTCGACCCGGCCCGCCATGGCAATTACCTGGCGGTCGCCGCCGGCAGCGGCATCACGCCGATTCTGTCGATCATCAAGACCACCCTTGAAAACGAACCCCACAGCCGGGTCACGCTGCTGTATGGCAACCGTTCCAGCTCCGGTGCGCTGTTTCGCGAGCAGCTGGAAGACCTGAAAAATCGCTACCTGCAACGTTTGAATCTGATCTTTGTATTCAGCCGCGAGCTGCAGGATGTCGACCTGTACAACGGCCGGATCAACGCCGAGAAATGCGAACAACTGTTCTCCCGCTGGCTCGACGTCAAAGCCCTCGACGCGGCATTTATCTGCGGCCCGCAGGAGATGACCGAAACCGTGTGCGACAGCCTCAAAGCCAAAGGCATGCCGGCTGAACGCATCCATTTCGAACTGTTCGCCGTCGCCGGCAGCCCGCAAAAACGCCAGGCTCGCGAAGCGGCCCGGCAGGTGGATGCGGCGGTCAGCCAGATCACCGTGATCAGCGATGGCCGCGCCCTGGCCTTCGACCTGCCCCGCAACAGCTTGAGCATCCTCGATGCCGGCAACGCCCAGGGCGCCGAACTGCCCTACTCGTGCAAGGCCGGCGTCTGCTCGACCTGCAAATGCAAGGTCATCGAAGGCGAAGTTGAAATGGACAGCAACCACGCCCTGGAAGACTACGAAGTGGCCGCCGGCTATGTGCTGTCGTGCCAGGCGTTTCCGGTGAGCGACAAGGTGGTGCTGGATTTTGATCAGCTTTGAACCCACTCGTAACGCGATCCGTCGCAGCTGGCGAAGCCTGCGTTCGGCCGCGCAGCGGTCGTGAAATCAGGCGATGCGGTGCTTGAGAAGGACCGCGCACACAGGTTTTACGACCGCTGCGCGGCCGGACGCAGCCTCCGGCAGCTGCTACGGGAATGTGCGGAGCCAGAAATTCCTTCACCCGTTTCACCCCACAACAAAAACAACAAAAGCGAGCGCCCCATGACTCCACAAGACATAGAGCACATCAGCCAACACCCGGACTTCATCCAGTTGGTCCGCCGTAAACAGAACCTGTACTGGTCACTGAGCCTGGCCATGCTGGTGATCTACTACGGCTTCGTATTGCTGGTGGCATTTTCTCCCGGCACCCTCGGCCAGTCCCTCAGTGGTGGAGTGACCACGGTGGGCATGCTGGTGGGTGTGGTGATCGTTCTCCTCGCCTTCGCCCTGACCGGTTTCTATGTCTATCGCGCCAATAACGTGATCGATCCGCTCAACGAAAAACTCAAGCTGGAGTGCGCACAATGAAGCGGCTTCTGGCGTTGTTCCTGCCTCTGGCATTTACCGCTGACTTCGCGTTCGCCGCCGACGGTGCTTCCCGCCCGTTGAACTGGACCGCGATCAGCATGTTCCTGGTGTTCGTGCTGTTTACCCTGGGGATTACGCGCTGGGCTTCGTTGCGCACCCGTTCCGCCAGTGATTTCTACACTGCTGGCGGTGGCATGACCGGCTTCCAGAACGGCCTGGCGATTGCCGGCGACATGATTTCCGCGGCGTCCTTCCTCGGCATCTCGGCCATGATGTTCCTCAATGGCTACGACGGTTTGCTCTACGCCCTGGGCGTATTGGCCGGCTGGCCAATTATTCTGTTCCTGATCGCCGAGCGCCTGCGCAACCTGGGCAAATACACCTTCGCCGACGTGGTCTCCTATCGCCTTGAACAAACCCCGGTGCGCCTGACCTCGGCCTTCGGCACCTTGACCGTGGCGCTGATGTACCTGGTGGCGCAGATGGTCGGTGCCGGCAAGCTGATCGAGTTGCTGTTCGGCATCGACTATCTCTACGCGGTGATGCTGGTCGGCGTGCTGATGGTGTTCTACGTGACCTTCGGCGGCATGCTCGCAACCACCTGGGTGCAGATCATCAAGGCAGTAATGCTGCTGTTCGGCACCACCTTCATGGCCTTTATGGTGCTCAAGCATTTCGGTTTCAGCACTGAAGCGATGTTCGCCGGCGCCAGCGCCGTGCATGCCAAGGGCAACGCGATCATGGCACCGGGTGGTTTGCTGTCGAACCCGATCGACGCGATCTCTCTCGGGCTCGGCATGATGTTCGGTACTGCCGGTCTGCCGCACATCCTGATGCGCTTTTTCACTGTCAGCAACGCCAAGGAAGCCCGCAAAAGCGTGTTCTACGCCACCGGCTTTATCGGCTACTTCTACTTGCTGCTGATCATTGTCGGCTTCGGCGCGATTGTCATGGTCGGCACCGATCCGGCATTCCGCGATGCCAACGGCGCGATCATCGGTGGCGGCAACATGATCGCCGTGCACCTGGCCCAGGCGGTCGGCGGCAACCTGTTCCTCGGCTTCATCTCGGCCGTGGCCTTCGCCACCATTCTCGCGGTGGTCGCCGGGTTGGCGCTGTCCGGTGCCTCGGCGGTGTCCCACGACCTGTATGCCTGTGTGATGCGCAAGGGTCAGGCCACCGAGAAGCAGGAAATCCGCGTATCGCGAATTGCCACGCTGTGCATCGGGGTGCTGGCGATCATTCTCGGCCTGCTGTTCGAGTCGCAGAACATTGCTTTCCTCTCCGGCCTGGTGCTGGCCATCGCCGCCTCGGTGAATTTCCCGGTGCTGTTCCTCTCAATGTACTGGAAAGGCCTGACCACCCGTGGCGCGGTCACCGGCAGCCTGGCCGGGCTGGGTTCGGCGATCGTGTTGCTGATCCTGAGTCCGGCAGTGTGGGTCAACGTGCTGCATCACGACAAAGCACTGTTCCCCTACTCCAACCCGGCGCTGTTCTCCATGAGCCTGGCCTTCTTCAGCGCCTGGGTGTTTTCCGTCACCGATACCTCGCCCCGTGCAGCACTGGAGCGCGGCCGGTACCTGGCGCAGTTCATCCGTTCGATGACCGGGATTGGTGCCTCCGGCGCCAGCAAACACTAAGCAATGCTCGATCTGATGTCAGGGAATAAAAACAATGAACCCCGCTCGTATCGCACCACACAAATCGCTGTTGTCGTTAATGGCGCTGTTGAGTCTGCCGATGGTCGCGCCCAGCGCCATGGCCGACTTCATCAGCGACAGCAAGGCGCGGATTGAAATGCGCAACCACTACCTGAACCGCGACTTCCGTCAGGACAACGCCGCGCAATCCAAGGCTGAAGAATGGGCTCAGGGCTTCACCGCGCGCATCGAATCCGGCTACACCGACGGTATGTTCGGCTTGGGTCTCGATGCCTTGGGCGAACTGGGTCTGAAGCTTGATTCCAGCCCCGACCGTCGCGGCACCGGCCTGTTGCCTTATGGACCGCAAAGCCATGAGCCAGCTGACGAGTACAGTGAACTGGGGCTGACCGGCAAGCTGCGGGTCTCGAAAAGCGTTATGAAGCTCGGCACCCTGCAACCGCTGCTGCCGGTGGTGGTCTACAACGACACCCGCCTGCTCGGCTCGACCTTTCAGGGTGGCTTGCTGACCAGCCAGGAAATCAGCGGCCTGACCGTGAATGCCGGGCGCCTGACCAAGGCCAATCTGCGGGATTCCTCCAGCCGTGACGATATCGGCTACGGCGCCGCCAGCAGTGATGGCTTCGACTTTGCTGGCGGCAGCTACGCCTTCAGCCCGCAGCTGAGCCTGAGTTACTACTACGGCGAGCTCGAGCAGGTCTATCGCCAGCAGTTCGCCGGTCTGGTGCACACCCAGCCCCTGGGCGCGGGTTTCAGCCTGCGCAGCGACCTGCGTTACTTCGACAGCCGTGGCGACGGCGCCGAGCGCGCCGGACGGATCGACAACCGCAACCTCAACGGCATGTTCACCCTGGCCCACGGCGCCCACAAAGTCAGCGCCAGCTACCAGCAACTGTCCGGCGACAGCGCTTTTCCGTTCCTCAACGGCGGCGACCCGTACGTGGTCAACCTGGTCACTTTCAACACCTACACCCGCGCCGACGAAGACTCCTGGCAACTGCGTTACGACTACGACTTCGTCGCCCTGGGCGTGCCCGGCCTGACGTTCATGACCCGCTACACCGATGGACGTCACGTCAAGGCCGCCAATGTCGACAACGGCACCGAGTGGGAACGCGACACCGATATCACCTACGTGATCCAGAGCGGTGCCTTCAAGGACGTCAGCCTTCGCTGGCGCAACGTGACGTTCCGCTCTGGCAATGGCTTGACGACCGCCGTCGATGAAAACCGACTGATCCTCGGTTACACCCTGGCGCTTTGGTAATCCCTGATCGGCGCGGATTTCACCGCGCCGGCACACTTCATAACCCGGAGGAAATCGTGATGTCTCACGCCCCTACCCTGCAAAGTTTCATCGCCGGTCGCTGGATCGGTCAACACGGTGCCCAGATGCTGCGCAGCGCCATCGACGGTCACGAGATTTTCCGCACCCACGAAGAACGCCCGGACTTCGCCGAAGCCATCGAGCACGGCCGCCGCCAGGGGGTCAGCGGGCTGATGGCGCTGGACTTCCAGCAACGGGCCCAACGGCTCAAGGCCTTGGCCCTGTACCTGAGCGAACGCAAGGAACAGCTCTACGCGATCTCCCACCACAGCGGCGCCACCCGCGCCGACAGCTGGATCGATATCGAAGGCGGCAACAGCACGCTGTTCACTTACGCCAGCCTCGGCTCCCGGGAACTGCCGTCGGGCAACATCGTCCACGAAGGCCCGGCGATGTCCCTGAGCAAGCTCGGCGGTTTTGCCGGCACGCACATTCTGGTGCCCCGTGGCGGCCTGGCGGTGCACATCAACGCCTTCAACTTCCCGATCTGGGGCATGCTGGAAAAGTTCGCCCCGAGCTTCCTCGCCGGCATGCCGTGCATCGTCAAACCGGCCAGCGCCACCAGCTACCTGACTGAAGCCGTAGTGCGCCTGATGGACCAGTCCGGACTGCTCCCGGCCGGCAGCCTGCAATTGATCATTGGCGGCACTGGTGATTTGCTCGATCGCCTGCAGGGCCAGGACGTGGTGACCTTCACCGGCTCGGCCGACACCGCGGCGAAACTGCGGGTCAACCCGAACCTGATCCGCAATTCGGTGCCGTTCAACGCCGAAGCCGACTCGCTGAACTGCGCGATCCTCGCCCCGGACGTCAGCCCGGACGACGAAGAGTTCGAGCTGTTCATCAAGGAAGTCGCCCGCGAGATGACCACCAAGGCCGGGCAGAAATGCACCGCCATCCGCCGCGCCATCGTTCCGGCCAAACACATTGACGCGGTGGCGGCCCGTCTGCGCGAGCGCCTGGCGAAAGTCGTGGTCGGCGACCCGTCGGTGGAAGGCGTGCGCATGGGCCCGCTGGCCTCTCACGATCAGCAGACAGACGTCGCTGAACGTCTGGAAAGCCTGTTGCAAAGCAGCGATCTATTATTCGGGGCCCGTGACGGCTTCGAGCCGCGCGGTGCAAACGTCAGCCAGGGCGCATTCTTTGCGCCGACCCTGTTGCGGGCCCGCGATCCACACGCCGAAGGTGGCGCCCACGATATCGAAGCCTTCGGTCCGGTCAGCACCCTGATGGCCTACGACGACCTCGATGAAGCCCTGGCTCTGGCCGCTCGCGGCAAGGGCAGCCTGGTGGCGAGCTTGATTACCAAGGATCCGCAGATCGCTGCCAAGGCCATCCCGGTGGCCGCCGCCTGGCACGGGCGCTTGTTGGTGCTCGACCGCGAATCCGCCGCCGAATCCACCGGCCACGGCTCGCCACTGCCGCAACTCAAACACGGCGGCCCGGGTCGGGCCGGCGGTGGCGAGGAACTCGGCGGCCTGCGCGCTGTGAAACACTACCTGCAACGCGCAGCGGTCCAGGGTTCACCGACCATGCTCGCGGCGGTGACCGGTGAATACGTGCGCGGCGCCAAGGTGATTGAAACCGAAGTCCACCCGTTCCGCCGGTTCTTCCAGGACCTGCAGATCGGCGAATCGCTGCTGACTCATCGGCGCACCGTAACCGAGGCCGATCTGGTGAATTTCGGCTGTCTGTCCGGCGATCACTTCTACATGCACTTCGACGACATCGCGGCCAAGGAATCGCAATTCGGCAGACGCATCGCCCACGGTTACTTCGTACTGTCGGCGGCAGCCGGCCTGTTCGTCTCCCCGGCGCCCGGCCCGGTGCTGGCCAACTATGGCCTCGACACCCTGCGCTTCATCAACCCGGTGGGCATCGGCGACACCATCCAGGCCCGCCTGACCTGCAAACGCAAGATCGATCAGGGCAAGAAAAGCCCGCAAGGTATCCCGCAAGGCGTGGTGGCCTGGGACGTGGAAGTCACCAATCAGCTGGGTGAGCTGGTGGCCAGTTATGACATTTTGACCCTGGTGGTGAAACGCGAGGAGTAACCCGACCCGGATTCCCCCGGTGTACAGGGTCGGCGAGCTGGGTAGGAGCTGGGTAGGAGCTGTCGAGTGAAACGAGGCTGCGATCTTTCCAGGTCCACTTGAGTCCCAAGATCAAGATCAAGATCAAGAGCAAGATCAAGATCAAGATCAAGATCAAGATCAAGATCAAGATCAAGATCAAGATCAAGATCAAGATCAAGATCAAAAGATCGCAGCCTGCGGCAGCTCCTACAGGGGTCGCAACGGCCTTGAAAAATCTTTAACGTCCGCTGGGTTCACGGCATGGAACTGTCGTGAAAAACCTTACGTCAATATTGATATCCGCAGATTTGCTCAAGCAAAAAGGCAAATTCGACGACGAAATAAGGCACTGGCGTTTTATTTCCTATCGTCGATCATGGAGGTCATGTCGATGAAGATCGCTCAAATTGCGCCGCTGACCGAACGCTGCCCGCCCTCCCTCTATGGGGGCACCGAACGGATTGTCTCTTACCTGACCGAAGAGCTGGTGCGACAGGGACACGATGTCACGCTCTTCGCCAGCGGCGATTCGCAGACCCAGGCCCGGCTGGTATCAGGATCACCGAAAGCCTTGCGGTTGGACCCGACGATCAAGGACTCCTCCCCCTATCATATTTTGATGCTGGATGAGGTCATCAGGCAGGCAGATCAATTCGATGTGATGCATTTTCATAGTGATATCTACCATTTCCCACTGGTACGCCATCTGGCAAAACACACGATTACCACGCTTCACGGGCGTCTGGATGTTCCGGATTATCAAGCCTTTTATAGTCACTTCCCGCATGTTCCCCTGGTTTCGGTCTCCCATGCGCAACGCGCGCCCTTGCCCGACAACGTCAACTGGGTCGCCAATATTTATCATGGTCTTCCCAATGACCTGCTGGCCTTCAACGCTGAACCGCAGGGTGATTACCTGGCTTTTCTTGGGCGAATATCCCCGGAAAAACGCCCGGATCGGGCGATCGAGATTGCGTTGCGGGCCAATCTTGCGCTGAAAATAGCGGCCAAGATCGACAAGGCGGATCAGACCTATTGGGATGAAGTGATCGCGCCGCTGATCGCATCCCACCGCACTATCGAATTTCTCGGCGAAATCGATGAGCAACAAAAAGCCGATTTGCTGGGTAACGCCCGCGCCCTGATTTTCCCCATTGACTGGCCAGAACCGTTCGGTCTGGTGATGATCGAGGCGATGGCCTGTGGCACACCAGTCATTGCATTTTGCCAGGGGTCGGTGCCTGAAGTGATCGACGAGGGGGTCTCGGGGTATATCGTTGATAACGTGGCCGACGCCGTAACGGCGATAAAACGTCTGGGTGAGCTTGACCGCGCCAAGGTCAGGGCCACGTTCGAAAAACGATTCACGGTCGAGCAAATGGCTGGAAATTATCTGGACCTGTATCGCCAGCTTGCCGTCAGCCATGGTAACGGTCAAAAAACCACGGCGTTTGAGATACCGGCCTCCGCCTCATTGCAGGAACTGCGTCCGCGGACCCTCAAACACAACGATACCTTCGGGGTATTCGACCCCAGCGGTGATGTCCTCGCCACAGGCAATAGCCCGCAGGGAATCTTTCACAGAGATACACGGCATCTCTCGGGGCTCTATCTGACGCTAAATGGGGTGCGCCCGCTGCTGCTCAGTTCCACGTTACGGGATGACAACACCATACTGACCTGCGATTTGACCAACCCGGACCTGTTCGATCCTCAAGGCCAGAGGGTTCTGCACCATGATTTGATCCACCTGCGTCGCTCACGATTTTTGTGGGACGGATCATGCTGCGAGCGACTGACCCTGCGCAATTTTGCCGATTCCATCCAGCATCTCCAACTGAGGATCCAGTTTGCCGCCGATTTCAAGGACCTGTTCGAAGTACGCGGCGCTCGCCGCGAGCGTCGGGGGGAGATGCACCTCGCCGAGATCGCGAGCCAACACATCGAGCTGTCATATACCGGTCTGGACCACAAACGACGGTCCACCAGGCTGCGCTTTGATCCCGCTCCTGCCAGCCTGCGCTGCGATCAAGCCCTATTCGACATTGAACTGGCGCCCGGTGAAAGCCAGTCCTTGTTCATGGAAGTCAATTGCGGAGTTCAAGCCCCACCGTTTTCAGTGCGCCATGCTTTTTTCAGCTTGCTGCGCGAGGCCCGGCGTGAGTTGCGTACGTTTTCCTCACGCGCCGTGTCGATCGTGACCTCCCATGAGGTGTTCAACGAAGCGATGCGCCGGAGCATCTCCGACCTTTACATGCTCATGACCAAAACGCCGCAAGGGCTTTATCCTTACGCCGGCATTCCCTGGTACAGCACGGTCTTCGGGCGCGATGCCTTGATCACGGCGTGGGAGATGCTCTGGTTCGATCCTGGGATTGCCCGGGGTGTGCTGGGTCATCTGGCTGCCAATCAAGCGACGATGCTGGAGCCGTCCGCCGATGCCGAGCCGGGCAAGATCCTGCATGAAGTGAGACTGGGTGAAATGGCCGAGCTGGGTGAAATTCCGTTCCGGCGCTATTACGGCAGTATTGATTCCACTCCCCTGTTCGTGATGCTGGCCGGTGCCTATCTGGAGCGTACCGATGACCTGGCGACCATCGTTCAACTGTGGCCAAACCTTGACGCCGCCCTGGCCTGGATCGACGAGTACGGCGATCGGGACGGTGATGGATTCATCGAATACGGACGACAGTCGAGCGAAGGTTTGATCAATCAGGGTTGGAAGGATAGCTATGACTCGATTTTCCACGCCGATGGTCGATTGGCCGTGGGACCGATCGCGGTCGCTGAAGTGCAGGCCTACGTTTACGGCGCCTGGAACGGCGCGGCGTATATCGCCCAACGGCTCGGCGATTATGGACGCGCGCAGATCCTCAAGGAAAAGGCCGTGCGTTTGCGCGAACAGTTCGACCGGCAATTTTTCGACGAGGAATTGGGTACCTATGTGCTGGCCCTCGATGGCAACAAAGTCCCCTGTCGGATACGAACCTCGAATGCCGGCCACGCGCTTTTCAGTGGCATTGCTTATCCGGAACGCGCCCCTTCGGTGGTGGCAGCCTTGATGGACCGCTCATCCTTTTCAGGATGGGGGGTGCGCACGGTGGCCTCCTCGCAGGCCCGCTTCAACCCCATGAGTTATCACAATGGCTCCGTCTGGCCCCATGACAACGCGCTGATAGCCGCAGGCTTTGCCCGCTACGGATTCCGCCGAGAGGCCGGGCAAATCCTCGAAGGCATGTTCGCCGCGTCCACCTACATCGATCTTCGCCGTCTCCCCGAGCTGTTTTGCGGATTCTCCAGGCAACGCAGCCAGGGGCCGACGTTTTATCCGGTGGCCTGTGCACCCCAGGCATGGGCGGCAGCGGCCCCCTTGTCGATGATTCAGTCATGCCTTGGCCTGACCTTCAACCCCGCAGAGCTGCAAGTGATGTTCGATGAGCCCGTGCTTCCGGCATTCCTGGACACAATAATCCTGCAGCGCCTGGAGGTTGGTGGCAGTTGCGTGGAGTTGGCGCTTCGACGTTCAGGTGCAAATGTCATGATCGATGTTCTCGACCGTCGCGGCCCGGTACGGGTTATCAGCACCAACTGACTCCTGCCAGCAATCCTTTCGATTTGTTTTGAATAGGTTCTGGCTCAACAATAGAACTGAAGCGCAACCGAGAAATCAATCACATTGAAGCGAGGCAAGTCATGAGCAATAAAGAACTTGAGAAAGAAATCCTCACGCGCTTATTGCACGCGCACCCTCACGGCCTTGGCAAGGAAGTTCTTGATAATTTTCGCGGAGAAAAGGTGGTTGCCGGAGCACTCAAGCTGTTGCAGGACAAGGGCTTGATCCAGGGTGGAAGCGTGTCCATCGAAGGTCATGAACCCTCGGTAACCTATCCGATTAAATTGACTGCCTCAGGTGTAGACGCTGCAAAAGAATGCGAATCCTGAAAAGCTGAAAACCCTCCTTGGTGGCCGGGCTTGATGCTGTGAGGAAGCCCGGCTCCGTGCCGGGCATGCTCACCCAGACTAATCGTTGTCCTGCAGTACCCGGCACGCACCCATCATCATTGGGATTGCCCAGATCTTCGAGGGGCTGAGAAGTGGTGGCGGGTCTGGATTGCGGTTTGAAATCGTTACTCATAAGAACCTCCTGCCCAGACAGTTCAATCCGGATCAATCAGCAGGTCGGCGTCATCCGGCCCTAAGGTCGGCTCCGGATCCTGCAGGCTGTTGGGGCCGTGGGCTTCGTGCTGCTCTTTCAGGCGCTGGCGGGCACGCTCCGAGTCAAAGGTCTTTCCTTCAGCCAGATTGATCAGGGTTGATGAAATTCGAAAGAAGCCACCGCAGGGTTCGCAATAGAAGCGCATTCCACCGCCGAACGAAAGATCCTCCCGAGCGCCATTATTTCCGCATACCGGACAACTCATATCCCACCTCCTTTTCCGGACGTCCGAACT
Organism: Pseudomonas fluorescens; assembly: GCF_902497895.1. Taxonomy (GTDB): domain Bacteria; phylum Pseudomonadota; class Gammaproteobacteria; order Pseudomonadales; family Pseudomonadaceae; genus Aquipseudomonas; species Aquipseudomonas fluorescens_BP. The sequence continues at coordinate 14,098 of NZ_CABVHQ010000058.1, forward strand.
CGTCAGAAGTGGTCATTGCGGCGTGCCTAGTCAAGGCGAAAACCATCTTCGGCTCAAAACGAATGCAGGCGCGCCAATTGACCTCATTTTATTGGGCCATGGCGACTGGCGCGATGTCAGGAATTGATCATCATTTTCCTGATCCGCATCCAGTCCTGATTGGCCTCTTGGTATTTTTCATCGGCTTTCTTCTTGGCTTCAGAAAACCTCCTCCATGTATCCGGTTCGATGTATTCATTACCAAGAATCTTGTAGGCCTCGGCATCCAGTTGATCAGCCTCAAAGAAAAGACGGTTGTTCCTGGCAATCTCCTCATCCCGGCATGCGTTGCCGGTCCTCGCAGAATGTATGGTTTTCATAAGCGTGCCTTCGTTCTGGCCCGGTCGACTTCCGTCGACAACTGCATGTTTCAGCAACGAGCAGCAGATTTCACTGCTCCTGATCTTTAGACCCGCAACGAAGCTGCGAGTACCCGCTGCAGCAAACTCAAACCTAGATCAAATTGTTCGAAGTTGAATAACCCGTGAGTAAGCAGCGCATATGGGGATCGAAACGGATGGGGGCTATCTGAAAAACTGCGGACGATGCATTCATTTGGAGGCTGACTTGCTGAACAAGAAATACTTCAGCAACGTCGGCTTCTACAACGCGGTCTACTACGGCGACCCGCGGAACGTCATGTTCAGCCCACGTTATGACTTCTGATAGTTGAACCCCTGACTGCCCGGCACTGATCCCGAGCCAGTTGACTGTCAGACCGCAATCGCGAGCAAGCCCGCTCCCACAGTTGATCTTCAGCGGACGCGAAATTTGTGTACGACTGCGGCCTGGTGTGGGAGCGAGCTTGCTCGCGATGAGGGCAGTACATTCAAATCAGCGACCTGTTTCAGCTACTGAATCAACAGGCAAGCCACTATGCCCGCCCACAGCAGGCCGGCCATTGACCAACGGCTGCTCAACCCTGAGGGTGCCTCGCCCAGGGCAACCGGGCGATCGGGGTTGGCAAGCTGTGCCGCGAAGCGTTCCGTATATTGCTCAAGGTTGCTGCCGTTGACATCAAACATAAGAGTCGTCCCGTCAGTTGCTGATGGTAATCAATCTTATGTAATCCATTAATCATGCCAATGATTAACTGGTTATTTATCAAGGTATTGAAATTATCAGGGTCATTTAAACCCTGAATAACGGGTTAATTAAACCCTTACGAAAGGGTTGCAAGTACCATTATTGGCTAGGCCGTGTAGCGGTTAGGCCGATGATTCATTGCAATGATCAGGTTCAACACCACCGCACCCGCTATCGAGACGATGAGCGCTTGCACACTCACCACGTACAGCGAAGCCAGCATGACCACAACGTCGACGGCCATTTGCAGTTTGCCGGCGCGTATGCCGAGTCGGTCCTGCAGGTAGAGCGCGAGGATGTTGACCCCTCCCAGGCTCGCCTTGTGCCTGAACAGCACAATGAAGCCCAATCCCATGATCAGGTTGCCGAACAGCACGGCATAGATTGGCTGGAGCTGATCGATATGGATAAATCGCAAATGCAGGTCAGTGAACAGCGAAACCAGTGCGACGGCACAAAAGGTCTTGAGGGTGAACGCCCAACCCATGCGCCGGATGGCGAGGTAATAGAACGGCAGATTGATCAGGAAGAACGCCGTACCGAATGAAACATTCGAGGCGTAATGGATCAGGAAAGCCACCCCTGCAGTACCCCCGGTGAGCGCACCGGCCTGGCGTAGCAGCATGATGCCGAACGAGACCATCAACGTACCCACGAGCACGGCCAAAACATCTTCCAGCAGGGTGTGTTGCACGCGGACAACTGGAGTGACTTCAACCATAGAGAATGCTCAATCGCCGGAAATTTCGAGGCTGGATTGGGGGCCATCAGCGCAAGACTATAGATGAGTGCTGATGGAACGTTAGACCTTGTTTAATCCATTAATCATGCCAACCGCTAACTGGCTATTTTTCAAAGAGCTGGAATTTATCGGGTCATTTAAACCCCATCACCTGCGGTGAATGAAACCCTGGCAGGGTAATAACTACCATGGCACGGCCAAATGTCGGTCAGATAAGGATTTTGAGACGAACATTGCACCCCTGTGGCGAGGGAGCTTGCTCCCGCTGGGGCGCGCAGCGGCCCTAAAACCTGCAAACCAGTTCTGCCAGGCACACCTCATATGCAGGTTTTACGACTGCTGCGCAGCCGAGCGGGAGCAAGCTCCCTCGCCACAGGGGTTCTGTGTTCGGCTGGCATTGTGGCATGGCCAGCGCACCACTCGATGCGGCTATATAGCGCACCCGGAAACTTTTACATCCGCCGCAGACTGCTGCTAAATGGACGTCTTCTTGCTCTGAGCCCGCCCATGGCCTCGTTGAAACGCATCAGCCCCTGGATCGCCTGCCTGGCCATGTTGCTCAACATGCTGGCCATGCCGCTGAGCCGCGCCATGCAGGCGCCGGATGCGCAGCTGTTGCTCTGGGGCGGGTTCTGTTCGGCGAGCAACTCACAAGCGCTGCCTGCGTCCCTTGGCAAACTGCTCGACAAGTTGACACCGGCCCCTTCGAAAACCGCCATGCAACACAGTGATTGCTGCTGCGGACATACCGGCCTGGCGGCGTTGCCGTCGAATTACTATCGGCATTTTCTACCGCAATACACCCCCGATATCGCCCTCAACAACCCTGAGCTGCCGGCACTGCCCCACAGGGTTCGCTGGCCCAGCCTGACCCCGCGCGCTTCCCCCCTGGCCTGACCGCAAAACCCTGGCCCTGTCCGGCGAGGCTCGATTGCCTGGCCTTGGGCCACAGAAATCTATGGTCGGACGATCACCTGTGGCGAGGGGGCTTGTCGGACCGCCGCACCGCCCCGCTCGGCTGCGCAGCAGTCGTAAAACCTGCGAATGCGGCGTGCCTGACACAACCGGATTGCAGATTTTAGGGCCGCTGCGCGCCCCAGCGGGACAAGCCCCCTCGCCACAGGTGTGATGTTCGCCCCCGGCCTCCCGTCGTGGCCGTTCAATCGCCATTGAAATCTCTTGGTCTTCAGGAAGTGTGCGTCATGCCTGCTCCATCTGCTTTGCCCCGCGCAACGCCTTTGTCTGTGTCCCGTTCCATCTGCTCCCTTCTGACCTGCGGCCTGTTCGCCCTGACCCCGCTGTCAGCGGCGCTGGCCGAAGCCGGCAAAATCGAAGACTCAATCCTGACCCTCGGCACCGTGAATGTGCAGGGCAACACCAGCGGCCCCCTGAGCACCAGCAGTGTGCTCAGCTCGGTGGATATTCTGGGTGGCGACATCCTCGAGAAAATGCCGGTCGACTACAGCTGGGAACTGTTCAGTCGCGCCCCGGGAGTGATGCTCACCGAGTTCAACCAGGGCACTACTTCCGGCAAGATCTCCTTTCGCGGCTTCAACGGCGAAGGTGAGGTGAACGCCGTCAAGTTGCTGATCGACGGCATTCCGAGCAACAGCAACGACGGCAACATGCCGTTCATGGACATGATCTTCCCCCTCGAACTCGACAGCATCGAGGTGGTGCGCGGCACCAGCGATCCGCGTTACGGACTGCACAACATCGCCGGCAACGTCAACATGCTGACCCGTACCGGCGGCGACTACAGCAAGGCGCGAATCCGTTACGGCAGCTTCAATACCCGGGAAACCCAACTCGCCAAAGGCATTGAAAGCAGCAACTGGACCCAGAACTATTTCCTGGCCTATCAGAAATCCGCTGGCTATCGCGACCACGCCGAGGCCGACCGCTACTCGATGTCCGGCAAATGGTTCTACACCCCCGACGATGACAGCTACCGCATCGGTCTGATCGCCCGCCACTACGAAGCCGAGGCCGAGGAGCCCGGGTACCTCACCCGAGACGACGCCCACCTGCACCCGACCATGAGCAATTCATATAACGCCACGGACCAAGGCACGCGGCGCATGAATCAGCTCAGCCTGCATTTCGACACCGACCTGGCCGACACCCTGGCCTGGTCGGCGAAGAGCTACGTCAACACCTTCGATGACCGGCGCTGGACCCAGTACTGGCGCACCAGCTCCCAACAGGAACGCGATGCCTACGAAACCCAGTACGGCGCCCTCACCTCTCTGACCTGGCGCCCGGTGGTCAGCGGGCTGTATGACTTTGCCCTGGAGGGCGGCGCGGACGTGCAAAGGCAGCAGAACAAAAGCGAGCGCTACAAAACAACCAATCGCCTGCGCCAGGCGCAAACCCGCGATCAGCAATTCGACTTCGACACCTACGGCGCTTACGTACAGGCCGAGATCAAACCCTTCGAGTCGTTGAAGATTGTCCCGGCCTATCGGGTCGACAAGATCCAGGGTGATTTCACCAATGAAATGACCGGCATGGACTACAACATCAACGACTACGGGCTGATCAAGCAACCCAAGCTCAGCGTGGTCTATTCGCCTTGGGAGGTGGCCAGCCTCTATGCCAACTGGGGACGCACCTTCCAGGTCGGCACCGGTGCGGCGGCCTACAAAATCCCGCCGCGGGACACCGATCTGGCGCCGTCGATCAATGAAGGCTGGGAAACCGGGGTCAAGTTCACCCCCGCCGACTGGATCGATGGCCGGGTCGCCTATTGGCAGCAGGAAGCCACTGGAGAAGTCAGCCGCCGGCTCAACGATCCCGGCGGCGAGTCGGATAACGTCGGCGAAACCCGACGTTGGGGTTATGACCTGCAGATGAACCTGCACCCCGACGAGCGCACCGAGATCTGGATGGCCTACTCCTGGCAGTACTCGAAGATCCTCCAACCCAGCTCAAGCCTACCCAACAGCAAAGGCCAGGAAATCGACCACATCCCCCATCACCTGTACAACGCCGGGGTCAGCTACCAGGCCACCCCTGCCCTGCAATTGACGGCCTGGATGAACGGCCAGACCGACTACTATCTGGAGCGAGAAAACAGCAAAGGCCGCTACGGCGGTTACGTGCTGATGAACCTCGGTGCCACCTATCAGGTGAGCGAGTCGGTGAACGTCGATCTACAGCTGAAAAACCTCACCAACCGCTACCATGAATACGTCTGGTACGACCCGGAAGGTGCCGGTGCTTCCCTGCACTCGCCGGGCGATGGGCGTGCGCTTTATACCGGTGTGACCCTGGATTTCTGATGAGGATTGGCTGCGGGGACTGGCGTTATTGGGCTCTTGTAGGAGCTGCCGCAGGCTGCGATCTTTTGATCTTGCATTTGCGGCGCCCCCGAAAGATCGCAGCCTATCGGCAGCTCCTACGCCGATCGAGTACATCCGCAATGCCGGGTATATAGACCCTCCCCATGTAGGAGCAGCCCCTGCGGCAATCGGCCACTTGCATCAACTGTTCCCCGGAAGAAATTCGGTGCTAGAGTCGCGACCCATGAAACTCGCCCGCCATGACCGCTCACTGACTGCATGGGTACTGTACGCCAGCATCCTGTTCAGTCTGTTCGCCTGCGGGATTCATCATGGGCAAATGAGCGGTTCGGAGCTCAATGGTAGCGGCGGGCTCTTTTGCTCGGTCGACAACCACTCCGCAGCTGGACTGGACCGCGACTCCGGCGACTCGAAAAGCCCAAGCCTGATGCCCTCCCTGGGTTGTCCACTGTGCAGCGCATTCACTTTAAGCATTGCCCTGCTGTTTTGCCTCAGCTGGCTGATGCGGCCCACGGGCACAACATTCGCGTATCGAGAACAACGCGGCAGCACCTCGCCTCGCTTCACCTGGCCCCCCGCCAACCCCCGCGCTCCGTAAAGCCGCTCGCCGCACCCACATCCGCACCTTCCTGCGGACACCTGAGTGCGTCTGTCTGAAAGGCAGCCCGGTCTGAAAAGACTGTCTGCCAATTCGAACGCCAAAAAAATAAAATATGAGGAGCGCACCATGCGCCATATCCCGCTGCTGAGCCTGGCCTTGAGCCTGGGCCTGATTCCTTTCGCACAAGCCGAACACCTTGAACTCGAAGAAACCCTGATCAAGAGCGAATACCGCAAGGACCCGACCGCCCGCACTATTTCCGAGACTCGCGCAGATTTCTCGCACATTCCCGGCGCGGCCGCCGTCATCGATGCCGAGACCTACAAGACCGGGCGCAGTAGCACCTTGCAGGATGCCCTGGGCCTGGCCACCGGTGTACTCATCCAGCCACGTTTCGGCGCTGAGGAAGCGCGCCTGTCGATCCGTGGCTCGGGCTTGCAGCGCACTTTCCACGGACGTGGCCTGCTGCTGATGCAGGACGGTGCTCCCGTCAACCTGGCCGATGGCAGTTTCGACTTCCAGACCATCGAGCCACTGGCCGCCGACCATATCGAGGTGCTGCGTGGCGCCAATGCCTGGCGCTATGGTGCCGCCAACCTCGGGGGCGCGATCAACTTCGTCACGCCCACCGGCAAGACCGCGCCGCCGGCAGACCTGCGCTATGAGGGTGGCAGCTTTGGCTATCAGCGCAAATACGCTGCATTCGCTCAGGACTTCGGGGACTGGGATGGCTTCCTGAGCGTTTCCGATTCCAGTCAGGACGGCTACCGTGACCATTCCAGGCAGAATAACCAGCGCTATTTCGCTAACCTGGGCGGTCGCATCGGCGAACGCCTGGCGACGCGCTTCTACCTGACCCATGTCGAAACCGACTCAGAGTTACCCGGCAGCCTGACCAAGGCGCAGATGCGCAGCGACCCCCGGCAAGCGTCCGCGGGCGCCATCAGCAATGATCAGAAGCGCGACTTCACCCTGAATCGAATCGGCAACATCAGTACCTTGCAGCTGGACGATGGCCACAGCCTGGAGCTGTCCACGTACTACAGCGAAAAGTCGTTATCCCACCCGATTTTCCAGGCACTGGATATTAATAGTGAGGACTATGGCGCACGTCTGGCGCACAAGTGGCAGAACGAGCAAGGCTGGCGTTCCACCGTAGGCGTGGAAGCCAGCCAGGGACGCAATTGGGACTCGCGCTACGTCAACCTTGCCGGGCACCAAGGGCGCAAGGTCAACGAGCTGCACCAGACCGCGCGCAACCTCAACGCCTTTGGCGAACTGGAGATCCCGGTGGCCGAACGCTGGGCGTTGATCGGCGGTGTCGCCTGGCTGCATCAGCAGCGCGACGTCGACGACCGTCTCAAGTGCAGCTCATTCGTCTCGGCGTTCTGCCTGCCCCAGGATGAATCGTTCAACCAGACCTACCAGGGCCATATCGGCCGCATCGGCATTCGTCATGACCTGGCCGAAGGGCTGCAGGTGTTCGCCAGCCTGAGCCAGAGTCTCGAGCCACCCACCTTCTCCGAACTCACTGGCGGCCAGGTAGTGACCAAGAACAAAGAACAGAAAGCCAATACCCTGGAAGCCGGTCTGCGCTGGACCCGGGAAAACCTCGATCTGGACCTGGCGGTGTACCGCAGCGAGATCCGCGACGAACTGCTCTCGCTCAATGACAACAATGGCCAGCCGCTGGGAACGGTGAATGCCGACCACACGATTCACCAAGGCGTCGAGTTGGGCGGTTCGCTGACCTTCGATCAGTTCGTGCTGCGCGGCCAGTACCTGCTCAACGATTTCCGCTTCGATGACGACAAAGTCTACGGCGATAACCGCCTGGCAGGCGCCCCCCGGCAATTCATCAAGGGCGAAGCCCTCTGGCAGCACGCAGGCTGGTACGCGGGGCCAACCTTCGAGTGGGTACCCAACCACTACAATGTCGATCAGGCTGCAACCCTGTATGCCGATGGCTATGCGCTTTGGGGTCTGAAAGGTGGCTACCGACCAGCCGAAGGCTTCGGCTTCTTTGTTGAAGGCCGCAACCTCTCCGACAAGAACTACGCCGCCACAACCGGGGTGATCGCCGACGCGAGGGGCCAGGACAGCGCACAGTTCCTGCCCGGCGATGGCCGCAGCCTGTTCGTCGGGCTGGAATGGCGGATGTAAAACTGCCAAGAAATACGGCTTAGGGCTGTTCCGTAGCAGCTGCCGAGCCTGCGAGGCTGCGTTCGAGGACGAAGTCCTCGCGAAGCCTGCGTCCGCGGTTTGCCTGAAAGAAGCCGTTGCCTGATTTAACGACCGCTGCGCGGCCGAACGCAGCCTCGCAGGCTCGGCAGCTGCTACGATCCCCGTGATGACGCCGTCAAGGGCGCTACCGCTTTGCTGCGCAGCGACCGCCGGATGCGTCTCCAGCCCAGCACCACGCCGGTCAGGCTGATCAGCAAACCGCCTGCGCTGAGCAGGATCATCCAGGCATCCCATAACGGGCGACTGGCCAACAGCGGCAGCCAGTCCCAGCTGTGCAACAAGGAGAACAACCAGCGCGATGCACGCCGTGGCTGGTCGAGCTGGCCGACAATGGCGCCGGTATAGAGGTCCAGATGCAGCCAGGTCTGAGCGGGGTCGTCGAGGCGCACCCGCAGCATAGGCAGGCGTTTTTCCAGGTGGCCGAGCATGCTTTGCTCGTCACGTGCGTAGTAATAAAAATCGTAGGCTTGCAGACGCTCCACGGCCATCTGCCCTTGTGGCAGGACGGCCCGGGCCGCTTGCTCGAGGACGCTTTGGCTGAACTGGGTACTGACCTGCCCGTCACTCATGGACAGCACGCGCGTGCGCCCTGCCCCGTCATAGGCAATCAGGTAACCCTTGCCCGCGATCAACCGCCACTCCAGTTCCCGAGCCTTGAGGCCGTCTCGCTCGAAGCGCTGCAGCGCGTCGCCGGCCGCAATGGGAAAGGCCTCGGCGCCGAGGGCAGCGCCTTGATAGGCCGTCACCGATAATGGCTGAGCGCTGCTGAACAACTTCCAGGGGTTCATCGACATCAGCCCGCTGAAGATCCAGGTAATGGCCAGCACACCGAATAACAGACCGCCCAGGTGATGCCAGCGGGCGAAGCCCTTGTAGGGCGAGCGCGAGCCACTTCGATAAGGCCGCTGAAACCGCCAGCGCAGCACGCCGACCGTCAGGCCGAACGCGGTCATCAGCGTCGCCGCCAGTGACAGGTAAATCACAATCTGGGTCCACACACCGTCCAGGCCGATGCCACGCAACGGGTACAACCAGTGCAGCCAGGTACCAACCCAGTTCCAGGCGCGCTCCCGGGCAGTGGCGTCACGCACCACTTCACCGGTCTGGCCGGAGACATACAGCAAGCGCTGCTCGGCGTCCGCCAGTTCGACCCGCTGCAACGGCCGGTCGGCATCCAGTGCCCGGGACAGGCTCCAGACATCCTCCTGCACCGGGCCACGTCCCTGCACCGCTACCGACGGATCGAATTGCCGAGCGCCAGCCAGGGCCTGTGCCTGGGAGATCGCCGGCACCCGCACGCCGGTACGGGCATCGACCGCGACATTGGCCTGGCCCGGATAACTCAACAGGTAGCGAGGCTCGCCGGCCACCATACTCAGGCGGATACTCTGCGCCTCCTTGCCGGGCCCGCCGGCCTGCAGCACCTGGGTCAGGCTCACGCAGCAATGGTCCAGTTGCAGATCCGGCAAATGCGCCAGGTGCTCGCGGGGCGTGAGCTTGGGGTAGCCGACATACATCATCACCACGCCGGACATGAACCACAGCGCCATGAACAGGCCGATGAAAATGCCTAGCCAGCGGTGCCAGAGATAGAGATAACGTTTCATAACAGTGCATTCCTGGGTTGACCGGATCGGCTAACCGACCCATGGCCTGCATCCACCCGCCATCGCATCAGCGATAAAAGGCAAAAACCGACGACAAAAACAAGCAGCAGCCGGCTATCAAAGCCGTCCGCTGCAGGCGTCAACTCTGAGGGGAAGCGCGAGGGTTGGCCGATGGCCAGGAATATCGGGGAGGCGCCTTGCAGCGCAGTTCGCGGCTGGGGTGCGGCTTTTGTCCGATCCGCAGCAGCCAGGCCAGGCAAAACAGCAACGCGATGCTCAAGGCCACCGAGGAACACACGGGACAGGCAAACAGGCTGGCCCAACTGCTGGCCGACGGGTCACTGGAATCCGTGTCCAGCGTTGGCCCCTTGTGGCCCAGCGCCGAGCAGAACTGACCACCGACGCCATTAAGTTCAAGGCCCATCATCTGCCCATGCCCCAAACCGCAGGCAAACACATTGAACAGGACGCAGAAATACAAGGTCCAGGCAATCAGCGAGCGATTCGAGGCGGTCTGTTGCATGGCGGCCACTTTAACACCGAAGAGTGCGGGGTTGCTTCAAAGTGCATGCGCCGATTGACGCATGCACTCCATCACCGCACGGCGATTTGCATCGGCTCCTGCCGCTTGCTTGCCACTCCCTTGCCGCAAAGTTACACGCAGGCAAGGGACATGTTTTTCAGGGCAAGGTCAGACAGGAGGTTTTGAGGACCCCGGTAGTGGCCCGCCAAGCACAGGTAGCGATGGAGGTTCCGAGAGAAGTTCCAGACGTTGAAACCGCTCCACTGTCGCGCAATTCACCCTGAAACTGCCGTCATTGGCCACCATTTGACGCCATGAAGGGACATAGAGGTTGTTGCGACGAGCAAACGCTTCCATTGCGGATTTGTTCTGATTGCTCGGTTGTTGGGCTAACTGCTTCCACTCCAGCAAAAGGGCGTCTGTTACTTTTTGGGTGGGTTGCTTGATTTTATTGAATCTCTCTACGCCTCTGGACGTCAATTCACCATTTGCCTTGAAGTATTCACTCCAGACTCTTGGCTTGATCCGGTGCTGATCCCTGAACGCTTTGGCGCTCGCCTCAGTCAAATCATTCATCTCTACCCATTCTCGAAAAAGGTTCTCTGTGAGTTTTTTAAAGCCAGCCGGGTTGAGACGTTCCCGCCCCAACGTGGTCAATGTGCCGTATTTCGCCGATACAAGGTTGGTCCAGGTTTGATAAGGGATATTGCGTTGTGAGAAAAAATCATGAGGCGTAAGGCCCGGTGTGTTGGCTGAGGTAACCAGCCATTCCTGAAGAAGCTCAGCGCTGACTTTCTCTGGTGTCCCACCGCGCGCGCTCCAGCGTGTCCAGTGACCACTGGTCATTAGCTATTCGCCTGAGCCTGAACGAAGTCGAGGTCCCGCTCGGGGTGAGCACCCCTACCACCAATCCCGTTCCACCATACATATTGAACGAACTCTGAATACGATAAACCACCACCTCGCCCGTGTTACCCACATCGCGTATCAGCATTTCACCGCCGGGTGCCCGGTATATGCCCGTGCCTGTGGACATCGACGAACCTGAGGGTACTCCGCCTGGAAAGGTCAGGCCGGACCTCTGCTGGCGGAACGCATCGCTCAGCGTCGACAAGGCTGTCGAGCCCAGCTGTGTCCCTGCAGGTACACGTGCAACGCGCGCTGCCACCTGCAGCGGTTTGACGCCAATGCCAGTGGCTCGAGCGGCTTGTGCAGCAGTCTCTGTCGCCATCTCCACGATGACCCGGCCGGCAAAGCCTTGACGCACTATCAGTCCCGGGATGTTCTGCCCTGTGCGGCGCCATGTCTGTACCGTGGTGCGCGCCATCTTCCCCCACCACCCCACAGCAGAAGAAGCTTGCTGCGTCGCCCACGGGAACATGCTGAGCACTGTCGTCACCACTTCAATGCCGAACATCACCTTGTTGAACGTCGACTGGTATTCCCGCTCCTTGTTACTGACCGTTTGAGCATCGGTCTGCTTAATCAGGTACAGGAAATTCTGCCGGTATAGCCCGGGCAGAAAGTCCCCGGTGTGTGGTGCCAGTCTAGGGTTGAGCAAGCGCGTGTCGGCCGGTAGTCGAGCCTTGAAATAAGCCTTCCACGCGGATCCCGACGATGCCAACCGCACAAACTCGGCCTCACTCTTCACTTCTCTGAGCGTCATCCCATCCGGGGCATCCGGGGTGTACAGCACGATCGACTCATCAACGTCGGTGGAGATAACCAGCACGCCGTTCAGCGTTTGTCCCCCACGTCCATCGGGAGCGTCATTCGCCGGATTAAACAGCAGAGCATTGGCAATGACTGGCTGATCGTCCACCCGATTGCGGGTCGCCGGGCTCGGAGAGGTCAATATTTGCGTCACCCATGCTGCACCCCGTTTTTCCGTGCCCTCACTCGCCAGAGGCGTGCTGTAGGCGTCCGGACTGAGCCGGGCATACGCCGCCGCGTATTGCAGGGCGGCTGCCTGGGCCGCCATCCAGGCCTGTTTCAGCTGGTGAGCTTCGCCCGTCGTGGCGTCTGGGTCGAGTTTTTTCTTGAGCACGTTGTCAATGTACCCAGGCCCGACATTGATATCATTGAGCCACTGCTCGAGGACATCTTCCGGGATACTGATGGGCTGGCCCCTGGCATCGAGCACCGACTGACCGTTGGACGTGATCAGCAGCGCGCCGGTGCTGTCCCATGAGCTCGAGGAGAGACTCTTTTCCCACGGATGAGTATTGTTCAGCAACAGGTTGGTCAGACTGATTCGCTTCACTTTATTACTTTCATGCAACATGCCAAAACCGCTTTGGTTGAGGCGCACGACCTTCGAGTGGGTGACAATGCACTTGTCCGGGTCAATGCCTTGTGGGGGCCAGGCTGCTCTCACGTTACCATCCGATCCCTTATGCCCCAGAAAGGCTCGTATCTTGTCCAGCACCTTTTCCTTGGCGTAAGCCCTTAGCGTGGGAATCCCCTGCCACAACTTCGCCAGCGCCTCCTGTTCCTTCTCTGCGGTTTTCCCAAGGGCTTGCAGTATCGACTGATCCGACGGACTCAGTTGCTTCTCCCAGTCCGGCCGGCTGCTCTCCAGCAACAGCTGGTTGCGCACCAGGAACGCCGAGGCCGTATCCAGCTGTTCCGCCAGATCTGCGATTCCGTTTGTCTGCACCTCGGCAGAGCCTCCCGCCAGATCCAGCAGGGTGTCGATGTCATCCTGCTGCTTGTCCAGCAATGCCTGCACACTGTTGACCAGAAAATCCCCTTCAATCGGCATAAACGTAGTACGCAGACTTTCCCCCCACAGCCCGGTTTTGGTCTGTGCGACCAACAGCGGCAAACCTCTGACCAGCAATTCACTGGCGGCCCCGCCCGCGTTAATCCGTGCCACCAGTGTTTGATGGAGCTGCTCCAGTGCGGGAAACTCTTCAAATCCCTGGCCTGGGGTATACAACACCACCGGTCCGTGGACAGTGGCCCCGCCAACACCGTTGGTACTGATGTTTTTATGCCCGTTTGGCCAGTGAGGGGATGTAGTCCAGGCCCCGTCGCCCGGCGTCAGGATGAAGCTTGCCGCCAGGCGGGCCCCCTCCGGGGTGCCGTTCTCTACCGTCAATTGATACACCCCGGGACGCACACCATGCCGGAAGGCGGCTTCACGCTGTGCCTGGGTCGGGTATTGCAGCGCGCAGTCAATCAGCAATTTGGCCTGCGGGGTCAGGGTGTCGTCGATCAAGCGCAGTCGCGCCTGAACATCCAGGGACTGGCGGTGAAGGTCCGTCAGCCTCATCTGTGGACAGGTTGCAGCCCCTGCGGGCGTGCGCCAAAACCTAGTCACCTGCTCCGGCAACCGGCTACGCAGGGCGTCAGCCAATCCCTGGAGTGAACCGTGCCGGGCAATCTGCTCGGCCTCATTGACTGCCTTCGAACTGCTGAAAACGCCCTCCACCACGTCATCTTCCATGGGTGGTGTTTGCTCCGACAGTAAATCGGACAGGGCCTTTCGCAGGGGCCTGGAGGATTCAAGCTGTCGTATACCCGTACTGTCAGTGCGGTAACGGTTGACATAAAGCTTATCGATATTCACCGGCCGCTCTACTTGCGCGAAGGTCTCTTGCAACAGGGGGGGCAACACTGAGTCGAACGAAGGGTGCTGGTCCTTGGTCAATACGGCCAGTATCTGATCGTTGAGGTCGCTCCAAAGGCGTATCAGATATGTCTGGCCCGCACTATCGGCGGGCACGGGAGTTGATGGCGACGCCAGGGTCGGGATGACCGGGGCGCCCAGCCGGGCCAGCAGGCTCTTGTTGCACCCCAGAGGCAGCGCCAGGGCGGCCTGCAGCACCAGGGTCAAGCGCTCATAGGTGGTTCGGGACGTGCTGAACCCGTTGAAAATATCGGCCTCCTGCCGGTCCCGCTGTGACCGCAGGCGCTCGCTGAATACTGGCTCGGTTATCTCGGTATAACTCAGGGACTGACGCTCGCGTAACACCTCGGTGGCACGGGCTCGCTCGCTGACCTGCACGTTGGCCAGCAGCGTGGTTCTCTCAGAGTCTGTGACCAGTCGCCGTCGCAGAGTATTTTCCATGACGGCGAAGGTTGAGAAAGTCTCAATCCCGTATTGCGGGATATAGAGAACGACCGGCCGAGGAGAATGCACCCGCTCAGCAAGTACAAAGGCGCCAGTCACCGGCACGGACCACTCGGGCTGCCCGGACGCTGTCAACGAGAACTTGAGTACGACAGGGGGAGAGGTTTTGTTGCTCCCTGTTTCATGGCTCAGCAAGTTCTCAATCAACTGCCTGCCCTCTCTCTGCGCTGTCAGTTGATCCCTGGCCGTGGTCAGGGTCTGTTGAGCATCAGCGATCGCAGATTTGCCAGCGGTGTTCGTCCTGGACACCTCGCCAAGGGCCTGTTCAGCGTCGGTGACCTGTTGCACCGCATCAGCCAGCTTCAGGTCTGCTTCGAGGCGAAACACCTCACGTTGTTGTTGACTCAGGACGTCGTGGGCGCTGAGGCCACAGGCAGCCGGATGCGGCATAGACCAATAAGCCTCGAGCGCGTGCTCGTAAGTCGCCTGGCAGTCTTGACTCAGGTGTTTGATCAGCGTGTTAAAGGCCTCGATCGCAAGTTCGGCGATGTTGCCGTCCGGGCCTGCACCGCCAGCGTCCCGATAGAAGCCTGCTGCCAGGCCTGCCCCGCTGGGTACGGGCTCTTTGGTGAGCAGGGTAGGTGCCTTGCCGGTGGTAATAGCCGCCTGCAGGACTTGGGTCAAGGTTCGTGATTGGGTAATGCGGGGAGTCTCCAACGACTCGGCGTCATGGCGGTACTCGTTGAGGAACACGGTATCAGGGTCAAGCACGATATCGGGCACGAGGGCGCCCAGTTGTTGAGTCAGAGCGGTGCTCATCACCGTGGTGAAGACCGGCTGACTGTCCAGCACCTGCTGTAGGGTGTTGGTACGTAGACGTAGCTGATGCAGCAGGTCTGGATCAGCGGAAAGCGTCAGTGATTGCGAGGAAGTGTTCATATCTTGGACATCCTGTCGTGATGTGTTTGCGGGTGCGGGACGGCCGGCATGCTGCGTTCATCACCCGTGTGCGAAAAGCCGGGTGCCTCGCCGCTGCACAGGTAGTGCAGCACGGTGTCTATCAAGGGATGGACGTCGTACCCGCTGAGCGCATTGGCATAGGGGGCAGCGGTGGGAGAAGAACTTGGCATGCCTGGCATTCCTTGGGGCAGCGTGTGCCCGAAAGCCAGAGGGTATTGCGTTGTATGGGGGATCAGGCGGTATATAAATAATGGTTCTTCAGGCAATCCCGTGGCGTTTACTCATCGGATTCCACAAGGGTATGTCAGGAGTTTACGGAATGATGCTGTCATTTCTTTTCGCTTGTCGTGACCCATCATTCCTCGCTTACATAGAAAACTTATGCAAGCCAGAAACATCCAAATGCCAATGCGTGCCCCAAAAAGCATCCATGGACGACTGGCTCATGACGGCAGGCTCCACCTTATTCAACTGCCGCCAGCGCTGACTATCGAACCCGCAATCCTGGACGAAGGCCTGACAATGAATAAAACCCTTTCTCGTCGTAGTGGAGGTCAGATTTTGGTGGATGCCTTACGCATCCATGGCGTCAAAAGAGCCTTTTGTGTTCCGGGAGAAAGCTACCTCGCGGTACTCGATGCACTGTATGACGTGCGCGAAGAAATTGATCTGGTGGTGTGCCGCCAGGAAGGTGGTGCAGCCTACATGGCTGAAGCTTATGGCAAGCTCACCGCAGAGCCAGGCATATGCTTCGTTACCCGGGGCCCGGGCGCGACAAACGCCTCTATCGGTGTTCACACAGCGTTCCAGGACTCCTCTCCAATGATTCTATTCATTGGCCAGGTCGCTCGCGATCAACAATACCGCGAGGCTTTTCAGGAAGTGGATTTTCGCCAGATGTTTGGCCCGTTGGCGAAGTGGGTCGTGCAGATAGACGACGCACGCAGAATCCCGGAGCTGATCAGTCAGGCGTTCCATCGTGCGGTCAATGGCAGACCCGGGCCTGTCGTAGTCGCTTTGCCAGAAGACATGCTGACCGAAATGGCAGAAGTGGCCGATGCGAGGCCATTCAAACGAGTGTTGATGACGCCGGCAGCCGAGCAAATGACCGCCATGCAGCAACTGCTGAAGCAGTCCGAGCGCCCATTGATGGTGCTGGGCGGCAGTGGCTGGGATACCGGGTCAGTACACAACATACGGCTTTTCGCTGAACAGCAGAACCTCCCGGTTGCCGCCTCTTTTCGCTGCCAGGACCTGTTCGACAATCGCCATCCGAACTATGTCGGCGATCTGGGATTCGCCGCATCCGCCCAACTGTCTTCGGCGGTCAAGGATGCCGATCTGCTGCTGGTAGTGGGCTCCCGAATGGGAGAGGTCTCGACGGGCGGATATGCGGCTTTGGACATCCCGGTCCCCAAACAACAATTGATCCATGTTCATCAAGGTATTGAAGAGTTGGGACGGGTTTACCAGCCAACGCTGGCGATCAACAGCAGTATGTCGACTTTTGCAGGCATGGCCGCCCGGCTTGCGCCCACCCTCTCACACAATCACCGTGAATGGACACGCGCACTGAACGATCATTATCAGCGCAACCTGGAATGCCCGGCCTCCCCTGGCGATGTTCAACTGGGCGAGATCATTGGCTGGCTGAATCGGCGGCTACCCGATGACGCCATCCTCACCAATGGTGCCGGTAACTACGCCGTCTGGCTGCAACGCTTTTATCAGTACCGCCACTACCGCACCCAGCTCGGCCCAACCAACGGCTCCATGGGCTATGGTGTTCCTGCTGCGGTGTGCGCCAAACTGACCTGTCCGGACCGAGTGGTGGTTTCATTCTCAGGGGATGGCTGCTTCTTGATGAACGGCCAGGAGCTGGCTACGGCAGCGCAATATGGTGCCAATGTGATTTTCGTTGTGATCAACAACGGCATGTACGGAACAATCAGAATGCATCAGGAACGCAACTACCCTGGACGGGTTTCAGGGACTGAATTGCTTAACCCGGATTTCGCAGCACTTGCCCAGGCCTATGGACTGCATGGCGAGGTGGTCACAACGACGTCGGAATTTGCCCCAGCGTTTGAACGCTGCCTTGAAATGTCCCGGCCATCCTTGATTGAGGTCAGGGTCGATCCTGAAGCATTGACTCCTCGACTTAGCCTGACTCAGATCAGAGAGCAATCACTGTAGGAGCAGCCGGTCGACGCTCGATTGCTCGCGATGGACTCAAGGGTGACGCATTTATTCAGAAAGCATGCGTTATCGTTAACGTCCATCGCGAGCAAGCTCGGCTCCTAAAGGGGGCAGCGTTCGCCTGGAAGACCACTCAAGGACGAATTCAGGCCGTCCCCACCGCCTGCTCAGCGACTCCGAAAGATGCTCAGGGCAGTGGTTGGAGGCTGGATTGGATGGCAGTGACCACACGGTTACGGCCTTGGTGTTTAGCGTGATACAGGCGTTGATCGGCTACGCGCAGAATGGCCTCGATGGTGTCGCCGTCGCGGCCGGATTGCGATATGCCAATGCTCACGGTGACCACGGTTAACCGCTGCAGGCCATGAAAGGAAGTATTGGCAACGGTGCTTCGCAGACGCTCAGCGATGACGCGCGCGCCTTCGAGTGAAGTCTGAGGCAGCAGTATCATGAATTCTTCCCCGCCCACTCGGGCTACGCCGTCATACGGCCGGATCGAATCGAGGCATTTCTCCACGAAGCTCTTGAGAATGTCATCGCCCACCTGATGCCCGAAGCGATCGTTGATGGCCTTGAAATTATCCAGATCGAGTGCCAACACCGAGAACGGCGTACCGCCGCGCCGGGTCCGGCCAATTTCGGCTTCGACCCGCTCCATGAACCGACGCCGATTATCGGCGCCGGTCAGTGGATCGGTCGCCGCCAGGTGCCCGAGTTCTTGATTGGCGCGCTGGAGTTCCTTCAGGGCGCTCTCGGTGTACGCCATCGATTCGGCAAGACGGACCATAAGCTCCTCCTGGCTGTAAATCTTCGAGAACGACCGCGTGGTGAGGAACGCTTGCACTACCCCATAGCTCAACAGGAAGAATCCGGCGGCGAAGATCCCATGAGCGAGCCACCACAGGTGGTTCCACGGACGTGCAAGGATGAAGGCCAGAGATGACAACGAAAACGCGGTGACCGAGATGACAAAAATCAGCATCAGCGGCGAACGGATACGGCGCAGCAGGAGCATGACCACGGTCACTGTGGAAAGAACCAGGGCACCCCCTTCCATCGAGAGGCGCACCGCGAGATGGCCGGCGATCGGCGAATGGGCGACGTACGCCACTGCCACGTCAACCAGCAGGAACAGTCCTATCCAGGTCAACCACGGGCCGGCCTTCTTGCGTTGGTCCGGGGCATCAGGTGGGCGGTGATACGACAGCATGCCGACCAACAGCAGACTCGCCATGACCAGTCGAGAGGCCGGTCCATAAAGCAGGAAGAGCCAGATATTGTGGTGTGCGAGCCCGGTGAACGCACCATGCAACGCGTAGATCAGCACAAACCCGAGAAAGCCCAGCGTCATCCAGCGCAGCAGCGGGTCCCCCGATGACTGATAACAGCCCCACGTTACGTAAGTCACAAACAAGCCTGCCAAGGTGGCTGCCGTGATCGCAAAGATATGGAACAGGTGGTGCTCGAATAAAAGCGTGGGGGCCTGAAAGAAGTATAAGTAGCCAATCATATAGGCCGGAACAAGCGCAAACCCTGCGAGCAGCAAGCCGGCATAAACCTTGATCACGAGACGGACGGCTTCAGGTGGCTCGCCGGTGGCGATGATATTGGTCATGGATCCCTCCAGTTTTGAATCTGTTTTGCCAACACCGATCCGGTGTTGGCTCCAAGCCGCAATCATGCCAACGGTCCTTCCCACCCTCAGGCAAATAGGCGATGAACCGACATATGGCATTCCAATCTTAGTCGCCTTCCCGATTTCTGCTGCACAAGCCGGTAAAAATGTTCACGCGAGCACAATTGACTGATAACGAATGTCAGCTGGATGACTTCAGAAACGCGGATGCCTTTATCGCTTTTTTGGGAATGGATTTGCGAGTATCGAAATCAGGACAAAAGGATAGTCGCCGGAGCCTGAGTAAACGCGGTGATCCGCAAGCTCGCCGGCTTTTGCACAACGCAGCCATGTCGGCCAGTCGTACGCCCGCCTGGAAAGGCTTTTACGAAGCACAACGAGCTCGGGGCTTCACGGTCCAGGTGCGCAGGCCGTCAGCCACGTTCAGCCCGGCCCGCCTCGCGACCAAGACATTTCAGGCGGCGACGCTACCGGCTGGCTGCGCACGGTTGCGGGTGGCGCAATCCCGGCCTATGTTCCAAGCGATGCTTTGTCTGCAACTGGCGCGCTGACTGGCCGCAGGTTGCTGTCCATCCAGTGTGGATTCCCGTAGCGAGGTGACAACATGCCGAATGACTCCCGCCCCGCCGTCCTCGAACTGATTGGCAATACGCCGCTGGTGCGCGTCAGCCGCTTCGATACCGGCCAGTGCACGCTGTTCCTCAAGCTCGAATCGCAGAACCCCGGCGGTTCGATCAAGGATCGCATCGGCCTGGCGATGATCGACGCCGCCGAGCGCGATGGCCGCCTGCGACCCGGCGGCACCATAGTCGAGGCTACTGCCGGCAACACCGGCCTCGGCCTGGCCCTGGTCGGCCGTGCCAAGGGTTACCGGGTGGTGCTGGTGGTGCCGGACAAGATGTCCACCGAGAAGGTCCTGCACCTCAAGGCGATGGGCGCCGAGGTGCACATCACCCGCTCCGATGTCGGCAAGGGCCATCCCGATTACTACCAGGATGTGGCGGCGCGGCTGGCGGAGGAAATTCCCGAGGCCTTCTTCGCCGATCAATTCAACAACCCGGCCAACCCGCTGGCCCACGAATGCAGCACCGCTCCGGAGATCTGGGCACAGACTCAGCATGATGTGGATGCGATCGTCGTCGGCGTCGGTTCGGCCGGTACGCTGACCGGGCTGACCCGTTTCTTTAGCCGGGTGCAGCCGAACCTGGTGATGGTGCTGGCGGACCCGGTCGGTTCGGTGGTCGCCGAATACAGCCGCAGCGGCACCCTCGGAACGCCCGGCTCCTGGGCGGTGGAAGGTATCGGCGAGGACTTCATTCCGTCGATTGCCGACCTGTCCAGCGTGGGCCAGGCCTATTCGATCAGCGACGAGGAAAGCTTCGATCATGCCCGTCAACTGCTGCGCGCCGAAGGCATACTCGGCGGCTCTTCGACCGGCACCTTGCTGGCGGCCGCCCTGCGTTACTGCCGCGAGCAAACCGAACCGAAGCGAGTGGTCAGCTTCGTCTGCGACACCGGCACCCGCTATCTGTCGAAGGTCTACAACGACCAGTGGATGAACGATCAGGGCCTGCTGCAATACAAGCACTACGGCGATCTGCGCGACCTGATCGCGCGGCGCTTCGAGGATGGCCGAGTGATCAGCGTGGGCCCGGACGACACGCTGCTCACCGCCTTCCAGCGCATGCGCCTGGCCGATGTGTCGCAACTGCCGGTGCTGGTGGACGGACAACGGCTGGTCGGGGTGATCGACGAGTCCGATATTCTGTTTGGCGTGCACGAAGACGCTTCGCACTTCCGTATGACCGTGGCCAGCGCGATGACCGACAAGCTGGAAACCCTGCCTCCCGGCGCCAGTCTGGCGGAACTGGAGGCGGAGCTCGACCGCGGGCTGGTGGCGATCATCGCCGACGCCTCGGGTTTCCATGGCCTGATTACCCGCGTCGATATGCTCAATCACTTACGGAGATCCCTTGCATGAGTCAGCATGATGAAACCGCCGCGCCACGCGCCTTCGCCACCCGCGTGATCCATGCCGGGCAGGTGCCGGACCCTTCCACCGGGGCGCTGATGCCGCCGATTTACGCCAACTCCACCTATCTGCAACAGAGCCCCGGTGTGCATAAGGGCTTCGACTACGGACGCTCCCACAACCCCACGCGTTTTGCGCTGGAGCGTTGCGTGGCGGACCTCGAGGGCGGGACCCAGGCCTTCGCCTTCGCCTCCGGGCTGGCGGCGATCTCCACCGTGCTCGAGCTGCTCGACGCTGGCGCGCACATCGTCTCCGGCAATGACCTGTACGGCGGTACTTTCCGCCTGTTCGACAAGGTCCGCCAACGCAGCGCCGGGCATCGCTTCAGCTTTGTCGACCTGACTGACCTGGCGGCCTTCGAAGCGGCGCTGCGGCCCGACACGCGGATGGTCTGGGTCGAGACGCCGAGCAATCCTTTGCTGAGCCTCACTGACCTCGCCGCCGTCGCGCGTATCTGTCGCGAACGAGGCATCCTCTGTGTGGCCGACAACACCTTTGCCAGCCCATGGATCCAGCGCCCGCTGGAACTGGGCTTCGATATCGTGCTGCACTCGACGACCAAATACCTGAACGGCCACTCCGACGTGATCGGCGGCATCGCGGTGGTCGGGCAGAACCCGGAACTGGCCGAGCGCCTGGGCTTCCTGCAGAACGCGGTGGGTGCTATCGCCGGGCCGTTCGACGCGTTCCTCACCCTGCGCGGGGTGAAGACCCTGGCGCTGCGCATGGAACGCCACTGCAGCAACGCGCTGGAGCTGGCGCAGTGGCTGGAGCGTCAGCCGCAAGTGGCGCGCGTGTATTACCCGGGCCTGGCGTCGCACCCGCAGCACGAACTGGCGCGGCGGCAGATGCGCGGATTCGGCGGGATGATTGCCCTCGACCTGAACAGCGACCTGGCCGGTGCCAAGCGCTTCCTCGAGAGTGTGCGGATCTTCGCCTTGGCCGAGAGCCTGGGCGGGGTGGAAAGCCTGATCGAGCACCCGGCGATCATGACCCACGCCAGCATCCCCGCGCAAACCCGCGCGCAACTCGGCATCGGCGATGGGCTGGTGCGTTTGTCAGTGGGGGTCGAGGCTGTCGAAGACCTGCGCGCCGACCTGGCCCAGGCACTGGCGCGGATTTGAATCAGTATCTACACATCTTTTTTGGACTGGCTCCCGTAGCAGCTGCCGAGCCTGCGAGGCTGCGTTCGACCGCGAAGCGGTCGTGAAATCAGGCAACGGGTTCTTCCAGGCAAACCGCGGGCGCAGGTTTTGCGAGGACTTCGTCCTCGGACGCAGCCTCGCGGGCTCGGCAGCTGCTACGCCGTATTTCAATGTTGTGTAGATACGCCTATTCCCATGGAGTATAGGTATCTACACATCTTTTTTGGTCTGGCTCCCGTAGCAGCTGCCGAGCCTGCGAGGCTGCGTTCGACCGCGAAGCGGTCGTGACAGTCGTTAAGTCAGGCAACGGGGTCTTTCAGGCAAACCGCGGACACAGGTTTTGCGAGGACTTCGTCCTCGGACGCAGCCTCGCGGGGCTCGGCAGCTGCTACGGCCCAGGTCGCTAATCGGAGCGTTGGGCCCGCTCCGCTTCATCCAGGTGCTCCAGCAGCACCGCTATCGTTGCATCCCGCAGCTTGATTGCCTCTATCCAGCCCGGCCCTTCTGCTAACAGCCGGGGGCCGACGTTGACATGGATTGCGCCGTGGCGCGGGAACCACTGACCGTCGCGCAGCACCCTGCGCGTGCCGCGGATGGCGACCGGCAGCAGCGGCACGCCGACACGCGCGGCGAGCACGAATGCGCCCATGTGGAAGGTGCGCAAGCCTGGCTCGCGGGTAAAGGTCCCCTCGGGGAAGAACACCAGGGACTGGCCAGCCTCTAGCGCCTCGGCCAGGGGCTCGGTGTCGGCGGCGCTGCGCTGCAGGTCGAAGCGTTCGACGAAGCGCGCTCCGAGCTTGCGCAGGAACAGGCCGGCGATCCACTGCTCAGCCAGTTCGCGCTTGGCAACGAAGCTGAACCGCGGCGGCAGGGCCGCGCAGAGAATGACCCCGTCGAGGTAGCTGGCATGGTTGGCGGCCAGCACGCTGACCCCGGACTCAGGCAGACGTGCCAGACCCGTGACACTGAACGGCACCCCCGCCAGGCGCAGGAACAGCCGTGCGGCCGCGCGGGTAAAGCCGCGGCACCAATGCTGGCGCGGCAGGAGCGCGACGCCCAGCCAGGTCAGCGGCGTGAGCAGCCAGAACAGCAGCCAGATGT
>NZ_CABVHQ010000059.1 GCF_902497895.1 Pseudomonas fluorescens
ACCGTTCCAGCCCCTGAAGTCTCATCAGGAGCGTTCCTATACCCTTCGCCGAATCAGCCTACATTCGGTGGCTGGTTGAAGAGGATGGCGCACTATTTTCGCGGGATCGCAGGAAGCCGGGACACCGGCGAACACGTCCGAAAACATAAAGGGACCGTTACCGCAGAAATGGATAGGTACACCGACCAAAAGCCAAGATCAAAAGATCGCAGCCTGCGGCAGCTCCTACATTAGTGGGATTGGGTACCGCAAGAAATAGGCCGGCTGTCAGGCCGCCTATCGCAGGCAAGCCACACAGTTGATCTGGGTACATCCGCAAGAGACAGGCCGGCTGTCAGGCCGTCATCGTCGGAACGCCGCCCGGAGCAAGCTCGTTCCTACATCCAATGGCGCCGCTCAGTCCGAGAACAAATCGAACATCAACTGGCGAAGCCAGCGGTTGGCCGGGTCCTTGTGATATTTGGCGTGCCAGAACAGATTGATGGCGATCTCCGGCAGCGCCACAGGGTGGGGCAGCGACGTCAGACCGAACGGTTCTTCGCAGCAGGCGGCGAAGCGTTCAGGCACGGTCGCCAGCAGGTCGGTGCGTTGAAGAATGTGCCCGACCGCCACAAAATGCGGCACCTCCAGGCGTATGGAGCGCTCGATACCTTCCCGTGCCATGAAGGCATCGACTTCGCCATGGCCGGTATTGGCCGAAATCACCCGGACATGTCCGTATGAGCAGAAACGCTCCAGCGTCAAAGACTCCCGCGTGGCCGGATGGTCCTTACGGCACAGGCATACGTAGCGGTGATGGAACAGTCGACGCTGGAAGAACCCCGCCTGCAGATGCGGCAGCAAACCAACGGCCAGATCTACAGCGCCGTTCTGCAGGTCCTCGCGCAGGCTCATGGGATTTTCCCGTACGGTGCTGATCGTGCATTTCGGCGCCTGTTTCGCCAATGCATCCATCAGCCGAGGGGTGAAATAGATCTCGCCGATATCGGTCATCGCCAGGGTGAACACCCGCTCGCTGGTCGAGGGATCGAAGCTGTCCTGCCGGTTCAGGGCATCGCGCAATGTATTCAAGGCAAGGGCGACGGGTTCAGCCAGTTGCTCGGCATAGGGCGTGGGCTGCATGCCCTGGTAA
This sequence comes from Pseudomonas fluorescens, assembly GCF_902497895.1. GTDB lineage: Bacteria > Pseudomonadota > Gammaproteobacteria > Pseudomonadales > Pseudomonadaceae > Aquipseudomonas > Aquipseudomonas fluorescens_BP. The sequence goes on from NZ_CABVHQ010000059.1 coordinate 1,133, forward strand.
GTGCGCACGAACAACTCATCCTGCAAAGCCAGGCGTAAGCGTTTGAGAGCGTTGCTTACCGCGGGCTGGGTCAGGCCCAGATTGTCCGCGGCTGTAGACACTCTTCGGTCCCGCAGAAGCTGGTTGAACACCACCAGCAGATTCAAATCCAGATCGCGCAGTTCCATGGGAGCTCCAAGGCTGGCGCCTTCTGGTGAGTAATATTCACGCTGGTAATAGCCTGTATGGGTTTCGACGTATTTATTAATAGTACTCGACCCGCGATCATCGGTCGTACAAAAACAAAGCGACCACAGGTAACCACAATGACTAACAACAACAGCTCAGCCTTGCGTATCGGGATTGTTGGCGGCGGTATTTCCGGCGTCGCGCTTGCCCTGGATCTTTGCCGTCATCGCCATCTCGATATCCAACTGTTCGAATCCGCTCCAGCCTTCGGTGAGGTTGGCGCAGGTGTTTCCTTCGGCGCCAACGCGGTTCGCGCGCTTGCCGGCCTGGGTCTGGCCGAACCCTATCGACAGATAGCCGACCGTACACCCGAGCCCTGGCAGGACGTATGGTTCGAGTGGCGTCGAAGCACCGATGCCCATTACCTGGGTGCCAGCGTGGCGCCGGGGGTAGGCCAGTCCTCGGTACACCGCGCGGATTTTCTGGATGCGCTGGCGAGTCGCCTTCCCGCCGGCATCGCCCGGTTCAACAAACGCGCGGCCGCCATCGAGCAGCACGCCGACGAAGCCCGAGTGGTGTTCACCGATGGCAGCGACTATCGCTGCGATCTGCTGATCGGCGCGGACGGGATCAAGTCGGCGTTAAGAGGCCATGTTCTGGAGGGGCTGGGTGCGCCACCTGCTGCGCCCCGGTTTAGCGGCACCTGCGCCTATCGCGGGCTGATCGACAGCCAGAAACTGCGCGAAGCCTACCGCGCCCAAGGCATCGATGAGCATCTGATCGATGTGCCGCAGATGTACCTGGGGCTGGACGGCCATATCCTCACCTTCCCGGTCAAACAGGGTCGACTCATCAACGTGGTCGCCTTCGTGTCCGACCGCAGCGAGCCGGAGCCGGTCTGGCCCAAGGACACTCCCTGGGTCCGCGAAACCAGCCAGCGCGAGATGCTCGACGCCTTCGCGGGCTGGGGCGATGCCGCGCGAATCCTGCTCGAATGCATTCCCGCGCCAAGCTGTTGGGCGCTGCACGATCTGGCCGAACTACCGGGTTACGTCCATGGCCGGATCGCGCTCATTGGCGATGCCGCTCACGCCACGCTGCCACACCAGGGTGCCGGTGCCGGACAAGGTCTGGAAGACGCGTTTTTCCTGGCACGCCTGCTCGGCGATCCACGGCTGAGCAATGCCAATCTGCCCGCGATGCTCGCGGCCTATGACACGCTGCGCCGTCCACGTGCCTGTCGCGTGCAGCGAACCTCACGGCAAGCCGGTGAGTTGTACGAGCTACGCGATCCGCAGGTGGGTGCCGACGAGGACACTTTGTCCTCTACGCTGGAAAGCCGCTTCGACTGGCTGTGGAATCACGATCTGGACGCAGACGTTGTCCGGGCTCGCGAGCTGCTGGGTTGGGAGGCCCGGTGCAGCAGCCACTGAAGGGGGTGTGTTCATCCGGCAACTCGTGGATGTACACGATCGGCGTAGGAGCCTGCGATCTTTTGGCGGTTCTGCACATTGCCCGGAAGCAAAATCAAAAGATCGCAGCCTGCGGCAGCTCCTACAGCCCAGCGGCAGTCAACGGGGACTCCGTCGCAAGACCTTCGTTCCAGGCGTTATAACAATGACAAGAAGAGCCAAGCCATGCGTACTATCGACGTAAATGCCCTGATTGACGGGGCCCGTTTCAATTCGTTTCATGGACGCCTGCTGTTCTGGTGCGCGCTGATCATCGTCTTCGACGGCTATGACCTGGTGATCTATGGCGTGGTGCTGCCCGCCTTGATGCAAGACTGGGGTCTGACCGCCGTGGAGGCCGGACTTCTGGGCAGCTGCGCACTGTTCGGCATGATGCTCGGGGCACTGTTCTTCGGCCCGCTGTCGGACCGTATAGGACGGCGCAAGACCATCATGACCTGTGTGATCCTATTCAGCGGATTCACCCTGATCAATGCTTTCGCGCAGACTCCCACGGAGTTTGCCCTCTGTCGCTTCATCGCCGGGCTCGGCATCGGCGGCGTCATGCCCAACGTGGTCGCACTGATGAACGAATACGCGCCCAGGAAAATGCGCAGCACACTGGTGGCGGTGATGTTCAGCGGCTATTCAATAGGCGGGATGCTGTCGGCAGGCCTGGGCATGCTGCTGATGCCGCGCTGGGGCTGGCAGGCAGTATTCATCGTGGCGGTCATTCCGCTGCTGGTCTTGCCATTGCTGGTTCGCCAACTGCCGGAATCCCTCAATTTCCTGCTGCGTTCGGGCCAGGTCGACAAAGCCCGGGGGCTGCTGCAGAAGGCGGCTCCAGACTACCAGCCGCAACCCGATGATCAGCTGGGCCTGGCCAAAGGCCAGGCGAGCCACGTCTCGATCCTGCAGTTGTTACAGGATGGCCGGAAGTTGAACACCCTGATGCTGTGGCTGGCCTTCTTCTGCTGCCTGCTGATGGTCTACGCCCTCAGCTCCTGGCTACCGAAACTGATGCATACGGCTGGCTATGGCCTGAACTCGAGCCTGGCCTTTCTACTCGTGCTGAATTTCGGTGCCATATTCGGTGCCATTGGTGGCGGCTGGCTCGGCGACCGTGTCGGCATCGAACGCGTGCTGCTGGGGTTCTTTGCCTTGGGCGCACTTTCCCTCAGCCTGCTGGCACTCAAGTCGCCGGTATGGGTGCTGTACCTGCTGATCGCCATTGCCGGCGCCAGCACCATCGGCACCCAGATCCTGGCCAACGCCTGCGCCGTTCAATTCTATCCGGCCCATATCCGCTCGACAGGCCTGGGCTGGGCGATGGGAGTCGGACGCATAGGCGCGATCATTGGTCCGCTGCTCGGCGGCGCGCTGCATGCGGCGCAATTGCCGCTGCAGTTCAGCTTCCTGACATTTGCCGCTCCCGGGGTGGTCGGCGTTCTGGCCATGGGGGTGTTCCTATGGCACCAGCCTGCACGGCAAGCGTTCACCCGCCTCGCCCCGATACCTCCTTTGGAATCTTCCTGCGCCAACGAAACTCGGTGACTCCGTCCGGCCCCCGGCGCACCCGGGGGCTGTGCCAACCCTGTCGCCTTTTGCGCTGAACCCTGCAAGCGCCAAAACCAGTGCCTGTCTATTCCGAAAAACTTTTTTCGATCGTTGTGCAACCCGCAGAAAAAATTTGCGCTATCCCTGTGTTGCACCACACTTGATTATTCTGTCAATAATTCGCCAGTGGCGTCCCTTAGTCCACAAACGCTTTGCTGTCCTGCTATTCAGATAGTGCGAGCGATTGGTCTGAGTTCGCAGATTGGAACGTCCAATGCACTGCCGTCGGCAGCGCAAAAACGGTTGCCAAAAGGGGGATTCCCCATGCGTGACACCACTCATACAGCAAACGACGACCCACCCGGCGCGAATGCAGCGATGGCACCCGCCATGCGCATTGCCTACTTGAGCCAAACGGATTTCGCCGGCACGCGCACTCGCGATTCACTCGACATTCTTGTACCGAAGGCAGCCGCCAATCTATTCGCGACCTGTTGCACGGGTTCCACTCGAACCCGCACGTCCTGCATCCGGGCGCCGCTCATCTGTTTTATTCCACCGCAACTGCCCCATTCACTGATAGACCGATCGGGTTCAAACACCCTTATCCTCAGTATTGAAGGACCGTTCTTCAGAACCACAGCCATCTCCACCCTGGGCAGCAGCAATCTGACGTTCGTTGAGCCGCATGCTACGGCCAACCCGCTGATCCGCGAGTTTTGTGACGTTATTGAAAGAGAATTCCTCAGCCCTGACCGACTTACCAGCGCCTTTCTGGATGCATTTGCCGCGCTGTTGGTCGCGCATATTGCCAGGAACTACCTGGTGGAGGGACACGCCAAGGCCGCTCCCAATGGCGGCTTGACTGCCTATAAGATGCAGCGTGTGCGCGACTTCATTACCGACCATCTGTGCGAGCGGATAAGCGTCGAACTATTGGCCAGTATCGTAAACCTGAGCCCCTGCCACTTTGCTCGAATGTTCAAGCAGTCGACTGGACACTCTCCGCATCTCTTCATCCTGATCCAGCGCATCATGCGCGCCAAAATACTGCTCGCGGGTACCGACTCTCCGATCATCGACATAGCCACCGAGGTGGGCTTTCGCACACAAGGTCACTTCACCGGCGTCTTCCATCGCTACACCGGTTTCACGCCCAGGATATTCCGCTTGAACGCACAAGATCCTCGTGGAGGCGGTGTTCAGCTATCAGGTTCGATCCTTGCGGGGGGGCAAGACAGGCCAGAGAACCCACCCGACTATTTCAGCGATGCTGTGCCAGAGCTTCGCCAGCTACCAAGGCCGGCGTAGGAGCTGGCGCAGCCTGCGATCTTTTGGCGGTTCTGGCGATTGCTCAGGGGCAAGATCAAAAGATCGCAGCCTGCGGCAGCTCCTACGGGGGTGTGCTGTGCCCGTGCTTCGCCGCCAACCACAGCCGGCGTAGGAGCTGGCGCAGCCTGCGATCTTTGGGCGGTTCTGGAGATTGCTCAGGGGCAAGATCAAAAGATCGCAGCCTGCGGCAGCTCCTACAAGGGCGCATGTGTACCCACACAAACAGGTCGGCCGGTAGGCCGCCTTGCTTTTGCTGTTGCTGTTGCTGTTGCTTTGGCTTTTGATCTACTCGCCCCTTCGGAAGGCCGAGTGGAGGCGTTCATCAGGGGGGAGGCGCGAAGCGCCGTTCGACGAAGTCGAACACATCGAGAGGAGGTCGTCGCGAAGCAGACCGGAGGCGATGCCCCCTGATGAATGCCGGAGCGAGGGAACACCGAGCCTTGGCGAGGTGCCGTACGCTCGGGGCAAGACCTTTTGGGTCCTTTTGGGGCGTTTGCCAAAAGGGCCTCGCCGTAAGGGCGAAACCCTAAGTGGCCGTTACCGCAGAAATGGATATGTACACCCTCAAGAGCCAGGCCGGCTGCCAGGCCGCCTTCGCGAGCAAGCTCGCTCCCACAGACCGCCAGGTCACCTCCGGCATGGAACAATGAGCGGTAAACCTGTGAGGGGGCGTTGTGCGAGGTCAGGCTTCGGGATCGTCCAGCCGAGTGCTGATCGCTTCTTCGAGCGCTTGTGAATAGGCGGCGTCCGCCAGAGTCTTGAGTTCCATCCAGCCTGATGCGTTGATTACGTCATTCTTGAGCAACTCTTCGGCAAGACGCAAAAGCGCATTGTGATACGCATCCGGTGAATCGGTGCGATAGCCAGTATCGTCGAGCAGCTCATACCAGGCTTGCAGCGCCTTCTCGTCGCTCATCGCTAGTCCTCACCACTTCTGCATTTCCGGTTGCGTCGGCCAGCGCTTCAAGCAGCGCTTGCGTATGGTTGATCGACTCGCGTATTTCGTCGAACGCGTGATCCAGTGCCTGCCCGCCGTCCGCTGCCGGTCCACCGCACAGGGTGCGTCGAATGACCAGTTCATCGTGTTTGAATTCACACACGTGGGCGCGTAACGCCATGAGTCGAAGCGATAATTGGGAAAGATGCTGCTTACGTCGTTGAACCATGATGGTGCTCCTGACGAACGTCTCTATAACTTGAGAGTTTCATTGCCATCAGACGTTCAGTCTCTTGGACCAAAGGAGTACAACCTTGCGCCCTGCCACTGGTAAAAAAGATGAAACCCTTGCTCATCCCGGGCCTCAAAACGCTATAGCGTCTGATTCGTAAAAATGGGACAGATCTATTTTAACAACCACTCTTGAAGACGTTTATAAATAAATCCGCCCTCTCTTTCGTCCGAAAATTATTAAAAGATATCCTCTTTATCATAAATATATTGAACTATATCACTTGGGCACATGAGCCTCTCTGCGTCTGCGTCAGAAATCTCGAAGCCGAATTCATCCTCCATTGCCAACATAACTTCAACGACATCCAGAGAGTTCAAGCCTAAATCATTCGCAAAATGTGAGTCTAGCGTTAATTTTTCCGGAGGAATTTTATCATGTGATCCTAGGACTGTTATTACTCTTTTTTGAATTAGTTCTCTTGTCATTAGCCCTCTGCCTGACATAATTATTACTCCCATTATTAAACGGACGAAATATCAATACATCCCGCGAGGCTTTAGAGTTTAGCGGGTAGGTGTTTGGATTATATGCACTAAGGCACCGCGCGAAACCTGTAATAAATGACAGTTCCCAATATGTTTTCAGAGTTTTTTGCGATTATTTACAGCATGCTTAGATGGATTTTAGTGGATGGGGCAGGGAACGTTTGGCAGTTCTGGAGAGTGCCCGAAGCAAGATCAAAAGATCGCGGCCTGCGGCAGCTCCTACGAGGGATTGTGTGAATGTGGCAGGTCTTTGGCGAAGATCGACCGTTGGTCACGCGCACGACACCTGACACTCGGGCACTGGACAATGTCAGGTAACGACGCAATAACGGGAGTCACGCCATGATCGCCAGGAACACCAGCGCGCTGATTCTAGCTGGGCTGCTTACAGCGGTCTGTATCTCAACCTATGCGGGAGTTGGGGCAGTCGCTCCAGCGCCTCCAGCGGCAACCGCCCCGCTGCCATGGGTGGGCTCGGCCATGCCCCGCCAGCAACCCACCTGAACCCTGCGTGGGGAACGGCTGCAGACCCCAATGACAGCCACCGCGCGGGTACATCCAGCAACCACAACCCCAGGTCCACCCATAGCGGTGTCGACTCAATGGGAAATGGCACCGGCACTTTCACCGGCCCCCGCACTGGCGTCGGCACGGGTGGCGCAGGTGTCGGAACCGGCAGGTCTGGAGGCGGAGTTGGCGGGTAAACGTGGGCCACGCAGGAGGCAGCAGCCATTGAGTTGTGAACGTTTAATAGGAGTTGCGCCAGAAGGTCAGGCTTCGGGATCGTCCAGCCGAGTGCTGATCGCTTCTTCGAGCGCTTGTGAATAGGCGGCGTCCGCCAGAGTCTTGAGTTCCAAACAGCCTGATGCGTTGATTACGTCATTCTTGAGCAACTCTTCGGCAAGACGCAAAAGCGCATTGTGATACGCACCCTCGGCACTACCTGACCATTTGTTGCTGCTGGCGCTGATCCCGACGGTGTGCCTGTTTATCGGCACCACGGCGGTGGGCTGGAGCCTGGCGCAGGGCGAGACGGTCAAGCTCAGCAGCGCCAGCGCGTTGCAGCTCTGTGCCCTGCTGTACCTGACCATCCTCGCCGGCATCGCAATCATGGGCCTGTTCATCCGCTGGATGTCGCGCACCTTCGAAGCACAGCCCACGGTCAATCAGTGCATCGGTTTCGTCGCCTACACCGCAACGCCCTTCTTTATCGCCGGGATTGCCGGTCTGTATCCGGGGCGCTGGCTGGCGGTCAGCGTGCTGGGTCTCGCGTCGGTCTATTCGACCTTTCTGCTATTCACCGGTTTGCCAAACTTCATGCGCGTGGGCAAGGAGCAAGGCATGCTGTACTCGGCGAGCGCCTGGGGCGTCGGATTGCTGGTGCTGGTGACGATACTGGTGTCGATGATTCTGCTGTGGTTTAACGTGCTGACACCCGAGTATCTGCGTGCGCTTATGGGTTAGCCGCGCCTAACAATTGATCGACCACCCGCGCCAGCGCGGTCGAAGTCGACAACCCGGCAGCCTGTGCCTGGTCGAAGCAGTGCAATTGCCGATCGGCGCTGCTGCCCTCCTCCAGGATCTGCCGGGCCTGCTCAAACACCTGGGCCTCACCCAACTGTTCGGCGGTGGCGAGAAAGGTCTCTTGCGCCCAATCCAGCCATTGCCCGGCCGACAGCATCAGCGCACTGCCCTCGCGGATGAAGTGGCCATGAACGCCAAAACGTTTGGCGCGCCAGCGGTTTTCCTTGAGGATCCATTGCGAAGTCTGGCTGTAGCCCGCGCCCGGCTGCGGCGTCTCGATGGCATGGCCGACCATGATCCGGAACAGCGAGGCGATGCACAAGGCGTCACTCAGGCGCGGGCAGGCATCGGTCATGCGCAGTTCAAGAGTCGGATAACGTGCCGCCGGCCGCAGGCCCCACCAGCATTCGCCAGGGGTGCTGATCGAGCCGGTTTGCAGCAACAGCTGGAGGTAGTCACGGTAAGCCTGTTCATTCTCGAAGTATTCCGGCACCCCCATGCGCGGCCACTCGTCACACGCCACCTGGCGATAACTCATGAATCCGCTCGGGGCACCGTCCCAGAACGGTGAAGAGCTGCTCAGCGCCAACAACAGTGGCAACCACGGCAGTACCTGGTTCATCACGCAGATGCGGTCGAGCCGGTCCGGGACCTCGACATGTACATGCAGACCGCACAGCACGCTGCGTTGCGCAACCCGCTGGAAATCTCTGAACAGCTTGCGGAAATGCTCCTGGTCGGTGGCCTGTTGCAAGCGCCAGTCAGCCAGCGGATGGCTGCCGGCACAGAGCAGGCCCAAGTCGTTGTTTTCAAGAATCTGCACCAGCCTGCCGCGAGCGTTCGTCAGATACTCGTTGGCCTGGGCCAGATTGGCGAAGACCGGTGACGCGACCTCGATCTGCCCCTGGAACATCTCAAAGGCAAAATGGCTGCCCAGGGCAGCCTGGCACTCGGCAATCAGCTGCCGGGTCGGCTGGCTGAGCATGGTGCGTGTTGCCAGATCGGTGATGAGGTATTCCTCTTCAATCCCGAAGTTCAAGGTCTTGTTCATGTTTGCCTGCGTACAGTCAACGGCTGCGAGTAACGATCAACGCGACCACGGCAATCCGCTCCACCCGTTGGTAGCCGGGGGTCAACAGCTCCTCGCCGAACACGTCCGGGTCCAGTTCGCGGTAGGTCCAGGCATAGACCGCGCAGGTGAGCCAGGGGCGCAAGGCCTGAAGGAAAGGATCGCTGCCCTCGACCATGGCCACCCCGGTGTACAGCACCAGAGAACCGCCTGGCGCCAGGCGCGGCAAGGCCTCTTCGACAATCCGCAGCGACAGTTCGGCGCCAAACGCGCCGCCACCATCACGATAGGTCCGCTGCGCCGGGTCGAGCATATACGGCGGGTTGGCAACGATCAGATCGAATTCACCGACCACCCCGTCCAGTACGTCACTGCTGTGGACACTGACATTCGCTACATCGGCCAAGGCCGCGTTGACGGCGGTCATGCGCAGCGCCAATGGGTTGATATCCACCGCCAGCACCTCTGCGTCGCGCCGGGCCCGGCCAATCAGGATGGCGCCAACGCCGGCGCCGCAGCCGATATCGACGGCCCGGCGGATGGCACCGTAGTCATGTTGCAGGTGCGACCTGATCAACTGCGCAAAGCGATAACTGTCCGGGCCGAAAAACACCGCATCGCTGGCAGTGGTCGGAAAACCCGAGTGCACCAACAGCAGACCCTCCAGGCTCGACCAGCGCACGCTGCTGAACATCAGCCCATCGCGCTGCTCGAGAATGCCTGCCTGTTGCATCTGCTGCAGTTCATCGGCCGCCAATAATCCAGGGGTGAACGGCCGCGACCAGCCAAACACATCGCGCAGGGATTTCGCCCGTTGATTGGCGGCACGTGTATTGACCCGCTGGTGAGTCAGCGGCGTGCCGGTGATGAAGTGATAACCGTCCGCCTGCAAGCGGCGGCCCAGGTGCAACAACGCCAGGTCGGCGCTGCACAGTTGTGCTGGCTGATCCATGCAGAACTCCTAGCGCAGACTGGACTTGAGTTCGCCAAACAGCCGGGTAGCCCACAGCCCGGCGGGATGGGAATGGCGCTGCGGCGACAGCCAGGGAATCAACAGCTCCATTTGCCTTTCGCCGCTGCATCCGGCCAGCTGGGTTTGCAGGTGCCGGATGTCCGGGTCGTCTGCTACCTGCGCCATTGACCCGTCACGCTCGCGCCACACCGGCGCAGGACGGTTTGCAGGTTGCCAGTCGCCCGCGATCCAGTCGTGCAACAGCTGTTTTTCATAGGGGCTGAACACCCCGAACATGGCCGCGCCGCAGCCTTCAATCAACTTCCAGAATCGACTGGCCTGGGGATCCTGATGACGTTTGATCCAGCCCTGGCTCTCCAGCATGGCCAGGAATGCTGGCAGTTGCCCCGGGGCCGCCAGCCATTGGTTGACGGTCTTGCCGGCAAATCGGCAGAAATCCGAGTGCATGTGCTGGCCGAAGGGCCGTTTGCGTTCGAGCATCTCGAACACTTCGCGCTGCAGATCGAAGGACTGAATCACCGCCGTTGAACCCAGGCCAAGGTCGTTGAGCCGGTAGCCCAGCGCCACTCGCCGATAGAAGTCGTCGCGCCCGGCTTCAACCGGCAGCAGTTGCAATACGGTCTGCACGGCCTTGTGGGCATGGCCGCTGCTGGCATTGTCGATGGTCACGTGCAAGGTGAAGTAATAGGGGTCGATGCCCAATTCCCGAAGTTCATAGGCGCTGATCAGCAAATGCAACGGCAGTCGTTCGTAACCGAGGTTATAGCCGATGACCTCGGGCAGGAATTCTTCGGCGCACTGGCCCAGGGCCAATTGCACGGTGCCTTGCAGATAATGTGGGTCCTGAGCGCAGGCATTGGGGTCCAGGCCGTGCCTGGCAAGCAGCTTGCGGTAGATCAGCACATGATTCTGTGCCGGGATGCCCTCCCCCAACTCTTCCAGATAGGTGCGCAGCAGGTTGTCCAAACGCCCATCGTGCCACTGCCGCAACAGCCCATGGAGCCAGGCGCCATCCACCAGTTTGGTCGGTGCGACAGCCTGCAGGAAATACAAGGCATGCGCCTTGTTGTTGAAGAAGCGCCGCGAACCACCAGCCTTGCGCCCTTGCAGATACTCGGCGTACTGGCGAGCGACACTGGCGCAGTGTTGTTCGACCCAAGGCTGCAGCGCCTGCGGATCCGCGGGCAAATCATTCGGCAAGGTTTCAGCGGCCCGTAACTGTTCTTGAAGAAAAGCCCTGGACATCTCGCGTTTGTCGAGTTCGTCCGGTCCATACAGCAACTCATCGTAGCGCTGGCGCGCGGCTGCCGATGGCAGAGTTGGCTGAACGTTGGCCGCCTTTAACTCCAGTGTCGTCAGCGCGGTCATGGCCTACCTCTCATATTCTGACTGTGCATGTTCTGATTGATCGTCGACAGGACGTCTTCTCGGCACGTCTCTATTGCAAAAGAGCGAAACGCTGAAGGGAAAATTCATTCCGACTTCCAAACCACCGGACCAACGGCAGCGGCGCGATGACCCGCGCCGGTTTGAACCAAGCAGGTGCAGGCCCCTCGAATAGTCATGGAGCAGCAGCCGGCTGGTCGGTTCGGGTGCGCAGCCAACACGGAGGGAATCGAACATGAGCTTCATCCTATGGGTGGCTGTTTTGGGTGCCGTGTTGCTGACACTGGCGCTGACCTCCTCCTACCTGCGCTGGATGCCGGTCACTACCTCGGCGGTGTGCCTGGCGCTGGGCGTGGCCATCGGTCCTTCTGCGCTGGGTCTGTTGCAGTTGAATATCGACGGCGCTTCCGTGTGGATGGAGCACCTGACGGAAGTGGCGGTGCTGTTTTCGCTGTTCGTCAGCGGCCTGAAATTACGTCTACCGCTGACTAACCGGAGTTGGCGCGTAGCGTTCGGCCTGGCCGGCCCGGTGATGTTCTTGAGTATCTGCGGGCTATGCCTGGTCCTGCACCTGCTGTTTGGCCTGTCATGGGGGATGGCACTGCTGATTGGCGCCATCCTGGCACCCACCGACCCGGTGCTGGCCGGGATGGTTCAAGTCAACGATGCGCGGGATTACGACCGGGTGCGCTTCGGCCTGTCGGGTGAAGCCGGGCTCAATGACGGTATCGCCTTTCCGTTTGTGATCCTGGGTTTGCTGGTCCTGCAACAGGAAGGCCGCAGCAGTGCCTGGTTTGCCGACTGGGCCTTGTACAGTCTGCTGTGGGCGGTGCCTGCCGGGCTGCTCATCGGCTACTGGATGGGCAAAGGCCTTGGCCACCTGACCCTGCTGATGCGCATCAAGAATGCCGACAGCACCCTCTCCCCCAATGACTACCTGACCCTGGCACTGATCGCCCTGGCCTATGTCGCGGCCGAATCGATTCACGGTTACGGTTTTCTATCAGTGTTCGCCGCCGGGCTGGGCTTGCGCCAGGCTGAAGTCAAATCCAGCGGTGGCTCGCAAACCCCGGCCGAACACCTGGCCCAACCGGTGGTCGGCCATCTGAATGTCGAACCGGAGCAAGCCGTTCACGGCGATATTGAGAACCTTGAGGACAGCCAGGTTGCGGCCGCGATCATGATGGGCGACATGCTGGCGTTCGGCAGCCTGGTAGAGCGCGCCATGGAGGTCTTCCTGGTGACCTTGCTCGGTATTGTGCTGGCCACCCATTGGGACTGGCGGGCACTGGCCATCGGCTTTGCCCTGTTTTGCGTGATCCGCCCGCTGTGCGTGCTGGCCATGCCCTGGGGCACGCTGCTGGACCGCCATCAGCGCCTGTTGATTGGCTGGTTCGGCATTCGCGGCATCGGCAGTCTCTATTACCTGTTTTACGCCTTGAATCACGACCTCGGACAATCCCAGGCAATAATCTGCACGGACCTGACCTTATCGGTCATTGCCCTGAGCATCCTGGTGCATGGCGTCAGCACTCAGCCGATGCTGGCCCGCTACGAGCGACGGCACTCAGCTCGGCTGACCTGAGCCATCCTTGCCGGCAATGTCCGGATCATCCGGATCGGCCTCGGCTTCGTCGACTCGCACGCCACTCTCCGGCATATCCTCCTCTTCGAGCTCGACCCGGGTTTTCTTGCGTTCCGGGTCCCGTGGATCGATCGGTGCCGAGAGTGGATATTCCGGGGTTGGGTCCGTGTCAGGACGTTTTGATCGGCTAGTCATGGAGCACCTCGCTTAAGACCCTGGAATTCAGGTCATGCTTTTTTGAGAGTAGAACCTGAGCGCCGTTCGGTTCAAAAGACCGCCAGTCATCGGACAATGCTGTAATGCCGGTCAGCTAACAGATATCCGTGGATGCCGCGTTCTGATCCGAAATCCACCCCTCACCCCAACCCTCCCGAAACGTCGGACCGCCCCAAGGGGGAGAGGGGGCTGACCGAGGTGTTTTTTTGATGTGCTGCGACCTGAAAATCCGTATCGAATATGGATTCACCGCAGCGCTCTCAGGTCGCAGTAGATCTTAAATCTCCCGCGGTCAGTCCCCTCGCCCCCCTGGGGTGTCCGGTACAAACATGGGGAGAGGGTTAGGGTGAGGGGTGGTTCTTGAGTCTGACGAACAATCTGAAGCGCTCCTCGCAAAAATGACAGGACAATGTCTGGGGAACGGCCATGCACCGAGGTTGTCTTGAGTAAACAATGGTCAGGAAACCTGCGAATGGACTATCTGGATTGGGTGCAATGGCCAGCCATGGTCGTCACCGTACTCGCCGCGTGGCTGATCGGTTCGCGCCAACCGCAGCGCCGAGTCAGTGGCTTCAGCTGTTTTATCGCGAGCAATATCTTGTGGGTGATCTGGGGCTATCACACCGATGCCTATGCCTTGATCCTGCTGCAGTTTTGCTTGTGCGCGATGAACTTGCGCGGGTTCAAAAAGAACACCGAGCCCGAAGGCTCGGCTTGAAAAGCACTAACCGAGCATCTGACTCAAGGCTGCACGAAGCTTTCCGGGCTTGACCGGTTTGTTCAACAGCGGCGCGCCGAGCTTTTGCAACGAACGTCGACATTGATCGCTGCGGTCAGCGGTGATCATGATCGCCGGAATGGGTTGTGCGAAATGTTCGCGCAGGCGCCTGACCACCTCGCAACCAATCACCCCGTGATCCAGGTGAAAGTCCGCCAGAATCAGTTCCGGTGCCCGGCCTTGCAAGGCTTGCAGGGCGCCGACTTCATCGGTGGCGGTGACCACTTCGCAGCCCCACTGTCCGAGCAATGCGCTCATGCTTTCGAGGATGCTCAGTTCGTTGTCCAGCACCAGCAGGCGGCGGCCCGGCAAGGGGTTGCCGGTAATCAGTTGCGGCGCCGCCTGGCTGATGGGCAGCGGCACCTCGCGGGAAATCGGCACATCGATGCTGAACATCGAACCACGTCCAGGCCGGGAGATCACCTGGACCCGATAGCCAAGGATTTTCGCGATTCGCTCGACAATCGCCAGGCCCAGACCCACACCCTTGCGATCGGCGGCGCGACCGACGTCGAGTTGGTTGAACTCGAGAAAAATCGAATCCAGCCGGTCGGCGGCAATACCACGACCGGTGTCCCAGACCTCAAGCCGCAAGAACTCGCCGCGGCGTCTGGCCCCCAGCAAAATGCTGCCCTCGACGGTGTAGCGACAGGCATTGCTGAGAAAATTGCGCAGGATCCGGGTCATTAGGCGCAAGTCGGTATGCACGGCAAAATTGCCAACCCGCGCCCGCAGATTCAGGCCCGCCGCCTGGGCGACCGACTGGAACTCGGAGACCAGCGGCGCGAGCAATTCGTCCAGCCGGTACAAGGCAATATCCGGTTTGACCGCGGCCTGATCGAGTTTGGAGATATCCAATAGGTCGGTAAGCAAATCTTCGGCGCCTTCCAGGGCCTGATGGGTGCGTTCGACCAGTACCTGTTCAACCTCGGGCAAGGCCCGCTCGCGCAAGGTGGAGATCAACAGGCGTGCGGCGTTCAACGGCTGCAGCAAGTCATGGCTGGCGGCGGCGAGGTATTTGTCCTTGCTGCGATTGGCCGCCTGGGCCGCATCCCGGGCATCGCGCAAGGCCTGCTCGACCTGTTCGCGCTGGGCGATCTGCTGCTGCAGGTTACGGTTGGCTTCCAGCAGTTCATCGGTGCGGGCCGCAACCCGCTGTTCCAGTTCATCGTTGAGTTGCTGCAAACGTTGCTGGGCCAGTTTGCGATCGGTGATATCGGTGACGAAGCCTTCCACCAGCCCGTCCTGATCGGGTTTGAGCAGCAGGTTCATCAGCACATCGAGGCTACTGCCGTCCTTGCGTTGCAGCCTCGTTTCATAACCGAGCAGGCTGCGTTGGCTCTGCAGCTTCTCGCTGATCGACTGCAACTCGCCAGCGCCACCGACGAACAGGTTGCCGACCAGGCCGGTCAGGGAAAACAGCACTTCCTGGGGCGTGTCATAACCGAGCATCCGCGCCAGTGCCGGGTTGGCGGCACGCATGCCCTCTTGCAGGCTGGCCTGAAAAATACCGTGCACCGCATGCTCGAACAGCCATTTGTAGCGATTGCGCTCGGCTTCCAGCTCATCGAGACGCGCCGCCAGCTCGGGATAATGGGTCTTGCGCGCCGAATGGCTGCCCAGCCCCAACAGACCGGCCAGGGCCCGTTGCTGCTCTTCAGAGGGCTTCGCCATATACGACCTCGACGTCACGCTGACTGGACTCGCGGGGGTTGGTGAGAATGCATGGATCGTGCATGGCATGCTGCGAGAGGAACGGAATATCGGCCATGCTGACACCGTGCAGGCCGAGGGTTTCATGGAAACCGATGGAGTGCTTGAGGGCGATCAGGTGCTCCACCAGCCGTCCGCAGATCTGCCGGTGATTGAGGCCGCGACAGTCGATACCGAACGTCTCGGCGATCACCTTGAAGCGGTCGGGCGCCGAGTTGTAATTGAATGCCACCACGTGCTCGACCAGCACCGCGTTGCACAACCCATGGGGCAGATCGAGAAAACCGCCGAGGCTGTGGGACATGGCGTGCACCGCGCCGAGGATCGCGTTGGAGAACGCCAGCCCGGCCTGCATGCTGCCGAGCATGATTTTTTCCCGCAGGGCGATGTCATTGGGGTTGGCGATCATTTGCACCAGGTTGCCATTGATCAGGCGCATCGCTTCCAGCGCATGGGGGTCGGTCAACGGCCCGTGGCCCGTGGAGACGAAGGCCTCGATGGCATGCACCAGGGCATCGATACCGGTACAGGCGGACAGGAACGGATCCATGCTCAGGGTGGTTTCCGGGTCGATCAACGACACATCCGGCACCACCGCCTTGCTGACGATGGAGAACTTCATCCGTTCCTGCTGATTGGAAATGATCACGAATTGCGAGACGTCGGCCGAAGTGCCGGCGGTGGTCGGAATCAGAATCAGCGGCGGGCTCGGCACCCGAATGGTGTCCACGCCTTCGAATTCGAGGATGTTGCGCCCGTGAGCGACCACGATCCCGATACCTTTGCCGCAGTCCATCGGGCTGCCGCCGCCGACGGCGACTATCACATCACAGTGGTTTTCCCGGTACATCTCGGCACCGAGCATCACCTCCTCGACCCTGGGGTTGGGGGAGACGGCGCTGTACAGGCAGTATTCAATGCCCTGGGCCTGCAGACTGGCCTCGACATCGGCGACCCAACCGGCGGCAATCACCCCGGGATCGCTGACAATCAGGACCTTGCGGGCACCGAAGGTTTTCGCGCAGTTGCCGACGTTATGCCGGCAGCCGGCGCCGAAAATGATTTCAGGTGAGACGAATTTGCGCAGTTGACTGAAGTTAGGGCTCATGGAAAGCCTGTTCTTATTGTTCGGGAGATAAAAGCCAGCCTAAAGCATCCAGTTACGAATGCAATCAGACCAATGGGTAGGGGCACTACTCAAAGATCTTTGGCACGGGCTGTATCGCCAAGATCGCAGCCTATCGGCAGCTCCTACCCCGACCCCGTACACCCGTGGACATCAGATAAACGCAAATCCCGTAGGAGCTGCCGCAGGCTGCGATCTTTTGGGGGCACCCCATATTTAAAGGAAGATATCCAACCCATCATACGCCACTTCGATACCGCGCCGTTCCAGCAGCGCCCGTTCGGTCGAGTCCTCATCGAGGATCGGGTTGGTGTTGTTGATATGGATGAGAATCTTGCGCTGTTCGGGGAAGCCTTCAAGCACTTCGAGCATCCCGCCGGGGCCGCTTTGCGGCAGATGACCCATTTCGCTGCCGAGCTTGTCGCCAACCTCGCAGACGCACATTTCATCGTCGCGCCAGAGGGTGCCGTCCACCAGCAGGCAGTCGGCGCGCTGCATCCACTCGAGCAATTGATCATCGACCTGACCGAGCCCCGGGGCATAGAACAGGCTGGCGCCGCTGCGCCGGTCTTCGATGAACAGACCGATGTTATCCCCGGGCTGTGGGTTGCCGCGATGGGGCGAGTACGGCGGAGCGCTGCTGCGCAACGGGATCGCCCGCAACCGCAGATGGTTACAGCCAGGGATGCTGAAGGGCTCACCCTCCAGGCCGATCGGCTGCCATTGCAGGCCGCCATTCCAGTGGCTGAGCATGTTGAATAAGGGGAATCCGCTGCTGAGGTCCTGATGAACCATCTCGGTACACCAGACTTTATGCGGGCAGCCTTCGCGCAGGCTCAGCAGACCTGTGCAATGGTCGATCTGGCTGTCCAGCAGGATCACCCCGGCAATCGCCGTATCGCGCACCTGGCGGGCTGGTTGCAGCAGAGGGAAAGATTCGAACTGGGCGCGGATATCCGGCGAGGCGTTGCACAGAATCCAGTCCACGCCGTTGTCGCTCAGGGCAATCGACGACTGTGTCCGTCGTTGCGCCCGCAGGCTGCCATTACGCACGCCGGCGCAATTGTGGCAATTGCAGTTCCATTGCGGAAAACCACCGCCAGCGGCGGAGCCGAGAATCCGGATATGCATGGGGCAATGCTCCAGTGAGGAGTCCCGGCCAATGGAAAGACTGGCCGGGAGAACAATCAACGGCTGGCGAAATACATGGTCACTTCGAAGCCAATACGCAGATCGGTAAACGCGGGTTTAGTCCACATGGGTCAATCCTCTTCTTATGCCGGGCTATTCCGGTAGAAGCATTAATGCACGGGGTTGGGCGGGACTGAATGCTACTTTGGAAGGAGGTTGCGGGGTGCGTTGGTAGGGGGTGTTGGCGGGGTGTCAGGCAAAACATGTTCGCGGATTAAAGATCAAAAGATCGCAGCCTTCGGCAGCTCCTACAGGGGTTGTGTACACCCGATTACGCGTGTAGGAGCTGCCGAAGGCTGCGATCTTTTTGGGCACCCCAATACCTGACTGACAGGCATTGGGGTTGGTTTGACGCGTTGCGTGCTAGATCAGAAGAAACCCAATGGATTGATGTCGTAGCTGACCAGCAGGTTTTTGGTCTGCTGGTAGTGGTCGAGCATCATCTTGTGGTTTTCGCGACCGACACCGGACTTCTTGTAGCCACCGAACGCGGCGTGGGCCGGGTACAGGTGGTAGCAGTTGGTCCAGACGCGACCGGCCTTGATCGCCCGGCCCATGCGGTAGGCGCGGTTGATGTCGCGGGTCCAGAGACCGGCGCCAAGGCCGAACTCGCTGTCGTTGGCAATCGCCAGGGCTTCGGCTTCGTCCTTGAAGGTGGTGATGCTCACCACCGGACCAAAGATTTCTTCCTGGAACACGCGCATCTTGTTGTGGCCCTTGAGCAGGGTCGGCTGGATGTAGAAACCCGTGGCCAGGTCGCCCTCAAGCCGCTCGATGGCACCACCGGTGAGCAACTCGGCGCCCTCTTCCTGAGCGATTTTCAGATAGGACAGGATCCGGTCGAATTGCTGCTCGGAGGCCTGGGCGCCGACCATGGTTTCGGTGTCCAGCGGGTTACCGCGCTTGATATTGACGATCTTCTTCATGACCACTTTCATGAAGTCGTCGTAGATCGATTCCTGCACCAGCGCCCGCGACGGGCAGGTGCAGACTTCGCCCTGGTTGAAGAATGCCAGCACCAGGCCTTCGGCGGCCTTCTCGATGAACTGCGGTTCGGCCTTCATGATGTCTTCGAAGAAGATGTTCGGCGACTTGCCGCCCAGCTCAACGGTCGACGGAATGATGTTTTCAGCCGCGCATTTCATGATGTGCGCGCCGATCGGAGTAGACCCGGTGAACGCGATCTTGGCGATGCGTTTGCTGGTGGCCAACGCTTCACCGGCTTCGCGACCGAAGCCCTGGACGATGTTCAGCACGCCCGGTGGCAGCAAATCGGCGATCAGCTCGGCAAACACCATGATCGACAGCGGGGTCTGCTCGGCCGGCTTGAGCACCACGCAGTTACCGGCAGCCAGGGCTGGAGCGAGTTTCCAGGCGGCCATCAACAGCGGGAAGTTCCACGGAATGATCTGCCCGACCACGCCCAGCGGTTCGTGGAAGTGATAGGCGGTGGTCAGTTCGTTGATTTCCGCGGCGCCGCCTTCCTGAGCACGAATGCAGCCGGCGAAATAACGGAAATGGTCGGCGGCCAGCGGCACGTCGGCGTTCAGGGTTTCGCGCACGGCCTTGCCGTTGTCCCAGGATTCGGTGACCGCGAGGATTTCCAGGTTCTGTTCGATGCGGTCGGCGATTTTCAGCAGCACCAGCGAGCGGTCCTGGGCTGACGTCTTGCCCCAGGCATCGGCTGCGGCATGGGCGGCGTCCAGCGCCTTCTCGATGTCGGCGGCGCTGGAGCGCGGGAATTCGGCAATCACTTCACCGTTCACCGGCGAGGTGTTGGTGAAGTATTCGCCATTGACCGGTGCGACGAACTCGCCGCCAATGAAGTTGCCGTAACGCGGTTTGAAAGACACGACGGCGCCTGGTGTTCCGGGTTGAGCGTAAATCATGGTGGGCCTCTGTTTGGTCGAATGCCTGTCGGTCGGACAAGCCATGAATCGATAGTAGAGAGCCTCGCGCGCCAGACGAATGCGCCGTTGGCAGGAGGACTCTCGTTATTTGGTACTGGTTTTTGCCAGTCTGTGGAGCATTTGCGGCGAAAGGGCTGTTGTGTGGCGAGGGGGCTTGCCCCCGCTGGGTCGCGAAGCGGCCCTGAAATCAGGCACCGCGCATCTTCAGATAGACCGCAGGCGCTGGTTTTACGACTGCTTCGCAGCCGAGCGGGGGCAAGCCCCCTCGCCACAGGGGGTCAGGTGTTGGCTATCAATGCTTGGCCACTACCAGGTCTTTTGGCAGTTTGAAGGTCCAGAGCATGCCGCCCTGGTTGAAGTCCTTGATCCGTTTCGCGACTTCGCCGCCCCACAGTGGAACCGCGCCACCCCAACCGGAGAGGACCGAGACGTACTGTTCGCCGTCCATTTCCCAGGTGACAGGGGAGCCGAGGACGCCGGAGCCGGTCTGGAATTCCCAGACTTTCTCGCCGGTCCTGGCGTTGAAGGCTTGCAGGAAGCCTTCCGGGGTACCAGTGAAGACCAGGTTGCCTTTGGTGGTCAGCACGCCGCCCCAGAGCGGCGCGTAGTTCTTGTGGCGCCAGACTTCCTTGCCGGTTTTCGGGTCGATGGCACGCAGCACGCCAATGTAGTCTTCGTTCAACGGCTTGATGGTGAAGCCGGCACCGAGGAATGCCGCGCCCTTTTTATAGGCTATGCCTTCGTTCCAGATGTCCATGCCCCATTCATTGGACGGCACATAGAACAGGCCGGTGTCCTGGCTGTAGGCCATGGGCATCCAGTTCTTCGCCCCGAGGAAGGCCGGTGCGACGAACACCGAACTGCCCTTGGCTTCGGTGCCTGGTGCGCCCGGACGGCTGGCTTCGTTGTAGATTGGCCGACCGTCCTTATCCAGCCCGGTAGCCCAGGTAATCTTGTCAACGAACGGGAAGCCGCGGATGAACTTGCCGTTGGTGCGGTCGAGCACGTAGAAGAAACCGTTACGGTCAGCGGTGGCTGCGGCCTTGATCTCTTTGCCTTCCTTGTCCTTGTAGTTGAAGGACACCAGCTCGTTCACGCCGTCATAGTCCCAGCCGTCGTGCGGGGTGCTCTGGAAGTGCCATTTGATGGTGCCATCGTCCGGGTTCAGCGCCAGACGCGACGAAGAGTAGAGGTTGTCGCCCGGGCGCAGGTGCGAGTTCCACGGCGCCGGGTTGCCGGTGCCGAACAGCAGCAGATTGGTTTCCGGATCGTAGTAGCCACCCAGCCAAGGCGCGGCGCCACCGGTTTTCCACAGATCGCCGGGCCAGGTCTTGCCGGCTTCACCGCCGGAAATGCCGTTCTCGACCGCCTTGCCGTCCTTGTAGACGTAGCCCATGTGGCCTTCCACTGTCGGCCGGGTCCACAGCAAGTTGCCGTTTTTCGGGTCATAGGCTTCGATCTTGCCGACCACGCCGAACTCGCCGCCGGCGACCCCGGTGATCAGCTTGCCGTTGATCACCAGCGGCGCGGCGCTGATGGAGTAGCCTTCCTTGTGGTCGGCGACTTTCTTGCTCCAGACCACCTTGCCGGTGTCCTTGTTCAGGGCTACCAGCTTGGCATCGAGGGTGCCGAAAAACACCAGGTCGCCATACAGCGCGACGCCACGGTTGATCACGTCGCAGCACGGGCGGATATCATCGGGCAGGCGTGCATCGTATTGCCAGAGCTTCTTGCCGGTCCGTGCGTCCACGGCGAACACCCGCGAGTAGGAACCGGTCATGTACATCACGCCGTCCTTGATCATCGGCTGCGCCTGCTGACCGCGCTGTTTCTCGCCACCGAAGGAGAAGGCCCATACCGGGCGCAGGTCTTTGATGTTGTCGGTGTTGAGAGCATCCAGAGGACTGTAGCGCTGGCCCTGGACACCCAGGCCATTGGTGACAATCTGTCCGGGGTTCTGCGGATCCTGGAGGATGTCTTGATCGGTGACTGCGGCAAGGGCCGATGCGGACAACAACATGGCGCTGAGCAGCAGGCTCAAGGCGAAGGGTTGGCGGCGTGCGGATTGGGTCATGACGGCTACCTCTGCGGTTTTTGTTATACCCGGGAAATTTTCCCGGTCTGGTGCAGATTCTTGGTCCGTAGCGCCCTGGCGACAATTAGCCGCAGTGCGGAGTTTTCTAGTTCCTTGGTACAAGGAACTGTAGGAGCTGCCGCAGGCTGCGATCTTTTCCGGGGTTTCGCTGGATCAAGATCAAAAGATCGCAGCCTGCGGCAGCTCCTACGGGATTGCGCGGAACCTGTGGGAGCGGCGGTGCGGCGATCCCACAGGCCGGTTTATGGCCGCGAGCCGGCATCCACCCGCTTCATCTGCCCGCGCTCATAGCTCGGGTACAGGTGGCTGACGCTGCGGATCAATTCATAACGGCTCAGGCTGATGGCGGCGAAACGTTCGGGAATGGGGCTGCGGATCATCTCGCCCATCTCGCTGCCACTGACGGCGCCGTCGCGCATCAACTGGTCGAGCCAGCCAAGGTAATCACGCATCTGGGCAAAGGGCGCGGGGTCGGAGGTCACTGGTCCGTGACCGGGCACGATGAGTTTCCATGGCAGGGATTCGAGCTGATCGATATCCGCTTGCCACACCTCCAGCCCCGGAGAATTGGGTGTGGTCAAGGCACGCTCATAGAACACCAGGTCGCCGGCGAACAGTACCCCGGTTTTCTCGTCGAGGATCGCCAGGTCGGCATCGGTATGCCCGCGCAGTCCGAGCAAGCGTAACGAATGACCGCCGATGCTCAGGGTTCCCGGGGTGATCTCCTGGGTCGGCAATACCACTTCAGTGCCGCGCATCCAGTCGCCCACCAGTCGATACATGTTCTCGGCCATGGCATCGCCTTGCTGTTCCAGCAATTTGCGGGTGCCGGCCAGTGCGCCGATAGGCACGTCACCGAACGCCTGGTTGCCCAGCACGTGATCGGGATGATGATGAGTCAACAAGACCTGAATCACCGGCTTGTCGGTGGTCGCGGCAATCGCTTTACGCAGTGCTTCGCCATAACGTTTCGACGGCCCGCTGTCGATCACCACCACCCCGTTATCGGTGACGATGAACCCGGTATTGACGATATTTCCCCCATTAGCCTTGGCGAAATTATCGGTACTGCCTTCCAGTAGCCAGGTGTTCTCGGCGATCTGCCGGGGTTTGAGTTGATAGTCGAAGTCCGCCAGGGCCGGCAGGCTCAAGGTCAGGCACAACAGCAGCATCCAGCGCATGGCGCTCTCCTGGGGTTAGGGAATCGCCGCATCGAATTGATTGCCGCTGTTATCGCGCAGTAGCAAGCGCGTCTGCCCTGCCCCCTCGACGTCGAACGCCAGGTTCGGGTTTTCACTGACCGCCGGGAACAGTTCAAGACTGGCCAGCAGCTGGCCGTTGTCGTCACGTAACTCGGCATGATTGAGAAAGAACTCGGGAATCCCGCTGACCATGCCGTTATCCATCGGATGCGCCACCTGCATCCGCAAGCGGCTGAACTCGCCGCGGGGATAACGCCCGCCGAGGACTTCGCCGATATGCTCTTCCCAGCCCGGCTGGGTACGTACCACACTGGGTGCGGTGCAGCCGCCGCCAGCGGCGTCGATCAGGGTCGAGCCGACATGCCAGAGCCCGTCGCGGGTCAGCACGGCGGCCCGCAGCGGCGTGGCCTGTTCGATACGGATGCGGATCGCCAGCCAGGGCAGCACCTGCTCTCCCGGCTGGAAGTCGACGATCTGCGGCAACGGGTTGAGCTCGGCCCAGGCCAGAATCTTCACCACCTCGCCCTTGAACGCCCGGGCGTCGATTTCCAGTGGCACCTGTCGGGCGTCTTCGGCAAATGGCGGTGCCAGTAACTTGACCCGCTGATCGAACACGAACGGCGCATCACCGAGGATCTGCTTGTGGTAGAAGGCCCACATCACCGAGGGCACCGGGTCCTTGCCCGGGTCGACCTCGATGGCCTGGGCCGCCAATGGCAACCAACAGACCCACAGACAACTCGCTCGCCAGTTCATCAACCGCTCCTATTGATACATCTCCGGTACTTCATAGCGCAGGCCGTACCCGGCATAGATCGCCTTGAGCGTGCCGTCGAGGATCAACGCTTCGAGTGCTTCTTCCACGGCATAGGCCAGCTGACGGTTGCTTTCATGCACCGCCATGCCGATCTCCCAGAGTTGCTTGCCCATGTTCGGGTAGGCGTTTTCCGCCAGCGCCAGTTGCGAGTCTTTGGCTTCATGCACCTGCCAGTCGATCTCGCCGCGCATGGCCATCACCGCATCCACCTCGCCGGCTTTCATCGCGGCAAAGGCTTTGGACACGGTGGGGTAATGGTGGGTCTTGGCACTGAGCATGCCGTTGAACACCGAGGTCAGGTAGAACGACGGCACGCTGTCCACCTCGACGCCGATCGGGTGGTGCTCAAACACCGCGACGCTGCCCACCTTGTCGAGTCGGCGACGGTCATAGGCGACTTGCCAGGACTCGTTCTGGTACGGGCCGAACATCACCACGTGGCCGTTTTCCAGCTCACCCAGTTCATTGCGTTTTTGGGCGTAGTCGCGATCATAGGGCGCGCGCATCATCAGGTCGGCCAATTGCTGGTTGCGCAATTGATTGCCGCGCCAGATGTAATCGCGCAGGTCATCGTCGAGCTTCTCGCCCGGTGGCGCCCAGATTATCTCCAGACGTACGCCGAGGGCCTTGGCCAAAGCCTTGGCCAGGTCCACATCGACGCCCCGCGCCTGGCCGCCATCCTCAAAGCTGTAGGGCGCGAAATCCTTGTACACCGCGACTTTCAACTCGCCGGCGGCGATCATTTCATCATAGGTACGGACCTGCGCCTGCAGCGTCTGACAGCACAGCAACAGCGCAGTGAACAGCACAGCGAGCCGGCCCATGGGTTACTCCTCGATGTGCACGCTATCCAGATAGGTGCGCACCGCCCACAAGGCTTCCTGGCTCAAATAGTCGGCCATTTTCGGCATGTAGACACGCCCGTCGCGCACCGCGCCATGGCGCACCCGCTCAACGAACCACTCATCTCCAAGCTCACCGGCATCGAGCATGCGCAGATCCGGGGCGATCCCGCCGGACTTGGCTTCCAGGCCATGACAGGCCGCACAGTTCTGGTTAAAGGCAGAAGAGCCGATTTCGACGGCCTTGTCTTTTTCCGGGGTAGTGCGATAGGGGTTTACCGCAGCCCAGCCATCAGCATCGACCGGTACTCCGGCATCCTTGATCGAGGTCAAGCCCTTGGTTTCCACGGCTTGTGGCACCACGTTGCCGTGGGCCAGGACTGAACCGGTAGTGATAAGGCCAGCCAGCAGACCGGCGACGAGTATGGCGTTGCGTTTTGTTGTCATTGTTATGCCCTCAGGATTGCACGCTCAACCTCTCTGCAGAGGCTCTGCCCTCATATTAAGAACAGTGAACTGTAAGCCGTATGCTGCTTTGGTGGCCGCCCTCTAGTTCCTTGGTAGTAGGGCTTGTGGCGGTGGACTAATTCAGGTGCCAACCGGGAAGTTGTCCCGGCAAGGGCGGGACCTTGTGGGAGCGGGCTTGCTCGCGAATGCTCCCTCACTAATGCCAGAGAACCCAGCCATGAAATACTTGCCTCAGATTCTCCTGTTCGCTCTACCCCTGCCTTCGTCGCCAATGACGGCGGACGACATTCCCATGGTCATCAACGGCTGCGTCATCACCGAGTCCAGCCAATGCCCCGCCGCCAACCTGCATTCAGAAAATCGCAGGCTTCGCCAGCTCCTACGCCGAATGAGTACACCCGCAATCTCTTGCCGAACGGTCACAGCCGAAGGTGATCGCGACAAAAAACACCACCCATAGATTTATCCGCCAGAGTGCCGACATCCCTAGCGCCCCGGTGCCGCGGGCGTGACCAGTCCGGGCAAGACCGCCGGCGTGTGCAGTTTGTCCAGGCCGATCAGGCTCAGAATCAGCAGCAAGGGCAGCAGCAAAGCTTTGAGGATGCGCATGGCCGGTGATCTCCAAAGGTGATGGCCGTTACCGCCATGCTAGGACCATGACCAGTGCCATGGGTTACTACCTTGGTACTGGCCGACTGGTACTTTCTGCATATTTCCCTGCACCCCGGCACTTCCTATGCTGACGCTACCTGTAGTGGAGTGCCTTATGCGCCAGCTTGTCAGTTACGCTTTGTTCTACCTGCTGGCGATTGCCAGCGCCGCGTTGCTGGCAACCCAGAGCCAGGCGGCCGACGCCGGCTTGCAGATCCCCATCGGTTACCTGGGCTATCGGCCAGATCCCGGCCCGCTGCTGTCGAACGTCATTCCCGAGCCGGTCGACGCCGGGCTGCGCGGAGCGGAACTGGCGATCAGCGACAGTAACAGCACCGGGCGTTTTCTCAACCAGAGCTACAGCCTGGTCAGCGCCAGCGTCGACAGCCCCGAAGCCTTGCTCGATGCAGCCAAGGCCCAGCATGCCCAAGGGCTGCGGCTGTTCGTGGTGAATGCCCCGGCCGATAGCCTGCGCCAACTCAGCGCCGCCCTGCCCGACAGCCTGCTGTTCAATGCCGGCAGTGCCGATGACAGCCTGCGCAGCACCGACTGCCTGGCGAATGTGCTGCACAGCCTGCCGAGCCGGGCGATGCTCGCCGATGCCCTGGCGCAGTTTCTGGTGGTACGCAAATGGCAACGCGTGTTGCTGATCGTCGGCCCGACCCCGGACGACCAGGCCTATGCCGCCGCCCTGCGGCGGGCGGCGAAACGTTTCGGCTTGCAGATCGTCGCCGAGAAACCCTGGTCTTTCGACAATGACCAGCGCCGCAGCGCCCAGGCCGACATGCCGCTGTTCACCCAGACCGCCGAATACGACGTGGTGCTGGTGGCCGACGAGCGCGGTGACTTTGGCGAATACGTGCCTTACCAGACCTGGTATCCGCGCCCGGTGGCCGGTACCCAGGGCCTGACCCCGACCGGTTGGCACAAGACCGTGGAAACCTACGGCGCGGCGCAGTTGCAGAAACGCTTCGAAGCCATGGCCGGACGCTGGATGAACGACCGTGATTTTGCCGCCTGGATCGCCGTGCGCAGCATTGCCAGCGCGGTGAGCAAATTGCGCCAGAGCGATGCCCAGGCGATTCGCCAACTGGCGCTGGGCGATCAGCTGCCACTGGATGGCTTCAAGGGTCGCAAGCTCAGTTATCGCACGTGGAACGGCCAGCTGCGCCAACCGATTCCGATCGTGCAACCGCGGGCGCTGGTCAGCACTTCGCCGCAAGAAGGTTTCCTGCACCCGTTCAATGAAATGGACAGCCTCGGCTACGACAAGCCTGAGGTGAGTTGCCGCTTCCCCTGATTCCCATAATGACAAAAAAAGGAACTTGCCATGCGCCGCACCCTGCTTGCATCCGCCTTACTGCTTGCCACCGCGCCCGTGCTGGCGAGCACCGCCTGGGTCTCCAATGAAAAGGACAACAGCCTGAGCCTGATCGACCTGCAGACCCTGCAAGTCACCGAGACCCTGACGGTCGGCCAGCGCCCCCGCGGCCTGTTGCTGTCCCATGACAATACGCTGCTGTACATCTGCGCCAGCGACTCGGACCGGGTCCAGGTGATGGACGTCGCCACCCGCAAAATCATCAAGGAACTGCCGTCCGGCAAAGACCCCGAGCAGTTCGCCCTGCACCCCAATAACCGCTGGTTGTACGTGTCCAACGAAGACGATGCGCTGGTCACCGTGATCGATACCGAAACTTCCAAGGTGCTGGCCCAGATCGGAGTCGGTGTCGAACCGGAAGGCATGGCGGTCAGCCCCGACGGAAAATGGGCGGTGAACACCAGCGAAACCACCAACATGCTGCACTGGATCGACACCAGCACCCAGACCCTGGCCGACAGTACCCTGGTCGATCAGCGGCCACGTTTCGTCGAGTTCAATCAGGACGGCAAGCAGCTGTGGGCCTCGGCCGAAATCGGCGGCACCGTGACCATTCTCGACGTCGCCAGCCGGCAGGTCCTGAAAACCCTGAAATTCCAGATCAAGGGCGTGCACCCGGACAAGGTCCAGCCGGTTGGGGTCAAACTCAGCGCCGACGGCAAATACGCCTTCGTCGCCCTTGGCCCGGCGAACCATATCGCGGTGATCGATGCCAAGACCTTCGAGATTCTCGACTACCTGCTGGTGGGGCGCCGGGTCTGGCAGTTGGCGTTCACCCCGGATCAGAGTCAGTTGCTCGCCACCAATGGCGTCAGCGGCGATGTTTCGGTGATCGATGTGAACAGCCTCAAGGTCATCAAGTCGGTCAAGGTCGGGCGTTATCCATGGGGCGTGGTGGTGACCCCATGAACGCTCTGAAAGTATCCGACCTGAGCTTTGCCTACGGCCCCCGTGAAGCGCTGCGCCAGCTGACGTTCAGCCTTGAGCCTGGGCGTTTTGCCGCGCTGCTGGGGCCCAACGGTGCCGGCAAATCCACCTTGATCGCCCTGCTGACTCGCCTGTATGACCTGCAGCACGGTGACATTCGAGTCGGCGGCCATTCGCTGCGCAGCGCCCCGCGTCTGGCCTTGCGCCAATTGGGCGTAGTGTTTCAACAAAGCACCCTGGACCTGGACCTGAGCGTCGAGCAGAACCTGCGCTACCACGCTGCCTTGCACGGCATGCCCAGGCAGCTGGCGAATGCCCGGGTCGAAGCCGAACTGGCGCGCCAGGCCTTGACCGAGCGCCGCCGTGAACGGGTCCGCGAACTCAATGGCGGCCACCGCCGACGAGTGGAAATTGCCCGCGCCTTGCTGCATGAGCCACGCCTCTTGCTGCTCGATGAAGCCAGCGTCGGCCTCGACCCGGCCAGTCGTCTGGCGCTCAACCAGCACATCCGCAGCCTGTGCCGGGATCAGGGTATCAGCGTGCTCTGGACCACCCATCTATTGGACGAAGTGCAGCCCAGCGATGACCTGCTGATTCTGCATCAAGGACGGCTGGTGGCCAGTGGTCTGGCGGATACCCTGAGCCTCGAACACGGCACTGACCTGAGCTCGGCATTCCAGCGTCTGACCACTCCAGGAGTAGCGGCTCTATGAACGCTTATTGGCAGTGTTTCAGCGGTATCGTCCTGCGCGAATGGCTGCGGTTTATCCTGCAGCGCACGCGTTTTCTCAGTGCGCTGGTGCGGCCCCTGTTGTGGCTGCTGGTGTTCGCCGCAGGGTTCCGGGCGGCGTTGGGCATCGCGATCATCGAGCCTTACGACACCTACATTCCCTATGAGGTCTACATCATCCCCGGGCTGGCATGCATGATCCTGCTGTTCAATGGCATGCAGGGCTCGCTGTCGATGGTCTATGACCGGGAAATGGGCAGCATGCGGGTGCTGTTGACCAGCCCCCTGCCCCGGGCCTTTCTGTTGGGCAGCAAACTGCTGGCGACCGCTTTGATCTCGCTGCTGCAGGTGTATGCCTTTCTCGCCATCGCCTGGGTCTACGGGGTGCAGCCGCCGGTCTTTGGCCTGTTGGCGGCCTTGCCGGCCTTGCTGCTGGTGGCGCTGATGCTCAGTGCCCTGGGATTGTTGCTGTCGAATGCCATCCGCCAACTGGAAAACTTTGCCGGGGTGATGAATTTTGTGATCTTCCCGCTGTTTTTCCTGTCTTCGGCGCTGTATCCACTGTGGAAAATGCGCGAATCCAGTGAATGGCTGTATTGGCTCTGCGCCCTCAGCCCCTTCACCCATGCCGTGGAACTGGTGCGCTTTGCCCTGTACGAACGCCTGAACCTGTTGGCCTTGGCGGTGTGCCTGGGCTTGACGCTGCTATTTTCACTGCTGGCGGTGCTGACCTTCAATCCCCAGCATGCGGCGCTGCGCCGGGCTGGGTGAAGCATATATCGGCGATAGCGAGGTGAACGCAGCCCCCTGTAGGAGCTGGCGCAGCCTGCGATCTTTTCCGGCGGGCAGCGCGGTATCGCGGGGTTGTCATGGGGATTTTCAAGATCAAAAGATCGCAGCCTGCGGCAGCTCCTACAACTTTAGTACTGGTTTTCCTGTCTATCGTCGCATTCACAAAGCAGCAACACTGTCATGTAATGGGCCTATAAGAAAAAGGACCTCCTCCTATGCTGCGTGCCCCGCGTCATTTGCTTCACCTCTCCCTGACAGTCTTGTCGCTGAGCCTGTTACTGGGCGTCGCACAGGCACAAACCGCGCTGTTTTCCCCTGCGGGTTATCGCACCAGTCTCTATCGCAGCCCGACCCCGGATCATCTCGACGGCGGTCGGATCATCGACACCAAACATCTGCAAGCTTTGCTGGCCCAAACCCCAAGGCCAGTCCTGATCGACGTGTATCGTCGGCAATGGCTGCAGGGGCGTTTCATCGAAGACCAGCCCCACGCCAACCTGCCTGGCAGCCTCTGGCTGGCCAACACCGGTGACGGGGAACTGAGCCCGCCATGGCAGGACTATTTTGCCCGCAACTTGCAAAAAGCCGCGGCCGGGCGCAAGGATCAACCGGTAGTGTTCTACTGTCGCGCCGATTGCTGGTTGAGCTGGAACGCGGTAAAACGCGCCACTGAAATGGGTTATAAAGATGTGTATTGGTACCGCGATGGCCTGGATGCCTGGGAGGCGGCGAACCTGCCAGTGGAAGCGGCCCTGCCCGAACATTTCCCCTGATGGGCGCTGCAGCGTGTTCCCGCCATACCATAATTAAAATAACGAGGTGAAAGGCCATGTACAAAATTCTGATTGCCGACGATCACCCCCTGTTTCGCGAAGCCATCCATAACGTCATCAGCGATGGCTTTCCTGGCAGTGAAGTCATGGAGACCGCCGACCTGGACAGCGCCCTGGCGCTGACCCAGGAGCATGACGATCTGGACCTGATCCTGCTCGACCTGAACATGCCCGGCATGCACGGCCTCAACGGCCTGATCAACCTGCGCAACGAGGCTCCGACCATTCCGGTGGTGATCGTCTCCGCCGAACAGGACAAGCAAGTCGTGCTGCAAGCCATCACCTATGGCGCGGTGGGTTTCATCACCAAGTCGTCGCCACGTACGCAAATGACCGACGCCATCCAGCAGATCCTCAACGGCAACGTCTACCTGCCCTCGGACATCATTCGCACCCAGAAACCCGGTACCCGGCGCAGCATGAATGACATGCCGAACTTTGCCCCCGAACTGCTCCAGGCCTTGACCCGCAAGCAGCTGCTGGTGCTGGAACGGATGACCAAGGGCGAGTCGAACAAACAGATCGCCTACACCCTGGAAATCGCCGAAACCACGGTCAAGGCTCACGTTTCGGCGATCCTGCGCAAACTCAACGTGCACAATCGGGTGCAAGCGATTCTTAGTGCCGGGGATATTGATTTTGCGGCGTATTTGCGGCGGTGAGGTGAAATAACCCCAAGAGTCGGCGTCAAGGCAAAAAAGATCGCAGCCTGCGATCTTTTGGCGGTTCTGGATTGCCCAGAAGCAAGATCAAAAGATCGCAGCCTGCGGCAGCTCCTACAAGGGGTGTGTTCATCCGGCAACCCATGGGTGTACACGGTCGGCATAGGAGCTGGCGAAGCCTGCGATCTTTTGGCGGTTCTGGAGATTGCCTGGAAGCAAGATCAAAAGATCGCAGCCTGCGGCAGCTCCTACAGGGGGATTTGTGTTCATCCTGCAACCCATGGATGTACACGGTCGGCGTAGGAGCTGGCGAAGCCTGCGATCTTTTGATCTTCCCTATTTACCCCAACAAATGACTCATCGCCATCTTCAGCTTCATCGGCCGCACCGGTTTGTGCATCAGGGTATGGCCCAGTTCGCGCATTTGCAGTTTCAGTTCGTTGCTGTAGTTGGCGGTGATCATCAGCGCCGGCAAGGGTGAGGCGCGCCGGGCGTTGATCAGCGCCACGGCATCGACACCGTTTTTGCCATGGTCCAGATGGTAGTCGGCGATCAGCAGGTCAGCCTCGGCATGGTAGTTATCCACCTGGCGCGCCAGGTCTTCCTCCGACAGCGCCGTCACCACCTGGCACCCCCAACTTTCCAGCAGCGTACGCATCCCGGCGCAAATCGCTGCGTCGTTGTCCAGCACCCAGATCCGTGCCCCGTGCAAGCGCTCCAGCATCGGCTCGCTCATGGACAACTGCGCCACAGCCTTCGGCGCGCTGTTGGTCAGTGGCACTTCAACGGCAAACATCGAACCCTTGCCCGGCCAGGAACGCACGGTAATCCGATGCCCGAGGATGCCGGCGATTTTTTCAACGATCGCCAGACCCAATCCCAAGCCCCGGTCCTGGTTCGGCCGTTGCACGTCACCGCGTTTGAACTCCTGAAAGATCTCCTCCAGTTTGTTCTCCGCGATGCCCATGCCGCTGTCCCAGACCTCGATGGACAAGCGCTGACGATGCCGCCGACAGCCCAGCACCACGCGACCGCTGGTGGTGTAGCGAATGGCGTTGCTCAACAGGTTGCGCAAGATGCGGGCGAGCAACTGGATATCACTGCGGACCAATGCCGAACAGCCCACGAAGTGCAATTGCAGGCCTTCGCTGCGGGCCACCTGGGCATATTCGGTCGCCAGGTTTTCCAGCAATTCGCTGAGGGCGAACGGCGCGATATCGGCCTTGATCACTCCGGCGTCGAGCTTGGAAATATCCACCAGAGTGCCCAGCAGGCTCTCCACGTCTTCCAGGGAATTGCTGACGTTGCGCACCAGAATCGCGTTGGCCACCGGTTCGCGGCGTTCGAGCAGCGCACTGGTGAACAGCCGCGCCGCGTTGAGCGGCTGCAGCAGGTCGTGACTGACCGCGGCCAGAAATTTGGTTTTCGACAGGTTGGCCTGCTCCGCTTCCAGCTTGGCCTCGCGCAGACGCGATTCAACACGGCTGCGCTCTTCGATTTCGCGCAGCAGCTGATCGTTGAGACTGGTCAGCTCGGCGGTCCGCTCGCGAACCCGCAACTCCAGGTTCTGATAGGCCTGATGCAAGGCCTCGGCGGTACGCCGGCGCTCGGTGACGTCGCGGATCAGCACAAAGATCCCCACCACCTCACCCGTGGCCAGGCGGTTCGGCACATAGGAGCGCAGCATGTAACGCTCCTGATTGTTGATGTTGGTTTCAGGACACTCGAAGGTCACACTCTCCCCGGCCAAGGCCCGCGCCACGTAGGTTTCCAGGCGCTGGTAATGCTCTTCGCTGTGCACCTCGCGCAGACTCTGGCCGAGCATCACGCCGCGCGGCCAACAGTACCACTCCTCATACACCTTGTTGGTGAACTCGTAGACCAGGTCGGCATTGAGGTAGGCGATCAGTGCCGGTACGTGATCGGTGATCAGGCGAATCCAGCGCTCGCTCTCGCTGAGGGCTTCGACATGCTGGTAACGCTCGGTGATGTCGGTGAAGGTGTTGACGAACCCCCCGGTCGGCAAAGGATGGGTGCGGATTTCCAGGACCCGCCCGTCATAGAGCCGCTGCTCGCACTCATGGACCACCCGTCCGTTGGTGTCGCGACTGGACGGGGTCAGCAGGTTCAGCTCGCTGTCGCCGATCACCTCGGCGAACTGCCGATGGGCCGCCACCGGGGCCAGGCCGCTCAACTCGAGGAATCGACGGTTCCACAGTTCCAGGACGCCGTCGGCGTTGACCATCGCCACGCCCTGGGACAGGTTGTCCACCGCGCGCTGCAACAGGTGCGACTTCTGCGCCACGGCCTGCTCGCGCCGCGCGGTTTCGCTGAGTTTGACTTCAGTGATGTCGGTGAAGAGGATCACCCGCCCACCTTCCTGGGTCGGCCGTTCACTGATTTGCAACCAGCGGCCATTCTGCAGCCGGTAGAGCAGATGTTCATCGGCATGGCTGCGTGGTTCTTCACTGAACAGGCCGGTGCCGGTCATCAGCCGCTTGACCTCGGCCAGACGCATGCCGGCGATGATCCGCACCTGGCTGCTGGCCCACAGGGCCTTGAAGCGGCTGTTGAACAGCACGATGCGCTGCTCCTCGTCGAACAGCACGAAGGCATCGGAAATGCTTTCTATGGCATCGATCAGATGGCGGTGCGCGGTTTCCGCCCGTAAACGGGCTTCGCTGAGCAAATGATTGCCGGCCTTGAGCTCAGCCATGGCCTGATTCAAGGCATCGGTGCGCTCGCGGACCTGTTCGGCCAGCACCACCGAATGCTGGAACGCCGAATACGGATCGTTGCCACGGGTGCCCCCGGACTCGATCCGTTCGATCAGCGCGGCATTGATTCGCTGCAGCTTGCGATTTTCATGCTGCAGGCTGGCGATCTGCGCCTGCAGTTCAGCGGGCGACCGGGGACCGGTTTCGGGCAATGGCAACGCCGGTGAAAGTCTGGTTGATATGCATACCATTGAACTGTTCTCCGTAGGTGTTGAAGCCCATCACCCGCTGCTCGCGCAGGAAGGCGCCAATTTGCTCCAGGCTGCCGTCGTCTTCGAGTTCCAGACGCCTGAGAAAACAGTCACAACCAATGGTCAGCAGCAGTGTGCCGAGCCGCGCTTCAAGTCCTTCGAACAGCGTCTGCAGATTCGGCAACAACGGCCCCGGGGTCATGGCGGTCAGGACGATGCCGTTCTCCACGGCACAATAGAAACTCAGGCTCAGGTCCGGGTGAACCTGCTGGATGGCCCTGACGTAGTACTGCTCGTTGATGCGCACCGCCAGCGGATGGGCGGCGAACACTCGATGATCGAGCTCGGCCACTGGCACACCGATATGTCGGGCGTACTCCTCGGCGGCCGGTTCGGCGTTGAGCTCGTAGACCCGCCGCGACGGACTGTCGGCGTGGGTGACCACCAGCTTTTCTTCACGGGGCAGAATGTGATGGGTGGTAAACACCTCGAAATCCAGCCAGGTGTTGACCAGCACCACCACTGCCGCACCGCTGTGGAACTCGCCGCCGAAATACACGTGGGTGTGGGTCAGCTTGTTGTCATCGCCGGCCGAGCCGCCGAAATGCGGAATATCGCCGAGAGCCGCACTCAGCGCCGCAAGGACCATTTCCTCGCGGCTGGACAGCCCGTCGAGCAGGGTCAGGGCGAAACTGTTGCCCTTGATCGGCGCCAGGGTGTTGCTGCGACAGTCGCCCACCAGGCGCTCGACCATTTGCTGAGCATCGATCAGGCTGAAGTGTTCCATCTGATCGATCAGCTCGATGGCGATGGAAAAATGCCGGTGATCGAAACCCACCGCCGTGATGCAACCACGGCCATAGCCATTGGGAGTGATTTCACCGGCGCTGGTGCAGCCCACCAGGCGAATCCCGCCAAAGCTCTGCTGCAGGGCCGGACCCAACGCCTTCAGGTCATATTCGGCGGAACAAAAAAACAGCACGAAGCCCAGGTGCGGATGCAACAGTTGCCGAGCCAGATCCTGGGCGGCCTCCTGGGCATCGGTGGCCTGGGACATTGCACTGACGACGCCATCGGTCTGGCCCTGTTGCATATTCGCCTCCCGCAGGTGCGTAGTCTGAGGCATGAGTGTACGAAACCGGGGGCGTCGACCCTATGCTACTTGGGTAGCGGGTAGGTGGTTCGATGGGATGAAGTGCGGGTGGCAGACGGTAAAGTGACCTGACATGACGATCAATTGTGGCGAGGTTTTTTTGGCTCGGCACATTCCCCCGTAGCAGCTGGCGAAGCCTGCGTCCGGCTGCGCAGCAGTCGTAAAATCAAGCGCTGCGGTGTCTCAGGTAAACCGAGAACTCAGGATTCACTTGCCACAATGCCAGTCGGTTAAGGGCATTTTTGCGAGGAGCGCTTCAGATTGTTCGCCAGGCTCAAGAACCACCCCTCACCCCAGCCCTCTCCCCAGAGGGCATAGGTATCTACACATCTCGTTGGCCGAACACCCTACCTGTGGCGAGGGGGCTTGCCCCCGCTGGGTCGCGAAGCGGCCCTAAAACCGGCAATCTCGGTTTTCCAGGTAGAACGCATCCGCCGGTTTTACGACTGCTGCGCAGCCGAGCGGGGGCAAGCCCCCTCGCCACAGTATTCGGCAGC
>NZ_CABVHQ010000060.1 GCF_902497895.1 Pseudomonas fluorescens
AATACTGTGGCGAGGGGGCTTGTCGGAACGCCGCACCGCCCCGCTCGGCTGCGCAGCAGTCGTAAAACCGGCGGATGCGTACTACCTGGAAAACCGCGATTGCCGGTTTTAGGGCCGCTTCGCGACCCAGCGGGGGCAAGCCCCCTCGCCACAGGTAGGGTGTTCGGCCAACGAGATGTGTAGATACCTATGCCCAAAGGGGAGAGGGGGAAAGGGAGCGGATCTCCATGCTCTTCAAAATCTGAGTTCGACGCAGTGTATCTGAACGCTTTAAACCTGAGCTCGGCTCGGTCTCTCAGGTCGCAGTACTTCGTCAGAAAATCACGGTCAGTCCCCTCTCCCTCCTGGGGAGAGGGCTAGGGTGAGGGGTGGTTCTCACTGCCGCCACTCCATCACAAGGAGGTCCCCGAATGTTCGATTTCCACCCCCAGCTCAAACAACGCTTCGCTGCCTTGCGCACAGGCGCCGAGTTCTTTTCGCTGCGCTATGTGCGCGAGTCGGGCCAGTACCTGTCGGTGCGCAAGAACGTAGCGAAGCCTCCACACCTTGGCCGTGACGAAGGCGCGATGCTGACCGCGCGAGTCAATGGCGTCGAAGCCTACGCCGCGACCAACGACCTGTCCCAAACCGGCCTGCAAGCCGCCCTCGAACGGGCCGAACAGCAAGCCCGGTTGATCGCCGCCCACGCCCTGCTCGACCTGCGCCAACAGCCAGTGTCCAGCGAGCGCGCCGATTACCTTTCGCCGAACCTCGAGCAACCCTTGCCGTCCCTCGGCGATTGCTATCAATTGCTCGGCGACGAGTCCGCCGCCGTCCCTGAAGACGAACGGCTGGTGAACTGGGAAGTGAGCATCGGTATCACTCACGTCGAGCAGATCTACCTCAATAGCGCCGGTGCCGAACTGCGCCAGGCCCAGCGCTTCGTCTACCCGAGCCTGGAGGTCACCGCCTACGACGGCAATGACAGCCAGACCCGCAGCCTGGGCCGCGAGAACTTCGGCCAGCAAGGTGGCTTTGACGTAGTCGACCGCTGCGGGCTGGTGGGTGCTGGCCCCAAAGTCGCCGACCAGGCCCTGCAACTGCTGCTGGCGCCGAACACCCCACAAGGCCCGCGTGACCTGCTGTTGATGCCGGACCAGATGATGCTGCAGATCCACGAGTCCATCGGCCACCCGCTGGAACTGGACCGGATTCTCGGCGACGAACGCAATTACGCCGGCACCAGTTTCGTCAAAGCCAGCGACTTCGGCAGCCTGCAATACGGTTCGAAACTGCTCAATGTGACCTTCGACCCGGACATCCCCGAACAGCTCGCCAGCTACGCTCATGACGACGACGGCACAGCCGCGAGCAAACAATTGCTGATCCGCGAAGGGCTGTTGCTGCGCCCATTGGGTGGCGCGCTGTCGCAATACCGTTCGGGTCTCGACGGCGTCGCCAACAGCCGCGCCTGCGGCTGGAACCGTCCGCCGATCGATCGCATGGCCAACCTGAACATCGAGCCGGGCGATCAATCGCTGGACCAACTGATCGGCGGCATCGAGCACGGTGTGCTGATGTCGACCAACCGCTCCTGGTCGATCGACGATGCGCGCAACAAATTCCAGTTCGGCTGCGAATGGGGCCAGTTGATCGAAAACGGCGAACTCAAAGGCGTGGTCAAGAACCCCAACTACCGGGCGATTTCCGCACAGTTCTGGCGCAACCTCAGCGCCGTCGGCGACGCCAGCACCTTCAAGGTCCTCGGCACGCCGAACTGCGGCAAGGGCGAGCCGAATCAAGTGATCCGGGTCGGCCATGCGTCGCCGGCCTGTGTGTTCAGCAACGTTGATGTGTTTGGAGGAGATGCCTGATGAGTACTGCCATGAGTCAGGCCGAACAATTTCAGACACTGGTCGATTGGCTGCGCGGCAACCTGCGCGAGCCGGAACAGTTCACCCTCGGCTACGATGCCGAGTCCTCGGACTTCATCCGTTTCAATCACGCCAAGGTGCGTCAGGCCGGGCATGTGCAGCAGGCCAGCCTGAGTTTCAAGCTGATCAACGACGGACGTCACGCGGACCTCGGCATCACCCTGGCAGGCGACCCGCAAGTCGATCGCCGACGCTTGGCCGAGGGCCTGGAGCAGCTGCGCGAAACCTTGCCATTGTTGCCGCAGGACCCGTACCTGCTGCTCAATCACACCGGCTGGCAGAGCAAGAATGTGCAGGATCACCCGCTACCGGACACCGGGCAGGTGGTCGCCGAAATCGCTCGCGCCGCTGAAGGACTCGATCTGGTCGGTTTTTATGCCGCCGGTCCCATCAGCCGTGGCTTTGCCAGTTCCGCCGGAGCGTTCGGCTGGCACCAGGCCAACAGTTTCAACTTCGATTTCAGCCTGTTCCACGCCAATGGCCAGGCGGTGAAAGCCAGCTACGCCGGACATGACTGGAGCAGCGCGGGTTTTGCCAAGCGCTTTGAGCAAGCCCGCGAACAGTTGGACTACCTGAGCCGGCCACTGCGCACCCTGGCGCCAGGGCAATACCGCGCCTACCTCGCCCCGGCGGCCCTCGAGGAAATCATCGGCATGCTCTGCTGGGGTGGTTTCTCGGCGCAGTCGATTGCCAGCAAGAACAGTCCTCTGCAGCGGCTGTACGGCGGCGAAAGCCATTTCAGCCCCTTGGTATCCCTTGATGAAAAAGTCACCGGGTCGTTGAGTCCGGCATTCTCCAATGAAGGCTATCCGCGCAGCGATCTGACGCTGATCAACGCCGGCAAGGCCGACGCGCAACTGATCAACTCGCGCAGCGCCGCCGAATACGGCCTCAGCGCCAATGGTGCCAGTGGCGGCGAATCGCCGAGTGCGTTGAATATGGCGTCGGGTTCGCTGGTGCAGGAAGAGATTCTCAAGCGGTTGGGAACAGGCCTGTACATCAGCAACCTCTGGTACCTCAACTACTCGGACCAGCCAGCCGCACGCCTGACCGGCATGACCCGCTTCGCCACCTTCTGGGTGGAAAACGGCGAGATCCAGGCGCCGGTCAGCACCATGCGCTTCGACGACAGCGCCTACAGCCTGCTCGGTTCGCAACTGGAGGCGCTGACCCGCGAACGGGAACTGATCCTGTCGGCCAGTACCTACAGCCAGCGGCAAACCGCCTCGGCGCTGCTGCCCGGAGCGCTGGTCAGCCGACTCACCTTGACCCTGTGACACCGTGAAAGATCGCAGCCTGCGGCAGCTCCTACGCCGACCGGGTACACCCACAACGGGTAGGAGCTGCCGCAGGCTGCGATCTTTTCAAAGGCACACACGAAAACAACAGACTCACACCCACAAGAGGTCCCATGCCCGACCGCCCGGCTCTCGACGCTACAACCGCCTACTGGGTGCCCTGGGTGGTAGCCATCGCGTTTTTCATGCAGTCCCTCGACGGGACGATCCTCAATACCGCGTTACCCGCCATGGCCAGGGATCTGGCGGAAGACCCGCTGCGCATGCAAGGCGTAATCATCGCCTACATGCTCACCGTGGCCCTGTTGATTCCCGCTTCGGGCTGGATCGCCGACCGCTTCGGCACCAAAAAGATATTCTTCAGCGCGATTCTGCTGTTCAGCCTCGGCTCGCTGCTTTGCGCGCTGTCGAGCTCCTTGAGCATGTTGATCGGCGCCCGGGTCGTGCAAGGCCTCGGCGGCGCGCTGATGCTGCCGGTGGGCAGGCTGGTGGTGCTGCGGGCCTACCCGCGCTCGGACCTGGTGCGAATCATGGGTTTCATCACCATCCCCGGCTTGCTCGGGCCGCTGCTCGGCCCGACCATGGGCGGCTGGATGGTGCAATACCTGACCTGGCACTGGATCTTCCTGATCAACCTGCCGGTCGGCATGCTCGGTTGCTATGCGGTGTGGCGCTTCATTCCCGACCTGCGCGGCAGCAAGCGCACGCGCTTCGACGGCGTGGGCTTTGTGCTGTTCGGCGCGGCCATGGTGTTGATCACCATCGCCATGGAAGGTCTCGGCGAACTGCATTTGCCGCACCTGCGGGTGATGTTGCTGCTGTTCGCCGGCATGGCCTGCCTCGCGTCGTACTGGCTGCGCGCCGGGCACGTCGACAATCCGCTGTTTGCACCCTCGCTGTTCAAGACCCGGACCTTTGCCGTGGGCATCCTCGGCAATCTGTTCGCCCGCCTGGGCAGCGGCGCCTTGCCGTTCCTGGTGCCGCTGCTGCTGCAGATCGCCCTGGGTTATTCACCGTCCCAGGCCGGGATGAGCATGCTGCCGCTGGCGGCGGCGGCGATGATCGCCAAATCCGTCGCCCGGCCGTTGATCGAGCGCTTTGGCTATCGCATCGTCCTCACTGGCAACACCCTGGCGCTCGGCCTGATGCTCGCCAGCATGGGCCTGGTCAGCGAGCAGACGCCTTACTGGTTACTGTTGTTTCAGCTCGCCATACTGGGCGCGATCAACTCCTTGCAGTTCACCGCCATGAACACCGTGACCCTGATCGACCTGGACGACGCCAGCGCCAGCAGCGGCAACAGCCTGCTGTCGGTGGTCGCACAATTATCCTTGAGCCTGGGAGTGGCCTGCGCCGGCGCCCTTTTGGGGGGCTTTACCGCGCAGGCCGGCAACGACGGCGTGAACACTGTGCTGGAGGCGTTTCAGCTGACCTTCCTGACCGTGGGCATCATGGCGATGCTGGCCGCGGCGATCTTTTCCCAGCTGTCGCCCACGGACGGCAGGCGCATTCGGCGCCCACAGGAGCACATCGAGCCCTGATTTCTGACAAAAGGTCCCTGACCTGGCTACTTTTCGTCCAGAACTTGCAGGGAAAATGCTGGGGACTGGTACACTGCGCGACATTTTGTTTTGCAGGCCAGTCCCGTGACCACCATTGCCACCGCTTTTAATACTTTGCCGCTGTCCGCTGCCATGCTGGCTAACCTCGACTCCCTCGGTTATGCCCAGATGACGCCGATCCAGGCGCAAAGCTTGCCGGTGATCCTCAAAGGGATGGATCTGATCGCCCAGGCCAAGACCGGCAGCGGCAAGACCGCGGCCTTTGGTATCGGCCTGCTGAACCCGATCAATCCGCGCTTCTTCGGTTGCCAGGCACTGGTCATTTGCCCGACGCGTGAGCTGGCTGACCAGGTCGCCAAGGAAATCCGTCGTCTGGCCCGCTCCGAAGACAACATCAAGGTCCTGACCCTGTGCGGCGGCGTGTCATTCGGCCCGCAGATCGGTTCGCTTGAGCACGGCGCGCACATCATTGTCGGCACCCCGGGGCGCATCCAGCAGCACCTGCGCAAGGGCTCGCTGAAACTCGACGGCTTGAACACCCTGATCCTCGACGAAGCCGACCGCATGCTCGACATGGGTTTCTACGATTCTATCGAAGAAATCATCGCCCAGACCCCGGAGCGTCGTCAGACCCTGCTGTTCTCCGCCACCTACCCGGTGGGCATCAAGCAACTGGCATCGAAGTTCATGCGCAACCCGCAGCAAGTGAAGTCCGAGGCGATGCACGCCGACAGCCAGATCGAGCAGCGTTTCTACGAGATCTCGCCGGAAGAGCGCATGGACGCGGTTATCAAAGTTCTCGCGCATTTCCGTCCGCAATCCACCGTGGCTTTCTGCTTCACCAAGCAGCAGGTCCAGGAAACCGTTGACCATCTGACCGCCAAAGGCATTTCCGCCGTCGGTCTGCATGGCGACCTGGAGCAGCGCGATCGCGATCAAGTGCTGGCGATGTTCGCCAACCGCAGCACCTCGGTACTGGTCGCCACCGACGTCGCCGCTCGCGGCCTGGACATCGATGCGTTGGACATGGTGGTCAACGTCGAGCTGGCCCGCGACTCGGAAATCCACATCCACCGCGTCGGCCGTACCGGTCGTGCCGGCGAGAAAGGCATTGCGATCAGTCTGGTCGCGCCGTCCGAAGCCCATCGCGCCCAGGCCATCGAGCAGCTGCAGAAATCGCCACTGAGCTGGGACCAGCTGGATAACCTGAAGTCCCAGGGCGGCGCCCCGCTGCTGCCGGCCATGAGCACTCTGTGCATCGGTGCCG
Source organism: Pseudomonas fluorescens (assembly GCF_902497895.1). Lineage (GTDB taxonomy): Bacteria > Pseudomonadota > Gammaproteobacteria > Pseudomonadales > Pseudomonadaceae > Aquipseudomonas > Aquipseudomonas fluorescens_BP. The sequence continues at coordinate 6,041 of NZ_CABVHQ010000060.1, forward strand.
GCCGTAAAGACAAGGTTCGCCCAGGCGATATCCTCGGCGCCCTGACCGGCGATGCCGGCATCCCGGGTGCCCAGGTCGGCAAAATCGCCATCTTTGACTTCCAGGCCTATGTGGCTGTGGAACGCAGCATGGCCAAGCAGGCTGTGCAGCGTTTGAGCGAAGGCAAAATCAAAGGCCGCTCGTTGCGCGTTCGCATTTTGTAATTACGCTACATATCTAACTGTAGGAGCTGCCGCAGGCTGCGATCTTTTGATCTTGCTTTTGTGCGGCAGTTAAATCGCCGAAAGATCAAAAGATCGCAGCCTTCGGCAGCTCCTACGGTTGCTTATTCTGAGGACACCGTTTTGCGCTCTACCGAAGTCGTGATCATTGGCGCTGGCGCCGCAGGGTTGATGTGTGCGCTGACTGCCGCCGGGCGTGGGCGCAAAGTGATGCTGATCGACCATGCGAACAAGGCCGGCAAGAAAATCCTGATGTCCGGCGGTGGACGCTGCAATTTCACCAACATGTACACCGAACCGAACAATTTTCTCTCGCAGAACGCGCATTTTTGCAAATCCGCCCTGGCCCGCTACACCCAATGGGATTTCATCGGGCTGGTGGCCAAGCATGGCGTGCCCTACCACGAGAAGAAACTCGGCCAGTTGTTCTGCGATAACAAGTCCAGCGACATCCTCGGCATGCTGCTCGAAGAGTGTGACCAGGCCGGCGTCAGCCTGCACCTGGACACCTCGGTGCAGAACATCGAAAAACTCGAAAGCGGCTATCTGCTGGAAACCACGTTGGGCCAGTTGAGCTGCGAGTCCCTGGTGATCGCCACGGGCGGCCTGTCGATCCCGACGCTGGGCGCCACCGGTTTCGGTTATCAGGTGGCCAGGCAGTTCGGTCATGAGCTGCTGCCTACCCGCGCCGGACTGGTGCCGTTCACCATCACCGATCAGCTCAAGGAACTGTGCATCGAGCTGTCCGGCACTTCCGTGGATTGCCTGGTGAGCTGCAACGAACAGAGCTTTCGCGAGAATATCCTGTTCACCCACCGCGGCCTCAGCGGCCCGGCGATTTTGCAGATTTCCTCGTATTGGGAATCCGGCGACACGCTGGAAATCAACCTGCTGCCGGATCATGACGTGCCTGGCTGGTTGCAGCAGCAACAGGCCGAACGTCCCAATAGCGAGTTGAAAACCCTGCTCGGCGAGATCTTCACCAAGAAGATGGCCAACCTGCTCGCCGACTCCTGGTTCGTCTCCAAGCCAATGAAGCAGTACACCCACGCTGAATTGGCCGCTATTGCCGAAAGACTCGCGAGCTGGAAGTTGGTGCCGGCGGGTACCGAAGGCTATCGCACCGCGGAAGTGACCCTGGGCGGCGTCGACACCCGCGAGGTCTCGTCGAAAACCATGGAATCGCTGAAAAGCCCTGGCCTGTACTTCATCGGCGAAGTGCTGGACGTCACCGGCCACCTTGGTGGTTTCAACTTCCAGTGGGCCTGGGCCTCGGGCTACGCTGCAGCACAATACGCCTGACACAACCCCACCCTGTAGGAGCTGTCGAGCGGAGCGAGGCTGCGATCTTTTCGGCCCCGACACCGATTGAAGATCAAGATCAAAAGATCGCAGCCTGCGGCAGCTCCTACATGGGACCGCGTTTCAAAGCCACGGCACCGTGTTTCCGTATTTCAACGACGGTACAAATTTTGCTGTCAGATGTGATCGACGCCATTGCGTCGTCGTCATTACTGGCTCAATTTAGCTGCATTGCCCCGGAAGGCCCTCGCACTTCATGTCATCGACCTCGTTTCATCAGTCTCTGCGTCGCCTCTGGGCGCTGGATAAATTCAGCTACAGCGTGCGGGTATTCATCGCTTTGACCGGCAGCATGGCGCTGTGTTGGTACCTGGATGAAATGGCCTTGCTGATCCCGTTGTTCCTGGGAATTATCGCCAGCGCCCTGGCCGAGACCGACGACAGTTGGCAAGGTCGCCTGAATGCCCTGGCCGTCACCCTGGTGTGCTTCAGCGTCGCGGCATTTTCCGTCGAATTGTTATTTCCCTACCCGCTGATTTTTGTCGTATTCCTGGCACTGGCCAGTTTCGGCCTGACCATGCTCGGTGCATTGGGCGAACGTTATGGGGCGATTGCTTCGGCAACCCTGATTCTCTCGGTTTACACCATGATTGGCGTGGAGCAGCGCGGTGGCGAGGTCACTGACCTCTGGCATGAACCGGTGCTGCTGGTGGCCGGCGCAGCCTGGTACGGTTTGCTGTCGGTGCTGTGGCAGGTGCTGTTTTCCAACCAGCCGGTGCAGCAGAGCCTGGCGCGACTGTTCCGGGAACTGGGGTACTACCTGAAACTGAAGTCGTCGCTGCTCGAGCCGATCCGCCAACTGGATGTCGAAGCACAGCGTCTGGAACTGGCCCAGCAAAACGGTCGGGTCGTCGCCGCACTCAATACCACCAAGGAAATCATCCTGCACCGGGTCGGCAACGGCCGGCCGGGGGCGAAAGTCAGTCGCTACCTGAAGCTGTACTTCCTTGCGCAAGACATCCACGAACGCGCCAGCTCCTCCCATTACCCCTACAATGCCCTGGCCGAAGCGTTCTACCACAGCGATGTGCTGTTTCGCTGCCAGCGCCTGCTGCGCCAACAAGGCAAGGCCTGCCGGGCGCTGGCGGAGTCGATCCAGATGCGTCAGCCGTTCGTCTACGATGCCAGCTTCGCCGAAGCCCTGAGCGACCTGCATGCCTCCCTCGACCACCTGCGCACCCAGAACAACCCGGCCTGGCGCGGCCTGCTGCGTTCCTTGCGTGCGCTGGCGGCGAACCTTGGCACCCTCGATCGGTTGATCAGCGACGCGAGCAACCCGGACACCCTCGCCGACGCCACCGACAGCAGCCTGTTGGACCGTTCGCCACGCAGCCTCAAGGACGTCTGGACCCGCCTGCGGACCCAACTGACGCCGACGTCGCTGCTGTTCCGGCATGCCCTGCGCTTGCCCCTGGCGCTGAGCATCGGCTACGGTATGGTGCATTTGATCCACCCGTCCCAGGGTTACTGGATCATCCTCACCACGCTGTTCGTCTGCCAACCGAACTATGGCGCCACCCGCCGCAAGCTCGGCCAGCGGATCATCGGCACCGCTATCGGCCTGATCGTGGCCTGGGCGCTGTTCGACCTGTTCCCGAGCCCTCTGGTCCAGTCGCTGTTCGCGATTGCCGCCGGGGTGGTGTTCTTTATCCACCGTACTACCCGTTACACCCTGGCAACCGCGGCGATCACCATCATGGTGCTGTTCTGCTTCAACCAGGTGGGCGACGGTTACGGCCTGTTACTACCGCGACTGTTCGATACTCTGCTGGGCAGCCTGATTGCCGGCCTGGCGGTATTCCTGTTCCTGCCGGACTGGCAGGGGCGCCGCCTGAACAAGGTGCTGGCCAATACCCTGACCTGCAACAGCATCTACCTGCGGCAAATCATGCAGCAATACGCGGCCGGCAAGCGCGACGATCTGACCTATCGCCTGGCCCGGCGCAATGCCCACAACGCCGATGCAGCGCTGTCGACCACCCTGGCCAATATGCTGATGGAACCGGGGCATTTTCGAAAGGAAGCTGACGTCGGCTTCCGCTTCCTGGTGCTCTCCCACACCTTGCTCAGCTACCTGTCGGGCCTCGGCGCCCACCGGGAAACCCAGCTACCAGGCGAGGTGCGCGAGCATTTGATCAATGGGGCCGGCGTCAGCCTGGCGGCAAGCATCGATGAAATCGCTCAGGGGTTGGCGAGCAAACTGCCCATTGCCATTCAGAGCGATGCGGAAGAAGCCCTGGCCAATGACCTGGAGCGTATGCCCGACGAAATCGATGAAGGTCAACGGTTGGTGCAAACACAGTTGGCGCTGATCTGCCGGCAACTGGGGCCGTTGCGCACATTGGCGGCGCATTTGATCAAGGATACGAGCGAGGCTTGAGAGCTCTGGTGACTGGACACTCCTCGACGGCCCTTCAAGACGTTACATCCCATGCTGCTTGAGCAACCGGTCGTAGCTGCCATCGGCCTTCATCGCCGCTATCTCGCGGTCGAAACCGGCGACGATCTGTTGATGTTCGGGGTTCTTCAGGCTGACCAGAATGTGCAGACTGTTTTCGCTCAGCGGCTTGGGCAAAAAACCCACCGAATCGCGCACCGTTGGCGACTCGCGGGCCAGGTAGTAGCGCGCGACGTATTCATCTTCCAGAGTCAATTTCACGCGATCGGCAGCCAGCATGCGCACGGCCATCGAGAAGTTGTGCACCGGGATTTTATGCAAGCCAGGATCCTCGTCGAACGCCGACGAATAGGCATAACCACGCACCACGGCGATCGGATACCCATGCAATTGCTGCAAATTGTCGTATTCGATTGGCTCATCCTTGCGTTTGATAAAGCGTACACGGTTGAGTAGATATTCCCCGGAAAACTGCCCCAAATGGGTCCTGGCCTCGGTGAACCAGGCATTCACCAGCACGTCATAACGCCCCTCGCCAACCCCCTGCAAGGCTCTGGCCCAAGGCACTTGCTCGAACTCACTGGTATAGCCGGCGCGCGCCAGGGCAGTACTGACAATATCGGTGGCTAACCCGCCATTGACTAGCGTGGAGTCGGTAAACGGCGGCCAGGCATCGGCTACCAGACGCAACTTTTGCGCATAAGCGCTCTGACCCAGCAAGAGCGATCCAATCAATACAAAGGCTCGAAGCAATCGCGGCATGCTAAAACATCCTTGGCGGGCGGGCGGCCCAGCGTGTTTTTAGCCAAAACTCCAAGACCCCTGTACCGGTCAACGGCAACAATTCCGGCTCTGACATTAGCTCATGAGAGCCATTGTGAAGAGCTGCAAAGCAGATTACACAAAGAAGACAGGGCCGAGCAAAATGAATGATCTCAACTTGATTACGGTCACATAAACAACACTTGCCGCCAGCAGACATCCATTTGGATGGCGTTTAGTATCAGAAGCAGAGCTCCTACAGGATGAAGTGATGACAATCGATTGGGTTTGCAAACACCATAGCGATCTGGGCAAGGACCAGTTGTACGCCATTCTGCAACTGCGCACGGAAGTCTTCATTGTCGAGCAGAAATGCGCGTATCAGGACGTCGATGGCCAGGACCTGGAGGGCGACACCTGCCATTTGATGGCCTGGGAGGGTGATCGACTGGTGGCTTATTTACGCTTGCTCGACCCGGCTTCCCAAGGCGGTGACGTGGTCATCGGCCGTGTGGTGATTGCTCCAGAAGCGCGAGGCAAAGGCCTGGGCCATGAGCTGATGGCCAATGCCTTGAAGCAGGCTGAAAAGCACTGGCCCGAGGTGCCGATCTATCTGTCGGCACAGGCGCATTTGCAGGGTTATTACGGGCGATATGGGTTTGTCGTGGCGGGTGAGGAGTTTCTTGAAGATGATATTCCGCATATCGGGATGCGTAAGGCTTAAAGATGCCTTCAGGTGAACGCTAAACCTGTGGCGAGGGGGCTTGCCCCCGCTCGGCTGCGTAGCAGTCGTAAAACCATCCCGCGCGTTCTATCTGATACAACGCGGTTGCCCGTTTTAGGGCCGCTGCGCGCCCCAGCGGGGGCAAGCCCCCTCGCCACAAATACTCACCAGGCTCACCAGGCTCACCAGGCTCACAGTATGCTTCAGGGGTACCCCAGCACCGCCTTTACCTGTCCCAGGTGCTGGGTAATCCAACCCTTATCGATCGCCCCCCAGCTATGGATCTGATAACGCCCGGCATGGTTGCGCGCGCCATCCTTTTGCTCGAATTCGCAGACGATATCCAGATCCGCCAACGCGGCAATCGTATCCTGCGCCGTGCGCCGGGGCATGCCGGTGACTTCAGTGATCGCCGGCACGCTGCTGGCCAACTGGCTGTCGATCAGATAAGCCACGTACAAGCGCCGATAAAAGCTGCTTTTGGTCTTGCTCACGTCCATTCACAAACTCCTCTCGGTAGCGGCTACGGGGCCACAACAGCCTTGCCCTGCATGTCCCGATAAGTCAGGTAAACGCGCAGGTCGAATTCCAATTGGTGGTAGCCCGGCAGCATGTGCTCGCAGAGCTGATAAAACGCTTTGTTATGATCGGACTCTTTGAAGTGCGCCAGTTCATGCACCACGATCATGCGCAGAAATTCCGGCGCCGCCTCCTTGAACAACGCGGCGATGCGGATTTCCTTCTTGGCCTTGAGTTTGCCGCCCTGCACCCGGGAAATCGCCGTATGCAGGCCAAGGGCGCGATGAGTCAGGTCAAGACGGTTATCGAACAGCACTTTGTCGATGGCTGGCGCGTTACGCAGGTATTCCTGCTTCAAGGCTAAAGCATAGCTGTACAGTGCCTTGTCGCTCTGCACCGAATGTTTGTCGGGATAACGCTGGCCAAGATAGTCGCCCAACCGATCTTGCGCGATCAGCTGGCGCACTTGCTCTTGCAGCGCAGCGGGATAAGCCTGGAGGTACTTCAGCGCGGTCATGGGAGCGGGCAACACAGTCACGAAAGGTCACCAGTGTAGCGAATTCAGCCTCCCGGCGCGCCCCAGTCAAACGGCTGCGCGAAGCGGCTCGCATCACAAGCCATCAGCGGTTGCGCCACCAGGCTACCTTGCACGTACTCGCAACCATGGGTCTGCAACCACTGGAATTGCTCAAGGGTTTCCACTCCTTCGGCGATTACCTGCAAACCGAATTGCTTGCACAGCTCGATAATGCTATGGACCATCGCGGCATCGCGTGGCGAGTCGAGCAGGCGGGTGATCAGCTGCCGATCAAGCTTGAGGGTGTCGAGCTCCAAGTCGCGCAGGTGAGCCAGGGAGCAGTTGCCTGCACCAAAATCATCGAGCGCGACCCGCACCCCGAGGTTGCGCAGCAGGCGCAACTGTTTGCGCGACTCCTCGAAATTCTGCATCAGTGCGTCCTCGGTCACTTCGATTTCCAGCTGGTGCGCCTGCAAGCCATAACGCTCAAGCACTTGGCGAAACTCGGCGACCAGGTTTGGCATGCTGAACTGGGTCTCGCTCAGGCTTACACAGAGCACCAGGTCGTCACCAAACACACCGCCCCAGGCGCTGCGCTGCGCCGCGCTCTGCTGATAGATCCAGCTGCTCAGACGGCTGATCAGCCGTGCCTCTTCCAGTAATGGCAAAAACAGTCCCGGCGGTACATCTCCGACACTCGGATGCTGCCAGCGCAGTAACGCTTCGAATCCGCGCAGACGGCCATCGGCTATCGCCACCTGAGGCTGGTACACCAGATTGAAGTCCTTGTTCTCAATCGCTGAGCGCACGCTTTCTTCAAGCATCAAGCGCGAACGGGCGCGGCCGTTCATTTCGTGATCATAGAATCGATACTGCTGACGTCCCGCGCGCTTGGCCTCGTACATGGCGATATCGGCAGCCTGCAGCAAGCCATCAAGATTGGAGCCGCAGTCCGGGTAGGTGGCGATCCCGATACTTACCCCGAGCGTCAATTCCCGACCCTCGATCTGCTGACAGATCGACACTCGCTCCAGGAGCTTCTCCGATATTTTCGCCGCTTGTTCGGGGAATTCCAGATCGAGCAGCGCGGTGAACTCATCGCCCCCCATGCGTGCCAGAATATCGTCGGAGCGCAAGCACGCCTTCAATTGCTCGGACACCCAGCGCAGTACCCGATCCCCGGCATCGTGCCCCAAGGAATCATTGACCCGCTTGAAGCCATCGAGGTCCAGATACAGCAGCACCGGCGTGGTGTCCGAACGCTCGGTGCGCAAGAGAAGGCTCTCAACTGTCTGGTAGAACCCACGGCGGTTGAGCAGCCCGGTCAAGGGGTCGGTGACGGCCTGGAATTCCAGTTGCTGATGCAGATGGCGCACCACCGACATATCCAGCACCGTCACCACCATGGCTTTCTGCTCGGCCGGCAACGGCGCGCACGAGAGTGCCACGGGCACCTGCTGACCAGGGGCGGTGCGCAACATGGCATCGTGCAAGCGCCAGGTTTCACCGCGGCGGTAGCCGGTATAAAGCTCTGAATCGATCCAGCTGAGCACATGGGGATTTTGCAGAAAACTCACAAACTCCGCGCCCTGCAACTCGGCCACCGGAGCATTGAGCAACCGCGAGATCGCCGGGTTGGCAAAGCGGATCAGGCCGCCCTCATCCACCACCAGAATCCCTTCTGCCGCATTGTCCAGCACCGCGGCATTGAACGCCCGCGCCACCTCCAGATCATGACTCAGACGCTGCAGGGCCCGACGATTGCGCTGATGCTCGAGCAACGCCTGGACTTTCGGTTTGAGAATCTGTGGGTCGAACGGCTTGAACAGGTAATCCACCGCGCCACTGGCATAGCCCTTGATCACGGAGGCCTGGGACTGCTCGTTGGCGGTGAGGAAAATGATCGGGGTCAGTTGAGTACGTTGGCTGCCACGCATCAGGCGCGCCACTTCAAAACCGTCCATGCCGGGCATCTGCACATCCAGTAGCACCAGGTCGACTTCATGCTCGAGCAACAAGCCCAGTGCTTCGACCCCGGAAGCTGCCGTCATGACATGCCAGTCCTGGCGCTGCAACAGCGCACGCATGCTGATCAAATTTTCGGGATAGTCATCCACTATCAAAAGGACTGAGCGGCCTTCACCTGGCTTGGATTGCGCGCATTCCATGCTGCTTCTCTTATCAAGGCGTCATATTGGTAACCGGAGGGAAAACCGGACAAATACTGAGCCCTCACTCTAGCCTCGGATGCGCCAAAGCAGTAGATGCCATCACGCCATCATCCTGATAAACCCTCAGGCACCCGACTAACGGTAAGGCCCACAGCCCCCGAAAACCGGGGAAGATGGCATTTCGCCAGAAGGTTGGCGTCAACTCTCCGCCAGACGGACTTAACAAAGGATAATTCTGCGCTTATAAAGACCGACCTCAAAAAGCGCGAGCTAAAGCCTCTGGCTGCTTGCGTACAGCATGAATCAGCAAAAGGTTTGAATATGATCGATATGGCATCCTGGAACCTGAGCGTTCCCGTCGGCAGCCCCCCGGCGACCATCGAAACCTCCAAACTGGTGAGTGGTTTCAAGGATCAGTACTTCAATTCCGATGGCAGCACCGTGTATTTCTGGGCACCCGTGACCGGTACACGCACTGAAAATGCCAAATATCCGCGTACCGAATTACGCGAAACCTACTCCAACGGCACCTTGCACAATTGGCTCTACCCCGACGCTGACAATCTGCTGCGCGCCACCCTGGTGGTGAACCAGGTGCCGTCCTCGGGCAAGATTGTCATTGGCCAGATCCATGCCTACGAAAGCACCAGACCCATGGTGAAAGTCGAGTACCAATACAGTGAAAGCACACAGAGCGGCAACATCGTCGCCAAAGTGCGCATGCGCCCCGATGATAAAGAAGGCCGGGTGATCAATATCGCCCAGGACGTGAAACTGGACAGGGAGTTCTCCTACCGGATCCACCTCGGCCGCAGCGGCGCCCTGAGCGTCGCCGCGGCGGGTTATCAGTGGGACACCCAGATCGGCGCTGCCTGGGGCAACAAACCGCTGTACTTCAAGGCCGGGGTTTATGTGCAGGACAATACGGGCTACAAAAGCGAAGGTGGGAAAGCGACGTTCTCCAGGCTGGATATCGATCACAACAAATAGTGATGGGGCCTGCGCGAATGCGGCCTTTTGTGGCGAGGGGGCTTGCCCCCGCTGGCCTGCGCAGCAGGCCCAAAACCGGCAATCGCGTTTTATCAGCTAGAACGCATCTGCCGGTTTTTGCGAGTGCTGCGCACTCGAGCGGGAGCAAGCTCCCTCGCCACAGGGAACAGCGCACCCACCCTGGTGTCACTCTCGCCGGCCCCATAAAAAAACCCGCATCTCTGCGGGTTTTTTATTAACGCTATTAAACGCTCAGGCTTAGTTAACCTTGGCGTTCAACTCACCTTTGGCGTAACGCTGGAACATCGCTTCCAGAGAAATCGGCTTGATCTTCGAACCATTGCCTGCAGTACCGAAAGCTTCGTAACGCGCGATACACACGTCACGCATGGCAGTCACGGTCGCGCCGAAGAATTTACGTGGGTCGAATTCGCTCGGGTTGGTGGCCATCAGGCGACGCATCGCACCGGTGGATGCCAGGCGCAGGTCGGTGTCGATGTTGATCTTGCGCACGCCGTGCTTGATGCCTTCGACGATTTCTTCAACCGGGACGCCGTAGGTTTCTTTGATGTCGCCGCCGTACTGGTTGATGATCGCCAGCCACTCTTGCGGAACCGAAGAAGAACCGTGCATCACCAGGTGGGTGTTAGGGATGCGCTTGTGGATTTCTTTGATGCGGTCGATGGCCAGCACGTCACCGGTAGGTGGCTTGGTGAACTTGTAGGCGCCGTGGCTGGTGCCGATGGCGATGGCCAGGGCGTCGACCTGAGTGCGCTTGACGAAGTCAGCGGCTTCTTCCGGATCGGTGAGCATCTGGCTGTGATCGAGCACGCCTTCGGCGCCGATGCCGTCTTCTTCACCGGCCATGCCGGTTTCCAGCGACCCCAGGCAACCCAGCTCGCCCTCTACCGAGACGCCGCAGGCGTGAGCCATGGCTACGGTCTGTTGGGTGACGCGGACGTTGTAGTCGTAGTCGGTCGGGGTCTTGCCGTCTTCGCCCAGGGAGCCGTCCATCATCACCGAACTGAAGCCCAGCTGGATGGAACGCTGGCAGACGTCAGGACTGGTGCCGTGGTCCTGGTGCATGCACACCGGGATGTGCGGAAACTCTTCGATCGCAGCCAGGATCAGGTGACGCAGGAAGGGCGCACCGGCGTATTTGCGCGCACCGGCACTAGCCTGGACGATCACCGGGGAGTCAGTCTTGTCAGCGGCTTCCATGATGGCGCGCATCTGTTCAAGGTTGTTGACGTTGAAGGCTGGAACGCCGTAGCCGTATTCGGCTGCGTGGTCCAGCATCTGGCGCATGCTGATAAGTGCCATTAGGTGTGTATCTCCCGGTTGAGGGTCGTTAATCGTGCAAGCCTGCCGTAGCGGCGGCTGCTATTCAAGTTATTGCAGATCGGGGGCAAGCCCGGACTGCCAATTCGGTACACATAAATCCTGGGTTCAGCGAGAACCCTGTGGCGAGGGGGCTTGCCCCCGTTCGGCTGCGAAGCAGTCGTAAAACCTATTGATGCGGTCCTCTTGAAGGGCCGCGTCGCCTGGCTTTGGGAGCGCTTCGCGCTCCAGCGGGGGCAAGTCCCCTCGCCACAGGTTCTGTATCCGGCGCCTGATTTGCTTACAGCGCTTTACAGCCGCGACCGATCAAGTCATTGGTGGCGACCCAGTAAACCAGGCCTTCCTCACCTTTTATGTGAAACGCCAACATGTCGTTGCTGTACAGCGAGCCGGAGCCGCTGGGTTCCAGTTTCAGGCGGTAGATCTTATCGGCACCGCCCAGGCGTAAATCGACTTCCGTACGGTTGCTGTCAGTGTAGCGCCAGACCACTTGTGCCTGGCTATCGCAGCTCCAGGTCGTCCAGCTGTCCTGCTGCGGCGACTCAAACAGGTTCAAGCTGCCGCAACCTGCGAGCAATACCAGCGCCATCACGGCGATAAGGCCTTTCATCGGTGTTCCTCGACTTGCGGCTGACAGCCGCAAGCACCGCGCGTTAATGAATCTGACCCGTCAAGGACAGCCATGTTCCTTGGCCTTGGCCGGAGTCTCGTATTTGTCCAGAGCTTCCGGCCCCGAGCGCTTGTTGATCACCGGGGCGGTTTCGGCCTGCCACTCGGCCTGATAACAGCCTTTTTCCGGCTCGCTCGCTGCAGGTTCAGGCGTGGTCTGCGGAGTACTCCCGCAGCCTGCCAGCAAACCCGCGAAGAGCAATAGCGGTAACGTCTTGACCATTTGAATGTTCCTTTTTCAGGCCAGATAAACCCTTAGGCTTTTGCGCGGCTTTCCAGCACTTCAACAGCAGGCAGCACTTTACCCTCGACGAATTCGAGGAATGCGCCGCCGCCGGTAGAAATGTAGGAGATTTGCTCGGCCACGCCATATTTATCGATGGCGGCCAGTGTGTCACCACCGCCGGCAATGGAGAACGCCGAGCTTTCGGCGATAGCCTGGGCCAGGACTTTGGTGCCGTTACCGAACTGGTCGAATTCGAATACGCCGACCGGACCGTTCCACAGAATGGTCTTGGAGGATTTCAGCAATTCAGCGAAATTCGCCGCGGTTTGCGGACCGATATCGAGGATCATGTCGTCATCGGCGACGTCCGCGATCAGCTTGACCGTGGCCGCAGCGCTTTCGGCAAACTCCTTGGCAACCACCACGTCGATCGGCAATGGCACGCTGACTTTGGCGGCGATGGCGCGGGCGGTGTCCAGCAGGTCTGGTTCGTACAGCGACTTGCCGACCGGGTGACCGGCCGCGGCGAGGAAGGTGTTGGCAATGCCGCCGCCGACGATCAGCTGGTTGCAGATCTGGCTCAGGCTATTGAGCACGTCAAGCTTGGTGGAAACCTTGGAGCCGGCAACGATGGCGGCCATTGGCTGAGCCGGTGCGCCGAGCGCTTTGCCCAATGCGTCCAGCTCGGCAGCCAGTAACGGGCCAGCAGCCGCGACTTTAGCGAACTTGGCCACGCCGTGGGTCGAGCCTTCAGCGCGGTGAGCGGTGCCGAAGGCATCCATCACGAATACGTCGCACAGGGCAGCGTATTGTTTGGCTAGTTCGTCAGCGTTCTTTTTCTCGCCTTTGTTGAAGCGCACGTTTTCGAACAACACGATGTCGCCGGCTTTAACGTCGACGCCGCCCAGATAATCGGAGACCAGCGGCACTTCGCGGCCCAGGGCCTTGCTCAGGTAATCGGCAACCGGCTTGAGGCTGTTCTCGGCCGAGAACTCGCCTTCGGTCGGACGGCCCAGGTGTGAGCAGACCATCACGGCCGCGCCTTTTTCCAGGGCCAGCTTGATGGTCGGCAGCGAAGCCAGGATTCGCGCATCGCTGGTGACAACACCGTCCTTGACTGGGACGTTGAGGTCTTCGCGGATCAGTACGCGCTTACCTTGCAGATCGAGGTCGGTCATCTTCAACACGGTCATGGGTCGCATTTCCTGAGTTACTGCTTTTGAGAAGCAAATAGTGGAGAAGCGGTGTGCAGATAGTGCTCTGCAACATCCAGCATTCGGTTGGCAAACCCCCATTCATTGTCGAACCAGGCCAGCAGGTTCACCAGCCGTGGGCCGGAAACGCGGGTCTGACTGGCATCGACAATCGCCGAGTGAGGGTCATGGTTGAAATCACAACTGGCGTGAGGCAACTCGGTATAGGCCAAAAGCCCTTTGAGCGGGCCGCTGGTGGCAGCCTCGCGCAAAATTCGGTTGACCTCGGTGGCGTCGGTGTCGCGTGCAGTCTGGATAGTAATATCCAGGCAAGACACGTTAACTGTCGGCACTCGCACTGCTTTGGCCTGAATTCGCCCGGCAAGTTCCGGCAACAGCCGTTCGATGCCACGCGCCAGACCAGTGGACACCGGAATCACCGACTGAAACGCCGAGCGGGTGCGGCGCAAGTCTTCGTGATGATAGGCGTCGATCACTGGCTGATCGTTCATCGCCGAGTGAATGGTGGTGATCGACACGTACTCCAGGCCGATGGCCCGATCCAGCAGGCGCAACAGCGGCACACCGCAATTGGTGGTGCAGGAAGCGTTGGACACCAGCAGCTCGTCACCCGTCAGGCAATCCTGGTTGACGCCATAGACGATGGTGGCGTCGACATCCGCCTCGCTGGCCATCGGCTGGGAGAACAGCACCCTTGGTGCGCCGGCATCCAGGAAGCGCTGGCCGTCGAGCCGGGTGTGGTAGGCGCCCGAGCATTCGAGCACCAGATCGACGCCCAGCGCTGCCCAGTCGATGCCTTCAGGAGTGGCGCTGCGCAGGACCTTCACGCAGTCGCCATTAATATGCAGACAATCGCCGTCGACCTTCACCTCGCCGGGAAAGCGCCCGTGGGTGGAGTCGAAGCGTGTCAGGTATTCGATGCTGGCCATGTCGGCCAGATCATTGATTGCAACAATTTCAAACCCGGCCGCCGCACCTCGCTCGAACAAAGCACGCAAGACACAACGACCAATCCGGCCGTAGCCGTTGAGTGCAACTTTGTAGGGACGCGGTTGAGGCATGGGGTTCTCGATAATGTGCGGACAGGTATGACGCACATCCCCGTAGGAGCTGCCGCAGGCTGCGATCTTTTGATTTTGCTTTTAAAAACAAGATCAAAAGATCGCAGCCTATCGGCAGCTCCTACGCGGGAATCGCGGCAGCCAGGGCCACCGCGTCGCGCTTTAGTCTTCCAACAGCTCTTCAGCCTGACCCAGGATGTTTTCCAGGGTGAAGCCGAACTCTTCGAACAAGGCCGGCGCAGGCGCCGACTCGCCGTAGGTGGTCATGCCGATGACGCGACCTTCCAGGCCCACGTACTTGTACCAGTAGTCGGCGTGAGCGGCTTCGATAGCGATCCGGGCACTGACTTGCAGCGGCAGAACCGCTTGCTTGTAGCCGGCATCCTGAGCATCGAAAACGCTGGTGCATGGCATGGAAACCACGCGCACCTTGCGGCCTTGTTCGGTCAGTTTGTCGAAGGCTTGAACCGCCAGGCCGACTTCGGAACCGGTGGCGATCAGGATCAACTCAGGCTCGCCTGCGCAGTCCTTGAGCACGTAACCACCACGGTTGATGCACTCGATCTGCACCGCATCGCGGTTTTGGTGCTGCAGGTTCTGACGGGAGAAGATCAGTGCCGACGGACCATCGTCACGCTCCAGCGCGAATTTCCAGGCCACCGCCGATTCAACCGCATCGGCTGGGCGCCAGGTGTCGAGGTTCGGGGTGCAGCGCAGGCTGGACAGTTGCTCGACCGGCTGGTGAGTCGGGCCGTCTTCGCCCAGACCGATGGAGTCGTGGGTGTAGACGAAAATCACGCGCTTTTTCATCAGTGCCGACATGCGCACTGCGTTGCGAGCGTATTCCATGAACATCAGGAAGGTCGCGCCGTATGGCAGCAGGCCGCCGTGCAGTGTCACGCCATTCATGATCGCGCTCATGCCGAACTCGCGAACGCCGTAGTACATGTAGTTGCCGCTGGCGTCTTCAGCGTTGACGCCTTTGCAGCCTTTCCACAGGGTCAGGTTGGAACCGGCCAGGTCAGCGGAGCCGCCCAGCAATTCCGGGAGCAGCGGGCCATAGGCATTCAATGCATTCTGGCTGGCTTTGCGGCTGGCGATGGATTCGCCTTTGGCAGCCACTTCAGCGATGTAGGCCGCAGCTTTCTCGGAGAAATCTTCCGGCAATTCACCGCTCAGACGACGGATCAACTCATTGGCCAGCTGAGGGAATTCAGCGGAGTAGGCAGCGAAACGCTGGTCCCACTCGGCTTCGGCAGCACGACCGGCTTCCTTGGCATCCCACTCGGCATAGATATTGGCCGGGATTTCGAACGGGCCATGGCTCCACTTCAGTGCAGTGCGGGTCAGAGCGATTTCCGCGTCACCCAGTGGGGCGCCGTGGCAGTCTTCCTTGCCTTGCTTGTTCGGCGAACCGAAACCGATGGTGGTTTTGCAGCAGATCAGCGTCGGTTGCGCGCTTTTGCGCGCAGTGTCGATCGCGATCTTGATTTCTGCCGGGTCATGGCCGTCGACATTACGGATCACTTGCCAGTTGTAGGCTTCGAAACGCTTGGCGGTGTCGTCGGTGAACCAGCCTTCGACTTCGCCGTCGATGGAGATACCGTTGTCATCGTAGAAAGCGATCAGCTTGCCCAGGCCCAGCGTACCGGCCAGGGAACTGACTTCGTGGGAAATGCCTTCCATCATGCAACCGTCACCCAGGAACACATAGGTGTGGTGGTCGACTATATTATGGCCAGGACGGTTGAACTGCGCCGCCAGGACTTTCTCCGCCAGGGCGAAACCGACGGCGTTAGCCAGGCCCTGACCCAATGGGCCGGTAGTGGTCTCGACGCCAGGGGTGTAACCGTATTCCGGGTGACCCGGGGTGCGGCTATGCAGTTGACGGAAGTTTTTCAGGTCATCGATCGACAGGTCGTAGCCGGTCAGGTGCAACAGCGAGTAGATCAACATCGAACCGTGACCGTTGGACAGGACGAACCGGTCACGATCGGCAAACGATGGATTGCTCGGATTGTGCTTGAGGTAGTCACGCCAAAGTACTTCGGCGATATCCGCCATACCCATTGGGGCACCTGGATGGCCGCTGTTGGCTTTTTGCACGGCATCCATGCTGAGGGCACGAATGGCGTTGGCACGCTCACGACGGCTGGGCATCGCTGATCTCCTGGGGATTAAGTAAAAACGAAACGGAAAAAAGGCGAGCATTTTCCCCCAGCGGACAGCCTGGGGGCAATCACAGATAGTCACTCAAGCGACTTTTTCCTGTGGATAACCGCCTAATCTTTTGGTGAAACCATTCCGCTGTTCGTTTGTAGAGTGAGCCCAGGCTCAAGAAGTGCCATTTATCGAGCAATATCAAAACTTTTTGATATTGCTCTTGCGAGGAGTCAGAGCCCTCACTAGACTGCCAGCCCTATGAACCTACGCGTGCCCTCCATTCGCCATGACGACTGTGACGAGCTGGCTGCCCTGTGCAAAGCCGGCGGCGACCCGTTGCGGCTGAATGTGTTGCGGGCGCTGACCAACGATTCGTTCGGCGTGCTGGAACTGGCGCAGATCTTCGCCATTGGTCAGTCCGGCATGAGTCACCATTTGAAGGTCCTGGCCCAGGCCGAGCTGGTGGCGAGCCGGCGTGAAGGCAACGCAATTTTCTACCGCCGCGCCCTGCCCCACAGCCAATTGCTGGGCGGCAAGTTGCACGCGGCCCTGCTCGATGAAGTGGATAACCTGACCCTGCCGGCCGACGTGCGGTCGCGGATCAGCCAGGTCCACGGCCAACGGGCCGCAGCCAGTCAGGACTTCTTCTCCCGGGTCGCGGAAAAATTCCGCGCCCAGCAGGACTTGATCGCCGGCCTGGCGCAGTACCGCGAAAGCGTCGTGGCGCTGCTCGACAAGCTGAGCTTCAGCGACGGGGCCACGGCCATAGAAGTCGGCCCCGGCGACGGTGGTTTTCTGCCGGAACTGGCGCGTCGTTTCAGCCAGGTCACGGCGCTGGAAAACAGCCCGGCGATGCTCGAACTGGCGCGTCAGGTGTGTGAGCGTGAAGCGCTGGCGAACGTCAGCCTGCAACTGGCCGATGCATTGAATGGCGTGAGCCTGCAGGCCGATTGCGTCGTACTGAACATGGTGCTGCACCATTTCGCGGCACCGGCCGATGCGCTCAAGCACATGGCCAAATTGCTGCAACCAGGCGGTAGCCTGTTAGTGACAGAGTTGTGTAGCCACAATCAAAGTTGGGCCAAGGAGGCCTGCGGTGATCTTTGGTTGGGTTTTGAACAGGACGATTTGGCCCGTTGGGCCACCGCTGCGGGACTCGTTCCCGGGGAAAGCCTCTATGTAGGCTTACGTAATGGTTTCCAGATCCAGGTCCGCCACTTTCAGCGACCGGCTGGCGACACTCACCATCGGTAAATTCAGGAAAACATCGAGATGAGCGAATACTCCCTCTTCACCTCCGAGTCCGTGTCTGAAGGGCATCCGGACAAAATCGCCGACCAGATTTCTGATGCGGTGCTGGACGCCATCATTGCTGAAGACAAGTTCGCCCGTGTGGCGTGCGAGACTCTGGTGAAAACCGGCGTAGCGATCATTGCAGGCGAAGTCAGCACTTCGGCCTGGGTTGACCTCGAAGACATCGTCCGTAAAGTCATCATCGACATCGGTTACGACAGCTCAGACGTCGGCTTCGATGGCGCCACCTGCGCGGTGATGAACATCATCGGCAAGCAGTCGGTAGACATCGCCCAGGGCGTTGACCGCAGCAAGCCAGAAGACCAGGGCGCCGGCGACCAGGGCCTGATGTTCGGCTACGCCAGCAACGAAACCGATGTGCTGATGCCAGCACCCATCACCTTCTCTCACCAGTTGGTGCAT
The DNA here is from genome assembly GCF_902497895.1 of Pseudomonas fluorescens. GTDB lineage: Bacteria > Pseudomonadota > Gammaproteobacteria > Pseudomonadales > Pseudomonadaceae > Aquipseudomonas > Aquipseudomonas fluorescens_BP. The sequence goes on from NZ_CABVHQ010000060.1 coordinate 24,095, forward strand.
CGCCAGGCCGAAGCCCGTAAATCCGGCCTGCTGCCGTGGCTGCGTCCGGACGCCAAATCCCAAGTCACTTGCCGTTACGAAAACGGCAAGGTCGTGGGCATCGACGCCGTCGTTCTGTCGACCCAGCACAACCCGGAAGTGTCTTACAAAGACCTGCGCGAAGGCGTGATGGAGCTGATCGTCAAGCACGTGCTGCCTGCTGAACTGCTGCACAAGGACACTCAGTTCCACATCAACCCGACCGGCAACTTCATCATCGGCGGCCCGGTGGGCGACTGCGGCCTGACCGGTCGCAAGATCATCGTCGACACCTACGGCGGCATGGCCCGTCACGGCGGCGGCGCGTTCTCCGGCAAGGATCCATCGAAGGTTGACCGCTCCGCGGCCTACGCCGGTCGTTACGTGGCCAAGAACATCGTCGCTGCCGGCCTGGCAGAACGTTGCGAGATTCAGATTTCCTACGCCATCGGCGTCGCACAGCCGACTTCGATCTCGTTGAACACCTTCGGCACCGGCAAGATCAGCGATGACAAGATCGTCAAACTGGTGCGCGAGTGCTTCGATCTGCGTCCATACGCAATCACCACCATGCTCGACCTGCTGCACCCGATGTACCAGGAAACCGCAGCCTACGGCCACTTCGGCCGTATCCCGGAAGTGAAGACTGTCGGCGACGACACCTTCACCACGTTCACCTGGGAAAAGACTGACCGCGCCGACGCCTTGCGCGCTGCTGCCGGTCTGTAAGCGTTCTTCGGCGGCACCAAAGCCCCGCACGGTTCGCCCTGCGGGGCTTTTTCATGCCCCCCCTTATTTGGGAGCGGGCTTGCCCTAATGCCAGTCAGTTAAGGAATTTCTGGCCCGCACATTCGCGTATCGCCTTAACTGACTGGCATTGGGGCTTGCCCGCGAATACGACCTGACAGCCGGCAACTATTTCAACCCATTTCGAAATCTACCCGCCGACACACCCGGCAAAATACCTGTCTGATTGCATCGTCGCAGCTGATATAGCCTTACGCATCCCACCCGAGCAAGGATGCTAACGATGCTCTCCCCTGCACGCCTGTCAGTCAGTTTATGGCTGGCCCTCTACTTCCTGAACGCCAACGCGAACACCTGCCCGGACTGGTCGTTCAACCGCGCCAAGGCAGAAATCACTCAACTGCGACAGCAACTCAACCGCTGGGACGACAGCTATCACCGCCAAGGTCGCTCACTGGTTGCCGACGAACTTTACGATCAGTCCCGCGTTTTGTTCAGCCAATGGCGTGAGTGCTTTCCAACAATTAATGAGCAATCCGCCAATCCTCTGCGCACAGCAGGGGGCCCGATTGCCCACCCCATCCCGCAGACTGGCCTGAAAAAACTCGCCGATGGCCGTGCAGTAGAGGCCTGGCTCAAAGACCGCGAGGACGTCTGGGCTCAACCTAAAGTCGATGGCGTGGCCGTGACGGTGATCTATCACCAGGGCCAATTGGAGCGAGTGATCAGTCGCGGCAATGGCGTGCGCGGGCAAGACTGGACCGCGTCGGCGCGCAAGATCGGCGCCATTCCTGCGCAACTGCCGCAACCGTTGGACCTGCTGCTTCAAGGTGAACTCTATTGGCGTCTGACCGACCATATCCAGGCTACCGCCGGCAGCCTCAACGCCCGCGGCAGTGTCGCCAGGCTGATGGCACGCAAGGAGCTTAGTGACGTAGACGCCGGCGGTATCGGGCTGTTTGTCTGGGATTGGCCGCAAGGCCCGGCCACCTTGCCCGAACGACTGGCCGGCTTGAAGGCGCTGGGTTTTACCGAGAGCGCACAATACAGCCAACCAATCAGCAACTTCGCCGACGCCGAACGATGGCGCGACCACTGGTATAACTCGCCCCTGCCGTTTGCCAGCGACGGCCTGGTACTGCGTCAGAGTCAGCGCCCACCCGCGCCGCGCTGGCAGGTAAAAGCCCCCTATTGGATCGTCGCCTGGAAATACCCCTTCGCCCAGGCACTGGCAGAAGTGCGCGGGGTGAAATTCACTATTGGTCGCACCGGGCGAATTACCCCCGTACTGGAACTCAAACCATTGACCCTCGATGATCGGCAGGTCAAACACGTGAGCGTCGGTTCACTGCAACGCTGGCAGGCCCTGGATATTCGCCCCGGCGATCAAGTCGCGATCAGCCTGGCGGGCCTGACCATTCCCCGCCTCGACAGCGTCGTATTGCGCAGCACCAAGCGTGCGGAAGTGGTTGCGCCGCGGGCAGAGGATTTTCATCAACTGAGCTGCTGGCAGCCCACCCCGGGGTGCGAGAGCCAGTTCCTTGCACGCCTGACCTGGCTCAGTGGCAAGCAGGGACTGGCGCTGCCGCATATCGGCCCCGGCACCTGGGAAAAACTGATCAGCGCCGGGCGCATCAACGGCCTGCTCGATTGGTTGACCCTCGATGCGCAAGAGCTTGCTAACATTGACGGCTTCGGCGAGCGCAGCAGTGCTCGTTTGCTGAGCAGTTTGCAGAGCGCCAGGCAGCGTCCCTTCGAACACTGGCTCAAAGCCTTGGGCATGCCACCGACAGCCGATGTCGACCTGACCGGTCCATGGCAGACGCTGGCGCCAAGAACTACCGAACAATGGCAAACCGAGGGCGGGATCGGGCCGGGACGCGCAGCGCAATTGAGCGCATTTTTTCGCGACCCGCAGGTGCTGGCCCTGAGTGAAGAACTACGCGCTGCGGGGATCGATGGTTTCTAGAAGCCAGGATGCCCGGCAGCTTTGAACCCAAGGCTACAGATGAACTCCAATAGCGATCTGTACACTGACCTGATAGCGATCTTTTTCACGGAGCTTTCATGAATTTTTTGTCACCGCTCGCGCTGCTCACCGTTTGCAGCCTGCTTGCCACCCCGCTGTTGGCTGTTGAAGAAATCCCTGAGCTCACCGGGTGTGCGGCTAAACGTCAGGCTATCAGCGCCCAGATCGAGCAGGCCAAGACTCATGGCAACAGTGATCAGCAAGCGGGCCTGGAAATGGCCCTGAGCGAAGTTACTGCCAACTGCAGCGACGCGTCCTTGAAGAAAGAACGGGAAAACAAGGTACTGGATGCCAAGCACGAAGTCAGCCGCCGTCAGACCGACCTTGAGAAGGCCATGAAAAAGGACGACTCCGAGAAGATAAACAAACTCAAGGACAAACTCGCCAAGTCCCGCAAAGAATTGCAGGAAGCGCTGGATGAGTTGGAAAAGTAAGAGCGGTGCCAGCTATGGCGAGGGGCTTTTTGTGGCGAGGGGGCTTGCCCCCGCTGGGCTGCGAAGCAGTCCTAAAACCTGCCACCGTGCTCTTGCGGGAAAAACGCATCAGCTGGATTACGAACGCTTCGCGTCCGAACGGGGGCAAGCCCCTCGCCACAAAAAGCCACCACAGCAAGCCCCCTCGCCACAAGGTTATCTATTGAGCTGCAGAATCAATGATCACGAAACTGCTTATGACACGCGCTACAGGCGTCTTCGACTTTCTGCATCGCCGGGCCCAGGTTGCTGGCCTTGTAGGGTTGAACCTGGCTGGCGATCACCAGCTCACCGGTGGCCGCTTCCAGCGTGCGGGCCAGTTCCTGAAAGCGTGCCTGCTGCTGCCAGACATCGTCCTTGGCGCTGGTGTGGTCTTCTTCTCTGACCTGGGGAAAATGCTTCCACGGTTCATGGGACAAGTTATCGAGCTTCACTGCGCCCTCGGCAAAACGCGCTCCGTCGAAGGGAATTCGCTCGCGTAGCATGCCGCCCAGGTCTTCGCTGGTCTTGAGCATTTGCTTGAAGATTGCCTTGCGCTGACCCAGCGGCGAATTCGGGTCAACACCCCCGCAGGCGGACAAGGTCAGGCAGGCCAGCAATACAACTGAAAGTCTTTTAAAAGTCATGGGGGCTTCAGGTCACGGGAAACGGCGCCCAGTATCCTCGCGTCATCCGCAAAGACCAATAGCCCTATTAACAATACGGGTTGTTTGAACGCCCTGAGCGCTTGGACAACCGGCAAAGGAAATACCGAATGAACAGTCATTTCAAGGCATGGCGTCGCAGCCTGGCCTGGACCCTACCGCTGGTCGCCCTGCTCGCCGGCTGCAACGGTGGCGACAGTACCAAGCCGCAAACACATGCCCTTGCAACTTATGTCAGTGCGACCTGGGAAGCCCTGCCCGCCGTTACCGATGAAGATTTACTGGCCGGTTTCGGCTCCTGGCGCAGCGCCTGTACTCGACTCAAGGCCGACCCGATCTGGGCCACCACCTGCGCGGCGGCGGCCGACGTGCCGCAGACGGCTGGCGATGTGCGTGGCTTCCTCAAGGAACATCTGGATGTTTATGGCCTGCGCTCTGCCAATGGCAGCGGTAACGGTCTGATCACCGGCTATTACGAACCGGTGTATCCGGGCAGCCTGAACCAGACGGCGCAAGCCACAGTGCCCGTCTATGGCGTGCCCGAAGACATGATCATCGTTTCGCTCGACAGTATTTATCCAGAGCTCAAAGGCAAGCGTCTGCGCGGCCGGCTCGAAGGCCGAGTCCTCAAGCCTTATGACGACGCCGCCGCGATTGATGCCAAAGGCCTCAAGGCACCGGTCATCGCCTGGCTCACCGATCCGATGAACCTGCAATTTCTGCAGATCCAGGGGTCGGGGCGCATTCGGCTGGAAGACGGCCGTCAGCTGCGCATCGGATATGCGGATCAGAACGGCCATCCGTATCGGCCAATCGGTCGCTGGCTGGTGGATCAGGGTGAGCTAAAAAAAGAACAAGTGACCATGGGCACCATCAGCGCCTGGGCCAAAGCGAATCCGACACGGATACCCGAGCTGCTCGGCAGCAACCCCAGCTACGTGTTCTTCAATCGCAATCCAGACAGCAATGAAGGCCCGCGCGGCTCGCTGAACGTGCCGCTGACCGCAGGCTACAGCGTCGCGGTGGATCGCAAGGTGATTCCGCTGGGCAGCCTGTTATGGCTCTCGACCACCCGCCCTGACGGTACCGGGCTGGTACGTCCGGTGGCAGCACAGGACACTGGCGGCGCTATCGCCGGCGAAGTCCGTGCCGACCTGTTCTGGGGCACCGGCGATGCAGCGGGGCAACTGGCCGGCGACATGAAGCAGCAGGGACAGATCTGGATGCTGTGGCCCAAAGGCGCGGTGTTGCCCAAAGTCCCCGACGCGCCCACTGCCCCGTAGCAGCTGCCGAAGGCTGCGTTCGGCTGCAAAGCAGTCGTAAATCCAGGCGACTCAATCCACCTGGAAAATCGCTGGATGGCATTTACGACCGCTTCGCGGCCGAACGCAGGCTGCGCCAGCTGCTACGAAAGCTGCGCGGCCTTTGCTCAAATCGACACAAAAAAGAAACTCGCAATCAGCGCCATACCCACAAACCACACCAGCGAACGCAAGACCGCCCAGTCCGCCAGGTAGCAAATGATGTAGAGCAAGCGGCTGGTGATGAACAACACTGCCAATACATCGATGGTCACCAGTTCGGCATTTTCGCTGATGAACGCAATGATCACCGCTGCAGCAAACGCCGGGGTCACTTCGAAGCCGTTCAGCTGCGCAGAGTGAGCGCGCTTGGCGAAGCCTTCAAGGTTGTCGAGAAAAGCCCGCGGATCATGGTTCTGTTGCAGCCCGAATTTGCCGCCGCTGAACTTGGCAACACCGGTGCATAGATACGGAAGAAAAATGGCGATCAACACACACCAGAACGCGACAGTCATTGCAGATTCCTTTTTAAAGTTCTATTGAGGTCCGGTCTAAAACTTCATGACCAGCATGCCGATCAGCACCAGCCCACAGGCTAAGAGCCGCGGCCGGCCGAAAGGTTCTTTCAAGTAGCGCATCCCGAACAGCACCACCAGAATCACGCTGATCTCGCGCAACGCCGCCGCTTCGGCAATCGAGCCCAGCTGCATGGCCCACAGCACCAAAGCGTAGCTGAACAACACACAGAATCCGACGCTCAGCCCCAGGCGCCATTGCTCGCGCCAGAACAACAGAAAAGCCGGACGCTTGCGCACCAGCGCCAGCAAGGGAAACGGCCAGGCGCTGAGCAACGTCACCCACACCAGGTAATCCAGAGGGTGCGACCAGCGTCGCAAGGCTTGGCCATCGATAAAGGTGTAGCAGCCGATGCACAGGCCGATCAACGCCACCACCGGCAGCATCGACCATGGCAGGCGCTCGCCGCCGCCCCCTTGCCAGAGCAGGCAGAGCATGCCGAACGGGATCAGCAGAATGCCGAGGATTTGCTGGGTACTCAGCACCTCACCGGCGAAAATCAGGGTCAAGGCCAGCACCACCAACGGTGACAGTCCACGCATCAGTGGATACACCAGCCCCAGATCACCGACCCGATAGGCCTGGATCAGTAGATAGCGATAGAGCAACTCAAACGCCGCCGAGGCCAGGATCCACGGCCAGATCTCAACCGGAGGCAGCGATACGAAAGGCAGCATCAGCGCCACGAACAACATCGCCACGCTGTCCATGCAAGCCACCACCAGCAACCGCTCGCCGCTGAATTTGATCAGGGTATTCCAGGCCGCATGCAACAGTGCCGCCACCAACACCAGAGCCGTCGCAAGCACGGCATGCTCCTTGTCCTGCTCCTGTATTGAAGAGCAGAGAATTGATTCGCCATATGTCGGCAGCTGTTTATACTGCAACCGACCACGCCGCACTCAGTTGCGCACATACCTATTCCAATAATTTCTGCTGCTGCCCACTCCAATGGAGAGGACTGTCGGCATGCGTATGCCTGATCAGAGCGTCAAGACTACAGACAGAGACCTTGCGCATGCCACTCGCTTTGCTTGCACTGGCTGTTGCCGCTTTCGGCATCGGCACCACTGAATTTGTCATCATGGGTTTGCTCCCCGACGTCGCCAGAGACCTTGGCGTGAGCATTCCCGACGCCGGACTGTTGATCACCGGCTACGCCCTGGGTGTGGTGTTCGGCGCACCGATCCTGGCGATCGGCACCGCCAATATGCCGCGCAAGGCCACCCTGCTGGGCATGACCTTGATGTTCATCCTCGGCAATATCCTCTGCGCCCTGGCACCGAACTACGCCACCTTGATGGCCGCGCGGGTGATCACCGCGCTGTGCCATGGCGCCTTCTTCGGCATCGGCTCGGTGGTTGCCGCGGGGCTGGTGGCGCCGAACAAACGGGCGCAGGCAATTGCCATGATGTTCACCGGCCTGACCCTGGCCAACGTACTCGGCGTACCCCTGGGCACGGCGCTGGGGCAATACGCCGGTTGGCGCTCGACCTTCTGGGCGGTGTCGGTGATTGGTGTGATTGCGGCCATTGCCCAGTGGGTATGGCTGCCGAAGCACATCGCCATGGACAAAGCCAACCTGGCCAGCGAGTTCAAAGTGCTGGGCAAGGTCAACGTGCTGCTGGCACTGGGCATGAGCGTACTGGCCTCCACCAGCCTGTTCAGCGTCTTCACCTACATCGCGCCGATCCTGCAGAACATCACCGGCGTCAGCCCTCACGGAGTGACCATCATGTTGCTGTTGTTCGGCGTCGGCCTGACCGCTGGCAGCATGCTCGGCGGACGCTTGGCGGACAGTCGTTTGCTGCCATCATTGGTCGGCATGGCGTTGGCAGTGGTGATCGTCCTGGCCGCGTTCAGCCAGACCAGCCACTCGGTAATCCCGGCGGCAATCACTCTGGTGTTGTGGGGCATCTTCGCTTTCGCCCTGTGCCCGATCCTGCAACTGCTGATCATCGACCAGGCCCATGAAGCACCGAACCTCGGCTCGACCCTGAACCAGAGCGCATTCAACCTGGGCAATGCCGCGGGCGCCTGGATCGGCGGCCTGGTAGTCGCCAGCGGCGCCGACCTCGCCGACCTGCCCTGGACCGGCGCACTGGTCGGCTGCCTGACCGTGGGCACCGCGTTGTTCTTCATCTATCTGCAGCGTCGTGAGGCAGTTGCGGTCAATGTGTCCGGCTAAGGCTCTAGCCTGCATCGCTGCCTAAAGCCGCTTTCGCGGGCAAGCTGCACCCCTGTAGGAGCGAGCTTGCTCGCGATAGACATTAACGATAACGCGTGTTTTCTGAATAAACGCGCCGCCCTTGAGTCCATCGCGAGCAAACGGAACGCCGGCCGGCTGCTCCTACAATAGAGACCTCATTTCCTTAACTCACTGGCATTAGGGCACAACTAAACCAGAACTGTCCTACCCGAACCTACTCCTTCGGCACACCACCACTCTCACTACGAATCTGGGCATGGCTGATCAAGGCAAAGATAAAGCTGCCGCCGATGATGTTTCCAGCCAGCGTCGGGCCGGCGAATATCAGCCAAAAGTCTTTCCACGGCAACTCGCCGGCGAATACCAGATAGGACACCTCGACCGTGCCGGCGACGATATGGGTGAAATCCCCCAAGGCCATGAGGTAGGTAATGAGGATGATGATCCACATCTTGGCGCTTTCCATGGACGGGATCATCCAGACCATGGTGGCGATCATCCAGCCGGAGACGATGCCTTTGGCGAACATCTGGCTGGGGTGGTTTTCCATGATCTTGCGGCCGATGTCGAGGAAGGCCAGGTCGGTCTTGCGGTCGAATATCGGCAAATGCAACATGACGTAGGCCACCAGCAAGGTGCCAACGAGGTTGCCGAACAGCACCACGCCCCATAAACGAAACAAGCGACCGAAGTTGCCCAGCGTCGGCTTGCTCATGATCGGCAGGACCGCAGTCAGGGTGTTTTCGGTAAAGAGCTGCTGGCGGGCGAGGATGACCGCGAGAAAGCCTGCGCAGTAACCGAAGCTGGCGATCACCTTGAAACCTTCGCCGTCCGGCAAGCGCGAGTTGAGCAGCCCCATGGCCATCAACGACAGGCCCATGGTCAAGCCGGCGGCCAGCGCCGACCACCACAACGCCGCGACGCTGCGTTCCAGTTCCTGGTTGCCCTGGGTGCGGATGATTTCATGCAGCACCGCCGCGCGCGGTGGCTGGTTCTTGTCGACCTCGTGCTGTTCCTTGGCGGAGAGGTCGGGGGTCTTGCCGTCTTTTTGCGTATCCATGGAGCTCCTGAACTGTGGGCGTGTCATGTAGATACGACATGCGCAGGTCAGGGCTGTTCAGTTGGACGCGACACAGAACCTGGATGAGACGCACTTTTGTGGCGAGGGGGCTTGCCCCCGTTCGGCTGCGTAGCAGTCGTAAAGTCGGTGAACGCGGTGTGCCTGACACAACGCGGTGACCGATTTCAGGACCGCTTCGCGCTCCAACGGGGGCAAGCCCCCTCGCCACAGAAGCCCCCTCGCCACAAGGGACCGCGTTTACGCGTCCATTCCGTCATCCTTGAACTGGTCCTTCACATATTTGATCGCGGTCCGCCCATGAGCGGCGGGCAAACCGTCTTCACCCAGATTGACGAAGACCATTCTTTCGACCGTGAGAATACTTTTGCGGGTGATCTTGTTGCGCACTTCACAGGTCAGGGTGATCGAGGTGCGACCGAATTCGGTGGCAGTGATGCCCAGTTCGATGATGTCGCCCTGACGCGAGGCGCTGACGAAGTTGATTTCGGAAATGTACTTGGTGACCACGCGCTGGTTACCCAGCTGGACGATGGCGTAGATCGCCGCTTCTTCGTCGATCCAGCGCAACAGGCTGCCGCCGAACAGCGTGCCGTTGGGGTTGAGGTCTTCGGGTTTTACCCATTTGCGGGTGTGGAAATTCATGCTCACTCCTGACCGTCCTGCCGATTGATGGAACTGATAATGGCAGACCTCGTCCGTTAGCTCTATTAACCAACGCCTATGGTCTCGATTACCGTTCGGACATCGACCGACAGAAACCCTTGGGAAGTATCGCGCACACGGCTATAATCGCCTCCGTTTCAAAACGGTCATCTCCAGTTGACCGTTTTCCCGCCACCTGTCCGAGGGGCGCTGCAGCAGGTTTTAACCTGTCAGGCTCGGATGGGGCGTTGTTTGTACCGGGCTCTCCTTGCAAGGGCTTGCGGCACAAACACTAAACGCACAACGGCGCCCATTCGCATATCTACGAATGGAGGCTCTTCATGAGCGCTGTAATCACGCCTGCAGATTTTAACGACTACAAAGTCGCCGACATGTCCCTGGCTGCCTGGGGTCGTCGCGAAACCATCATCGCCGAATCGGAAATGCCGGCCCTGATGGGTCTGCGCCGCAAGTACGCTGGTGAGCAGCCGCTCAAGGGCGCGAAAATCCTCGGCTGCATCCACATGACCATTCAGACCGCCGTGCTGATCGAAACCCTGGTTGCCCTGGGTGCCGAAGTGCGCTGGTCGTCCTGCAACATTTTCTCCACTCAAGACCAGGCCGCTGCCGCTATCGCTGCTGCCGGCATCGCGGTTTTCGCCTGGAAAGGCGAGACTGAGGAAGAGTACGAGTGGTGCCTGGAGCAGACCATCCTCAAAGATGGCCAGCCTTGGGACGCCAACATGGTGCTCGACGATGGCGGCGACCTGACCGAACTGCTGCACAAGAAGTACCCGGCAATCCTGGACAAAGTCCACGGTGTCACCGAAGAAACCACCACCGGCGTTCACCGCCTGCTGGACATGCTGGCCAAGGGCGAGCTGAAAATCCCGGCCATCAACGTCAACGACTCGGTGACCAAGAGCAAGAACGACAACAAGTACGGCTGCCGTCACAGCCTGAACGATGCGATCAAGCGCGGCACCGACCACCTGCTGTCCGGCAAGCAAGCGCTGGTCATCGGCTACGGCGACGTGGGCAAGGGCTCTTCGCAGTCCCTGCGCCAGGAAGGCATGATCGTTAAAGTTTCCGAAGTCGACCCGATTTGCGCCATGCAAGCCTGCATGGATGGTTTCGAACTGGTTTCGCCGTTTATCGACGGGATCAACGACGGCACCGAAGCGAGCATCGACAAAGCGCTGCTGGGCAAGATCGACCTGATCGTAACCACTACCGGCAACGTTAATGTTTGCGACTCGAACATGCTCAAAGCCCTGAAAAAGCGTGCGGTCGTCTGCAACATCGGCCACTTCGACAACGAAATCGACACTGCTTTCATGCGCAAGAACTGGGCATGGGAAGAAGTGAAGCCACAGGTTCACAAGGTTCATCGTACTGGCGCGGGCGATTTCGACCCACAGAACGACGACTATCTGATCCTGCTGGCCGAAGGCCGTCTGGTTAACCTGGGCAACGCCACTGGCCACCCAAGCCGGATCATGGATGGTTCGTTCGCCAACCAGGTACTGGCGCAGATCTTCCTGTTCGGCCAGAAGTACGCCGACCTGCCGCCAGCCAAAAAGGCCGAGCGTCTGACCGTTGAAGTACTGCCGAAGAAGCTCGACGAAGAAGTGGCCCTGGAAATGGTCCGCGGTTTCGGTGGGGTGGTCACTCAACTGACCAAGCAGCAGGCTGACTACATCGGCGTAACCGTCGAAGGCCCGTTCAAGCCGCACGCTTACCGTTACTGATCCGCGATCCCGCGATCCCGCGTGTAGGAGCTGCCGGAGGCTGCGATCTTTTGATCTTTAAAAGATCGCAGCCTTCGGCAGCTCCTACGCGGGGGCAAGCATCCGGTTTTCGAGTTTCCAAGGATACGACCATGTCCCAAGACCGTCGCTACAGCTTTGAGTTCTTCCCGACCAAGACCGATGCCGGGCATGAAAAGCTCCTCGCCACTGCCCGTCATCTGGCCAGTTACAACCCCGATTTCTTCTCCTGCACTTATGGCGCAGGCGGCTCCACCCGTGATCGCACGATGAATACCGTGTTGCAGCTGGAGCACGAAGTAAAAATTCCTGCGGCGCCGCATATGTCCTGCGTTGGCGACAGCAAGGACGATCTGCGCGGCCTGTTGAGCCAGTACAAGGATGCGGGCATCACCCGTATCGTCGCCCTGCGCGGTGACCTGCCGTCGGGCATGGGCATCGCCAGCGGTGAAATGCGCCACGCCAATGATCTGGTGAGTTTCATTCGCGAAGAGACCGGCAGCCATTTCCACATCGAAGTCGCCGCTTACCCGGAAATGCACCCGCAAGCGCGCAATTTCGAAGAGGATCTGCTCAACTTCGTGCGCAAGGCCAACTCTGGCGCCGACAGTGCAATCACCCAGTACTTCTTCAACGCCGACAGCTACTTCTATTTCGTCGAGCGTGTACGGGCCATGGGCGTGAACATCCCGATCGTGCCGGGCATCATGCCGATCACCAACTACAGCAAACTGGCGCGGTTCTCCGATGCCTGCGGCGCGGAAATCCCACGCTGGATCCGCAAGCAACTGGAAGCTTACGGTGATGACACCCAGAGCATCCAGGCTTTCGGCGAGCAGGTCATCACGCAGATGTGTGAACGCTTGCTGCAAGGTGGCGCACCAGGGTTGCACTTCTATACCCTGAACCAGGCCGAACCTAGCCTGGCGGTGTGGAACAACCTGAAGCTGCCGCGTTGAGGCAGCTGCAAGCTACACGTTGAAAGCTTTAAGCAAGATCAAAAGATCGCAGCCTGCGG
>NZ_CABVHQ010000061.1 GCF_902497895.1 Pseudomonas fluorescens
GACGATTTTGACGGGGCTGGATACCGCGTCTCCAGGATTACTGATTTGGCGCTCGATGCTGCACTGGCTCGGGGGAATTGGTTTTATCGGCATGGCCGTGGCAATTTTGCCTTTGTTGCGAGTCGGCGGCATGCGTTTGTTTCAGACAGAATCTTCAGACTGGTCAGAGAAAGTCACTCCACGCTCTCACGTCGCGGCGAAATATATTCTGGTGCTCTACCTCGGGCTGACCGGGGTGTCCACTCTGGCGCTGTGGGTAGCGGGCATGACGCCTTTCGAAGCGATCAATCATGCGATGTCATTAATTTCAACGGGCGGCTTTTCGACTTCGGATGCATCCCTGGCGCACTGGCCTCAACCGGCTATTCATTGGGTGGCCGTGGTCGTCATGATTCTCGGCAGCCTGCCTTTCACCTTGTATGTCGCCACACTACGGGGCAACAGACGTGCATTATTAAAAGACCATCAGGTGCGAGGCTTCATTGGGTTTCTGGTGATTGCCTGGCTGCTATTTGGTACGTGGTTGTGCTTTAACAGTGACTACAGCTGGTGGGAAGCGTTTCGTATCGTGGCCGTCAATGTGACCTCGGTGGTCACGACCACGGGTGTCGCCCTCGGGGATTACACTTTATGGGGCAGCTTTGCCGTTCTACTGTTTTTCTATTTGACCTTCGTTGGCGGTTGCTCTGGGTCCACGGCGGGAGGGCTTAAAATATTCCGCTTTCAGGTCGCCTCTTCATTGCTGATGGGCAGCCTGAAACAACTGATTCATCCTCGTGCGGTGATTCGGAAAAAATACAACGGCCATCCCATTGACGAAGACATCGCGCGCTCGCTCTTGACCTTTTCATTCTTTTTCACCATCACCATCGGTGGCATTGCCCTGGGGTTGGCGCTGATCGGTCTTGATTGGACGACTGCCTTAAGCGGTGCGGCCACCGCAGTATGCAATGTGGGTCCCGGACTGGGCACGATCATTGGTCCAGCAGGCAACTTCTCGACCTTGCCGGATGCAGCAAAATGGTTGCTGACGGTCGGCATGCTCTTGGGAAGGTTGGAAATTCTGACCGTGCTGGTGCTGCTCACACCCGTCTTTTGGAGGTACTAAGTGGGTTGGTAGGAGAGCGTTTTTTTGATGCCCGCGAAACACCTGGTACCGTATCCCGCTTGTTGAGCTGATAGCTCAATGTGATCTCGCCGCAACAGAACCACTGGACGCAGCATATACACTTGCGGGCGACAGCCAAGGAAACTGGAATATGTCCCAGACACTAGCTACCCGTAGCATCCCCCGTACGGTCTGGGCGTTAGGATTCGTCAGCCTGTTCATGGACTTGTCTTCAGAAATGGTTCATAGCCTGCTGCCGATATATCTGGTGGGTTCTCTAGGCGTCAGCATGATCACCCTGGGGCTGATCGAGGGTATTGCGGAGGCGACGGCCCTGATCGTTAAAGTCTTTTCAGGCGCCATCAGCGATTACTTCGGACGACGCAAAGGCTTGCTGTTGCTCGGCTACGGACTGGCTGCACTCACCAAGCCGCTCTTTCCGCTGGCCCACTCCGCAGAAATGGTGTTCACCGCACGCTTTCTGGATCGGATTGGCAAAGGTATTCGCGGCGCTCCACGTGATGCCCTGGTCGCTGATGTATCGCCACCGGAGATCCGTGGCGCTTGCTTCGGCTTGCGTCAATCCATGGATACGATAGGGGCTTTCCTCGGGCCGGCAGTAGCCATCGGCCTGATGTATGCCTTCAGTGAAAACATTCCACTGGTGTTATGGATCGCGGTGATACCGGCGTTGGTAGCGGTCAGTCTGATTCTTGTTGGCGTCGATGAGTCCGAACATGAGCCGTCAGCTCAGCGCTTTCGTTCACCCATACGGCTACAACTGCTCTACAGCTTTTCGCCGGCTTATTGGTGGGTGGTGATAATCGGCGCATTGTTCACCTTGGCACGTTTTAGCGAGGCCTTCCTGGTCTTGCGCGCTCAGCAAGCAGGACTGTCTGCGACCTGGGTGCCTATAGTGATGGTGGTGATGGCCTTGTTCTACACGCTCTCGGCCTACCCTGTGGGGAATCTCTCTGACCGTGTAAGCCGCACAAGTCTTCTCGGGGTCGGGTTGATATTGCTGATCTTGTCCGATCTGGTTCTAGCCAGCGCCGAGTCCGTCTCAATGTTGATACTCGGCGTCGCCCTATGGGGACTTCATATGGGATTCAGTCAGGGGTTACTGGCTGCCCTTGTCGCTGACACGACACCGGCAGAATTAAAAGGAACCGCTTTCGGGATTTTCAACCTGGTGAGTGGTGTATCCATGTTGCTGGCAAGCGGGATTGCGGGGTTACTTTGGCAAACTTATGGTTCGGCAATGACGTTTTATGCAGGAGCAGTTTTTTCTGCGGTAGCGCTCATACTGCTGATAGCACAACGTAGTACGAGCACACGTCGCTTGCATGATCACGGGCAGTGACCACGCAAGAATTAAGGAAAGTTTGAAAACTAGTTTGCCGGGTACTCGGCAATCACTTGGTCGGAACCTGCTTTGCTCAGGCCGATGACCTGATAAGCATCCTGCTTCCCACCGACCTCCATACCAGGCGAGCCTGCCGGCATGCCCGGCACAGCAATCCCGATAAGGTCGTCGCGTTTGCTCAAAGCAATTATTTGCTCAGCAGGCACGTGGCCTTCAACAAACTTTCCGTTGATCACCGCGGTGTGGCATGACGAGAGACGCGGAACAACACTCAGGTCCTGCTTGACTGCGCTCATGTTGGTTTCTACATGATCAACGACGGTGAAGCCGTTAGCTTCAAGGTGCTGCATCCACTTTTTGCAGCATCCACAGTTAGCGTCACGATGGACATTGATTGTCAGCGGTTCTGCTGCATGACCAGCGGAACTGATAAACAGAGCCGCGAATGCAGCGAGGCGAAGTGCCCGGCCGGGACGAAGAAAGTTATTTCGCATGGGTATGATCCTTCCCATCAGCATGGGTATGAGTTTTTGGCTGAGCGGCTGGAGTTGCAGAAGCGTCATGTGAAGCCTCGGCACCCAGAGAATTGGCGTGTTCGGGACTTTCATCCTGAGAAGGCGCTGCGGCAGCCTCATGGGCATGTGCGCTGTTCCTCTCGCCATGATGGTCGCCTGCTTCGGCTACTTCTTCGGCTGCCCCCGCATCATGATGTCCAGAGGCAGCCCCCTTTTGACCCTCATGCTGACCTTCATGGTTATGCATTTTGCTCTCGCCGCCGCCGTGTTGATGACCACCACTGCTGACTGCTAGAGCGGTGTATTGCTCTGCATTCAGGGTGGGAAGCTGCTTAAGAAAAGCGACCATTCCCCAGATGTAGGGATCAGCCATGCTTTTACCCCAGGCGGGCATGCCTGTGGATTTGATTCCATGCTTGATGAT
The DNA here is from genome assembly GCF_902497895.1 of Pseudomonas fluorescens. GTDB lineage: Bacteria > Pseudomonadota > Gammaproteobacteria > Pseudomonadales > Pseudomonadaceae > Aquipseudomonas > Aquipseudomonas fluorescens_BP. The sequence goes on from NZ_CABVHQ010000061.1 coordinate 3,414, forward strand.
CCAGAACGCTGCGGCAGGGTTTCCATCAACGCCCAGTTTCGAAAGATTTGGGGGGGCAGGGTAAAGGCTATTGCTTAACTCGGTTCCTGCGAGTCCCGGAGCAAGGTGGCAGCCAATGCACATTGAGTTGTAGTTGCCAGCACCTGCACGAATGAGAGTTTCATCGCTCAGGTCGGGAACTTCAATATCGCGTGAGCGCACTGCTATCGAGCGATCCCGAGCAGTGGACAGAAGTGAGTAAACGGGTTCGGAATGCGGATCATCCGCCCCAACATTAATCACACCAAAATACACCACGCCGGCACCTGCTATTGCGGCGACCACACCAGCAGCAGTCAATGTTTTCAATGTTCTTTTCATGTCAGGCTCTCAAAACCACATCCGAATACCGGCGACAAATCGCGCCTCGTTCGTATCTTCCCCTTCATCGCTAGCGAGGTCGGCGGTCTTGCCATAGGAGCGACTCCAGGTAACCCCGATGTAGGGGGCAAACTCCCGGACAATCTCGTAGCGCAACCGCATACCCACTTCGGTATTGGCCAAACCAGAGCCAATGCCCCGTTGAGGATCGTTTTTCCCGTAAAAGTTCATTTCGGCTGTGGGCTGCAGGATCAGGCGATTGGTCAGCAGAATGTCGTAGTCGCCCTCTAACCGAGCTGCGGTCTGGCCGTTCTCACCGATGAAAGCGGTGGCTTCAGCTTCGAAATTGTAGAGGGCCATACCCTGGATGCCGAAGGCGCCCCACGTCTGCGGCGAACCTGGTTTAAAATCCTGACGCACGCCGGTAACAACATCCCACCAGGGACTGATCGAGTGCCCCCAAAGCGCCTGGAGTTCAGCCTTTTCAGTCACACCGTTGGTACGCTCCCCCTCCGACCGCAGCCATAAACGATCAATGTCGCCACCCATCCAGCCTGTTGCATCCCAACTCAGGGCACTGCCGTCATCAGCGTCCTGATACTCGAACTGATCAAGCAGAAAGAACGTGTTGAGGCTTTTGTCATGAACACCATGGCCTGCCACAGGCGGAAAAGCAGCTTTACGATCAGCATCTGTTAATACGGGAATGGGAGTTCGACTCGTGGTGGTCGCCCCGGTATCCATGTTCATTTTGCTGTGATCCATGCCTTCCATCTGGCCTTGGTCCATTTGCCCATGATTCATTTGGCTATGGTCCATCGGCTTTTCTTGGCCTTGGCCCATGTTCATTTTGCTGTGGTCCATCGCTTCCATATTGCTATGGTCCATAGACTCCATCGAACCATGGTCCATCTTGGAATGATCCATATGGCCGTCTTTGGCGGGCATCGACTTTTGAGGCACCGCCGGTTTCGACTCCGTTCCCGAGGACATGGTCATCGACGGATCCATCTCTTCAGCGGCGCTGGCCCAGCCAACAAAAGCGGTACTGACTGAAACCGTCAGCGCCATCAGGGTCGGACGTAAAAGCTTGTTGGTCATGATCTCAATCCGTTTTTTTGGTTTTTTTGTCATGATCCATCGACTCTTCACTCATCTTGCTGTGATCCATGGAACCGTGATCGGTTTTGGATTCATTGGTCTGGGACTTTTGCGTTGGCATTGGCTGGTCCGTTGATGATGCAGGAGCGGAAGGGGAATGCTCGCTACTGCTTACTCCTGCCAGCACAAAGGGCACTCCACCCAACAGGCCAATGACAAGGGTGCAACCGATCAGCGACTTACGATTCAGATATGCACTCATAACCCGTCTCCTTTACTCATCAACCCGTACTTCACGGAACATGCCCATTTCCATGTGAAAGAGCAGGTGGCAGTGATAAGCCCAGCGCCCCAGCGCATCAGCCGTTACGCGATAGCTGCGCGTAGTGCCTGGCGGCATGTCGATCGTGTGCTTGCGCACCATGAAATTGCCGTTCTCATCCTCCAGGTCGCTCCACATGCCGTGGAGGTGGATGGGGTGGGTCATCATGGTGTCGTTCACCAGTGTGATGCGCAGACGCTCGCCATACTTGAGGCGCAATGGCTCAGCGTCAGAGAATTTGATGCCGTTGAATGACCAGGCGAACTTTTCCATATGACCGGTCAGGTGCAGCTCAATGGTGCGATTGGGCTCGCGACCATCCGGGTCCTGGAAAGTGCTCTTAAGGTCTGAGTAGGTAAGCACGCGACGGCCGTTGTTACGCAAGCCAATACCTGGGTCGTTCAGCTTCGGCGCTGTGCTCATGGCTTGCATATCAACCAACGGGTTGTTGGTTTCGGAAGCCGGGTGAGACTGCATAGCTCCTGCGCCCATGCCTGCCATCTTGCTGTGATCTATACCAGTCATGCCGGACGTATCGCCCTGATCCATACCGGTCATCTTGCTGTGATCCATGCCAGGCATATCGCCCGGTTTCATGGTGCTGTGATCCATACCGGCCATGTCGCCCGGTTTCATGGTGCTGTGATCCATGTCGGCCATGTTGCCGTGATCCATTCCGCCCATTCCCATATCATCCATGGTGACGAGGGGACGCGGGTCGATCGCCGGGACAGGCGCCTTCAACCCTTCACGCACGGCCAGGGTTCCGCGTGCATATCCGGTTCGATCCATGGACTGAGCGAAAATGGTGTAAGCCTCTTCGCTGACAGGCTCCACGATCACGTCATAGGTTTCTGCCACAGCGATGCGAAATTCGTCGACGCTGACCGGGTTGACGTGCTGGCCGTCGGCGGCCACCACGGTCATTTTCAAGCCTGGGATACGGACGTCGAAGTAGCTCATACCCGAACCGTTAATAAAGCGCAGGCGCAGCTTCTCACCCGGTTTGAAAATCCCGGTCCAGTTACCGTCAGGGGCCTGGCCATTCATGAGATAGGTGTAGGTATCCCCACTGACGTCTGCGAGATCGGTGGGGTTCATTTTCATCTCGGCCCACATTTTCCGATCCGTCAACGTTGCGGCCCAGCCTTTGTCGCTCACATCGTCGATGAAGTCGCCAACGGTACGTTTGTGGTGATTGTAGTAGTCCGACTGTTTCTTGAGCTTAGCCATGACCCGACCAGGATCTTCATCAGTCCAGTCGGTCAGCATCACCACATAATCGCGGTTGTATTGGAAAGGTTCAGGCTCTTTCGAGTCGATCACGATAGGCCCGTAGACACCGGCCTGTTCCTGAAAACCCGAGTGGCTGTGGTACCAGTAAGTACCATTCTGGTGGACTTTAAATTTGTACTCATACATGCCATCGGGTGCGATACCGTGAAAGCTCAAGCCTGGCACACCGTCCATATTTGCGGGCAGGAGGATCCCGTGCCAATGGATAGAGGTGTCCTGATCAAGGCGGTTTTTCACCCGCAGCGTGACCGTTTCCCCTTCACGCCAGCGCAGCAACGGTCCCGGCAAAGAGCCGTTAATGGTCATCGCTGTGCGCGCCGAGCCGGTGATGTTCACTGGGGTTTCGCCAATGAACAGATCAAATTCGTTGCCGGTCAGTACGTTTGGAAAACCGGGACTGGTCACCGCCCATACAGGAGTGCGCCATAGGCCAAGCCCGCCGAGAATGCCACCAGCGGCCAGGCCTTTAACGAATGTCCGCCTAGAGGTTTTGGAATGCATGCCGTGTTTGTCCAATCAATCAAAAGGGAAGCCGTGCGCAACAACCTGTGAGTTGCACTTACAGGTTGAAGGCGCTCTCTCGGAGAATCGTTTTGAGCCCGGATGAGCTTTTTCTGCCGCCGCTCAAGACGCAGTCATACGGCAAGCGAGTTTAGAAATTGCCACATTTGAACCATCACGGTGATTACATTTCTGTCAGCTTGGGAACGCGCCAATCGTTTCAGCACTTAGCGTGGCCGACTGCGCTTCCTTTGCTCTCTGCTACGGGGGATTGAGTGCCTTGCTTTTGGGCAATTTGGTACGATTCCATCGAATCCTTCCTGGCCGCTTCCGTACGTGCAAATGTCCAGTCACCACCGCCTTCAGCCATAGCCAGAGAAGAAACGGTCAACGCTGCAATAACAAATAGGGTTTTCATGGATTTCATTTGGGTAGCCTCGGATAAGTATTTGGTTGCCCCGTAGAATCCACATCAATAGATGATTCTGGGGGCTGAGCTTTAGGCTCGATGCCACCTTAACCGTCATTCCCTGTCAGAAGCCTTAGGTGAAAATTACAGTTGCGTCAGGTTGCGCTTTCCTCCTTGAACAACCGTTTCCGTAGCTGCCCTTCTGATCGCTGCTGTTCTCTCGATTACTTCCGTGGCTGCCTTCGCGCATAGCGGCGGTACTGAATCAAAAGGTTGCCATCGCAACAATAAGACGAACGACTACTACTGCCACTAAGTCGCAAAAGCCCAGCTCTGAACTGTGCGTCAATGTGAACAGGCCTCTCACGCCTGCGGAGTTCAGTTACGCCTTTGCTTTAGGCAGCGTTTAGCTCAACAGTGATGTGAACCAGTTCCTCATGCACTGACAAGAGGTCTTTGAAGTAAGCCGGTGTCGCATTTTGGTCAGTCGTCAAACTCAGGATGCAGGCATATTTCCCTTTGCCTACTCGCCATACATGAAGGTCGCTAATCTGTGCAGAAATGGGACTGGAGGCGATGACTTCCCGGACCTCTTCGACGACTGGGGAATCCATTTCCGCATCTAGCAATACGCGACTGGTTTGACGAATCAAGCCATAGGCCCAGCTCGCAACCAAGCCGGCACCCACAATGCCCATGACTGGGTCAAGCCACGCAGCCCCCCAGAATTTACCCCCGATCAACGCCAGAATGGCCAGCACCGACGTAGCGGCGTCCGCCAATACATGCATGTAAGCGGAGCGCAGGTTCAAGTCATGATGCCCATGCCCATGCCCATGCCCATGCCCATGCCCATGCCCATGATCGTGGTCATAATGTGTATGTGCATGACCATCCTTGAGTAACCAGACGCAGGCGATATTCACGAGCAAGCCCAAAACACCGATGACGATGGCCTGGTCGTAGTGAATCGCAGAGGGGGATATCAACCGTTCAATCGATTGATAGAGCATCAACCCCGCCACCATGATCAGCAGGATCGCGCTGGTGTAACCCCCTAGAATTTCCATTTTCCAGGTCCCAAATGCAAAGCGGGTGTCATTGGCGAATCGTCTTGCCGCCGCATAGGCCAGGACAGCAAGCCCCAAGGCCAAGGCATGGGAACTCATGTGCCAGCCATCGGCCAGCAGAGCCATGGAATTGTAGAACCATCCGCCGGCAATCTCTGCAACCATCATCAATGCAGTTAGAATCATCGCTCGACGGGTGTTTTTCTCGGCTAAGGGGTTACCCTCGTCGAAGATGTGAGAGTGGCCCTGACCGTCGGAGATTGTTGAAAAAGACATGGGTTGCAGTCCTGCTTAATGAGCAAAAATATACTATACCCCAGTATAGATCCTTGAATAAGGTACCGCCGCATGCCACATACCATTCACGACAAGAAACGACTGCTGACCCGCGTCAGACGCATCAAGGGACAAGCGGAGGCTTTGGAGCGAGCGCTGGAGCAGGAAGTAGAATGTTCTGCTGTACTGCAACAGATTGCAGCGGTAAGAGGCGCGGTAAACGGATTGATGGCAGAAGTGCTTGAAGGGCATATCCGTGAGCATCTGGGTGCTGAAACCGTCACTCCAGAACAACGTCAAGAAGACCTGGATCAGGTCATCTCGGCCCTGCGCTCATATCTGAAATGAGCCCAGGAGACTCTGTGCATGAGGGCGTTAACGCTGGAGCAGATCACCGCCTTAGGCGCCGACCTTGGAAGGAAAACCCAACGCTTCAACAGCAGCGCGGACTCGCTCTGGGCTTTCGATGCTTTCAACGTTGACCTTGCCGGCAGCACGATCCACCGAAACAGTTGCCTCGCTATCCAACGACTGAATGGCTTTAGTAATTTTGCTAACACAGCTACCGCAACCGATGCCTGAAACGTCTAAGACGAACATAGTTATTCCTCTCATGGTGAGCGGCCTCTTTGGCCGCAGGCACAGCATCAACGTTGACACGACAGGAAGGTCAAGAGTTGTCTGCACCCCCGGTTTGAATGGTTTCCAAGCCTCAATCTATACGGATGTTTCTCAGCCTCAATGCATTGAAAACAACTGATGCAGAGCTGACGCTCATCGCGATGGCTGCGACCATCGGTGATAAGAGATGCCCGGTCAGTGGATACAGCAGACCCGCAGCGAGTGGTATACCCATCGAGTTGTAGAGAAAGGCGAAGCCCAAGTTCTGCCGCATGTTTTTTACTGTCGCGACAGAAAGAGCCCGCGCTCGAAGAATTCCCATCAAGTCGCCTTTAACCAGAGTCAGTTGCGCGCTGTTCATCGCGACGTCTGTCCCGGTCCCCATGGCGATGCCCACATCTGCTCGGGCCAAGGCAGGCGCATCATTAATACCGTCGCCAGCCATGGCTACCCGCCGGCCGTATTGCTGAAGGTCCGCGACCAGACGCTCTTTGTCCTGAGGCTTCACTTCACCGTGGACTTCTTCAATGCCCATTTCCTTGGCGACAGCTCGTGCCGTGGTGAGACCATCACCAGTGGCCATGATGATTTTTACATTGTCAGCCTTGAGTTTGTTGACGGCCTCTTTGGAGGTCGGCTTGATCGGATCTGAGACTGCGAGCAACCCAGCCAGTACTCCGTCGACCGCAACATAGATGATGCTGATACCTTCAAGTCGTAACAGCTCTGCACGGTTTTTGAGGGGGCTGATGTTCACACCAGCCTCTTCCATCAAGGCAGTATTACCCAGCTGGATTTTCTTTCCATCTACCAAACCGCTGACCCCGATTCCAGAACCGGATTCGAATGAGTCAGGTTTTGTTAGAACAAGATTTTCAGCACGAGCATGATCAACAATGGCATGAGCCAAGGGATGCTCACTGCCTTGATCGAGGCTGGCAGCGAGTTGTAGAACATCATTGGGGTCAAAACTCGGAGTGACCTCCACGCTGTGAAAAACTGGACGCCCCTCTGTGAGGGTGCCGGTCTTATCAATGATCAGCGTGTCGATCTTGCAAAGGTTCTCGATAGCACTGGCATCTCTGAACAGCACGCCCATGCTGGCCGCCTTACCGGTGGAGACCATAATCGACATCGGCGTCGCGAGCCCTAGGGCACAAGGACAGGCAATGATCAGCACAGAGACCGCATTGATCAAGCCGAAGACCCAACTGGGCTCAGGACCAAAAAGCCCCCAGCCCAAGAGCGTCAGTACCGCAATAGCGATGACGCCCATCACAAAGTACCCGGCAATGGCATCAGCCATGCGTTGCATAGGTGCTTTGGAGCGTTGAGCGCGGGCCACCATCTGTACGATTTGCGACAGCATGGTCTCGGCCCCAACCTTCTGTGCCTCCATCACCAGACTGCCATGGGTATTTAGCGTGGCCCCTATCAGACTATCACCCGCTCTCTTCATCACCGGCACGGGCTCTCCGGTCAGCATTGACTCGTCGACCGCGCTTTCACCTTCCAGTACGGAGCCATCAACCGGCACCTTCTCACCCGGCCTTACCCGGAGGTGGTCACCCTTGTGCACATGCGTCAGAGGGATATCTTCCTCTTGGCCATCGGAATTGATTTTGCGTGCCGTTTTGGGAGAGAGACCCAGAAGAGATTTAATGGCGGCTGAGGTTTGCGAGCGGGCTTTGAGCTCGAGCATCTGCCCAAGCAGGGTGAGTGAGACGATGACCGCGGCGGCTTCGAAGTAAACGCCGATGCGTCCCTCTTGCATAAAGGTGGCAGGAAAACTCTGGGGAAATAGCGTGGCCACAACGCTGTAAAGATAGGCCGCTGCTGTACCCAGACCTATCAAGGTCCACATATTGGGACTGCGCTGACGAATGGACGCAACGCCCCTCACAAAAAAGGGCCAACCTGCCCATAGGATCACGGGGGTAGCAAGGACCAGTTCCACCCAGTTCTGTGTGGTTCCGTGGAAGAGTTGCAACGAATGTCCCGCCATAGCGAGTACGGTCACGATCACGGTTAACGGCAACGACCACCAAAAGCGACGGGTGAAGTCCTTGAGCTCGGGGTTTTCTTCCTCTTCCAGCCCAGGCATGACAGGTTCCAATGCCATTCCGCATTTAGGACAGGTGCCGGGGCCAGGCTGACGTATCTCTGGGTGCATGGGACAAGTGAATTCAGTGCCCATCTGTGGTTCAGCCGCGGGATCAGTGTGACCAGGGGGATTGGTATCAGACGGATCCGCAGCATAACGCTGGGGTTCTGCTCGAAATTTCTCTTGGCACTTCAGGCTGCAGAACTGATAGGCCTGCCCCTCGTAAAGCTCACTGAACGTGCTCAGCGGGGTAACAGCCATGCCGCACACTGGGTCGCGTAGACCACCATCCTGGGGTTTTACCGGATGAGCGTGATCATGAACGCGGTGACTCGTGGCGTTAGACATGACTAGTTTCCTTTATCGTCCTTGTTGGTTTCCGAGCTCACGTGTCGACCATGACCGCCGTGACCGTGCCCGAAAAAATGCATCAATGGGCAGATCAACAGAATCAGATAGGGCAGATAAGGTGAAATATGGCCGAAGTGTTCCCGGACGACGTAGAAAACACCGATCGTAACCAGCATGATCAGTACGACACCCGTTTTGCTCCTCCAGAAGGAAGAGGGCGAACTTTCAACCGAATGCGGATGGTTAGTCATGATGTGGTCCTCAGTGTCCTGACAAGAGCTGCGGTGACGTTTGCGACAGAGAGTAGTCAATGCTCGCTCTGAGGCTGTGATATCGATCAAACAACGCTTACTTCACTTCAAACTGACCCACCATTCCCGACTGATAGTGGCCCGGAACGTTGCAGGCAAACTCCAGGCCTGTGGTCTTGGAAAAGGTCCAGACAAGTTCTTTGGTTGTCCCGGGTTCGATCAGAACGCTGTTGGGATCGTTGTGCTCCATCCCGACCATCTTCATCCCTCCCATGCTGTGTCCCATATCGTTCATGGCATGCGCTTGTCCGGTAGGACTGAGTGTGCCGTTCTGGACCATAGCTGCCATCTCTTTTTGATGCGCGGCATGGGCAGCTGCTTTGCCGATGTTAAATTCATGCAGCAGCGAGCCTTCGTTGCGCAGGACAAAGCGAACCGTCTCTCCAGGTTTGACATCTATGTTTTTGGGCTCGAAGGAGATATCGCCCATTTTCACTTCAACCGTGCGGGTAACCTCGGCCGCTGCTCCAGGCTGACCAATGTCATCTTTCCCGTGGCCAACGCTGGCTATGGCTGTAGAACTGAGGAAAAGAGTTATTGCAGCGCAAACCGGGATAGCAAATTTCGCATTCATAGAGACCTCAAAGTGAAAGTGAGTAGCACGGGTTATGCTAAGGAAACTGAGTTGCCAGTTAACTGACCTGAACACTATTTTCAGTCAGTTTCTGAAATAAAACACGGCGTCGAAGCGACGCCGTTTGAACCTGATGAGGCGCGGAAAACCATGAACGTAGAGCCTTTACTGATGCTTTTCTGAAAGCATCAATTTGTGCTCGCGTTGCATTTGGCGCAGAACGTCATCGACGATTTTGTCGTGCTTCTCCATCCAGGCGAGGTGCTGTTGAGGTGTCATCGATGCGTCGGGATGGTCCTTGTGAAGTTCGCTCATGAGATCGCCAAGCATCTTCATATGCTCTGTCATGTGCGCAAAGCGTTGTCCCTCAGGGGCTTTCTCGGCTTGAACCAAAACGACTTCGGCTTTATCCCGCATATTTTCCATGCGTACCATCACTCGATCTCCGCCGCCCTCAGCCCATACCGGAGCCGAGAGCAGGATCGAGCCAATCAGAAACAAGGTTTTAAGAGAATTCATGGGGCCGCTCCTTGATAGGGATGTTGTCCGACTCCGGAGGGTTTTTCTCGCTGGAGAGCCGGATGAGCACTTGAAAGTGCTCATGATCCAACCCTAGACAACGCTTGCTGACATCTACCTGAAGCCAGGATTACATTTCTGTCAGTTTCTGGTTGGCCGGACCTATTCAATGCAAACTCAGCCCATGATCACTTCGAGAGCCATCCCCATGAGACTTCTGGTTGCTGAAGACGAACCGAAAATAGGTATCTATTTGCAACAGGGCCTGACTGAGGCAGGGTTCAATGTTGATCGTTTCACCAACGGCACTGAGGCTCTTCAACACGCCCTCAGCGAGGCGTATGACCTGCTGATTCTGGATGTCATGATGCCGGGACTGGATGGGTGGGAAGTCCTTCAGAAGGTGCGTTTGTCAGGGAAGGACGTGCCGGTACTTTTTCTGACGGCGCGAGACCGTGTTGAAGATCGAGTCAAGGGGCTTGAGCTCGGGGCAGATGATTACCTGATCAAACCTTTCGCATTTTCTGAGTTGCTGGCTCGGGTCAGGACGCTGCTTCGTCGCGGTAATAACTTAGCCTCACCAACCCATATGAAATTGGCCGATCTAGAGGTAGATCTGCTCAAGCGCAGGGCTATTCGGGCAGGTAAACGCATAGATCTTACGGCCAAAGAGTTTGCGCTACTGGAGCTGTTGCTCCGGCGCCGAGGCGAAGTGCTGCCAAAATCGCTCATCGCCTCGCAAGTTTGGGACATGAACTTCGACAGCGATACCAACGTAATCGAGGTTGCGGTGCGCAGGCTCAGAGCGAAGATTGATGACGACTTTGAGGTCAAGCTGATCCAGACCTGTCGCGGCATGGGCTACATGCTCGATGCACCTGATTCGGAATCGGAATGAACCGTCTATCCCTGACTACACGCCTGAGCCTGATGTTCATGCTTGCGGTGACCGCGGTGCTCACCGTCGCCGGCCTCAGCTTTAATAATCTCAGCCGGCATCACTTCATAATGCTGGATCAGCAAGCCCTGAACGAAAAGCTCCACTCGACCCAAAGGATTTTGGGAGAGCTGAAGAGTATCGATCAATTCGACGAGTTAAAGCCCGAGTTACAGGCGTTGCTCGGAGCTCACCGTGATTTGACGGCCCTAATCCTGGACAGTGACGGGAGGCTGATTTTCGCTGATCCAGGGCCAGTAAATGTTCCGGTAGAGTTCATCTCGACGACAAACAACGCTGTGTGGGAATGGCAGAACCAAGAGCAGATGTTCCGTGGCTTGACCGCACCTGCGATGGTCACCGGTCAGGACAAGCCGTTAACCGTCATTTTGATCTTCGATGTTACACAACATATGTCCTTCTTCGAGACGCTCCAGCGATGGTTCTGGGTAGGGCTGGTAATCAGTGCGCTCGTCAGCGCCGCTTTAGGCTGGATGGTTGCACGCAGTGGCTTGCGTCCTATTCGTCAGGTGACCATGGTCGCGGCGTCGATGTCAGCCAAATCACTGAAAGAACGCATCCCTTTGGCACCGGTCCCAAAAGAGCTGCAACAGATGGTGTCCTCGTTCAATGCGATGTTGTCCCGGCTTGATGATGCTTTTGTACGGCTATCCAATTTTTCAGCGGACATTGCCCACGAACTGCGTACCCCCCTCAGCAACCTGATGACCCATACCGAAGTGGTGCTCTCGAGAAAAAGGGGTATTGAGGACTACGAAAATAATCTGTATTCGAATCTGGATGACTTGAAGCGAATGTCGCGGATGATCGATGACATGCTTTTCCTAGCGAAATCTGACAATGGGTTGATCAAGCCTGAGAACAAACCGATAAACCTATTGGAGGTCGTGGAGAAACTGCTCGAATACTATCGCCTGCTGGCTGATGAGCGCGGTATCGAATTGACCGTTTCGGGAGCAGGACGTGTCCGGGGTGACGTGTTGATGTTGCACCGAGCCATCTCGAACTTGCTGTCGAACGCTCTGCGATACACCCCTGAGGGACGAACCATCAGGATCGACATCCAACAAAAAAACACGTCGACAATGGTAACGGTCGAAAACCCTGGAGAGACCATCGCGCCCGAGCATCTTGAAAAGCTCTTCGATCGCTTCTACCGCGCAGATCCGGCCCGGCGCGAAGGAAGCCCCAGCAACGCCGGGCTGGGGCTCTCAATTACGCGGTCGATCGTAGAAGCCCACGAAGGCAAGATCTGGTGTACCTCATTCAATGGAAAAACAGCCTTCCACATGGAACTTCCGAGTGCTGGATTGAAACGTGCCTGACCTCGTTCAGGCGCCGCATCGAAGCAAAAGTAGTAGGCCTTGCTTCCTGGACGGAGTGACCTGTCTACAGCTCTCAGAGAGCTTCAGTTTGGGATGACGAGTTAATGTCCGTCGTGAAAGTAAAAGGCACGTCACACCCCAGAATTCTGGACCAGAGAGCACGCGCAAAGCTTACTGAAATGTAATCCAACAGTCGGCAGTCATGTGGCATCGTGTCCTGGCTCTATAACGCGGTCACCCTGATCTGCTACCTGGCTTCAGTTCGCGGCACACGCTTGGTATTCGCCTGTGGTTTTAACCGGAATTGAGAAGTAAAAACTAGATCTACTCCACCAAACCTCGAATCAACAGCTTATGCTGTGAGGAGTCTTGCATGTCCTTCTTTAAAACTACTACCGTTGCAGTTGCACTGACCGCCGGTTTGCTCATGAGCGCAATCGCCCAGGCGCATCCAAAGCTGGTGTCTTCTACCCCGACGGAAGGGTCGACGTCCGCGGCGCCTTCCAAGATCGAGTTGCACTTCTCGGAGAACCTTACAACTCAGTTTTCGGGAGCAAAACTGATTATGACTGACATGCCAGGTATGCCGAATTCGCCCATGGGCGTCAAGGCGGGCGTCGCTGGTGGCGATGATCCGAAAATGATGGTTATCACGCCCGCCGCTCCGCTCACCACTGGTACGTATAAGGTCGAATGGCGTGCGGTCTCTTCCGACACTCACCCCATCACAGGCAACTTCTCTTTTAAAGTGAAATGATTCATGAGCGACTCAATCAATATCGCGCTTCGCTTCGCTTTATATTTAGACCTGATGCTGCTGTTTGGATTGGCCATTTTTGGCTTGTACAGCCTCAGGGGAAAGGAGCGGGTATCTGGCACGGTCTTGAACTTTGAGTCGCTCCTTTTCAGTACAGTCGTTGTTGGTGTACTTCTGTCTCTTGCCGCGATGTTGCTGCTTGCGAAAGCAATGAGCGGTGTTTCAGAATTTATGGAGCTTCGCCAACACATCTTCGAAATGGTGCTTACTGGTACTGACGTCGGGCTTACTTGGATCGTCCGAATAGCAACCCTTGTCCTAGCAGGTATAGCTGTCACACTTAACAAACGTTTCCCGACCCTCAGCCTATGGGCGGTTACCGTTTTCGGTGCTATAGCTCTCGCTACCCTGGCGTGGACAGGACATGGGGCGATGGATGAAGGCAATCGTCGTTATATGCATTTCATTAGCGATATCTTTCACCTTTTAGCCGCGGGTGGCTGGTTGGGCGCTCTCGCGGCATTCGCTCTACTGCTGCGTGTGAAATCACTGAAAGGCGAACAAGAGGCACGGATTCTTGCCCGGGTACTGACTGGATTTGAATCGGCTGGCGCGGTGATTGTAGTGCTCATCAGCATCACCGGTGTAGTCAATTACCTTTTTATCGTAGGTCCAACCCTGGATGAAGTAATGCTGAGCACTTATGGCATATTGCTGTTTTTGAAAGTTTTACTATTTGCAGGAATGATTGTGTTAGCCACGCTGAACCGCTTTCATTTGAATCCGCTACTGGAACGCTCAATCCGAGCGGGTGAGTATTCTGTCGCTGTCAATGCATTGCGGCGCAGTATGACTCTAGAGTTTTCAGTGGCATTAATCATAGTAAGCCTTGTTGCCTGGCTAGGAGTCTTGAGCCCGGAGATGGACATGAGGGCCGAGTAAAGCTCAAAAATCCGCAGGCAGTGGGGGAGTGCAATAGCCCATTACTGACCTGTTTTCAGCTAGTAATCTGTATCTGATTTGGTACTCCTGGGGAGTATGTCCAGTAAGGTGTCGAACAGGATCAACGCCCGGCGATTTTCACCCATCACCTGCTGGCCCAGGTGAAACCGCCGTGGCATTGACTACAGGCTTGTCCGTATCACTTACCCATCGGCATCTTTATCATGCTCGACTGCTGATCCATCATTTTCATCATCATGTCCATCATTCCCATCTCCATGCCGTCTTTGTTGCCGGACATTCCCATGCCATGACAGTTTTTATGCATCATGGCCATGCTGTCTTTCATTGTCTTCATGCTCTCCTGCATGGCGGCCTGTCGCTCGGCAGGGGTCTTGGCGGCGGCTGCTTTATCGTGTGCAGCCTGCATTTTTTGCATTTGCTCGGTCATGGCTTTGTTCTGCATAGGCGTGGCCGGTGCACTGGTTTGAGCGGGTGCGGTTGAGCTTTGCTCTGGGTGGTGCTCATCGACGGCCGAGGCCATGAGTGGACTGCTCACGAGCAGGGTGGCGAGGATCAATTTCAATGAGGCATGCATGGCAATCTCCAAAGGGTGAGGACAACACAGCTAATACCAAACCGCGTCAGGTTGGCGCAGCCAGGAAGTGCGCCCGGAATTCGGCGCGCTGAGGGTCGGTTTAATCGTTGAAACGGACGAAAATCAGGCGGGCTGGCGGTCCAGCTGGAGTAGGGCGCCGTAAGGCAAAAAAGGCAAAAGCAAAGGGGTTGGCGGGATACAAAATCAGCAACGCAGGGATCAGCAACAGAAACGTCCAACTGGACAGGTCAAACGCTTGAAGATGTAGCGAAGGGCTCACGGCTATCGCCGAATCGGCGCAGTGTTGAAGGCAGCCGAGGGTATGTGCATCGTGGCTATCGTCATTTTGCGCGGTGTTGAGCGAGACATGGTGTGTAGTCGGGTTGTGGCTGGGTAGTGCCAGACATCCCTGGGTTGCTGCCATTCCAAACGCTAATACCCACAGCACAATGGCGAGGCGTATGAACGTTGCTTGACGATGGCGAAACCAGGACATGGCGCTTCCCCCGGATATGGGTTGACGGCTTGTAGCTTTTTCAACGTACAGCACATCGAAGTGCCATTGTTGATCCAGATCAAGTAAAGCGTAGTCGGCAGTTTTTGCACTTTTCAGCCATCGGCTTACCTCGTCCTCAACACTATTGGCAGCCGCCATCATCGGCAACGTACTCGGCTCTGCGCTGAACCGGTTGCTGGGTCGCTCCATCGAACGGTTCCCGCTCACACACCCCAACAGTCCCCACTCAAGAGCCTTCCATCGAATGCCTGGAGGAGAGTGAGTAATTGCTTGTCCGGTGAAGGCAATTGGCCATACTCTGCGTTGTGTGAGAGAACTCACCCTAATAACAACATGAGCATGGAGTTAGCCTGATGAAACTATTTGCCCTTCTGATCGCCGCGGTTCTTTCGATGACGTCCGTGGCTGCCTTCGCCCATAGCGGCGGTACCGATTCAAAAGGTTGCCATCGCAACCATACAACGAACGATTACCACTGCCACTGATATGCAAAAGCCCAACGCTAGGCCGGGCTTCCATGCAAACGGGCCTCTTCACATTTGCGGAGGCCAGTGATGCGATTCACCTTGGCACTCCTTGCACCAAGCGTAGAGTGCGTCATACATGATCAGACCGTGCGCCAGCATTTCATGATCGTCTGCAATGCGCTGTGATAGCCCCAGCGAAATCGCGTACAACCCAGCCGATTGCGGTGTCAGATCCAGGCGGGAGGTATCAGCCCCGCGCACGATCCTGGCCAGATGCTGCAAAGCGGGCTCACTGAGCTGGTACTTCTTCAGAAACGCGTCGAAGCTGCACAGCTCTCTCTCATGGGTAAGCTCAACGCCGGGAATGTTGTAGGGCGCTGCGTCTTTCTCCGCCGCAAGGCGTAGCACATCACCACTGGGCACGTATAAAAATTCGGCCTGTGGATCGATAAAGCGGGTAATCAGCCGGGGACAGGCGATGCGGTCGATCTTGGGTCGTTCACGGGTAATCCACCTCATGGAACACCTCCTGCCTAGCTCAGTAGGCTGGGTGATCTGGCGAGCCCAGTGCCCGCCAGAGATTGTTAACCAACTTGTGCTCTCTAGCGCAGCAGATGCACTGCCAGGCCGACAAGCGCGCAACCAATCAGCACTTGAATGACACCCCGCTTGAAGCGGAACAAGGCAATCGCCGCTGCAAGGGCGATCAGTGCAGAGGGCCAATCGAGACTGCCGCTGAAGCCATTCGGCCAAAACACGTGGTAACCGAAGAAACACGCCAGATTGAGGATCACCCCCACCACCGCCGCGGTAATCCCGGTCAGCGGCGCAGTGAACTTGAGTTCGTTATGAGTCGACTCCACCAGCGGGCCACCCGCGAGGATGAACAGGAACGAGGGCAGGAAGGTGAACCAGGTCACCAGGGAGGCGGCGACGGCGCCGGCCAGAAACACATGATCAGCCCCGAACACTTGCGAGACATAGGCCCCGACAAAGCCAACAAAAGCCACCACCATGATCAGTGGCCCAGGCGTGGTTTCTCCCAGCGCCAACCCGTCGATCATCTGTGTCGGCGTCAGCCAGCCATAGTGACCGACCGCGCCCTGGTAGACATACGGGAGCACCGCATAGGCCCCGCCAAAGGTCAGCAACGCTGCCTTGGTAAAAAACCAACCCATCTGGGTCAAGGTGCCTTCCCAGCCAAAGAGGGCGGTCAAGATTCCCATCGGCAAAGCCCACAACACGGTGCCAACGAGTGCCAACAGCGCCAGTTTCAGCCAGCTAAAGCGGGCATGCTCAGGGGGCGGGGTATCGTCATCAATCAATGCCAAACCAAAGGACTTTTTGGCTGCACTGTGGCCACCGGCCCTGAATTTCTCTGGCGCCAAGCGCCCACCGACATAGCCGATTAACGCAGCACCCAGCACAATCAGCGGGAACGGGACATTGAACGCAAAGATCGCGGTGAACGAAGCGGCCGCTATCGCCCACAACCAATTACTCTTCAAAGCCCGTGAGCCGATCCGATGAGCCGCCTGCACAACAATGGCCGTTACGGCGGGCTTGATACCATAGAAGAGTCCCGCCACCACGGGGACTTCGCCAAAGGCGATATACAGCCACGACAATGCAATCAGGATGAACAGCGAGGGCAGTACAAACAAGCACCCCGGCTATCACGCCACCCCAGGTTCGATGCATCAGCCAGCCGATATAGGTCGCCAATTGCTGAGCCTCGGGCCCTGGCAGCAACATGCAGTAGTTGAGCGCATGCAGAAACCGCCGTTCGGAAATCCAGCGCCGACGCTCTACCAGCTCCTGGTGCATGATCGAGATCTGTCCTGCTGGCCCGCCGAAGCTGATAAAGCCCAATTTCAGCCAGAACCAAAACGCCTCACGCAAACTTATCGCCTCAGGCCTCGGCAGATCCTCTTCGACTGCCGAGATGGAAACCTTACTCATTGGATTGTTCCTCTTTCACAAACTCTGCGAGCAGGCCGTCGAAGATGGCGCTTGCAGCTGCCAGCAGGTGGTCGTCATGGGTAATGGTTTCGCGTAGTCCTGCCAGCACCCGTTCGATGCCGGCAGCTTCCACCGGCTGAGTACCCCCGATATCGAGGTAGTGCACTAAAGCAGCCATGCGGCCCAGGCCGGGTTCTTGAAGTTCAAAGCTGGCTTGCAGGGTTTCGAAGGTCACGCGGTTGCCGACATGACTGAAAGTTGCCTCATCGAAATCAAAACCCAGCGCATCAGCGGGACATTCCTGTGGACTGTTCAGCCAGAGGATCTGAGCTTGTGGGTCAATGAAGCGTCGGATCAACCAGGCACAAGCTAGACGGTCGACCCATGGACGCTTGCGTGTGGCCCAGACACGACGCTGATAGTCGCCAATGCTGAGTGCCGTTATTGGCTGGTCGCGGCTATGTGGCTCATCCGCAGACAGCGCTCTACTGACCGCAGTCTCTAGCGCCTGTAACACCGAATCGGTTTGCTTATTCGGGATGCCCAGAAAGTAATCGATGGCCGTCAGCTGCTCGTAGGCTTTGCGCAGCTTGCGAATTTGCTTGGTGGTGGCCAATGCGTTTTCAGCAGTGAGCTGTGCCCGACATTTTTCGATCTCAGCGCGTAGCTTGCTGTAGTCATCGCTACGGTCGAACAGTTGTATAAAACGTTCACCGTCAGGGTCGACGACGGGCAGGATATAAGCGGTGCCATTGATGGACAGGATGTCGCGCTCGACAGATGCCAGCGCTTCACGACAGGCATCAGTGTCCGGCAACAGATAGACACCATCGCGTAGGACTGCCGCACCGCTGGCTTTCAAGGCACGCCAGGCTCGCATGCGTTCGGTGGCATTGGCGGTGGGTAAGCCGAGAATCAGAGTTAGCCAATTTGTCATGTAGAGTCAGATGTTTATTATGTAGTGATCATTACATTAATCTTGATTTTGGCAGTTGGAAAGCCGTCCTTTGGTACCAGAGACTTTTGCGAAGCTAGATGAATGAGAGCTGATGCAATTAGGGGAAGTCGCGCCAATAGCAATAGAGTTTTAAGGCTGGATTGACTGCTTTTGGCCGATTCTGTTGAAAAAGTCGGCCTTGGTTTCCACGTCAGAAAAGTACGCGCCTGAGATTGAAATCCATACCTTGGACAGAGGTTTTCGGGCTCGGATTTTACGGAGCAGCGTGCAAAAAAGGCGTTTTCACCGACCAATATTCGGGCAGTTTAGGAAAACCGACTTTTTCAACAGAATCGGCCGATTTCTGCCTGTCACCAAGCGCCGGTATAGACCGAGGTTGTGTGAAAACGTTTTAGAACAGGCTTGGCAACCACTTGCCCGCGACCGATAAACGCTTAGGCGCCCTGCGGCGTGAACGAGGCGCCGCTCGACCTGGTTTTTCGGTGGTGGTCTGAGCTCCGAGCCAATCCAGCGCCATTGATACCGTTGGCCTGATGACTGTTCCCCCGATTGGCTGTAGGTAGAACTCGATAGCGTGGCTTGGAAATGCTCCTTTTTTTACTCTTGATACACCCTGAAAACAAGTCCAGAATTGAGTCTTTTCCTGCTTTAGGGAAAAAGTAAAACCCTTTGATTTCAATTGGTTGGACGCCAGATGCGAATCTCGTTTCCCGCTCCAAATATTAAAAAATGGACCTCTCAAGAGGTCCATTTTTTTTTGGCCAAAGAAAAGTCTTTCTTTGGCTCTTCCCGCGGTCCTTGAGAACACACAACATTGTGGCAGTGCCACAGCCTCCCGTTTATTCCAATGAGTGAAGCCCGTTGGCACGAAGACCCCCAGGCAAGTTACGGTCATGGCATTTCCGGCAGCTCTTGAGGACGCAGATCGAACACCAGCACTTCGGCATCCACGCCATTGCTCAAGGTCAGCGCCTGCTCATCCCGAACCCGCACGCCATCGCCTTCCTGCAACTGCACGCCGTTGAGTTCGACATTGCCCCGGGCCACGTGCACATAAGCGTAGCGATTGGCGGCAAGTGTGAGGGTGGCGGTTTCCTTGCCGTCGATCAGGCCGGCATAGACCCGGGTATCCTGACGCACCCGCAGCGAACCATTGGCTCCATCGGGGGAGATGATCAGTTGCAGGCGACCGCGTTTCTTCTGTGTGCTGAAGTGCTCTTGCTGATAACGCGGTTTGGCACCGCTGACGTCTGGCACGATCCAGATTTGCAGGAAGTGCACCGGCCGGGTCGCCGATTGATTGTATTCACTATGGGCCACGCCGCTGCCGGCGCTCATCAACTGCACGTCGCCGGGACGGATCACCGACCCGGTGCCCAGGGTGTCCTTGTGTTCCAGGGCACCTTCGAGCACATAGGAGAAAATTTCCATGTCCCGGTGCGGGTGTTGGCCGAAGCCTTTACCGGCCGCCACGCGGTCATCGTTGATCACCAGCAGGTCGGAAAAACCCTGCTCCCGCGGATTGCGGTAGTTGGCAAAGGAAAAGGTATGGAACGACTTCAACCAACCGTGATTGGCCGCGCCGCGATCAGAGGCTTTGCGAAGGGTCAGCATGATGAAATCTCCTGTGGGGACGAGGTTTCGTCCGAGTGAGGAGAAGGTTAATGTTTACCTTGGAGTGCAATAAGTAGATGGAAATTGAAATACTGTCTCGTTCAGGTTGACAGTTATGTCAGTTGGTTCATGTATCCTTATCGTTACACTTGGCCATAATGTTCAGCGCTGACGCCAAGTTTTCTATTCATTTGATATCAGTGATTCAATCCATGAAAACCGTGGCAATGGTGCTGTTCCCAGACTTTCTCCTGCTCGACATGGCCGGACCCATGGAAGTGTTTTCCATCGCCAATCGTTATCTGCAGCCGGCGGACCGTTACGAGCTGGCGACCATCGGCACCGAGCATGGCGCGTTGCGGGCCTCCAACGGCGTCAGTGTCCAGGCCGATCTGCACATCGATCAGGCTAACGAGCGCTACGACTTGTTGTTGGTGCCGGGGGGGCCGGGGGCCTACAACGAAAAGCATCCACCACTGCTTGGCTGGCTTCAGGGTGCCGTCAACCAGGCGAATCGTTATGGTTCGATCTGCACCGGCGCGTTCGTGCTCGGGCACGCCGGGTTGCTGGACGGCTATCGCGTGACCACCCACTGGCACTACACCGAACGGCTGATCAAAGGCTTCCCCAAGGCCACCGTCGAGACCGATCAGATTTTTGTGCAGGACCGTAATCTCATTACCTCCGGGGGTGTCACCGCCGGCATCGATCTGGCGCTGGCGGTGGTTGCCGAGGACCACGGCAAGAAAGTCGC
Organism: Pseudomonas fluorescens; assembly: GCF_902497895.1. Taxonomy (GTDB): domain Bacteria; phylum Pseudomonadota; class Gammaproteobacteria; order Pseudomonadales; family Pseudomonadaceae; genus Aquipseudomonas; species Aquipseudomonas fluorescens_BP. The sequence goes on from NZ_CABVHQ010000061.1 coordinate 24,081, forward strand.
CCTGGACGTGGCCAAGGTGTTGCTGGTGGTGATGAAGCGCCAGGGCGGGCAGGCGCAGTTCAGTCCGTTGATGGTGGCGGTGGCATCCCAGGAAACGCCGATCACCCGGGTGCAGAACCATGTGCTCGAACACCTCGACGAAGCGTTCAGCATCGAGCGCATGGCCAGTCTGGCGAACATGAGTGCGCGTCATTTCGCCAGGGTGTTTGCCCGGGAAGTGAACATGACGCCGATGGAGTTTCTGCAAAGCGCGCGCATCGACTGCGCCAGAAATCTGCTGGAAACCAGCGACCTGCCGCTCAAGACCGTGGCCTATAAAAGTGGCTTCGGCAGCGTGCGGCACATGCGTTTTCTGTTCAGTGAAAAGCTTGGCTTGACCCCGACCCAGTACCGCGAGCAGTTTAGCTGACGGCTGATTGTCCGTTCCGCGCACCGCGATGGCCGTAATGCTCCTTGCGTGCCAGTTGTGCCATCATGGATGCCTGCCAAGATACCCGTGAACTCTTAGCAATGGAGGTGCGAAAGCCTGGGCGAACTCGCGCAATGGACGTGGTGCCTTGAGCCGGGCCAGGTTTTCAGCACGTGAACGTGTATGAACAGCCTCAGAGATTTAAACAGCGATGCGGTGCTGCGGTTCGGCCCCTATGCGTTCCACCCGCGTCAACGGCTGATTCTGGAAGGTGATCGGCCGCTGCGCATGGGCGGGCGGGCACTGGATATCCTCCAGGTGCTGGTCGAGCGCGCTGGCAACGTGGTCAGCAAGGACGAACTGATCGCCCACGTCTGGCCAACTTCGGTGGTCGAGGAAATCAACCTGCGCGTGCACATTGCCGCCCTGCGTCGGGCCCTCGGCGACGGCCAGAACGGGCAGTGCTACATCGTCAACATTCCCCAGCGCGGGTACAGCTTCATCGCCCGGGTGCAACGCGACCGGACAGGCACACCGGTGCCGGTCGAAAATGTGCACAAGCCTCAGCACAATCTGCCTGCGCGGCTCACGCCAGTGACCGGCCGCGACTCGGTCGTTGGCAGTGTGGTCCGGCAGTTACCGGTTCGGCGCCTCATGACCCTGCTCGGTCCGGCCGGCATCGGCAAGACCACCGTGGCGTTGCGCGTGGCCGAGTTGCTGTTGCAGCACTATCGGGACGGTGTCTGGATGGTTGATCTGGCCACCATCGATGACCCATCGCAACTCGTCGATCATCTGTCGCGCACGTTGGAACTGGATGTCGGCGGGGCGGCGCTGGCGCAACGGCATGCCTTGGTGGTGCTCGACAATTGCGAACACCTGCTCGAATGTTGTCGGGCAGTGGTGGACGATCTGCTGGCCTCGGCGCCTCGGCTGTCGATTCTCGCCACCAGTCGCGAACCGTTGCGAGCGGCGGGGGAAACGCTGCTGCGTTTACCGGCCCTGACAGTGCCGCCGCCCTCGGCGCTGTACAGCGTGGCCGAAGCCATGGGCTATTCGGCGGTGCAGCTGTTGGTCAGCCGCGCCCGAGCCCGCCAGCAAGGGTTTGTCCTGCGCCAACAGGACCTCAAGGCGGCGCGCGAAATCTGTCGGCGACTGGACGGACTGCCCCTGGCCATTGAACTGGCGGCGGCGCAGATCGATGCGCTGGCGCTGGTGGGGGTGCAAGCGCAACTCGACAACTGTTTTCAGCTGTTGAGCCAAGGCCGACGCACCGCGGTGCCACGGCATCAGAATCTGAAAGCAGCGCTGGACTGGAGCTATGAACGGCTGAGCCTTTTGGAGCAAACCGTGCTGCAGCGGCTGGCGGTGTTCAAAATGGCGTTCACCCTGGACGCGGCGATTGGCGTGATCAGTTGCGCGGTGCTGCGGTCCACCTGCCTGGTTGAAATCGTGGAACGGCTGGCGAGCAAATCGCTACTGTCAGTGGAGCAGGGCAGCGGCGTGACCCGTTACCGCTTTCTCAACACCACGCGCACCTACGCCCTGGACAAACTCGAGCACAGCGGTCACTTGCGCACCTTTGAACTGCGTTACAGCCGCTACATCAGTCGGGGCCGCTGGACCTCAAACGGGCATATGTCGCTGCAACTCGTCGAGTAACCGACGGACTTTCGTCAGATCCGGTGTGGCAAAGCCTTCGGTGAAACGCTGGTAAATCGGCGCCAGCAACTCATGGGCCTGCCGGAACAGACCCTGACGCTGCCATAGCTGGGCCAGTGACGTGGCGCTGCGCAGTTCCCAGGCCAGCGCTCCCTGGGTTTTTGCCACGGCTAAAGCCTTGAGCAGCACCGCCTCGGCCGCGCTGACCCTGGTCGGGCAATCCTCTGCCAGCAACGCGTCGGCCCGGGCCCGCAGAATTTCCGCGGTGCTCCAGCCAGCCGCGCCATTTTCGGCCCGTTCCAGCAACGTGTCATCGATGAAACGGCTGTCCAGAGTGACCATTATTTCCTTGATCAATCCGCTGTCCGGTCGCGGCGACGAGGGCGCATCGGCACCCTCGATCACCTGCGCATAATGTTTGGCCCAGGTGTAGAACAACAGCACCGAGTGTTTCTGCGCCTGCTCAAGCAGCAGACTCAGGAGCTCGCGGGCGACCGGGGTGTCGCCGTTGTAGTGGGCGATCAGACAACCGGACAGCGCCAGGGTGTAGCAGATGGACGTGCCATGATTGATCTGCATCGCGATGTCGAGCGCCTGTCGCGCGGTGCGCCAGGCTTTTTCCGGGTGCCCTTGCAACCAGAGAGTGCGCGCCAGAATCGTCAGGGCCGCGACGCTCTGATCGTAATGCACGCCAAAGCAGTAGCTGAAGCGGTTGAGGTGACCATTCTGGGCCAGGCATTGAATGACCTGTTCGACATTCTCCCGCGCCAGTGCCTGATCTCCGGCAAAGTGCAGAGCCAGAACCCGCAAGCGTCGGGTACTCAGGGACAACACCGCGTCGCCGTGCAGCCCCAACCGCTCGAATTGTCGGCTCTGCTCCAGGGCCAGTTGGTAGTGGCCGCAACTAAGATCAACCGCCAAGTGCCCGGAAATCGCTTTGAGCTGACCGGCCACATCGTTGCAGTGTTCGGCCAGGCGTTTGGCGCTGACGAACGCTTCGACGGCTTCGGCGCTACTGCCCAGGGTGTGGTAGCAGGAACTGCCGAGGGCGAGCTTGAGGGTCATGGTCAAACGCAGGCAGGGCTGGTGCGTCGCTTCGAGCAACGCCAGGGCTTTGCGCACGTACATGCCGTGTTCCTTGAGCAGCGACAGCTCTTGCCAGAGCGGTGCCGAGGTCGCAGCGAGGCGGATTGCCAAGGCCTGCGGCCCTTGAGCATTCAAGCCCCAATCGAGCGCCGCACGAATGTCTTCCAGGCTGCGGGCGTAACGCTCGGTCCAGCGCTCGCTCGGGGTGTGTTCCCAGTCGCTCTGCGCCTGATGCATCAAGGCCAGGCAGCGTTCGGCGTGGCGCTCTCGGGTATCCGGCAGCTCTTGGGCCTGATCGAGTTTTTCCAATGCATAGCCACGTGTGGTGTCGAGCAGGCGGTAGAACACCTCTTCGTCGCCTACCTCCACGTTCAGCAGTGACTTGGCCACCAGTTGCGTGATCGAGGCAAACACCTCGTGGGGTTCGACGTGTTCGCCGACAATCACTGCGGCCGCCGATTCCAGCGTGAAACCTCCCCTGAACACACCCAATCGGCGCAGGCAGGTCTGTTCGCAGGCACTCAGCAGCTCGAAACTCCAGTCGAGTGTTGCGCGCAGGGTCTGATGCCGGCCCAGGGTCGTCTGGCAGCCCTGGGTGAGCAGACGAAAACTACCTTGCAGTTGCGTCAGCAATCCACTCAGGCCAAGGCTGCTCACTTGCGCCGAGGCCAGTTCGATCGCTAAAGGAATGCCGTCCAGACGGCGGCAAATCTCGATCGCCAGAGGCAGCTCGTCATCGGTCAGTTCGAAACTGTCATGACTGGCCATCGCCCGTTCGACGAACAATTGCAGAGCCGAAAAGGTCAAGGCTTGGGTGCGGTCCAGCACGGCGATGGGCGGAGGGCAGTCCAGAGACTCCAGGCGTTGAACGAATTCGCCTTCGGCCCGCAGGCTCTCGCGGCTGGTGGCCAGAATGTGCACATTGGGCGCGCCGCGAAGGATGCTTTCGCTGAGCAACGCAATGGCGTCGATCAGGTGTTCGCAATTGTCGATGACCAGCAGCATCTGCCGCTCGCGCAGGAAGGTCGCGAGACGGCTCATCGGTTCGCCATCGTGCAATGGCAGGTCGAGCAGCGTCGCCAGGTGGGTGGTGATCATCAAAGGGTCGTTGATCGGGGCCAGGTCCAGCAGGCGAATGCCGTCCCGGTAGCGACCGATCAGTTGTTCGGCGACGCGCAGCGCCACGGTGGTCTTGCCGATACCGCCAGGGCCGACGAGGGTGATGAAGCGCTGGTGTGGCAGCTGCGCCACAAGACCGTCGACCAAGGCCTGGCGACCAATCATGCGAGTCCGACGAATGGGCAGGTTATGGCCGCTCGGCCCGTGCCCGTCGCTCGCGGGACGTTGCTCGAAGTGTTCCAGGGAGTACGGCGCGACAAAGCTGTAACCACGCTGGGCCACGGTGACGATGTAGCGCTGGCCGGCCTGACCGTCGCCGAGGGCTTTGCGCAGCGCCGCCATGTGCACTCGCAGGTTGATGTCTTCCACCACGCTTTTGGGCCACACCCCAGCGATCAATTGCTGCTTGCTGACCACATTCCCGGCGTGCTCCAGCAGGATCAACAGAATGTCCATGGCGCGCCGACCCAGACGCAGGGGCTGGTCGGCCTCCAGCACCAGACGTTGTCCGGGGTAGATCCGGTAAGGGCCGAAATGCACAGCCTGTTCGGGGGATAGGATCAACGGGTCACTCCTGCTTGCATCCGTCTATCACGCGGTATCCGAGCATATTCCTCAGATTTTTTCGTCAGCGCAACGCGGTGGCCGGCGACTATCGAGTGTGCGCATCGGTTGCAGCGTTGCCGGTACCGTTCGCAAGCTCCGTATTTACTGGGCGCGGCGGCGGCAAAGGGGTGAGTCGGGTCTTCGGTGCACCGTTGAAAATTAACAACGTTTAACTCGTCCTGCGTCCGATTTACGCCCAAAAATCCGCTACTTCAAGTCCATCAATCGAAGGCACCGACCTTTGTGCTTCGTGCAGCAAAAAGGATGAACACTTCTGGAGGATGCCGGAATGAGCAACGTGGTGGTGGTCTATCACAGTGGCTACGGGCACACCCGGGTCATGGCCGAAGCCGTAGCCCAAGGCGTGGAACGACACCTTGGCAGTACCTGCCGGCTGGTTCCGGTCGAGGAAGTGGATGAGCACTGGGACTGCTTGCACCGCGCCGACGCGATCATCTTCGGCGCCCCGACCTACATGGGCAGCGCCTCGGCGCCGTTCAAAGGCTTCATGGAGGCTACTGCATCGTTCTATTTGGCCCAGCCCTGGCGCGACAAATTGGCCGCCGGGTTCACCAATTCCGGATGCCTGTGCGGCGACAAGCTCAATACCTTGCTGCAGATGGCGGTGTTCGCCGCTCAGCACTCGATGATCTGGGTCGGCCTCGACCTGCGGCCGGCGCGCTCCAGCGCTGGCGTGTTCGATGGGCAATTGAATCGCCTGGGCAGTTCCATGGGAGCCATGGCTCAGTCGAATGTCGAACAGTCCCCGGACCATGCGCCACCTCCCGAAGATCGCTGCACCGCCGCGCACCTGGGCGAGCGGGTAGCGCGCCTGGCCGAACGAATGAGCTATCCATCGGTTTGATTCACCCCTACACCCCGACCCCTTAGTCAAGGAGCAATAGCAATGAGCACATTCACCACCCGCGACGGTACCGAGATTTACTACAAGGACTGGGGTACTGGCCAGCCCATCGTCTTCAGCCACGGTTGGCCGTTGAATGCCGACAGCTGGGAATCGCAGATGATTTTCCTGGCGTCCAAGGGCTACCGGGTCATCGCCCATGACCGCCGTGGTCACGGCCGCTCCAGCCAGCCCTGGTTCGGCAATGAAATGGACACTTACGCCGACGACCTCGCGCAGTTGATCGAGCTGCTGGATCTGCAAAACGCGGTGCTGTTCGGTTTCTCCACCGGCGGCGGCGAAGTGGCGCGCTACATCGGTCGACACGGCAGCGGGCGGGTAGCCAAGGCCGGGCTGATTTCCGCGGTTCCGCCGCTGATGCTCAAGACCGAAGCCAATCCAGGCGGCCTGCCGATGGAGGTGTTCGACGGTCTGCGTCAGGCGTCCCTGGCGGACCGTTCGCAGCTGTACAAAGACGTCGCCAGCGGGCCGTTCTTTGGCTTCAACAAGCCTGACGCCAAGCCTTCTCAGGGCATGATCGACTGGTTCTGGATGCAGGGCATGACCGCCGGCCACAAGAGCGCCTATGACTGCATCAAGGCGTTCTCCGAAACCGACTTCACCGAAGACCTGAAAAAGTTCGACGTGCCGACCCTGGTGGTGCATGGCGACGCTGACCAGATCGTGCCGATCGAAGCCTCCGGCATCGCTGCGGCGAAACTGGTCAAGGGCTCCACATTGAAGGTCTACCCGGGTGCTCCCCACGGTCTGACCGATACCCACAAGGATCAGCTCAACGAAGATCTGCTGGCGTTCCTCAAGGGCTGATCAAAAACAAAAGATCGCAGGCTGCGCCAGCTCCTACACGGATATGTGTACACCCGTAGGAGCTGCCGAAGGCTGCGATCTTTTGCTGTTGAGAGAGGGCAGAGCACGCACTGCCTGACAGCGCCAGGCGAAAGGCGTGATGCCTTCGCTGCGGGTGAAAATGTGGCAGAAGTGCGCCTGATCGCAGAAGCCGCATTCCAGACTGATTTGCGTCAGGGTCAGGTCGGTATTCTGGATCAGTTGCTTGGCTCGGGCGATGCGCTGGCAACGAATCCAGTCCTGGGGTGACAGCCCGGTGCTGCACTTGAAGGTGCGGGAGAAATGACTGCGGGACAGCGCGCAGGCCCGGGCCAGTTCGGTGACTTCCAGGGGTTCGCTGAGGCGGTCGAGGATCAATTGCTTGACCAGGCTTTCCCGCCAGGGAGTGAGGCCGCCAGTGGTGGCTTTTCGCGTTTGCGTGGCTGACGCGCGGGCGGCGTTGGGCTGAACGTGGGCCATGACAAATGTCCGTGTCGGTGGGAATGCGCTGGCGCACTGCACGGTGGGTCAGCACCATCCCTTTTTGGAAAAACAGGTATGCGCAGAGGGCTTCATTCTTGGTCGCAGGGCTTTGGCTTGCGAGTTAAACGTTGTTAATTCCTCTTGTTAACGGCGGGCGAAAAACTGCGCCAACTCAGCACATCGCTGCAATTACGAGCGGGCTGGGCAGGGTAAGATCGGGGGGCCAAAGTGCCGAAGATCGAGTAAATTTTGGTAGCCGTGTCTGGCTGAAAACACAATGAGACTGTGCCTATGAACCGTAACGATCTGCGTCGCGTCGACATGAACCTGCTGGTGATTTTCGAGGCGCTGATGTTCGAAAAGAACCTGACCCGGGTCGCCGAAAAACTCTTCATGGGTCAGCCGGCCGTGAGCGCAGCGTTGGGGCGGTTGCGTGATCTGTTCGACGATCCGTTGCTGCTGCGCAACGGTCGCGGCATGGAGCCGACGGCGCGGGCGCTGGCGATTCTCAAGGAGCTGCAACCGGCGATGGACACCATCTGCGGGGCGGTCAGCCGGGCCAAGGAGTTTGATCCGGCTACCAGTTGTGATGTGTTTCGCATTGGCCTGTCGGACGACGCCGAGTTTGGCTTGTTTCCTCCGCTGTTGAGCCAACTGCAGGAGGAGGCGCCGGGGATCATTGTGGTGGTGCGCCGGGCCAATTACCTGCTGATGCCGGCGTTGTTGGCGTCCGGAGAGATTTCAGTCGGGGTCAGTTACACCACCGAACTGCCGGCCAATGCCAAGCGCAAGAAGCTGCGCGATATTGCCTGCAAAGTGCTGCGCGGTGACAACCGGCCTGGTGAGCTGACGCTGGATGAATACTGTGAGCGGCCTCATGCGATGGTGTCGTTTTCGGGGGATTTGAGCGGCAACATTGATCTTGATCTGGCCAGGATTGGTCGCACCCGGCGGGTGGTGTTGGGGGTGCCGCAGTTCAATGGGTTGCGGGCATTGCTCGTCGGGACTGAAATGATCGCCACCGTTCCCGACTACGCCGCCTGCGCGCTGGTCGAAGGCTGTGCCTTGAGAGCCGAAGATCCGCCGTTTCCCATTGATGAGGCGCAGTTGTCGATGGCCTGGAGCGGGGGGCATGATAATGATCCGGCGGAGCGATGGTTGCGGTCGCGGATCAGTCAGTTCATGTCTGAGCCTCTGAATATTCCGGCTCCGTAGGGAAAAAACTTCTGCCAGATGCCGCTTTTGTGGCGAGGGAGCTCGCCACAGGAAAGTGTTGGGCTCAAGTACGCTCGTAAAGAGAGCACATACGTTCAATTTTTCCCTCCCCCACACCGGCATTATCGGCTTAATTTCCGTTTCGCCGGAGCCTTCCGTTATGCCTGATTCCAATCGCCCCGACCCTGCAACCACCCGCCCGGTGCGGGGCTTCGAAGAAGTCGTGACCCTGGTAGTCAAACACCGGGTCAAGGCCGGTTTTGAAGTGCCCTATGAAGCCTGGCTGCGGCGGATTGTCAGTATTGCCGGGCAGAGCGAGGGGCATTTGGGGGTGGATGTGATTCGCGGCAAGAACGCCGGCCTGGACATGTTCACCTGCGTGCTGCGTTTCTGCTCCACCGAGGCGATGCAGCGCTGGCTCGATTCGCCGCAACGGCTGGAGCTGATCAACGAAGCCGCGCCGATGCTGGCGGATGGGGACCAGACCGAGGTTAATCCGGTCAAGGAATTCTGGTTCGCACCGCAGGCCGATTCCGTTTCGCCACCGCCGCGCTGGAAGCAGGCCGTGGTGACGTTGCTGGTGATCCTGCCGCATACCTTGCTGGTGCCGCTGATCTGGGGCCCGCTGCTCAAGCTCAACGCCTTTGTGTCCAATTACGTGGTCGCCACTTTTCTGATCACCGTGACCATCGTGGTTTCGGTGGTGTACCTGTTCATGCCCAAGGCGACGCGCCTGTTCGCGCCGTGGCTGGAAGCCGGACAGCCCCACTCCACTCTGCCTGAGGAAACGCGATGAACGCCGATCTGATTCTGTTCAATGGCCGATTTCATACCGTAGACCGTGAAAAACCCCTCGCCAGTGCAGTGGCGATCACCGATGGTCGCTTCGTCGCGGTTGGCACCGATGCCGAAGCCATGGTCCTGCGCGGTTCGGGCACCCAGGTCATTGACCTCAAGGGCCGCTGTGTCATCCCCGGGCTCAACGACTCGCACTTGCACCTGATTCGTGGCGGCTTGAACTACAACCTCGAACTGCGCTGGGAAGGCGTGCCGTCCCTGGCCGATGCCTTGCGCATGCTCAAGGACCAGGCCGATCGCACGCCAACGCCGCAATGGGTGCGGGTGGTCGGTGGCTGGAACGAATTCCAGTTCGCCGAAAAGCGCATGCCGACGATTGATGAACTCAACCAGGCTGCGCCGGATACGCCGGTGTTCGTTCTGCACTTGTACGACCGCGCCTTGCTCAACCGCGCCGCGTTGCGGGTTGTCGGTTACACGCGCAACACGCCGAACCCGCCGGGGGGCGAGATTGTGCGCGACGCCAATGGCGATCCGACCGGCATGCTGGTGGCGCGTCCCAACGCGATGATTCTCTACTCGACCCTGGCCAAAGGGCCGAAGCTGCCGCTGGAGTATCAGGTCAACTCGACCCGCCAGTTCATGCGCGAACTCAACCGTCTCGGCCTGACCAGCGCCATCGACGCCGGCGGTGGTTTCCAGAATTATCCGGACGATTACCAAGTCATCGAGCAGTTGGCCAAGGACCAGCAACTGACGATTCGCATTGCTTATAACCTGTTCACCCAGAAGCCGAAGGAAGAGCTGACCGACTTCAAGAACTGGACCAGTAGCGTCGCCCTGCACCAGGGCGACGATTACCTGCGACACAACGGCGCCGGTGAAATGCTGGTGTTCTCGGCAGCGGATTTCGAAGACTTCCTCGAGCCTCGCCCGGACCTGCCGCAAACCATGGAAGACGAACTGGAACCGGTGGTCCGCCACCTCGTCGAGCAGCGCTGGCCGTTTCGTTTGCACGCGACGTACAACGAATCCATCAGCCGCATGCTCGACGTGTTCGAGAAGGTTAATCGAGACATCCCGTTCAATGGTTTGCCGTGGTTTTTCGACCACGCCGAAACCATCACTCCGCAGAACATCGAGCGGGTGAGGGCGTTGGGCGGTGGCATTGCGATTCAGGATCGCATGGCGTTCCAGGGCGAGTACTTCGTCGAGCGCTACGGTGCCAAGGCGGCCGAAGCGACGCCGCCGATCAAGCGCATGTTGGCCGAAGGTGTACCGGTCGGCGCCGGCACCGACGCGACGCGGGTGTCCAGCTACAATCCATGGACCTCGCTGTACTGGATGGTCAGCGGCCGTACCGTTGGCGGTCTGGAGCTGCACGCCGAAGGCCTGTCCCGGCAGACCGCGCTGGAGCTGTTCACCCACGGCAGTGCCTGGTTCTCATCTGAACAGGGCAAGAAAGGCATGATCAAGGTCGGCCAACTGGCGGACGTCGTGGCTCTGACCGCAGACTTTTTCAGCGTCGAAGAAGAGGCCATCAAGTGGATCGAGTCGGTGCTGACTGTGGTCGGCGGCAAGGTGGTGTACGCCGCCGGTGACTTCGAAAAACTTGGGCCCCCCAGTGTGCCGGTGCTGCCGGACTGGTCGCCGGTGGTCAAGGTGCCGGGCCACTGGCGTCCGGCTTCGCCGATGCAGGCTCAGGTTCACCATTGCAGCGGGCCGTGCGCGGTGCATTCCCATAGCCATGAGCGGGCGCGCCTGTCGAATGCGCCGGTCAGCGATTTCGCCGGTTTCTGGGGCGCCTTTGGCTGCTCGTGTTTTGCCTTCTGACGATCGAAAAGGCGCCGGCCAAGCGTGCCGGTGTCATAAGCACCATCCAACTACCGAGGAGTTTCACATGAGCAACGTTCCGTACAAACGTCTGAACAAAGATGACGCCGTTGTATTGCTGGTTGACCATCAGACTGGCCTGATCTCGCTGGTCCAGGATTTCTCGCCCAACGAATTCAAGAACAACGTGCTGGCCCTGGGCGACGTGGCCAAGTTCTTCAAACTGCCGACCATCCTCACCACCAGCTTCGAAAACGGCCCGAACGGCCCGATGGTGCCTGAGTTGAAAGAGCAGTTCCCGGACGCGCCGTACATTCCGCGTCCCGGCCAGATCAATGCCTGGGACAACGAAGATTTCGTCAAGGCGGTGAAGGCCACCGGCCGCAAGCAGTTGATCATCGCCGGTGTGGTGACCGACGTTTGCGTGACGTTCCCGACCTTGTCGGCGCTGGCCGAAGGCTTTGAAGTATTCGTGGTCACCGACGCCTCTGGCACCTTCAACGAAACTGTGCAACAGGCTGCCTGGGCACGCATGGCGGCGGCCGGTGCGCAACTGGTGAACTGGTTCTCGGTGGCGTGCGAGCTGCAAGGCGACTGGCGCAACGACATGGAAGGCCTGGCGAACCTGCTGTCGCCGCGCATTCCGAACTATCGCAACCTGATGAACAGTTACTCGGTGCTGACGGCCAAGTAAGTCCCGCCACAACGCTGATTCGAATGAATGCCCGCCATTGTGCGCAGGGCGGCTAACCCGGCATCCATGCCGGGTTGCCCACTGCGCAGAACCGGAACGAAGTCTCTCGAGGGGGCGTGCACCGCAAAAGCCAAAGCGAGGCGGCCTACCGGCCGGCCTGTTCTTCAATCGCCGTGTTCCCCCTGTACCTGTAGGAGCTGTCGAGCGAAGCGAGGCTGCGATCTTTTGATCTTGCCGTGGCTTCTGTCGTTGCTGTTGCTTTGGCTTCAGATCTGCCGCCCCTTTCCCAGAGGCCGAACGCAGGCGTTGCGCAGGGGGC
>NZ_CABVHQ010000062.1 GCF_902497895.1 Pseudomonas fluorescens
CTCCCACACTGGATCGGGGCATCCCACAGGTTCGGTGACGGCCTTTAAGCGGTTTTCCAGGTAATCTCTTCTTCACCATCGGCGCTGATCCGAATCCAGCGATCCGCCGACTCCTCGCCTTCGTCCTCGACCCAGGAACCCGGCGCGCAACGCACTTCCACGTTCAGCGCGGCGAAAGCTGCGCGGGCGCAGGCAATGTCGTCGTCCCATTGGGTCTGGTCGCTGTCCAGGTGCAGGCTGTTCCACTTGCCCACGGCCTTCGGCAGCCAGGTCACTGGCACATTGCCGGCCTTGCATTTGTAGGTCTGGCCCCTCTGCACCCAGTCGGTGCAAGGCCCCAGGGCCGTGCCGAGCCACGCGGCGATGGCCTTGTAGTCGACGTCGGCGTCTTTCAGGTAAATCTCGATATCGGGCTGGCGCATGGATGTCCTCAATGCGGGTCTGAAAAATCCATTCGCGGATTTAGTCGGCCTCAAGCGATGCTCAAGGCCATGAATTAAGGATTACTGAAGAACGAAGTAATCGTAGCGCATTGACACGCTGACCTCGAACGGCTCGGCCTGTTCGATGACATTCGCCCGCCGTTCGGCACTGGCGCGCCAGCCGTGGGGTGTCATGGCCAATAGGTTGGCGCGATCCTGACCGCTGGCCAGGGTCAACTTGAAGTCGAGGGTTTCGCTGTGTTGCAACTGCATGCCATCGGGCACCAGTGCCAGATGCTTGTCATCGGTGTATTCACGCACCTCATCGTACAGGCGCTCACGCAATTCCATCAGATGGCCACTGGTCGGCCCGACCTTCATCAAGCCGCCGCCGGGGCTGAGCAGGCGCTTGGCCTCAAGCCAGTCGAGAGGGCTGAATACGCTGGCGAGGAACTGGCAGCTGGCATCGGCCAAGGGCACACGGGCCATGCTGGCAATCAACCAGGTCAGCTGCGGATTGCGTCGGCAGGCGCGTTTCACCGCTTCGCGGGAGATATCCAGGGCGTAACCCTCGGCATTGGGCAGGGCTTCGGCGATTTGCGCGGTGTAATAACCCTCGCCACAACCGATGTCCAGCCAGCGCTGCGGCGCGACTTCTGCGGCCAGTTCGGCCAGACGCTTGGCCACTGGCGCGTAATGGCCGGCGTTGAGGAAATCGCGACGGGCTTCGACCATCGCCTGGTTATCCCCAGGATCGCGGCTGTTCTTGTGCTGCACCGGCAGCAGGTTCAGGTAACCCTGCCGGGCGCGGTCGAACCGATGCCCGGCGGGGCAGGCCACGCCGTTGTCCACCGCGTTCAGCGGTTCGCTGCAGATCGGGCAGGTGAGCATCAGGCGAGCAACTTGATCAGGGTCTGGTAGTAGATTTCGGTCAGCACGTCGAGGTCGCTGGCCAGCACGCGTTCGTTGACCTGGTGGATCGTTGCGTTGACCGGGCCCAGTTCGACCACTTGGGTACCCATGGTCGCAATGAAGCGTCCATCGGAGGTGCCACCGCTGGTGGAAGCCTGGGTTTCGCGCCCGGTGATGGCCTTGATGCTCGCCGACACCGCGTCGAGCAGTGCGCCCGGTTCGGTGAGGAAGGGCAGGCCGGACAGCGCCCACTCCACATGCCAGTCCAGACCATGCTTGTCGAGGATATCGGCGACGCGCTTTTGCAGGCCTTCGACAGTGGACTCGGTGGAAAAGCGGAAGTTGAACACGGCGACCAGATCACCGGGGATCACGTTGGTCGCGCCGGTGCCGGAATTCAGGTTGGAGATCTGGAAGCTGGTCGGCGGGAAGAAGCTGTTGCCGTGGTCCCAGTGCTCGGCGGCCAGTTCGGCCAGGGCCGGGGCGGCGAGATGGATCGGGTTCTTCGCCAGGTGCGGGTAGGCTACGTGGCCCTGTACACCGCGGACGGTGAGCCTGGCGCCGAGGGAGCCGCGACGACCATTCTTGACCACATCACCGACCAGCGTGGTGCTCGACGGCTCGCCGACGATGCACCAGTCCAGACGCTCCTTGCGCGCGACCAGGCGCTCGATCACCGCTTTGGTGCCGTGATGGGCCGGACCTTCTTCGTCACTGGTGATCAGGAAGGCCACCGAGCCCTTGTGGTCCGGATAATCGGCAACAAAGCGCTCGGCCGCCACCAGCATCGCCGCGAGGCTGCCTTTCATGTCCGCCGCGCCACGGCCGCAGAGCATGCCGTGTTCGTCGATCAGCGCATCGAACGGATCGGTCTGCCAGGCTTGCACGGGGCCGGTCGGGACCACGTCGGTGTGGCCGGCGAAGCACAGTACCGGGCCAGGGTGTTTACCGTGGGTCGCCCAGAAGTTATCCACCTCTTCAATGCGCATTGGCTCCAGCTTGAAGCCGGCATCGCCCAGACGCTGCATCATCAGCTTCTGGCAATCGGCGTCGATCGGCGTCACCGAGGGACGGCGGATCAGGTCGCAGGCGAGTTGGAGGGTCGGCGAAAGGTCGGCGTGGGCCGTCATGTAAAAGCTCCGGTGTGCGCAGCACGATAAACCCGTAGGAGCTGCCGCAGGCTGCGATCTGTTGATTTTAAAGATCAAAAGATCGCAGCCTGCGGCAGCTCCTACCGTGGAAAAAGGCGACCATTCTAAAGCAAAACGGCGGCCCGAAGGCCGCCGTTTAACCTTATCCAATAACAGATCAGGCAGTCGCTGGCTCTGTGTCAGGTGCCGGTTTAGGCAGCGAAGACAGGAAGGCCATGATCAGCGCCGCCAGATACGGCAGCGACTGCACCAGCAACATGGCGACCCAGAAGCGCATGTCGTAGCTTGGCAGGCCCTGCACCAGGCAGATGCCCAGCGCCGCGCCCCACAACATCAGCATGATGAACATCTCTTCCCGGGCTTCCGAGATCGCCAGCCAAAAACCGTGAGTAGCGGCATTTTTCGGCGTACGAATGAACGGAATGCTGCTGGTGAAGAACCCGTACAACACCGCTTTGGCGATGGTGTGGGACAACGCCAGACCGGCCAGCGCCGCCGCGAATGCATCCTTCAGGTTGACCCCGACCGCACGACGGTAGAGGAAGATGATCTTGCCGACCTTGAACACGAACAGCGCCAGGGGCGGGATTGCGAAGATCAACAGCGGCGGATCGACCCGTTGCGGCACGATGATCATCGCCGCCGACCACAACAGGGCACCGACCGTGAAGAAGATGTTCATGCCGTCCGCGACCCACGGCAACCAGCCCGCGAGGAAGTGATAGCGCTGGCCACGGGTCAGTTCGGTGTCTTTACCGCGAATCAGGCTGGCAGTGTGCCGCTTGATGATCTGAATCGCCCCATAGGCCCAGCGGAAACGCTGTTTCTTGAAGTCGATAAAGGTGTCGGGCATCAGGCCCTTGCCATAGCTGGTGTGGTAATACGCAGCCGACAAACCTTTTTCGAAGATCCGCAGACCCAGTTCGGCATCTTCACAGATGCACCAGTCGGCCCAGCCCAGTTCTTCGAGCACCGAACGGCGGGTCATGGTCATGGTGCCGTGCTGGATGATCGCGTCACGGTCGTTGCGAGTGACCATGCCGATATGGAAGAAACCCTTGTATTCCGAGTAGCAGAGCTTCTTGAAGGTGCTTTCGTTCTGGTCTCGATAATCCTGAGGGGACTGCACCACGGCGATTTTCGGGTCGGCGAAGTGCGGCACCATGTGCTTGAGCCAGTTCGGGTCGACGCAGTAGTCGGAGTCGATCACCGCGATGACTTCGGCATCTGGAGCCGTGTGCGGAATCAGGTAATTCAGTGCGCCGCCCTTGAAGCCGGCCAGTGGCGCGACATGGAAGAACTTGAAGCGCGGACCGAGGGTTTCGCAGTAGGCCTGCACCGGTTCCCAGACCGCCGGGTCCTTGGTGTTGTTGTCGATGATCAGGACTTCAAAGTCCGGATAGTCGAGGTTGGCCAGGGCGTTGAGGGTCTGTTTGACCATCTCCGGTGGCTCGTTGTAGCAGGGCACGTGGATCGAGACTTTCGGTCGGTAGTCCGAATCGCCCACCACCGGCAGGAATTCACGCCGACGTTTGTGGGTCCAGACCGCCTCGGCCAGTTCGTGGGCCTCGGTCAGCAGCACGATAAACACCCCGAGCGCACCGAGGGCGAGGAGGAAGCCCACCGTCAGGCTGAACCAGGTGCTGTATTGCTGGCTGTAGTCGTAACCGATCCACACCAGCACCGAACCGCAGAGGAACGCGATAAAGGTCAGGAAGGTCCGGCCTCGCTGGCGCAGGGCCGAGCCGTCGATCAACAGCAAGGCCAGCGAGAGCATCGCCAGCACCACTGAACCGACGGCCAGGACCCGCCATTGCGGGATCGCGACCACGGGTCCTTCAAAGTTGAATTTCTGCTGGCGTGCGGCGTTGTAGACGCCCCAGTAGGCGCCCACCGAACCTTCATCGCTGGCCTTCCATGGCTGGTCGAAGGCTTCGATCACGAAGTAGTTGTAGCCCTGGCGGTTGAGCTTGTTCACCAGAGTGCGCAAGTAGATCGCCTGATCGGCCGGGGTCGCGTCAGCACCGCCACGCATGCGGCCATTGCTCGGCCAGCCAACCTCGGACAGCAGCAAGGGTTTTTTCGGAAACATCTTTTTCAGGTCGCGGGCGCGATCGAGGACGAACTGCCCGGCTTCTTCCACCGGAACGAATTCCCAGTAAGGCAGTACGTGAGCGGCGATCAGGTCGACGTGCCTGGCCAGGCTCGGGTTCTCTTCCCAGACGTGCCACTGTTCGGAAGTGGTTACTGGCACTTTGACTGCCGCGCGCACGCGATCAAGCATCACGCTCAATTGCTCGGCGGTGATTTCCTTGCGGTAAATCGCCTCGTTACCGACAACCACTCGCACCACGCTGCGGGAGCTGTTGGCGATCTCGATGGCGCGCTGGATTTCGCGCTCGTTGCGCTCCAGATCCGGACTGATCCAGATCCCCAGGGTCACCCGCAGGCCAAACTCTTCGGCCAGCTTGGGAATGTCGCCCAGGGTGCCGTCCACCGAATAGGTGCGGATATTGTCTGTCTGCTTGCTCATGATCTCCAGGTCGCGACGCATTTCATCGTCGGACGGGTACTGGTTTCTCTGAGGGTACTGGCCTTGCTGGAATGGCGAGTAGGAAAAACCGGAGATCTGTTCAGGCCAGTTGGGCGTTGTGACCGGGCGATTGACCAGCGCCCAGAAGCCGGTGAACAGCGCGGCAATCGCCAGCACCACTACCAGGTTGAGTCCAAATTTACGCGATGACATAGAGATTTCGGGTTCCAAAGGGAGTGGAACGAAGAACTGCCGGCAGGTGCCAAGCGGCGCGCATCCTACACTGGCCCTAGAGTGATCGTACAGCGAACAGAAAAAGACCGGACGTTAGGCAATCCAGGTCCGGTAAAGTTCTTTCATTATGCGTTGTAGGTAAATTCTTATCTCGAGTAGGGCATTAAGTTGATGCTTGTGGCCGTTCGTACCTTGCTGTGTGGTCTTTAGCCTCGCCGGCTCTATAATGCGCGCCGGTTTTTGGGGTAATGGTCATGAGTACAGAAGATCCGCGGTTTGCTGGCGTCGCCCGTTTGTATGGCATTGAAGGCCTTGCGCGTTTGCGCGCGGCCCATGTGGCAATCATTGGGGTGGGCGGAGTCGGCTCCTGGGCGGCGGAAGCCATCGCCCGCTGCGGGGTGGGCGAGATCTCGCTGTTCGACCTGGATGACGTGTGTGTAAGCAACAGCAATCGTCAGTTGCACGCATTGGACAGCACTGTCGGCCGGGCGAAGGTCGAGGTGATGGCCGAACGCCTGCGCGGGATCAACCCGGATTGCACGGTGCATGCGGTGGCCGACTTCGTCACTCGCGAGACCATGGCCGAGTACATCACCCCGGATATCGATTGCGTGATCGACTGCATCGACAGCGTCAACGCCAAGGCGGCGCTGATCGCCTGGTGCAAGCGCCGCAAGATCCAGATCATCACCACCGGCGGTGCCGGCGGGCAGATCGATCCGACGCTGATTCAAGTCTGTGACCTGAACCGCACCTTCAATGATCCGCTGGCTTCCAAGGTTCGCTCTACCTTGCGCCGCGACTATGGCTTCTCACGCACCGTGACCCGCCATTACAGCGTGCCCTGCGTATTTTCCACTGAACAACTGCGCTATCCGAAACCGGATGGCAGCATTTGCCTGCAGAAGAGTTTTGTCGGCGATGGGGTAAAGCTCGACTGCGCCGGTGGTTTTGGCGCGGTGATGATGGTCACGGCGACCTTCGGCATGGTCGCGGCGACCAAGGCGGTGGACAAGATCGTTGCGGGCGTGCGGCGGCCGGCGGAACGGGTCAAACCTGTGGTTTGAAGGTTGACCGGGAGCCCCTGTAGGAGCTGCCGAAGGCTGCGATCTTTTCGGCGGATTGCGCGTTCTCTGAACGGACGCCAAGATCAAAAGATCGCAGCCTGCGGCAGCTCCTACACGTCGCTGAGGCTCCGCATCCGCTGTAGCACAGCGTTGAGGCCATTACTGCGCGAAGGCGACAACTGCCGACTCAGGCCTAGCTGGTTAAACCAGTCCGGTAAATCCACTTGCTGTAACTCTTGCGCCGACAACCCGTTGACTCGCACCAGCAGCAGCGCCACCAGGCCGCGAATCAACCGCGCATCGCTGCTCGCAGCAAACTGCCAGTGACCGTCCTGCAAGGCGCCGATCAACCAGACCTGACTTTCGCAGCCATGCACCCGGTTGGCGTCGGTCTTGTCCGCCTCGTTCAAGGCTGGCAGCCGGTCGCCCCACTGCATCAGCAGACGTGCGCGCTGCTCCCACCCCGCGGCGGCCTGGAATGTTTTCAGCGCGCTCAGTGCTTCACCGGGCAGGCTCATCGCAGCAGCTCCAGGGCTTGATCCAGCGCGGTAAAGAAGCGCTCCAGATCTTCGGAATCGTTGTACAACGCCAGGGATACCCGAATCGCCCCCGGCAGGCCGAAGCTTTTCAGCAATGGCATCGCGCAATGATGGCCAGCACGCACGGCAATGCCCTGTTCGGTCAGCAAGTGCGCAACGTCAGAGTTATGCACACCCTCGACGACAAAACTGGCCAGCGCCACTTGCGGTTTACCTAGCAGGCGAATGCCTTTGCGCGCATGTAGACCGTGCAGCAGATAGGCATGCAAGGCGGCCTCATGGGCGTCTACCGCTCGCTGATCGAGCCCGTTCAGGTAGTCGAGGGTCGCGCCAAGGCCGATAACGCTGGCAATCGGCGGCGTTCCGGCTTCGAAACCGAGCGGGGCGGGGCGGAAGGAGGCGTGCTGATAGTCGGCGTTCTGCACCATTTCACCGCCGAATTGCCAGTGACGCAGCTGGCGCAAAGCCTCATTGCGGCCATACAGCACGCCAAGCCCGTCCGGCCCGTAGAGCTTGTGACTGGAACATACATAGAAGTCGCAATCCAGCGCCTGCACATCGTGGCGGCCATGGACCACTCCCTGGGCGCCATCGACCACGGTCAGCGCGTCATGGGTCCTGGCCATCGTCAACAGGGCCGGCAATGGCTGCCAGGCCCCGAGTACGTTGGACAGCTGGCTGACCGCCAGCAGGCGAGTGCGCGGGCCGATCAGGCTGGCTGCGGCCTCGAGATCGATCAGGCCATCGGCGTCCAATGGCAAGACGATCAGCTCAAGGTCGCGACGCAGGGCCATTTGCTGCCAGGGCAACAGGTTGGCGTGGTGTTCCAGGGCGCTGATGACAATTTCATCGCCCGGATTGAATTGGTGTTCCAGGCCATAGGCCAGGAGGTTCAGCGCAGAGGTCGCGCCGTGGGTAAAAATGATCTGCCCATCAGTGCCGGCATTCAGCCACTGGGCAACCTTGCCGCGACTGTCTTCGAATGCCTGGGTGGCGTGCGCGCCGGGCAGGTGTTGGGCCCGATGCACATTGGCCGCGCCGTTGGCGTAATAGTGTGTCAGGGCGTCCAGCAAGGCCTGGGGTTTCTGAGTGGTGGCGGCGTTGTCCAGATAGGTCTGGTCTTGCCGTTGCAGAGCGGCGATGGCCGGGAAATCGGCGCGCCAGGGAGAGGCAATCATCATGCTATTGAGCCCTGCTGAACATGGGCGGGTGTACGCCTGACCCTGTAGGAGCGAGCTTGCTCGCGAAGAACACATGGACGACACGTGCTGTCTGGTGACGCGCGTTATCGTTTACGTCCATCGCGAGCAAACGGAACGCCGCCCGGCTGCTCCTACAGGTGATCGTTTGACGCTCTGCTTAGTTGTGAGCGTGCAGCGCTTCGTTCAGTTCGATGGCCGATTTGTGGGTTTTGCATTCCACGGCACCGGTCTGCGAATTGCGGCGGAACAGCAGGTCGGATTGACCCGCCAGTTCACGGGCCTTGACCACTTTGACCAGTTGGTTGTTCTCGTCGAGCAGCGCCACTTTGGTCCCGGCAGTCACGTACAGGCCGGACTCGACGGTGTTGCGGTCGCCCAATGGAATGCCGATCCCGGCGTTGGCGCCGATCAGGCAGCCTTCGCCGACCTTGATGATGATGTTGCCACCGCCCGACAGGGTGCCCATGGTCGAGCAGCCGCCGCCCAGATCGGAACCCTTGCCGACGAATACGCCGGCCGAGACGCGACCTTCGATCATGCCCGGGCCTTCGGTGCCGGCGTTGAAGTTGACGAAACCTTCGTGCATCACGGTAGTGCCTTCGCCGACATAGGCGCCCAGGCGAATCCGTGAGGCATCAGCGATACGCACGCCGGCCGGTACCACGTAGTCGGTCATTTTCGGGAACTTGTCCACCGAGAACACTTCCAGCAGCTCGCCGCGCAGGCGGGCTTCGAGTTGATGCGCGGCCAGTTCTGCGAGGTCGATCGCGCCCTGGCTGGTCCAGGCCACGTTCGGCAGCAGCGGGAAAATCCCGGCCAGGTTCAGGCCGTGGGGCTTGACCAGGCGATGGGACAGCAGGTGCAGCTTGAGGTAGGCCTCGGGAGTGGAGCTTAGCTGTGCGTCTTCTGCCAGCAAGGTGGCGACCAGCGGCTTGTGGCTTTCAGCCAGACGGGTCAGCAAGGCAGCTTGAGCGGCATCGACGGCTTTCAGGGCTTCGGCCAGTTGCGCGGCCTGGGCGATGGTGAAGGCGATGGCCTGATTGCCTTCGGTGTAACCCAGGATCGGAGCAACGGCGGCAATCAGCTCGGCCGATGGATTGAGCAACGGCTGAGCGTAAAACACTTCCAGCCACGCGCCTTGACGATTCTGGGTGCCGACACCAAATGCCAGGCTGAACAGGGTAGTGGACATGCAGTTACCTCTTACAATAATGAACGGGCAGGCTTATACAAAAGCTGCCGCGTAGATATCTGGCTTGAAGCCAATCAGGGTTCTGTCACCGAGATCCAGCACCGGGCGCTTGATCATCGAGGGTTGTGCGAGCATCAGTTCGATGGCTTTCGCTTGGTCGAGATCGGCTTTGCGTTCGTCTTCGAGTTTGCGAAAGGTCGTCCCTGCACGGTTCAATACCACTTGCCAGCCGTGCTCGTTGCACCACTGGGTCAGGTGTTCACGGTCGATTCCGGCCGTTTTGTAATCATGGAAGTCATAGCTGACAGCGTTTTCATCGAGCCAGGTGCGCGCCTTTTTCATGGTGTCGCAGGCTTTGATGCCGAAAAGGTGCAACGTTTTGCTTGAAGCGGTCAAGGAATTGCCCCCTTTACAGGTGCTGGAAACCAAAGGTGACGGATTATGCCATGACCGGGCGGTTTCGGCGTCGGCGGCGGCCGACCTTTGTCGCATTGTGTTACTGGATCCCAAGTCAACTGGGATTTTTGTTCAGCGGTCGGCCGCAAGCATAAGCCGCTAATATGGGCCGCAGGTGAAACTGCGGCTACACGCGATTCCGTAGGAGCTGCCGCAGGCTGCGATCTTTTGGCGTCATCAAGGGCGCTGAAAATCAAAAGATCGCAGCCTGCGGCAGCTCCTACAGGCAAACGCGGGTATACACGGTCGGCGTAGGAGCTGGCGAAGCCTGCGATCTTTTGGCGATTTTGAAGGCCGTCGAAAATCAAAAGTTCGCAGCCTGCGGCAGCTCCTACAGGCAAGCGCGGGTATACACGGTCGGCGTAGGAGCTGGCGAAGCCTGCGATCTTTTGGCGATTTTGAAGGCCGTCGAAAATCAAAAGACCGCAGCCTGCGGCAGCTCCTGCAGAAGGTGTTGTTATCGCCGACGCTGGATGAAGTCGCGAATCCGCGTTGCCGCTTCGACACATTCCGCCAGCGGCGCAACCAGCGCCATCCGCACGCGGCCGGCGCCCGGATTAAAACCCTCGACTTCACGGGACATGTACGAACCTGGCACCACCGTCACATGCTCTTGTGCGAACAGCTCACGGCAGAATTCGGCGTCATCCCCCTCGACATTCGGCCAGAGGTAAAAACCGCCATCCGGGCGCTGTACATCAAGTACCGGGCTGAGGATTTCCAGCACCGCATCGAATTTTTCCCGATACAGCGTGCGGTTGGCGCGTACATGTTCTTCGTCGTTCCACGCCGCGATGCTTGCAAGCTGAGTCTGGACCGGCATGGCGCAGCCATGGTAGGTGCGATACAGCAGGAACGCTTTGAGCACTTGTGCATCGCCGGCGACGAATCCGGAACGCAGGCCAGGCAGGTTGGAGCGCTTGGACAGGCTGTGGAACACCACGCAACGCTTGAAGTCCTCGCGGCCCAGGGCAACACAGGCACTGAGCAGGCCCGGAGGCGGCGTTTGTTCGTCGAAATACAGCTCGCTGTAGCACTCGTCGGCGGCGATCACGAAGTCGAACTCGTCGGCCAGGGCGATCAGCTTTTTCAGGGTGTCCAGCGGGATCAGCGCGCCGGTCGGGTTGCCTGGCGAGCACAGGAACAGGATCTGGCAGCGCTGCCAGATCTCGGCCGGCACCGCGTCGAAGTCCGGATTGAAGCCGTTTTCGTCGAGGCACGGCAGGTAGTGCGGCTGGGCCCCGGCGAGGAAGGCTGCACCTTCGTAGATCTGGTAGAAGGGGTTCGGGCTGATCACCAGCGCTTCATCGCTGCGGTTGACCACGGTCTGTGTGAAGGCGAACAGTGCTTCCCGTGTGCCGTTGACCGGCAGTACGTTGCGCGCCGGGTCGAGCCAGCCGGCGGGCACGCTGAAACGGCGCTCGCACCAATGAGCGATCGCTTCGCGCAGGGCGGGAATGCCCAGCGTGGTCGGGTACACCGCCATCTGGTCCAGGTTGCTGGCCAGCGCTTGGGCAACAAAGCCCGGTGAGCGGTGTTTCGGCTCGCCGATGGACAGGGCAATCGGGCGTTTGTCTGCAGCCGGCTGCACGGCACCGAGCAGGGCGCGGAGTTTCTCGAACGGGTAGGGTTGCAACTGGTTCAGAGCGTTGTTCATTGCTGGCGGATCTCACTCAGGTCATGGCGCGCGGCTAAATGCTGATGCGCGACAGTTCGATATGCGGTTCATGGCTGACGCTCAGCTGTTCGACGATTGCGTCCTGCAAACGGCTGCACAGCTGCGGGTCGGACAGCGGCTGGTTATTCGCGTCGGTAATGAAAAATACGTCCTCCACGCGCTCGCCTAGGGTGGCAATCTTGGCGTTCTGCAGCGACAGGTCGAACTCGAGGAAGATGTTGCCAATCCGCGCCAGCAAGCCGGGCCGGTCCGGGGCGCTCAGCTCAAGGACGGTCACCGGACGCTGGGCATCGTTGTGGATGGTGACCTGAGGCGGGAAGGCGAAGTGCTTGAGCTGGCGTGGCACCCGGCGCTGGATGATGGTCGGGTAGTCGTCCGGGTTGCGCAGGGCGTCAGTCAGGCCGTCGCGGATCTGTTTGACCCGTACCGGGTTGTCGCCGATCGAATCGCCGTCGGTGTCGAGCACAATATAGGTGTCGAGGGTGAACTGACTGCTGGAGGTGATAACCCGGGCGTCGTGGATGTTCAGGTTGAGCTGGTCCATCGCGGCCACGGTCACGGCGAAGAAGTCGTGCTGGTCCGGCGCGTAGATGAAGATCTGGGTGCCGCCCTCGAATTCCCGTTGGGTGGTTTCCTTGATCAGCACCAGCGGGCCGCCGTCGGCAGGCTGCTGCAGGATCGCATCGCTGTGCCAGGCCACGTCGCCGGCGGTATGACGCAGGAAATAGTCATCGCCCAATTGCGCCCAGAGCTGTTCGACGTCGTCCGGGTCGGTGCCGCCGCGCACCAGGATGTCCAGCGCGGCACTCTGGGTCTGGCGGATCTGCTCTTCGCGGTCCACCGGGTTTTCCAGGCCGCGGCGCAAGGCGCGCTTGGTCTCGGTGTAGAGCTGACGCAACAGGCTGGCCCGCCAGGAATTCCACAGGGTCGGGTTGGTTGCGTTGATGTCGGCGACGGTCAGTACGTACAGGTAGTCGAGGTGGGTTTCGTCGCTGACGATTTGCGCGAAGTCATGGATCACCTGTGGATCGGAAAGATCCTTGCGCTGGGCGGTGGTCGACATGACCAGGTGATTTTGCACCAGCCAGACAATCAGTCGGGTGTCCCACTGCGGCAGTTGATGGCGCGCACAAAACGCTTCGGCATCCACTGCGCCAATGTCCGAATGGTCGCCATGCCGACCCTTGCCGATGTCGTGATACAGGCCGGCCAGGTAGATCAACTCGGGCTTGGGCAGCTTGCCCATGAGTTTGCTGGCCAGCGGGAATTTCTCGGAAGCCTGGGTGTACTGCAGTTTGCGCAGGTGTTTGATCAGGTTCAGGGTGTGGGCATCGACCGTATAAATGTGGAACAGATCGTGCTGCATCTGGCCGACAATGAAGCCGAACTCCGGCAAATAGCGGCCTAGAATGCCGTACCTGTTCATCCGTCGCAGGTTGCGGTGGATGCCGATTTCGCATTTGAACAATTCAATGAACAGGCTGGTATTGCGGATGTCCTTGCGGAAATCATCGTCGATCAAATGACGGTTTTCCCGCAGCAAACGCACGGTATCGGCGCGAACCCCTTTGATCTCCGGGTGCTGAGCCATCAGCAGGAACATCTCCAGCATGGCGAACGGAGTGCGCTTGAACACATTGACCCGGGTGACTTCGATGTAGCCGTCATGCAGCTGGAAGCGCGAGTTGAGCGGTTGCGGTGGCGCTTCATCTGCCGGTGCGAGAATGATTTCCTCGAAGTGCTGGATGATCAGGTCGCTGAGCTGGGCAATGCTCATGACCACTCGATAATACTGCTGCATGAAGCTTTCGATGGTGTGCTTGGCGTCCTCACCCTCGAAGCCCAGCAAGCCGGCGATCGAGCGTTGGTGGTCGAACAGCAGGCGGTCTTCGGAACGACCGGCCAGCATGTGCAGGGCGTAGCGGACTTTCCAGAGGAATTCCTGGGACGATGCCAGCAGGGCATTTTCGCTCTCCACCAGAAAGCCTTCGCCAGCCAGTGCGCGCAGGTTCAGCGTGCCATATTGACGGCGGGCAACCCACAGCAGGGTCTGGATGTCCCGCAGGCCGCCGGGTGAGCCTTTGACGTTGGGTTCCAGGTTGTATTCGGTATCGTTGTACTTGTGGTGGCGGGCCTTTTGTTCGGCGCGCTTGGCCAGGAAGAACTCCTTGCTCGGCCACATGTGAGCGATGCTGGTGACTTCCAGCATGCGCTGACGCAACCGCTCGGGGCCGGTAATGGTGCGGCTTTCCATGAGGTTGGTGACGACTGTCAGGTCGGCTCGGGCCTCCTCTGCGCATTCGTCCACCGAACGCACGCTTTGCCCGACTTCCAGGCCGATATCCCACAACAGCGTTAGAAAACGCTCGATGGAGTCACGGAAGATTTCATGATCGGCGTTGTCCAGCAGGATCAGCAGGTCGATATCGGAGTAGGGGTGCAACTCACCGCGCCCATAGCCGCCGACCGCCACCAGGGCGATATCGGCGTCGTCGCTCCAGTCGAACTGCTCCCAGGCCTTTTGCAGGATGTTATCGACAAACCAGGCGCGATCCTCGATCAGCCGGCGGATATCCCGACCGCTGCGAAAGCGTCCATCAAGCACCTCGCGGGCCTGACGGATAGCCTTCTTGAAGGCCGCAATCGGGCTGGCCTTCAAGGCCAGTTCAGCCTGGAACTGGCCGCGATCGAAGAGTTCTGGATCCACCTGCGGCATCGATTGGCTTTCCTTTCTTTCTATAGGGAACAGCGGGGGAGATCAGGCCGAGACGCGAGGGATAGTGTCATCGCTGCGCAGGGTGAAGATCTCGTAGCCAGTAGCGGTGACCAGCAGGGTGTGTTCCCACTGGGCCGAAAGCTTGCGGTCCTTGGTGATCGCGGTCCAGCCATCGCCCAGGACCTTGGTGTCGGCCTTGCCCTGGTTGATCATCGGCTCGATGGTGAAGGTCATGCCTTCCTTGAGCTCCATGCCGGTGCCGGCGCGACCGTAGTGCAGGATCTGCGGTTCTTCGTGGAACACCTTGCCGATGCCGTGACCGCAGAACTCGCGAACCACCGAGAAACCGTTCTTCTCGGCATGCTTCTGGATGACTTCGCCGATGTCGCCGAGGCGGCAGCCAGGTTTGACCAGTTCGATAGCCTTGTACATGCATTCCTGGGTCACTTGGGACAGGCGCTCGGCCCAGACTGGCACGGTGCCGACGTGGAACATCCGGCTGGTGTCACCGTGATAGCCATCTTTGATGACCGTGACGTCGATGTTCAGGGTGTCGCCATCCTTGAGCGGTTTCTCGTTCGGGATGCCGTGGCAGACCACATGATTGATCGAGGTGCAGATCGACTTCGGGAAGCCTTTGTAGTTGAGCGGGGCAGGAATGGCCTTCTGCTCGTTGACGATATAGTCGTGGCAGATACGGTCCAGTTCTTCGGTGGTGACGCCGGGTTTGACGTGTTGGGCGATCATTTCCAACACATCGGCGGCCAGTTTGCCGGCGACACGCATTTTTGCGATGTCCTCGGGGGTTTTGAGGGTGACGGTCATACAGGCTCTCTAGCGCTCAATGGCGCAAATAAACACGGAAGAGGGATTGCGTGACTGAATGTTGCGTCTGGCGCAGTCCCAAAAATGCGATTCTAACAGACGGTCGAGGCAAATCATGACCGCCTGACCTTCGCTTCACTCTATAATAATGGTGCATTCTGATCTGATTCCAAGGCCAGGGCAAAAGCGGACACCGGGAAGTGTGAATCCTGGTTTCGTTTTCGCCTTTCTTATGGTATAAAATGCGCCGCTTTCCGGGGATGCCCCGAAAGGCTTAAACCCACACACGTGTCGACACGATGACCTGGGTGCCTTCAGCTTGATGCTGCTGGTTGGTCATTGGGATACGTGGAGGCCTAACCCGACTTATCAAGGAACTATCATGTCCCAAGTCAACATGCGCGATATGCTGAAGGCCGGTGTCCACTTCGGTCACCAAACCCGTTACTGGAACCCGAAAATGGGTAAATACATTTTCGGCGCGCGTAACAAGATCCACATCATCAACCTTGAAAAAACCCTGCCAATGTTCAACGAAGCTCTGACTTTCGTAGAGCGCCTGGCCCAGGGCAAAAACAAGATTCTGTTCGTCGGCACCAAGCGTTCCGCTGGCAAGATCGTTGCTGAAGAAGCAGCACGTTGCGGTTCGCCGTACGTCGATCACCGCTGGTTGGGCGGCATGCTGACCAACTTCAAAACCATCCGTGCTTCCATCAAGCGTCTGCGTGACCTTGAAATCCAGGCCGAAGACGGTACTTTCGCCAAGCTGACCAAGAAAGAAGCGCTGATGCGCACTCGCGATCTTGAGAAGCTGGATCGTAGCCTGGGTGGTATCAAGGACATGGGCGGTCTGCCTGACGCACTGTTCGTTATCGACGTTGATCACGAGCGCATCGCGATCACCGAAGCCAACAAGCTGGGCATCCCGGTTATTGGCGTTGTCGATACCAACAGCAGCCCGGACGGCGTTGACTACATCATCCCAGGCAACGATGACGCAATCCGCGCTATCCAGCTGTACATGGGTTCGATGGCTGACGCGGTAATCCGTGGTCGCAACCACGTTGCTGGCGGCACCGAAGTGTTCGTCGAAGACGCTCCGGCAGCGGTAGTTGAAGGCTGAGTAACTGACGCTTAGCGTTTACTCAGTACGCAAAAAGGGGGCTTGGCCCCCTTTTTGCCACCTCGAAAACCATCTGATGGAAATGCCCGTGGCGGTTTTTGTCATGCGGCGGTTGCCAGGTGTGTCGGGGCAAGAATTGAACGCCCGTTCGCTCGGGTGGAATGGTTGAAAACCTATCCAAGAGGATTTTGAAAATGGCAGAGATTACTGCAGCGTTGGTCAAAGAACTGCGTGAGCGTACTGGCGAAGGCATGATGGATTGCAAAAAAGCCTTGACCAAGGCAGACGGCGACATCGAAAAAGCCATTGATGACATGCGTGCCTCGGGCGCCATCAAGGCTGCCAAGAAAGCAGGCAACATTGCTGCTGAAGGCGCAATCAGCATCAAGGAAGACGGCAAGGCTGCCGTGATCATCGAAGTCAACTCGCAAACCGACTTCCTGGCTCTGCAAGACGACTTCAAGAACTTCGTCGCTGCCAGCGTTGAAAAAGCGTTCGCCGACAAACTGACCGACGCAGCTCCGCTGATCGCCGCTCAAGAGCCGGCTCGTGAAGCACTGGTTGGCAAAGTAGGCGAGAACGTCAACATCCGTCGTCTGGCGCGTATCGAAGCTGACGTAGTAGGTTCTTACCTGCACGGCAACAAGATCGGCGTAGTCGTGGCACTGAAAGGCGGCAACGTTGAGCTGGCCAAAGACATCGCCATGCACGTAGCAGCCAGCAACCCTGAGTTCCTGCTGCCGTCGCAGGTTTCCGCTGAAGCCATCGAACGCGAAAAAGGCGTTTTCATGAGCCTCAACGAAGACAAGATCAAAGGCAAGCCTGCTGAGATCGTCGAGAAAATGGTTGCTGGTCGTATCAGCAAGTTCCTCGCCGAAGCCAGTCTGGTCAACCAGGCGTTCGTCAAGAACCCTGAAGTAACCGTTGGCGATCTGGCCAAGAAAGGTGGCGCTGAAATCGTTTCCTTCACCCGCTTCCAGGTAGGTGAAGGCATCGAGAAGCCGGTCGACAACTTCGCTGAAGAAGTTGCTGCCCAGCTGGCTGCCAGCAAGAAGTAAGACGGTTTTTGACTGTCGCCCTGAAGAGGCTGCCCGCTCACGCGCGCAGCCTCTTTTCAAATGGGGATCAATTTAATTGGTTTCCCTTCGGAGCGGGCTTACAAAGCCGTGTTCCGACGGCGCTGTGATAGCGTCAAGCTAGAGTGAACGCTGGCTGTAAACAGCTTGCAAGAATTTTTGAAAATACGCCGCAGGAGAGATTCGCAATGGCTCAGCAGGGCAGTGGTTATCAGGCTCGCTATAAACGCATTCTACTCAAGCTTAGCGGCGAGGCCCTGATGGGCTCGGAAGAGTTCGGGATTGATCCGAAGGTGCTGGACCGCATGGCGCTGGAAGTCGGCCAGCTGGTCGGTATCGGCGTTCAGGTCGGTCTGGTGATCGGCGGTGGCAACCTGTTCCGTGGTGCCGCACTGAGTGCTGCGGGGATGGATCGGGTGACCGGTGACCACATGGGCATGCTGGCGACTGTGATGAACGCTCTGGCCATGCGTGACGCGCTGGAACGTGCGAATATCTCGGCGATCGTGATGTCGGCTATTTCCATGGTGGGCGTGACCGATCACTATGATCGTCGCAAAGCCATGCGTCACCTGAACGCCAAGGACGTGGTGATCTTCGCGGCCGGTACCGGCAACCCGTTCTTCACCACCGATTCGGCAGCTTGCCTGCGGGGCATCGAGATCAATGCCGACGTGGTGTTGAAGGCAACCAAGGTTGACGGTGTCTATACCGCTGACCCATTCAAAGACCCGCATGCCGAGAAGTTCGATCATCTGACCTACGATGAAGTGCTGGATCGCAAGCTGGGCGTGATGGATCTGACGGCCATTTGCCTGTGCCGTGACCACAAGATGCCGTTGCGCGTATTTAACATGAACAAGCCCGGCGCCCTGCTGAACATTGTGCATGGCGGCGCTGAAGGGACCCTGATCGAGGAAGGCGAATAATGATCAACGAAATCAAGAAAGACGCTCAAGAGCGCATGCAGAAATCCCTGGAATCGCTGCATCACGCATTCAGCCGGATCCGCACTGGCCAGGCCCACCCGAGCATCCTGGGTGGCGTGATGGTGCCTTACTACGGTTCCGACACTCCGCTGAATCAGGTGGCTAACGTTACCGTCAAGGACTCCCGTACCCTGCAAGTCGTGGCTTTCGAGCGCAACATGCTGCAAGCGGTCGACAAGGCGATTCAGAGCTCTGGGCTGGGCTTCAACCCGACCAACCTGGGTGAATTGCTGCTGATTTCGATGCCGGCCCTGACCGAAGAAACCCGCAAGGGCTTCACCAAGCAGGCGCGTGAAGCGGCAGAAGACGGCCGTGTAGCGGTGCGCAACATTCGTCGCGATGCCTTGAGCCAGTTGAAAGACCTGGTCAAGGAGAAGGAGATCAGCGAAGACGAAGAGCGCCGTGCCGCAGACGAGATCCAGAAGCTGACTGACAAGTTCGTGGCGGAGATCGAAGCGGCCGTGAAGCAAAAAGAAGCGGACCTGATGGCCGTATAAGGGTCGCGTTTACATGGAAAAGACCAAGCAGGCTGTACTGTCTTCGGTGCCACGTCACGTGGCGATCATCATGGATGGTAATAATCGCTGGGCGAAAAAGCGCTTTATGCCGGGTGTTGCCGGGCATAAAGCGGGCGTCGATGCTGTTCGTGCAGTCATTGAGGTGTGTGCTGAGGCCAAGGTCGAAGTATTGACCCTGTTTGCCTTTTCCAGTGAGAACTGGCAGCGCCCGGCCGCCGAAGTCAGTGCCTTGATGGATTTGTTCTTCAAGGCGCTGCGTCGGGAGGCCCGGCGCCTCAACGACAACAACATCAGCCTGCGCATTATCGGTGACCGCTCGCGCTTCCATCCGGAGTTGCAGGCGGCCATGCGCGAAGTCGAAGTACTGACGGCGGGCAGCAATCGTTTTATCCTGCAGATCGCGGCCAACTATGGCGGCCAGTGGGACATTGCCCAGGCTGCCCAGCGCCTGGCGCGCGAGGTCCAGGCCGGACATCTGCGCCCCGAAGACATTACCCCCGAATTGTTGCAGACCTGTCTGGCGACGGGCGATCTGCCGCTGCCGGACCTGTGTATCCGTACGGGCGGTGAACACCGCATCAGCAACTTCCTGTTGTGGCAGTTGGCGTACGCCGAACTGTATTTCTCCGACCTGTTCTGGCCGGACTTCAAACACGATGCCATGCGCACTGCGCTGGCCGATTACGCTTCTCGCCAGCGCCGCTTCGGTAAAACGAGCGAACAGGTCGAAGCGGGAGCCCGGGCTTAATGCTTAAACAACGAATCATTACCGCGCTGATCCTGTTGCCGATCGCCTTGTGCGGGTTTTTCTTGCTGGAAGGCACCGGCTTTGCGTTGTTTATTGGATTGGTGGTGACCCTGGCTGCCTGGGAATGGGCGCGGCTGGCAGGATTTACTGCCCAGCCGGTCCGCATTGCCTACGCGGCCCTGGTCGCACTGCTGCTGTTTTTCATGCATGTGCTGCCCGGTCTGGCACCTTGGGTGCTGGCTGCAGCGGTGATCTGGTGGTTGCTGGCGACCTTCCTGGTGCTGACTTATCCGCGCACCAGTGAGCAATGGGCCAGTGCGGCGAGCAAATGGGTGATTGGTCTGTTGATCCTGTTGCCGGCCTGGCAAGGGTTGGTCCTGATCAAGCAGCAGCCTTTGGGCAACTGGCTGATCATGGCGGTGATGGTGCTGGTCTGGGGAGCTGATATCGGCGCCTATTTTTCCGGCAGGGCCTTTGGCAAGCGCAAGCTGGCGCCAAAAGTCAGTCCGGGCAAGAGCTGGGAAGGGGTTTACGGTGGTTTGCTGGCCAGTTTGCTGATCACTGCCGTCGTCGGCCTTGTCCGTGACTGGAGCGCGGCGCAGATGATGATGGGTTTGATTGGCGCAGCGGTTGTCGTGCTGATTTCGGTGGTCGGTGACCTGACCGAAAGCATGTTCAAGCGTCAGTCAGGGATCAAGGACAGCAGCAATCTGTTGCCGGGCCATGGCGGTGTGCTGGATCGCATCGACAGCCTGACCGCGGCCATTCCGATATTTGCCGTCCTGTTGTGGGTGGCTGCGCCGTGAATCGCCCACAGCAGATCACTGTGCTGGGGGCGACCGGTTCGATTGGCCTGAGTACCCTCGATGTCATTGCCCGGCACCCTGAGCGCTACCAGGTGTTCGCCTTGAGCGGATTCAGTCGGCTGAGGGAGTTGCTCGCCTTGTGCGTGCGCCATATGCCGCGTTTCGCGGTTGTTCCTGAGGTCGGCGTTGCACGCCGGCTGCAGGACGATCTGCTGGCGGCGGGTCTGCAGACTCGGGTCCTGGTGGGGGAGGAGGGGTTGTGCCAGATCGCGGCCGATCCTCAAGTCGATGCGGTCATGGCGGCGATCGTCGGGGCGGCGGGTTTGCGTCCGACCCTGGCAGCGGTTGAAGCGGGCAAGAAGATTCTGCTGGCCAACAAGGAAGCGCTGGTGATGTCCGGCGCCTTGTTCATGCAGGCGGGGCGCAAGAGCGGTTCGGTGCTGTTGCCGATCGACAGCGAGCACAACGCGATTTTTCAGTGCATGCCCAATGACTTTGCCCGCGGGCTTGGGGCTGTCGGGGTTCGGCGGATCCTGCTGACCGCATCGGGCGGTCCGTTCCGCCAGACGCCGCTGGCCGAGCTTGAGCATGTAACGCCCGAGCAGGCCTGCGCCCATCCCAATTGGTCGATGGGGCGCAAGATTTCGGTGGATTCGGCGAGCATGATGAACAAAGGCCTCGAGTTGATCGAGGCTTGCTGGCTGTTCGATGCCCTGCCTGCGCAGGTCGAAGTGGTGATTCATCCGCAGAGCGTGATTCATTCGCTGGTGGACTACGTCGACGGCTCGGTATTGGCGCAATTGGGCAACCCGGATATGCGCACGCCGATCGCCAACGCCCTGGCCTGGCCAGAGCGAATCGATTCCGGCGTGGCGCCCCTTGATCTGTTCTCAATCGCGCGCCTGGACTTCCAGGCGCCTGATGAACAGCGTTTCCCCTGCCTGCGGCTGGCCCGTCAGGCGGCGGAGGCGGGCAACAGTGCGCCCGCCATGTTGAACGCAGCAAATGAAGTAGCGGTAGCAGCCTTTCTCGAACGGCGCATCCGCTACCCGGAGATCGCGAGTATCATCGAGGAAGTATTGAACCTCGAGCCTGTGGTAGCCGTCGAAGAGCTCGACGCGGTGTTCTCGGCTGACGCCAAAGCCCGCACCCTGACCGAACAATGGTTGAGTCGCCACGGGCGATAGACGTTGCGGCGGGTCCGAGCGTATCGGCACTGGATAGGAATGCGGAGAAAGTTAGATGAGCGCGCTCTATATGATTGTCGGCACCCTGGTTGCTCTGGGCGTGCTGGTCACCTTCCACGAATTCGGCCACTTTTGGGTGGCGCGCCGTTGCGGCGTCAAGGTTCTGCGCTTCTCTGTGGGTTTCGGTATGCCTCTGCTGCGCTGGCATGATCGTCAAGGCACAGAGTTCGTGATCGCTGCCATTCCCCTGGGTGGCTACGTGAAAATGCTCGACGAGCGCGAAGGCGACGTACCGCTCGATCAGCTTGATCAATCCTTCAATCGCAAGTCGGTTCGCCAGCGTATCGCTATAGTCGCGGCCGGTCCGATTGCCAACTTTTTGCTGGCCCTGGTGTTTTTCTGGGTTTTGGCCATGCTCGGTAGCGAGCAGGTGCGACCGGTCATTGGTAACGTAGAAATCGGCAGTATTGCTGCCAAGGCCGGGTTGAGTCCGGGCCAGGAAATCGTCGCGATCGATGGTGAGCCGACTACGGGTTGGGCCGCAGTGAATCTGCAGCTGGTACGCAGGTTGGGCGAAAGTGGTTCCCTGCAGGTGCTGGTGCGTGAAGAAGGTTCGACCGCCGACTCGCCTCGTGAGCTGGTATTGGACAAGTGGCTCAAAGGTGCTGACGAGCCCGATCCGA
Source organism: Pseudomonas fluorescens (assembly GCF_902497895.1). Taxonomy (GTDB): domain Bacteria; phylum Pseudomonadota; class Gammaproteobacteria; order Pseudomonadales; family Pseudomonadaceae; genus Aquipseudomonas; species Aquipseudomonas fluorescens_BP. The sequence goes on from NZ_CABVHQ010000062.1 coordinate 22,058, forward strand.
TTCATTCCCTGGGGATTCGTCCGTGGCGTCCGGCCTTGCCTCCGGTGTTGGCTGAGCTGGATCCGAACGGGCCGGCCCAGGCTGCCGGGCTGAAAACCGGTGACCGCCTGTTGGCGCTCGATGGCCAGGCATTGAATGATTGGCAGCAAGTGGTTGATCAGGTCCGTGTACGTCCTGAAACCAGAATTGTGCTGCGGGTCGAGCGTGACGGTGCTCAAATCGACGTCCCTGTTACTTTGGCTGCCAAGGGCAAGGCGAAAGTCGCCACCGGATACCTGGGCGCAGGGGTAAAAGCTGTCGACTGGCCACCTGCCATGATCCGCGAGGTCAGCTACGGTCCTCTGGAGGCAATTGGCGAGGGTGCTCGACGCACCTGGACCATGAGCGTCCTGACCCTTGATTCGCTAAAGAAAATGTTGTTCGGCGAGCTCTCGGTAAAAAACTTGAGTGGACCGATAACCATTGCTAAAGTGGCGGGCGCTTCTGCCCAGTCGGGCGTCGCTGATTTCCTGAATTTCCTGGCTTATCTGAGTATTAGCCTGGGCGTTCTGAATTTGTTGCCCATTCCTGTACTGGATGGGGGGCATTTGTTGTTTTATCTGATCGAGTGGGCGCGTGGTCGTCCCTTGTCAGATCGGGTGCAGGGTTGGGGGATACAGATCGGTATCAGTTTGGTGGTCGGGGTGATGTTGCTGGCTCTGGTCAACGATCTGGGACGACTGTAACGCTTCGCTGAATTGCGAATCTGCCGCATTTTGCGGCAGTTTGTTTATTGCCAGTTGGAATAAGAAAGGACTTCATGAAACGTCTGCTGCTAACTGCGGTTCTCTCCGTATTGATGATCGCCGAAGTTCACGCTGAGTCCTTCACTATCTCTGATATTCGCGTCAATGGCCTCCAGCGGGTTTCCGCGGGTAGTGTCTTTGGTGCCTTGCCGCTGAACGTCGGCGAGCAGGCGGACGATCGTCGCCTGGTGGAATCCACTCGTGCGTTGTTCAAAACCGGTTTCTTTCAAGATATCCAACTGGGCCGCGAAGGCAATGTCCTGGTTATTACTGTAGTCGAGCGGCCCTCTGTCGCCAGTATCGAGATCGAGGGTAACAAGGCGATCTCCACTGAAGACCTGATGAAGGGCCTCAAGCAATCCGGTCTGGCCGAAGGCGAAATCTTCCAGCGTGCGACCCTTGAAGGGGTGCGTAACGAGCTGCAGCGCCAATACGTTGCTCAAGGCCGTTACTCGGCGACGGTCGACACTGAAGTGGTGCCGCAGCCGCGCAACCGCGTTGCCTTGAAGGTCAATATCAACGAAGGCACGGTCGCTGCCATCCAGCACATCAACGTGGTGGGTAACACGGTCTTCCCCGATGAAGACCTGATCGACCTGTTCGAACTCAAGACCACCAACTGGCTGTCGTTCTTCAAGAACGATGACAAGTATGCCCGTGAAAAACTCTCCGGCGACCTGGAGCGTCTGCGTTCCTACTACCTGGACCGCGGCTATATCAACATGGATATCGCTTCGACCCAGGTATCGATCACCCCGGACAAGAAACACGTCTACATCACGGTCAACGTCAACGAAGGCGACAAGTACAGCGTTCGTGACGTCAAGCTGAGCGGCGACCTGAAAGTGCCTGAAGACCAGGTCAAGTCGTTGCTGCTGGTGCAGAAGGGCCAGGTGTTCTCGCGCAAGCTGATGACCACTACCTCCGAGTTGATCACCCGTCGTCTGGGTAACGAAGGCTACACCTTCGCCAACGTCAACGGCGTACCGCAGCCCCACGAGGAAGACCACACGGTCGATATCACTTTCGTGGTTGACCCGGGCAAGCGTGCCTACGTGAACCGTATCAACTTCCGTGGCAACACCAAGTCGGAAGACGAAGTACTGCGTCGGGAAATGCGTCAGATGGAAGGCGGTTGGGCTTCGACCTACCTGATCGACCAGTCGAAAACCCGTCTGGAGCGTCTGGGCTTCTTCAAGGAAGTCAACGTCGAGACCCCGGCCGTGCCGGGCACCGACGACCAGGTCGACGTCAACTACAGTGTCGAAGAACAAGCTTCCGGCTCGATCACCGCCAGCGTCGGTTTCGCCCAGAGCGCCGGTCTGATTCTCGGTGGTTCGATCACCCAGAACAACTTCCTGGGTACCGGTAACAAGGTCAGCGTCGGCTTGACCCGCAGTGAATACCAGACCCGCTATAACTTCGGTTATGTCGACCCCTACTGGACGGCGGATGGTGTCAGCCTGGGTTACAACGCCTTCTATCGCACCACTGACTACGACGAGCTCGATGTCGACGTTGCCAGCTATGCGGTAGACAGCCTGGGTGCCGGCGTCAGCGTCGGTTACCCGATCAGCGAGACTTCGCGTCTGACCTTCGGCCTGTCTGCGCAACAAGATGAGATCAAGACCGGTCAGTTCACCGTTGACGAGATTTTCGACTTCGTCAGCAAGGAAGGCGACAAGTATTTGAACTTCAAGGCTTCGGCCGGTTGGTCCGAGTCGACCCTGAACAAAGGCGTGCTGCCTACCCGTGGTCACTCCCAGAGCCTGGTGCTGGAAAGCACGACGCCTGGCAGCGACCTGTCGTTCTTCAAGCTCGACTACCGCGGCCAGGTGTTCCAGCCGTTGACTGACAACTACACCATGCGCCTGCACACACAGCTGGGTTATGGTGATGGTTACGGTTCGACCGATGGTCTACCGTTCTACGAGAACTATTTCGCCGGTGGTTTCAACTCGGTTCGTGGCTTCAAGGACAACACCCTTGGTCCGCGTAGTACGCCTAGCCAGGGTACGAACCCAGGTACCCTCAGAGACCCGGATCAGGATACGCTGCCGTTCGGTGGTAACGTATTGATTCAAGGTGGTGCTGAGCTCCTGTTCCCTCTGCCATTCGTGAAAGATCAACGCTCGTTGCGGACCTCGCTGTTCTGGGACGTGGGTAACGTGTTCGACAGCAATTGCAATTCGAACAAGGTCACGACTTCCGGCAAGAAGGTTGAATGCAACGACATCGGCCTTGACGGTCTGGCCAGCTCCGTCGGTGTCGGCGTGACCTGGATTACCGCGCTTGGGCCGTTAAGTTTTGCTTTGGCGATGCCGATCAAAGAACCGGATGACGCTGAGACCCAGGTGTTCCAATTCTCCCTCGGCCAGACTTTCTAAGAGTCTGACCCAAGATAACGACAATGGATTTTGTAGGAGTGCATCGTGCGTAAGTTGACTCAATTGGTTCTCCTGGCGACAGTCCTGGTAGCGACCCCGGTATTTGCCGACATGAAAATCGCAGTGCTGAACTATCAAATGGCACTGCTGGAATCCGATGCGGCGAAAAAATACGCCGTGGATGCCGAGAAGAAATTCGGCCCGCAGCTGAGCAAGCTGAAAAGCCTGGAAAGCAGCGCCAAAGGCATCCAGGACCGCCTGGTCAGTGGTGGCGACAAGATGGCCCAGGGCGAACGTGAACGCCTTGAGCTCGAGTTCAAGCAAAAGGCCCGTGACTTCCAGTTCCAGTCCAAGGAATTGAACGAAGCCAAAGCCGTTGCCGACCGTGAAATGTTGAAGCAGCTCAAGCCGAAACTGGACAGCGCTGTGGAAGAAGTCATCAAGAAAGGTGCTTTTGACCTGGTCTTCGAGCGTGGCGCAGTGATTGATGTCAAGCCTCAGTACGACATCACGCGCCAGGTTATCGAGCGCATGAATCAGCTGAAGTAATCCATGGCCGCGACTATAAAGCTCGGCCAGCTGGCCGAGTTCCTCGACGCCACCTTGCGTGGCGACCCGGAGAAAGAAATCACTGGGCTGGCCACTTTGCAGGAGGCTGGCCCAGCTCAGTTGAGTTTTCTGGCAAACCCCCAATACCGCAAATACCTGGCTGACAGCCGGGCCGCAGCCGTGTTGCTGAAGGCCGCTGACGCCGAAGGTTTTGTCGGCGATGCACTGGTGGTGGCTGACCCGTACCTTGCCTATGCGCGGATTTCCCATCTGTTCGACCCCAAGCCCAAGGCCAGTGCCGGTATTCATCCGACGGCAGTCGTGGCTGAGGACGCGGTGGTCGATCCGGCCGCGAGCATTGGTGCTTTTGCAGTGATCGAAAGCGCTGCGCGGATTGCCGCCGGCGTCACGGTCGGGGCTCACTGTTTTATCGGAGCCCGCTGTGAAATTGGCGAAGACGGCTGGCTGGCACCGCGGGTTACGCTGTACCACGACGTGCGGATCGGCCAGCGAGTGGTCATTCAGTCCGGCGCGGTGCTGGGCGGTGAAGGCTTCGGCTTTGCCAACGAGAAAGGTGTCTGGCAGAAAATTGCCCAGATCGGCGGCGTACTGGTCGGTGACGATGTGGAGATCGGCGTGAATACCGCTATCGACCGCGGCGCGTTGGCCGATACCGTGATCGGCAATGGGGTGAAGCTCGATAACCAGATTCAGATTGCTCACAACGTGCAGGTCGGTGATCACACCGCCATGGCGGCGTGCGTGGGGATTTCCGGCAGCACCAAAATCGGCAGGCATTGCATGCTTGCCGGTGGCGTAGGGCTGGTTGGGCACATCGAAATTTGCGACAACGTGTTCTTGACCGGGATGACCATGGTCACCCATTCGATCACCGAACCGGGTTCCTATTCGTCCGGTACAGCGATGCAACCGGCAGCCGAATGGCGCAAAAGCGCGGCACGCATCCGTCAGCTCGATGACATCGCGCGACGCCTGCGACAATTGGAAAAGCGTGTAGGGGACGTGACCCCTGGCGGTAATGCTTCATCAGATGGCTGATACCATTTCCATATCAAGTGTGCACAGCCGCTAGACTGCCTCCTTGATTTGCTAGAGGCGTGCGCGTCAATCGCGCACTCCCAATCTTTACATAGGCTTCCCCCCGAAATGATGGACATCAACGAGATTCGCGAATACCTGCCCCACCGTTACCCGTTCCTGCTGGTGGATCGTGTAGCGGAGCTGAATGTTGAGGGCAAGTACATTCGTGCCTACAAGAATGTCAGCATCAACGAACCTTTCTTCAATGGTCATTTCCCGGCGCATCCGATCATGCCGGGCGTACTGATCATCGAGGCGATGGCTCAGGCTGCCGGTATCCTTGGTTTCAAGATGCTGGATGTGAAGCCTGCCGATGGCACCCTTTACTACTTCGTTGGTTCCGACAAGCTGCGCTTCCGCCAGCCGGTAACGCCAGGTGACCAGCTCATACTCGAAGCCAAATTCTTGAGCTGCAAGCGTCAGATCTGGAAGTTCGAATGCAGGGCTTCGGTCGACGGCAAGCCGGTCTGCTCCGCGGAAATCATCTGCGCGGAACGCAAACTATGAGTTTGATTGACCCTCGCGCAATCATCGATCCGACGGCCGTTCTGGCCGACGACGTCGAGGTCGGCCCTTGGTCGATCATCGGCGCTGGTGTGGAAATCGGCGAGGGTACAGTGATCGGGCCGCATGTGATTCTCAAGGGCCCGACCCGAATCGGTAAGCACAACCGCATCTACCAGTTTTCCTCGGTAGGTGAGGACACGCCCGATCTGAAATACAAAGGCGAAGAAACCCGTCTGGTGATAGGTGACCATAACGTCATCCGCGAAGGCGTGACGATTCATCGTGGAACCATTCAGGATCGTGCCGAAACGACCCTGGGCGATCACAATCTGATCATGGCCTATGCCCACATCGGTCACGACAGCGTCATCGGCAACCACTGCATCCTGGTCAACAACACCGCGTTGGCTGGCCATGTGCACGTTGAAGACTGGGCAATTCTCTCCGGCTTTACCCTGGTTCACCAGTACTGCCATATCGGCGCCCACAGCTTTTCCGGCATGGGTACCGCCATCGGCAAGGATGTTCCGGCTTATGTCACGGTGTTCGGCAACCCTGCCGAGGCCCGCAGCATGAATTTCGAAGGCATGCGCCGACGCGGTTTCAGCGAAGACGCTATTCACGCCCTGCGTCGTGCCTACAAGGTGGTTTACCGCCAGGGGCTGACTGTCGATCAGGCATTGGCCGAACTGGCCGAGTCGTCTGCACAGTTTCCTGAAGTCGCCGTGTTCCGTGATTCGATCCAGTCTTCGACTCGCGGCATTACTCGTTAATCATGGCCACTTTGCGTGTAGCACTGGTGGCAGGCGAGGCTTCCGGCGATATTCTCGGCGCGGGTTTGATGCGCGCGCTCAAGGCCCGGCATCCCTCGGTTGAGTTTATTGGAGTCGGCGGTCCGCTGATGCAGGCCGAAGGCTTGACCTCCTATTTCCCGATGGAGCGCCTGGCCGTCATGGGGCTGGTCGAGGTTCTGGGGCGTTTGCGCGAGCTGTTGGCCCGGCGCAAAAAGCTGATCCAGACATTGATCGCCGAAAAACCGGATGTATTCATCGGTATCGATGCACCGGACTTCACCCTCAATATCGAGCTCAAGCTACGCCAGGCCGGGATCAAGACCGTGCATTACGTCAGCCCGTCAGTCTGGGCCTGGCGTCAGAAGCGCGTGCTGAAGATCCGCGAAGGCTGCGATCTGATGCTGACGCTGTTTCCGTTCGAGGCGAAATTCTACGAAGAGCAGGGGGTGCCGGTACGTTTTGTCGGACACTCGCTGGCCGATGCGATCCCGCTGCAAGCGGACCGCGCCGCGGCGCGTGCCGAGCTCGGATTGCCCGCTGGACCGCTGGTGGCGTTGATGCCGGGCAGTCGTGGCGGGGAAGTCGGCCGGCTCGGTGGGCTGTTTCTCGATGCCGCCGAGCGCCTGCGTGCCCTTCGCCCGGGTGTGCGTTTTGTCATGCCCTGCGCCAGTCCCGAGCGCCGTGTGCAACTCGAAGCGTTGCTGGCCGGCCGCGACTTGCCGCTGACCCTGCTCGACGGTCGCTCCCACCAGGCACTTGCCGCTTGCGATGCGGTGTTGATTGCTTCTGGCACCGCGACCCTGGAAGCCCTGCTGTACAAGCGGCCGATGGTGGTCGCTTATCGCCTGGCGCCGCTGACGTTCTGGATTCTCAAGCGCATGGTCAAAAGCCCTTACATCTCTTTGCCTAACTTGCTGGCGCAGCGTTTGCTGGTGCCCGAGTTGTTGCAGGACGATGCGACTGCGCAAGCCCTGGCGCAGACGTTGGCGCCATTGGTCGGGGACGGTGAAGAGCAAACCAGAGGCTTCGACGAGATTCACCGGACATTGCGTCGCGATGCCTCGAATCAGGCCGCTGAAGCGGTACTGAAGCTGATCGGCACACTACAATGAGTAAAATAAAGATGCAGTTGGGGTTGGATTTCACCTTGGTCGCCGATGCTGAAGATCTGGTTGCAGGTGTCGATGAAGTCGGTCGCGGCCCGTTGTGCGGTGCCGTGGTAACAGCAGCGGTGATTCTTGATCCGCGCCGGCCGATTCTCGGCCTCAACGATTCGAAGAAGCTCACTGAAGCCCGTCGCGAGAAGCTTTACGACGAAATCTGCGAAAAGGCCCTGAGCTGGTGCATCGCTCGTGCTGAAGTCGAGGAAATCGACCAGCTGAACATTCTGCATGCCACCATGCTGGCCATGCAGCGCGCGGTGGAAGGGCTGAGCATCACACCGAAACTGGCGATGATCGATGGCAATCGTTGCCCGAAACTGTCGATGCAGGCCGAAGCGGTCATCCAGGGTGATGGCAAGGTGCCGGCAATTGCTGCGGCTTCGATCCTGGCCAAAGTCAGCCGTGACCGTGAAATGGCTGCTTTCGAATTGATTTATCCTGGCTACGGCATTGGCGGGCACAAAGGCTATCCGACGCCTGTACATCTGGAAGCTCTGGCCCGCCTGGGGCCGACGCCGATTCATCGACGCTCTTTCGCTCCGGTGCGGCTGGCTTATGAGGCCCTCGAAGGCTTGATCAAGGTTTAGTCAACAGGCTGATGTTTTGCTCAGGGCCCGGTACAATCCGGGCCTTGTCGTTTTCGAGTTCTACACAGGATCACTATGCCGGCTTCATTCGTTCATCTACGCCTGCACACTGAATACTCGCTGGTCGACGGTCTGGTGCGGATCAAACCGCTGGTCAAGACCCTGGTCGGTATGAACATGCCTGCCGTGGCGGTCACTGACCAGAACAACATGTGTTCGCTGGTCAAGTTCTACAAGGCGGCCATGGGCGCCGGGATCAAGCCGATCTGTGGTGCCGACCTGTGGTTGTCGAACAAAGATCCGGAAAACGCGCTGAGCCGAATCAGCCTGCTGGCCATGAACGGGGTCGGCTACCGCAACCTCACCGAATTGATCTCCCGCGGTTTTATTGACGGTCAGCGCAATGGCTCGATCATCATCGAGCGCGAGTGGGTGGCCGAGGCCAGCGAAGGCTTGATCATGCTGTCGGCGGCGAAGGAGGGCGAAATCGGTATTGCCCTGCTCGGCGGCAATCCGCAGGAAGCCGAAATCCTCGCGCGTGACTGGATGGCGGTGTTCCCGGATCGTTTCTATCTGGAAGTGCAGCGCACCAACCGCCCGAACGACGAAGAACATCTGCACGCTGCCGTGGCCCTGGCCGGGAAGGTCGGTGCGCCATTGGTGGCGACCAACGACGTGCGCTTCATCAAGCAGCAAGACTTCGAAGCCCACGAAACCCGCGTCTGCATCGGCGAAGGCCGCGCCCTCGACGATCCGCGGCGGTCGAAGAACTACAGCGATCAGCAGTACCTCAAAAGCGCCGAAGAAATGGCCGAGCTGTTCAGCGACTTGCCCGAGGCGCTGGAAAACTCCGTCGAGATCGCCAAGCGCTGCAACATCGAAGTGAAGCTGGGCAAGCACTTCCTGCCCAACTTCCCGATTCCCGATGGCATGACCATCGACGAATACTTTCGCAAGGTGTCGTTCGACGGCCTCGAGGATCGCCTGAGCGTCCTGCTGCCCAAGGATACTACCGAGGACTACGACGCCAAGCGACAGGTCTATGTCGACCGGCTGAATTTCGAGCTGGATATCATCATCCAGATGGGCTTCCCCGGTTACTTCCTGATCGTTATGGACTTTATCCAGTGGGCCAAGAACAACGGCGTGCCGGTAGGTCCTGGCCGTGGGTCGGGTGCCGGGTCGCTGGTCGCCTACGTCCAGAAGATCACCGACCTCGACCCGCTGGAATACGATCTGCTGTTCGAACGTTTCCTTAACCCGGAACGGGTCTCCATGCCCGACTTCGACGTCGACTTCTGCATGGACGGTCGCGATCGGGTGATCGATTATGTGGCCGATAAATACGGTCGCAATGCGGTGAGCCAGATCATCACCTTCGGCTCCATGGCGGCGAAAGCGGTGATCCGTGACGTTGCACGGGTGCAAGGCAAGTCCTATGGCCTGGCGGATCGACTGTCGAAGATGATTCCCTTCGAAGTCGGCATGACCCTGGAAAAAGCCTACGAGCAGGAAGAAATCCTCCGGGACTTCATCAAGATCGATGAAGAGGCCGCGGAAATCTGGGAGATGGCCCGCAAGCTCGAAGGCGTCGTGCGGAACGTGGGTAAACACGCCGGTGGCGTGGTGATCGCACCGACCAAACTCACCGACTTCTCGCCGATCTATTGCGATGAAGCGGGCGACGGCCTGGTGACCCAGTTCGACAAGGACGACGTCGAGGCTGCCGGTCTGGTGAAGTTCGACTTCCTCGGCCTGCGGACCCTGACGATCATCGACTGGGCGTTGAAGACCATCAACCGCGACCGCGCCAAGGTCGACCAGCCGCCGCTGGACATCGCCTTTATCCCGCTGGACGATAAACCGACTTATCAACTGCTGCAAAAGGCCGAAACCACGGCGGTGTTCCAGCTCGAGTCCCGGGGCATGAAAGAGCTGATAAAAAAGCTCAAGCCCGACTGCCTGGAAGACTTGATCGCACTGGTGGCGCTGTTCCGGCCCGGCCCGCTGCAATCGGGCATGGTGGACGACTTCATCAACCGCAAGCACGGTCGTGCCGAACTCGCGTACCCGCATATCGACTACCAGTACGAAGGTTTGAAGCCAGTATTGGCGCCTACCTACGGCATTATCCTGTATCAGGAACAGGTGATGCAGATCGCCCAGGTCATGGCCGGTTACACCCTCGGTGGAGCGGACATGCTGCGCCGAGCCATGGGCAAGAAAAAGCCCGAGGAAATGGCCAAGCAGCGCGGCGGTTTCATTGAAGGTTGCGCGACCAACAATATCGATGCCGACCTGGCCGGTAACATTTTCGATCTGGTGGAAAAATTCGCCGGATACGGCTTCAACAAATCCCACTCCGCCGCCTATGGCCTGGTGTCGTACCAGACCGCGTGGCTCAAAACCCACTATCCGGCGCCGTTCATGGCGGCGGTACTGTCAGCGGATATGCACAACACCGACAAGGTCGTGACCTTGATCGAAGAAGTGCGGACCATGAAGTTGCGCCTCGACGCACCGGACGTGAACACTTCGGAGTTCAAGTTCACGGTGAACGATGAGGGCCGTATCCTTTACGGCCTCGGCGCGATCAAGGGCGTGGGCGAAGGTCCGGTGGAAGCCATCACCGAGGCGCGTCAGGGAGGTCCGTTCAAGGATCTGTTCGACTTCTGCGCCCGGGTCGACCTCAAACGCATCAACAAGCGCACCCTCGACGGTTTGATTCGCAGTGGCGCGCTGGACCGCCTCGGCCCGTACTTCCATGATGAACCCAAAGCCTGGCAAGCCAGCATCGACCAGAACCGGGCGGTGTTGCTGGCCGCGATGGAGGAAGCGATCAAGGCTGCGGAACAAACGGCTCGCACCCATGACAGTGGGCATGCGGATCTGTTTGGTGGCTTGTTCGTCGAAGCCGACGCCGACGTCTACGCCACCCACCGCAAGGCCAAGGAGCTGACCCTCAAGGATCGTCTGCGCGGGGAGAAAGAAACCCTGGGCCTGTACCTGACCGGTCACCCGATCGACGAATACGAAGGTGAAATCCGCCGTTTCGCCCGTCAGCGCATCATCGACCTGAAACCGGCCCGGGATACCCAGACGGTCGCGGGCATGATCATCGCCCTGCGGGTGATGAAGAACAAAAAGGGCGACAAGATGGGCTTCATCACCCTCGACGACCGCTCGGCGCGGATCGAGGCATCGCTGTTTGCCGAGGCGTTCCACTCGGCACAGTCGCTGTTGCAGACCGATGCGATGGTGGTGGTCGAAGGCGAGGTCAGCAACGACGACTTCTCCGGTGGCCTGCGCCTGCGGGTCAAGCGGGTGATGAGCATGGAAGACGCTCGCACCAATCTGGCCGAAAGCCTGCGTTTGAAGGTCGGCACCGAAGCCCTGAAAGGGGACCGGCTGCGCTGGCTGGGCGAGTTGTTCAAGCGTCATCGTGGAGCCTGCCCGATTACCATGGAGTACACCGGCCAGGACGCCAAGGCCTTGCTGCAGTTTGGCGAGACCTGGCGAATTGACCCGGCAGACAGCTTGATTCAAGCCCTGCGTGACCAGTTCGGGCGAGACAACGTCTTCCTCCAATACCGTTGACGGTCAGGTGCCGTTCTTTGCCATTAATGAGCGCGCCCTGATCTCGACCAGGATTTTTAATCTCGACCTGAACGCGCCTGTCCCTTAAGGTAGGGCGCGAATAGACAACCGGCCGGCCCAAGCTCCCTTGGACGTCGACCCAAGACGGACGCCTATGAACCCGAATTTTCTTGATTTCGAACAGCCGATCGCCGACCTGCAAGCCAAAATCGAAGAGTTGCGCTTGGTCGGTAATGACAATTCGCTGAATATCGGCGATGAAATCTCTCGTCTGCAAGACAAGAGCAGCACGCTCACCGAAGACATCTTCGGCAAGTTGACCAGCTGGCAGATTGCGCGCCTGGCCCGCCACCCGCGTCGCCCGTACACCCTGGATTACATCGATCACATCTTCACCGAGTTCGATGAACTGCACGGTGATCGGCACTTTTCCGACGACGCTGCCATTGTCGGTGGCGTTGCTCGTCTGGACGATCAGCCGGTGATGATCATCGGTCACCAGAAAGGCCGCGAAGTGCGCGAGAAAGTTCGTCGCAACTTCGGTATGCCTCGTCCGGAAGGCTATCGCAAGGCTTGCCGCCTGATGGAAATGGCCGAGCGTTTCAAGATGCCGATCCTGACCTTCATCGATACGCCAGGGGCTTACCCGGGTATCGACGCCGAAGAGCGTAACCAGAGCGAAGCGATTGCCTGGAACCTGCGGGTCATGGCGCGCCTGAAAACCCCAATCATCGCTACCGTGATCGGTGAGGGTGGTTCCGGCGGTGCGTTGGCGATCGGTGTCTGCGATCAACTGAACATGCTGCAGTACTCGACCTACGCGGTGATCTCGCCGGAAGGCTGTGCCTCGATTCTGTGGAAGACCGCCGAAAAGGCCCCGGATGCCGCCGAAGCCATGGGCATCACTGCCGAGCGCCTGAAAGGCCTGGGCATCGTCGACAAGGTCATCAGCGAACCACTGGGCGGCGCGCACCGTAATCCGGCCGCTGCGGCTGCTTCGATCCGTGCCGAGCTCAGCTCGCAGCTGGCGATGCTGAAGAAGTTCGATACCGAAGCGCTGCTGGCCCGTCGTTACGAGCGTCTGATGAGCTACGGTCTCTGATTCGCGGCTGACTTTTTGCCCGAGGTTGTCTTTAAAAGATCGCAGCCTTCGGCAGCTC
>NZ_CABVHQ010000063.1 GCF_902497895.1 Pseudomonas fluorescens
GGCCCCGGCCGCCCGCCGACAAGCCTGTGGATCCGCCTGCGCGCCCAGCAGGAGCACCTCGAAGGTACCGCCGCTGACGGCGACGCTCTGCGCCGCTGCCAATACGGCGTCCTGCGCTTCCTCACCCCATGCCAACGGCACCAGTGCCAGCACTCGCGACCTTACCGCTGAATCCTGCGTGCTCATGCGCCAACCCCCTGCTCATTCAAATAGGCCAGCAATTCACTGGCCTGGCGTGCCGTATCGCCTTCGAGCAAGCGACACTGACCCTCGCGTACGCTCACGCGTGCCGCCTCCAGGCTGGCCAGCGGCAATACCGTCACCTCTGCCACACTGGCCGTCACGTCGGCGAAACTCATGCGCTTGGTCTCCATGACGTTCTTCATCAGTGGGTGGCGCAGCTTGTTGCGTTTATCGTTGGTGACGCTGGCCAGCAGCGGTGCGCAGACCAGCACAGACTCCTCGTCCGCACCGCGTTCACGCAGCAAACGTACCTGCTCGCCAGCCCACTCGGCATGCTGGGCCAGGGCGAACAGTGGGTAGTTGAGACGCTGCGCCAGCAATACGGGAATGCTGCCTTCGTCGAGGTCGCCGAACTCGCGACCGATCAGCAGCAGATCAGCAACGTCCTCGTTCTCGAGCAGGCCGGCAATTTGTCTGGCCGTCAGTTGCGCATCCCACAGGCAGGTCGGCTGCAGGTCAAGACGACGCAGTGAGTCCGGGCGAAACGCCGCCACCGTACGTAGCATGGCCTCGCTGTTCGCACCGGCCAGCAGCAACACATCGATCCGGCAGTCGCTGCGGCTGGCGCGCAGTTTCAGCGCCAGCTCCAACGCAGCCTCGTCGAAAGGACTGAGCAGGCGCCTGACAGTGCCACCTTCCTCGATCAGACCCTCAGCACTAATGTTCAGGGTATGCAGCGGGAAGCGGATGTCCGCCACCCCTGCCAGTAACACCAGAATCTTCATAGCCAACTCCCAGCTTCAGTCATAAGCCCAGCGCGGTAGTCGCGGCGAGTCGCCCAAAAATTGCTGCCTTGCCCAGCGCCGAACCCGTCATATAGGCCGCGCCATGCAGCCCCCCGACCACCTCGCCGGCGGCCAGCAGGCCCTCGATCGGTGCGCCAAAGACGTCGTGCACGCGCATCTGCGCATCGATGCACAGGCCGCAGTAGGTCCCGAACACCGCAGCTGTAGAGGGATAGGCATAGAACGGCCCACGTTCGATCGGGCACAGCTCGCCATGCTTATGCACCAGATGGCGACGACCGAATTCGGGTTCCTGGCCGTCACGCACTGCCTGGTTGTAGACCGCGACCTCTTCCAGCAGCACGTGCTCCGGCACCTCGATCAGCCGCGCCAGCTGTTCCAGGCTCTCGGCCTCGACGAACAGGCCCTCCTCCAGTCGCCGCTCGAAGTCGAGAATGCGCACCCGGTTGTCGCCGCTTTCCATGATGCTGCGGTCGAGAATCTGGTAAGTCACGCCGTAGGACTGCTGCATGCAGGCATCGCCGAGTAGCTTGTAGGACAGCGATTCGTCGACGAAACGCCGGCCTTCCTGGTTCACCGCAATGGCGCCCTTGTACACCGCCAGGCAGGCATGGTGATTGTTTTCATCCATCGGATGCTTGCCAAATGTGCCCTTGATGTAGGGCGTGTCGCGTACGTCGGCACCCAGCGCCCAGGCCATGCGCAGGCCATCGCCCTCATTGCCCTCACCGCCGATGAATACCGCGTTGTCGTACTTCGGCACGAAGCGGTGCACCAACTCGCGGTCATGGACGAAACCCCCGGCGGCCAGCACCACGGCCTTGCGCGCATACAGCTCGAATGACTCGCCGTCCTGCTCCGCCTGCACCCGGCGCACCCGTCCATTGCTCTCGCGCAACAAGCGGCGGGCGCGGGTTTGTTTGAGCACCTCGACCCGGCCGCTGGCCTTGGCCGCCAACTCCAGCTGACGGATCATGTCTGCCGGGTCGACGTTGTGCACTCGCGGCACCGACTGCCCGGAAGCCGCCTCGATCACCGGAGTGAACACCACGCCCTTGTCGCGCAACCATTGGTAGGTGGCCAACTGGTTGTCTGCGTACGCACGCACCAGCGTCTCGTCGCATTCGCCCTTCCCAACCTCGATCCGGTCGGCGAACAATCGCTCGGCGCAGTCTTCGATGCCGTTCTCGCGCTGCAGGTCGGTACCGGCAAAAGCCAGACAACCGCCACTCATCGCCGAGGAGCCGCCGGTCTGCGCGGTCTTCTCCAACAGAATCACCTCAAGACCAGCCTCGGCCGCCTGCAGGGCTGCGGCGAAACCGGCCAGGCCGCCGCCGATCACCACTAAATCGCATTCACGGGTTTTCATGCGCTCACTCCAGGTTGTTGTTCCGGCGTCAGAAAGCGTTCGCTGAGACCGTAGAAGGCAAAAATTTCCTTGACCCGCTGGCGTTCCGGCCGCGCCGAGAAATAGCCTCGGTTGCAGGGCCGTACCCCATTGGCGCGGCGCAGGTCGACCATGGCCTCGGCCTGCTTGACCCAGGCGCCGAGTGAATCCAGCACTGGCACCCCGTCGACCTCATTGATGCCGTGACTGGCCAAAAGCACATTCAGTGGCGCCTCACCGGGGATGATGACTTCGGCGCCGTCGGCGATCAGCACACGGGCCGCCACGCGAAAGCGCTCGATCAGTTCGCGCGGATCGCTGAAGGCGGCCAGCACGTCGGCGAAACGAAAACCGACATGTCGCACGCCCGCCAAGCGCTCTGCCAGGCCATGACCCGAGGCGTTCGCCTGCACCAACTCGGCCAGCTCGTCGATAAACACCAGCACGCCGAAACTGCGCCCGAGCATGCAAGCGGTAAACATCGCCGACTCGCCGTAACCCACCACCGGGATGTCCAGCAGACTGCGGATATCGCGCAAGGCCGGCTCCGGCAAAGTGCTGATGGCGTAGGCGTCGAAACCCTGCTCCTCGGCATTCAGGCCGGCCGCCATGAACTGCAGACCGTGCAGGTATTGCAGGGCAGAATGCTTGATGTCGTCGCCCGGGTAGTTGCTGCGGTAAGTGCCCGGCTGCATGCCATGCATATGGATCTCGGTGCCAGGCCGCGCCACTTTGCGAAAATGCGCGCGCAGCGCCTGGTCGTAGGCACCCAGGTCACTCAACACAGTAAAACTCTGATGCCAGATACGAATGCTCATGAAGGCTCCTTGGCCTGGTTTAGCGGGGTGGCTGCTGCCGGGATGATCCGTTTTGGCGCGGCAGCGCCCGCGCCGGCAATACGCCCAAGCACCGAGCCGGACGTCAGCCCCGCACCACCAGCGTACTTCACGTAATAGAGGTTGCCGACCAGCTCGCCAGCGGCGTAAAGGCCCGGGATAACCTGCCCCTCCTCGTCGATCACCTGGGCTTGGCTGTTCACCTTCAGCCCGCCAAAGGTGAAAGTGATGCCACAGGTCACCGCATAAGCAACGAAGGGCGGACGTTCCAGGGGATTGGCCCAGTTGGATTTGGGAATTTCCAGGCCTGAGGTCGAACGGCCGTCGCGTATCGCCGGATTGAACGGCACCTCACGGTTTACCGCGCCGTTGTAGGCACTCAGCGTGTCGAGCAGGGCATTGACGTTGATCCCCTCCAACTTCGACGCCAGTTCTTCCAGGGTGTCGGCCTGGACACGCGTCGCCTGGCGTACCCGGTATTCGTCCGGCAGCAGCGATTCGCTGTGCTGATCGAACAGCTGCCAGGCAATGCCGCCCGGCTGCTGCAGCACCTTGGCGCCCATGCTCGAGTAGGTGTAGTTGCGAAAGTCCAGGCCTTCGTCGACGAAACGCTTGCCTTCAGCGTTGACCACTACGCCGAGGTGGAAATAGTTCTTCTGCTGGTTGAGCAGGTTGAGGTCGCCCTGCTCGGGCGCATTGGCGTCGTAGAACACCGCGTGGCAACCCGACCAGTTGCCGTGCGCTGCCGCACCGATGTCCATGGCCATGCGGATGCCGTCGCCGGTGTTATAACGCGAGCCCCGCACCTTGGCCAGGTCCCAGCCCGGCCCCAGGTACTTGGCTCGCCATTCGAGATTGGCGTGAAAGCCACCGGTGGCGAGGATCAGCCCGGCGGCACTGAAGCGCTGGCCATTGGCGCATTCGACCTGCCAGTTGCCTTGCTCATCGCGGCTCAGGTGCCGGGCCCGGCAACCATAATGCAACTCGACACCGTTGCGCTCGGCGCGCTGCATCAGCGTCTCGACCAGACCCAGGCCACCTCCGGAGACTTCCACGGTGAGCCCGCCCCAGAACTTGTACTTACCGTCGACCTTGAACGCCTGGCGGCCGAATATCGGCATGAAGCGCACGCCCTGACGGGTCATCCACTGCAGGGTGCCGAAGCCCTCTGTAACAACCGTATCGAGTACCTCGGGATCGGCACGGTACTGACTCTGGGCGGCCAGTTCCGAGAAGAATTCCTCTTGGCTATAACTACCGAAATCGCTGTTCTGGATTTCGCTGTCGAGCAAGTCCGGCATCAGCTCGCGCAAATCGTCGACACCCCGATAAGCGACACGAAAGGCGCCGCCGGTATGTGCCGAGTTGCCCCCACGCTGCTCCACGGGCGCCCGCTCCAGCAGTGCCACGCGAGCCCCCTGTTCGCGCGCCGACAACGCCGCGCACAGACCGGCATTGCCGCCGCCGAGCACAATCACATCGTAATGATCCATTTCCGTCGCCCCTATGCAGAAAATTCGGTGCTGCCCCCAGGGCTGGCAGCTATTGCCGAATTATCTGCAGGGATTCGATGGGATTACAGGCAGCCGGGCCGAAGGGGCTTTTCAGTAAACCTGCAAGGTGTGGGTGTTGGCGCAGCTTATTTCGACAGGCTGACGCAGAGGCCGTCATTCCCGTGAGCATCACTACGCCGAAAAAAACAAAACCCCGGAGGTTGGCCCTACCGGGGTTTCTTTGGATGCCGAGATTGGCGCAAGGTAAGAAAGCGCTCCCACGTGCTAACTATGAAAGGCTGAATCCGCCTGCGTGGGACGATAAAGTCCCGGCTTACTTCTGGCCAGCAGTGGCAAGGTAGGCGAGGCAAGTGTCAACGGTTTCCACGTCGGCGAACTTGGCATCAATGTCGAACAGGTTCCACGCCACCGCGCCAGGCACACGGTCGCCAATACATTCTTTTACCGCAATCGTGCGGAACCCTTCCGCCAGCCCGTCGCACAACGTTGTCCGCACACAGGCCGACGCTGTCACCCCAGTGACCAGGATCGTATCGACGCCGGCTGAACGCAGGTAGCCTGCCAGCGAGGTGCCACTGAAAGAACTGGCGCGCTTTTTCACCAGGACAAACTCGCCGTCGATCGGCTCGATGCGCGAGTCGATCGCCCACAGATTTTCGTCATTCTGATTGACCACATCGACCGGGATCTTGTTGTGCCATTGGCCCATGTCGGTGTTGGGGTCATTGCGGTCGGTGTTCTGATAGCAGGTGGTCACGTGCACGATTGGAAAATTGTGTTCCCGAAACGCTTTCATCAAGCGCTGTACACCGGGAATGATCTCATCGTCGATTTTTTCACAGGTGAACGGATTACCCGGGCGGGTCCATGCGTTGGCCAGGTCGACGTTGATCAGTGCCGGGCGTTTGCCAAAACCGATTCGGCGCTGAAAGCCTCTCTCCTTATAGAGCTTGGTGGATTCTTCGAAAGCGCGTTCAAGCATGGCCATCAGGTCTTGCGACATAGTGAGTCTCTCCGGTGGGCTCAGTAACAAGGGTCGGCGTATAGGATTTGCCTGACCTGGGACTCACGATAATCTTCGATATCCATTACTTCAAATTCATTATTTCATTAAATTGATACCATAATAAGCAATAATTACCGTATTGAACTCAAACCGATGAAAGCCTTTGTGGCGCTTGCCAAGCATCTGCATTTCAAGCGTGCGGCGCACGTGCTGTTCATTACACAGCCTGCGTTGAGCCGCTTGATTAAAGGACTTGAGGAGGAGCTGGGTGCAGAGCTGTTCCTGCGCACCACGCGACAGGTAGCGTTGACGGTAGCCGGCCGTCTCGGCTACAGCGGGCGCTTAGAAGGCGTATTCCATCGCCAGGCGGTTTTGCCAGTAATTCTTTTCCTGGTCGGGCTGGCTTTGCAGGGCGATGAATTCAGTGATGCTCAAGCCCTCGAGCTTTCCGCCAAACTTGTAAACGGCGAACGCGAGGTATTCCGACTGATTGCTGCTGGCTGCACTTTCACTGGGTTTGAGGTCCATGAACGAGTAGCGTGCGCCAATGAACACGTCGTCGCGCAAGGCACCATTGATATCGAATGCATACGCATTGCCCGCCCCCAGGTCTTGGGTCGTGGTCAGGAACGGTTGGGCAAATAGCGGACCTGAACTGACGCCATGAGCGTAGGGCGTTACCAGCGCGCCATTGAGGTAGGCGTTTTTGTCTGGCTCGATGCGGTCGTAGCCAAGGCTGGTGGTCAGGGAGTTATGCTTTACGCCCAATTGCACACCATAAACCCGGCTATGCACTTCACCGAGCAATTCACGACCTTCATCGTTCTCTCGAACGATCTGTGTCCCGATAAAGGGCTTGAAATCGCCTTCGCGCTTGCTCAGTTGCGCTTCCAGGTAGGTCATCCTGGCATAGTCGTCGTAATCAAACTGCCAGGCTTTGGCGTTGAGCTGTAGCGGGCCGAGGTCCAGGCTACGGGCGCCGCCGATGCCCCAGAAACCATCGGTTTGCTGATCGCCGATTCCTGAGAAAGCGTCAAATCCGGCGTTATAGGTGGTCTCTTTCTTGAAGGAGTTGTCGATATACGACTTGAAGCGATACATGCGCATCGCTGAAAGGTAGTTCGCGTCATCGCCGTAGTGTACTGAAACGCCCTGGAACAGTTGGGGTGCCATGCGCCAGTCATACGTTGAGGCGAACGGCACATCGATCTCCTGGTTGCCAGCGGTGATCTTGAATTGGTCGTGCTCCCATTGAAGATAAGCTTCGCCCATTGCAGTGATATTGGGCCCAAGGTCTCTATCGCGTTCGGCGGGATCATCGGAATGGGCGATAGCGCGTTGTACATAAGCGCTGACGCCCGCGCTGAAGCCGTCGTAGGCGGCGGTTTTGAAACCCAGTTTGCCGCCGTAACTCAATGTATCCTGGGTCAGCCCCTTGTTGAAAAAGGCGTTATGCCCGGAGAAGTAGATGGTGCGAAAGTTACCGTTAATACTGCCCTTGCTGAATATTTCCGCGACCGACGAGGCATCGCTGCTCTGCGCAGTAGTTTGTTCGTCATGCAGCCGCGACAGGCTTTGATGTTGTACCGGTTCACCGAGGGTTTCCGGTTGTAGTGCCGCCATATTCAATATGTCCGCATCCTGGCCTACAGTCGGTATTTCAGCCCAGGCGAACCCCGGCACGGCGATGGCCATGGCGATAAGTAGATTCCGTGGGCGTAAGCTTGAGTTGAGTTCATTATTTTCTCTATTCATTGCCGCTCTTCTTCGCTAGGGTCTGTCCTGCAAAGTCGCGACGTCGAAGGCACGCCCATAAAGAGCGCCTTGGCATTAATCGCTATTCCAGGGACAAATATTGTTATAGGGATGAGTGGGCAGTACTGACGAAAGCGAAGTTGAATCACTGGGTTACGGCAGTCAGGGACGACGGCACTCAATGTATTTTTTTATTATGAGGGCGTGTAGGAACACGTATATCTGGAGGGCGTCGTTCAACCGGATAGCCGTCCTTGATCGTTGAATACGCAGCAGACAGTTGCCGGGGTCGCCACCGGCAGCGCGACCCCGACTTCCTTTCGAAAGATGCCTGTGCCTGCGCAGGATCGGCGCGAGTCATCTCGCGTCGATCCTCTTGGCCTTTTCTGAGCCGGGCAGTCAGCCTGAATGAGCGAGCAACCGAGCACGCCGCTCGATCGTGGCCTGGACGTCTAGCTGCACGCGTTCATCGAGGATGACCCCATAGACGTCACGGGCATGTTCAATCGTGCAGAAGTCATCCAGCACATCCTCGCGGACCTGCTCGGCACTGCGCTCCAGGGGGTTGCCATAACCACCACCGCAAGGGGAGTAATAAGCCATGACGTCGCCCGCGCGTGAAGCATGCCCCGAGAATTTGGATGGCATCTGCACGACCTCTCCAGGGCGCGCAGCATTGTAGATTTCAGTCTTGCCGACAACGCCGTCCATGCCGCCGAAGATCCCCCAGGGCACATCGTAATGGCGTTCGCTTTCGTGGGTAATGAAGCCTGGCGTCAACACCCGCTGTGCCTTGACCACGCCAATACCACCACGGTATTTACCGGCGCCGGGCATGACGTCATCGCGCAACTCATAGCGGTCGCAGATTATGGGTAAATGCATGCCCAGATCTTCGATGGGGTTGTTGCGGGTGTTGGCCATGAGGTTATCGATCGCATCGGGACCGTCAGATTTTGGCCGACCGCCATACGCCCCTTCATTGACCTCGAGAAAGACCCAGTAATCGCCATCAGGCTTTATCCCGGAATAAGCTGCGAAGGAAATCGACGCCGAGCTGCCAGCGATGATTCGCTCTGGCAAAACCGGTGACAATGCCTTGATGATCAGATCGATCATCCGATTGCATTGGGTAAAGCGCGCCTCGGCCGCTGCCGGAAAGATCGGATTGAAGATGGAACCTTCGGGTGCAACCACACTGATCGGTCGGAACGACCCTTCGTTCGACGGCACCGGACTTTCCATCGTATAGGCATCAAGCAATATCTTGCGAAAAGCTGCATAGGCAGCCACCTTGCATGACCCTTCAAAAGGGACGTTGTAGGCGGTTGGCGTCTGGGGGGCCGAACCGGTGAGGTCGACAACCAGCGAGTCGCCCTGCACCTTGACCGTCACGACTATGGGCAAGCGCTGATCGCGATTGCGACCATCATCGTCAAGGAAACCTTCGGCACGGTATTCGCCATCGGGAATCTCCGAAATCTTCTGGCGCATAATGGCTTCGGAGTAATCGATCAACTGATTGATCGCGCTAAAGCAGAAGTCTTTGCCGTAACGTTCAAGCAACTCCTTGAAGCGTTTTACCCCCAACTGAGCGGAGGCGACCTGGGCCTCGATATCGCGCACCAGCTGGGTCGACGCACGGCTGTTGTACTTGAACATCTGTACGAGCGCTTCGTTACGCACGCCCTTCTCATAAAACTTCAAGCCGGCCATCAACATCCCTTCGGCATACACATCGCCGACATCGATGATCAGACCGGGGGTGGCGGCACCGATATCGATGTGGTGCGCGGTATTACCGGAGAAACCGACCAGTTCGCCCTCGTGGTAAATCGGGATAATGATCGCCAGATCCGGGCTATGGCTTGAACCGTGGTAAGGGTGGTTGTGGATGACCACGTCTCCCTCATGCCAGGCCCCGCCTTGCAGCGTGTTCTCGATTCCACGCAGGTAGGCCGGGATCGAGCCGATGTGCATCGGCGTAGATTCGGACTCGCAGATCGTCTGGTAGCGCGTATCGAACAAGCCGGCCCCCATGTCCTGAGACTCACGGATGATCGAGGAAAAGGACATTCTATAGAGCACGTGTCCCATCTCTTCGGCGATGGTTTTCAAGGCGCCGTTGATAACTTGCAGGGTAATCGGATCGACCTTTTGCTGATTCATGTGATCAACCTCGGGGTTAAATGCGGGAAATAATCAAGTTGCCGTACTGCGTCACTCGACCTACCCACCCCGGCGGCACCAAGGAAGTTGAGTCATGCTGCATCAGCATCGCCGGGCCTTCAATGAATTGCCCTGCACGCAATTTGCTGCGGTCATAACGCGGCGTCGGCAGCATCTCGCCGTTATCGAAATAAGTCGGGCGCTCGTACAGAAAGGCTTTCTGGCTGTCGCCCTCCTCGGCGGCTTGCAAAGGCTGCCAGGCCAACTTCTCGGACTTCGAATTACCAATCACCCGCAGGCTGACAACCTCTACGGCAGCATCGCCGAAACAGTAGCCATAGTCCTTTTCATGGGCGCGGTGGAAGTCCGCCATGATCTGCTCAATGGCATCACGGTTGATGGGCCCTTCGGGCACTTGTGCACGTAACTCGAAACCTTGGCCGTCGTAACGACATTCGGCAATTTTGCTCACCCGCATGTTGTCTTCGCTGACGCCGTCATTGCGCAGCTGCTGGCGAATTTCCTCTTCCATTTGCGCCAGGTTCTGCTCAAGACGGAGCATGTTGGCTTCGTTGGCCTGGTTCAGGTTGAAGAGCAACGAGCGTAACGCTTCGTATTGCAGATCGGTGGTCAGCAGACCCGCTGCGGCGGTGATACCTGGCGCTGGTGGGATCAACACTGACTTGGCATTGACCTCATCCGCCAGCGCCGTACCATGCACCGGGCCAGCGCCGCCGAAAGGCATCAGCACAAAATCACGGGGATCAATACCTCGCGCGACCGAGTTGGATCGGATGGCCAGCGCCATGTTGTTATTCACGATTTTCAGAATGCCCAGCGCGGCCTGGTGCACACTCATGCCCAGTGGCTTCGCAATCTTGTCCTCGATGGCCTTGAACGAGAGCTGCGGATCGATCTTCAGGTCGCCACCCAGCATCTGATCAGGGTCCAGACGACCCAAAACGATATTGGCGTCCGTTACGGTCGGCTCCTGGCCACCTCGGTTGTAACAGGCTGGCCCCGGGTTCGACCCCGCCGAACGCGGACCGACTTGAAAGCCGCCCGCCGCATCAATGAAGGCCACTGACCCGCCACCGGCCCCGATGGTGATCAAGTCAATCATCGGCACCAGCACCGGGTGACCGGAGACATAGGAATCACGAGGATTCATGATCTTGATCTGGCCATCGACCAGCGTCGAAATATCGGCTGAAGTGCCGCCGATATCGACGGTAATGATGTTGCGCTCGCCATCGAGTTCGGCGAAATAGTGGCCTCCCATGACCCCGCCCGCAGGGCCGGACATGAGGATGCTGACCGGTCGTTCGCAGCAGCTTTCGACGGTGGCAACCCCGCCGTTCGATTGCATGATGCGCAGTTCCGCATTGATGCCGTTATCACGCAGTTGAGTCGAGAGATGCGTCAGGTAGTGCGAGGTACGAGGGCCCACATAGGCGTTCATCGCCGTGGTAGAGAAGCGCTCGTATTCACGCATTACATCGACCACTTCACATGAACAGCATACATACGCCTCAGGCATGACTTCCTTGACGATAGCCTTGGCGCGCAGTTCATGTTCACGGTTGAGAAACGAGTACATGAAACCGATGATGACCGCTTCCACGCCGCGCGACTTGAGCGTCAGCGCAGCCTGGCGAACCTCTGCTTCATCCAGTGCGGTTTCGACCTGGCCGTGCGGTGGGAGTACTCGCTCATTGATGGCAATGCGGTTACGCCGGCGTACCAGCGGAGCACTTTGCCAAGGCACATCGAAATGCAGGGAGAAGTTGTAGGGGCGCTTGTGTCGGCCAATGTGCAGAATGTCGCGAAAGCCCTTGGTGGTGAGCATGCCCACGTCGGCACCGTTATGCTCAATCGAAATGTTGGTGGCTACAGTGGTGCCGTGCACGATGAGTTGAACTTCATCGGGGCTGATCCTGGCTTTGGCGCATAACTCAAGAATCCCCCGCATGACCGCTATCGACTGATCCTCAATCGTCGTAGGGACTTTGTGCGAAAAAACATGCCTGCCGATTGAGTCTTGTTCTGTAGTCTCCAGAATCAAGTCTGTATTTGTACCACCGACGTCTACGCCAATGCGTGCCATCTCGTGACTCTCCTGCGCTAAAGCGAGATAACTCGAGTTTAATACCCGAGCCTGCTCACAAGTTAATTATCTATTGTAATTTTTATCCGAATAACAGCTTGTTATTTGAGCACCCTCAACTTCAATAACCTCTCGACGTACTGCGTGACAACACTACCTGGTCATCCCACAAAAGCCATTTACCAAGGCCGCGCAAAACAGCTGCCGTTCCAGGCCTGACTGCATAATTATGTTTCTATTTCACGAAACTGCAGATCCTGAGGAAAACAATAGAGCAATCGTTGATTCACTTCTAATACATTTTTCTCCTGCATTCGTGCATTAATCCGCATCAATTTTCGCACTGTATCAACCCCCTTTTCAGCCGACGCCTGATGACAGTGCGGCTCACCCGCTCTATCTCGGCGCGTTCGACTTCCATGTCACGTGCAGTCCAGCAAACGAAGAGGGTCAGTGACGGCTGTATCGCGCTGTTTCAGTTGGAAGGCGATTTGACAGGCAGCGTCACTTGGCTGCCGCGAAAGGTGCACAGTCCGTAGTAGACCAGAGCGCCCAGGAAAGTACCGGTGAACCAGCCATAATCGTAGAACCAGTTGAAGGTCGGACTGCTCAATGACAGCAGGGTCAACACCACCGGCACGGCGAAGGCAATGAAACCCGCGGAGTTCCACGCCGGGTAGACGTCATCACGATAGAGCCCTGCCAGGTCCAGCTTCTGCTTCTTGATCAGGAAGTAGTCAACGATCATGATCCCCGCAATCGGCCCCAGCAGGCTGGAATACCCCAACAGCCAGTTGGAGTAGACCGTATCGAGGCTGATGTCCGAGACAATCAGGCCCAGCTTTTTCAACAGCTCGTGGGCCATCATTCCCAGGCCAACCAGACCGGTAAGCATCACCGCGTGGGTCCGGCCGATCAGTTTCGGGGCGATGTTCTGGAAATCATTGGTCGGTGAAACAATATTGGCTGCGGTGTTGGTCGACAACGTGGCGATGATGATCATCGCCATGGCCAGTGCCACCCAGACCGGGCTCTGTATGTGCCCGATCAGGTTCACCGGGTCGGAGACGGTTTCGCCAACCAGTGAGGCAGATGCAGCGGTCATCACTACGCCCAGCGAGGCGAACAGAAACATGGTCAAGGGCAGGCCGATGATCTGCCCGACGATCTGGTCTTTCTGGCTTTTGGCGTAACGACTGAAATCCGGGATGTTCAGCGACAACGCCGCCCAGAAGCCGACCATCGCGGTGAGGCCGGCGAAGAAGTAACTCGCCAGCCCGGCGCCTTCGGGGCGCTTCGGTGGCTGGGCCAGCAGTTCGGTAATCGACACATTGGGCAGCGCCCAGACCAGCAACCCGGCACCGACCAGCACCAACAGCGGTGCCGACAGGATTTCCAGGCGTTTGATCGTCTCGGCACCGCGCAGCACCACCCACAGGTTCAGGGCCCAGAAAATCATGAAGCCGATGACTTCGCCCGTGCCGCCCAGGCTTTTCCAGCCATCGGACAGTGAACCCAGAAACAAGTGAATGGCCAGTCCGCCGAACATCGTCTGAATGCCGAACCAGCCGCACGCCACAACGGCCCTGATCAGGCATGGCACGTTGGAGCCGAGTATGCCGAACGAAGAACGCAGCAACACCGGGAATGGAATGCCGTACTTGGTACCGGCGAAAGCATTGAGGGTCAGTGGTATCAGCACAATGATGTTTGCCAGCAGAATCGCCAGGAGCGCCTCCCCCACCGAAAGGCCGAAGTAACCCGTGAGTACGCCGCCCAGCGTATAGGTCGGCACGCAGATCGACATACCGACCCAGAGTGCAGCAATGTGCCATTGGTTCCAGGTGCGCTGGTGGACCTTGGTCGGGGCCATGTCGTCGTTGTAACGAGGACTGTCAAGGACGTCGCTTCCGGCTTCAAGCTCGACCAAACCGTCCCGTTCGGTCACTTGCGATTTAATCTGTTGCATGGTCACTCCACTGTTTTCTGTTATTAAGTGATCGGTCGTAAAGCCGCCTCAAGCAGCGGTTTGACCGTGAGGACATTGTGCTCATGGTGGGTTGTTGTGACGTCGGTCAAACCGCTTGAAATATCAGGCGCTAGACAGTTGAATAACTGAACCTGCGCAAACTTAATGAGACCACCCTGTCAATGTGCGCCCAGCTTTCTGCCCTGTTATTCAAGTAGTTTTCCCGTTTTCTCGAACATTGACTGTTCAAACTTGTTCAAATAACAATTCAGTTATCAACATGCCAAGACCCCTTTCAGTCCACAACAATAAATAAGCCGCGTTATTTCAATCGTTCAAACAACGTCCGCGCATATTCGCAGGCAAAAAAAACCATGCCAAAGTCAACCTCTGGCATGGTTGGGTTGGTGTGTCACTCATACGAGCATGAGCAACTTCTTCTAGCGTCTTATTTCAGGCCAACAGTCGCCAGGTAATCCAGGCACGTGTCGACAGTTTCCACATCGGCAAATTTGGCGTCGATGTCGAACAGGTTCCAGGCCACCGCACCCGGTACCCGGTCACCGATGCACTCCTTCACCGCAATGGTACGAAAGCCTTCGGCCAAACCATCGCATAGCGTGTTGCGCACGCACGCCGATGCGGTCACGCCGGTGACCAGGATGGTATCGACGCCAGCAGATCGCAGGTAGCCGGCCAGCGACGTGCCGCTGAACGAACTGGCGCGCTTCTTCAGCAGTACGAATTCGCCGTCGATAGGGGCAATGCGTGAGTCAATGGCCCAGAGGTTCTCATCGCTCTGATTCACCACATCCACCGGGATTTTGTTGTGCCATTGGCCCATGTCGTTGTTGGGATCATTTCGATCAGTGTTCTGGTAGCAGGTAGTCACGTGCACGATCGGAAACTTGTTGGCGCGGAACTCCTTCATCAGGCGCTGCACACCCGGAATGATCTCATCATCAATCTTATCGCAGGTGAAGGGGTTACCCGGACGAGTCCAGGCGTTAGCCAGGTCGACGTTGATCAATGCAGGACGTTTGCCAAAACCGATGCGCCGTTGAAAGCCACGCTCCTTATAGAGTTTGGTCGATTCTTCAAAGGCGCGGTTGAGCATCTCCATCAGGTCTTGCGACATAATATGTATCTCCAGGTGAGTTCAGGGTATCGAGGTGACTCGAGGGGTTTGCGTTAACCTTGAACTCACGATAATCTCCATAATTAATAATTTCTAATTCATAATTTCGGATAATTGATACCACGATGAGCATCAATCCTCGGTTCGATCTGAAGCAGGTGAAAGCCTTTATGGCGGTTGCCGAGTCCCTGCATTTCAAGCGTGCAGCGGACTCGCTTTTCATCACCCAACCGGCGTTAAGCCGATTGATCAAGGGGCTGGAGGAAGAACTGGGCGCAGAATTGTTGGTGCGTACCACTCGGCAAGTCGCCCTGACAGAGTCAGGGCGTTTATTTCTGCAGGAATGTCGCCAGGCGTTGCGGCATATCGACCGCGCGGTTTATCTGGCCAGGAGTGCGGCAGCCGGTGACATCGGCCACATCTCGGTGGCTTATAACGACTTTGCTATCAATGGCGTGCTGCCCTCGATTCTTGAACAGTTCAAGGAGCTGCACCCGGACGTCACGGTCGAACTGGTTTATATGCCGTCACATGACCAATACAAAGCCATCAAGGACAGCCTGATCGACATTGGCTTCCTGCTGGGGCCGCTGGCTATTCCCGGAATTGAAACTCACCGGATTGCATTGGAGAAAATGGTCGTCCTTCTTCCGGCACGACACCCTCTGGCCAAACACAAACACATCAGCGTCGAGCAGCTTAAAGAGGAACGCTTTATTTTCGGCGCGGAAAGTGGCTGGAGCCTGTTTCGCGAGCAAACATTCCACCTCTGCCATGCGAGCGGCTTCAGTCCGAATATCATTCAGGAAGCGACCACCAGTATCGGCATCTTTGGACTGGTCGCCGCCAACATGGGGGTGTCGATCTATTCAGAATGCGCGTTCAAGATAAAGCGCGAAGGCGTGGTAATCGTTCCCTTGAATAGCAAAAACGCCACGATCGAAACCTTAGCGGCCTGGAGCCAGGATTACGAAAATCCGACAGCGCGTCTGTTCAAGAAGCTCTTGCGTGACCTTGCCCCTCAAGGGCATCTCTGAGGACCAGATCAGCGTCATGCAAACCAGGCATGGATTCACGACATTGACCATGCCTTGGTATTCCTCATTCGGGAATATTCTTGGGGAGCCGCTGCAAACATAGCCAATCGCTTCAGTCCTGGCACATTGAGCGGCCCCTCGATCATCTGCCTCAAACAATCCGAAACGCGCGATGCAGAAGACCTTTTCCGAGTTGGAATACGCCGGCAGAAGAAGCTGACTCGTCGGGATCGCTTCCTGGCGGATCTTGAGCAGTTGTTTGCGGTTCAGGCCAATGGCTCAAACTGGGGCGAGCCAGCCCACCCTGAAGCTGCAAATACGTGACGAAGTAAGTGGTGCAGATATAGAAGGATATGGCTGTCAGTGAGATGAAAGCCCCCAGGCAACACATCGCGCCCCCCTGCTGACGCAAGGTTTCCTTCAACGGTGCATGGACGCCGCGCTCGGTGGCAGTGATAGCCTTGAACGCAGGCGTTTCGTCCAGCCGCCAGCGCAGGTACAAACCCCGTTGCTAACTAAAAAAAAAAGCGCCAGCGGCAGGTTCGGCCTCTGGCGGGCCGTGATTGCCTTCAGTACGGATTAAACCGGTAACGCGTCGAGCGCGCGCTTACTGAAAATCAGGCTGGCGTTGGCTCCGCCAAAGCCGAAGCTGTTACTCATTACACACTCCACTTGCTGATTGAATCGCGTGGTACGGATTATCGGCAACGCCTCAACTTCACTGTCGATCTGCTCGATGTTGTGGGAGGCCGCAAGAAACCCGTGCTGCATCATCAACAACGAGTAAATGGCTTCATGCACACCAGCAGCCCCCAGCGCGTGACCGCTTAACGACTTGGTAGAACTGAAGGGAGGCAAGTTGCCGTCGAAAGCGAGCGAGGATGCACGCAGCTCCACCAAATCGCCTGCCTGGGTACTGGTGCCGTGGGTGTTGAGATAGTCGACGGATTCTTCGCAGGTACTCAATGCCGCCTGCATGGCGCGCAACGCTCCGTCTCCACTGGGGGAAACCATATCCTGCCCATCGGACGCGTTACCGTAGCCGATCACTTCGGCGTAGATCCTGGCGCCACGTTCGAGCGCATGGCCGAGTTCTTCGAGCACCAATACGCCGCCACCACCGCTGATGACGAAACCATCGCGCGCTACGTCGTAAGGGCGGCTGGCCTGGGTCGGCACATGGTTATAGCCTGTGGAAAAAGCGCCCATGGCGTCGAACATGCAGCTCTGACTGACATGTTCTGCCTCGGCCCCGCCGGCAAACACCACATCCTGTTTGCCAAACTGTATCTGCTCGAACGCATGTCCGATGCAATGCGCACTGGTCGCGCAGGCCGATGCGATGGAGTAGTTAAGGCCCTTGATGGCAAAAAAACTGGCCATGCACGCCGACACGGTGCTAGTCATGGTTCGAGGTACCCGATAGGGCCCGACCTTGCGAATACCCTGCTCGGTAAGTAAACGGTTGGCTTCGACGATATCTTCGCTAGAGCCGCCCCCGGAGCCCATCACACAACCGGTCCGTGGGTTCGATACTTGCGAGGGTTCAAGCCCGGCATCGGCAATCGCATCACGCATTGACAGGTACGCGTAAGCGGCGGCATCGCCCATGAAGCGGCGATGGCGACGATCTATCTGCTCGAGATCCACGTCCAATTGGCCGCTGACATGGCTGCGTAGCCCCGCCTGCGCATACGCCTGGTTGAGACCGATACCCGAGCGTCCTTCGCGCAATGCTTGCAACACGTGCGCAGGGCTGTTGCCCAGGCAGGAAACGATGCCCATCCCGGTCACCACGACGCGACGCAGGTTTATGCTGTGTCTGGATGTATTCTGAATGTGCAAAACGTAACTCCCTTCTCTCTCGGCCAAGATGAATGGCCCTGCGATTGGCTCGAGTTTAATCGCAGTGTTTGATTCTGATAATTCGTAAATCAGGCAGTTTTATTATCAAAAAAAGCATCAATAAGGTTTTGCATGAGCACCCTGCCTTCACGGGGGCACCCGTTGCCGAATGCCCTTCCTTGATCACTCCTCGCACCATTCAGCATAGGTATCTACACAACCATTGGACTACGGCGTAGGGCTGAGTCCGTAGCAGCTGCCGAGCTGCGCGAGGCTGCGTTCGAGGACGCAGTCCTCGCAAAGCCTGCGTACGCGGTTTGCCTGAAAGAACCCGTTGCCTGATTTCACGACTGCTTCGCGGTCGAACGCAGCCTCGCAGGCTCGGCAGCTGCTACGAGCGCCAGACCAAAAAGATGCGTAGATACCTATGACCATTCAGGGAAGTGCAGTGACACTTTCTCGCCTTGCGCGTGCCAGCTCTGAATGCTCGGCTTGCACGCCCGATGCCCTGCATCGGGCGTTTTGCTACCCAGGAAAGATTTTTGTGTGCCAGCCTTTTTCATCTGAATCCGCCGGATTCAGGTCTTGACGTTTTTTCCCGGGCCGGCACGTCTCTTATCCAGCCACCGCCAAGCGCTTTGAACAGCGCAACTTCACTGCTCATCTGCTGCAACCGGTCAGTCAGCAAGCCCTGCTGCGCGGTGAACAGCTCCCGTTGTGCGTCCAGCACGGTGAGGTAATTGTCGACGCCTTCCTGGTAGCGTTGCCGAGCCAGATCGAAGTACTCCTGTGTAGTCAGGGTCAGATCACGCTGGGCTTGCAACTGCTCCCCAAAGGTGCCACGTGCGGCGAGCCCATCGGCCACTTCGCGAAAAGCCGTCTGAATGGCTTTCTCGTACTGCACGACGTTAATGTCCTTCTGCACCTCGGCGTAATCCAGGTTGGCCTCGAGTCGGCCGGCGGTGAAGATCGGAATATTGATTTGCGGCACGAAACTCCAGCTACCGGAGCCAGCCTCGAACAGTCCATTCATGTCACTGCTCAGCGTGCCTGCGTTGGCGGTCAGCCTGACACTCGGGAAGAAGGCTGCACGCGCCGCGCCGATATTGGCGTTGGCCGCCAGCAAGTTGTGTTCCGCAGCACGGATGTCGGGACGGCGTAGCAGCAAATCAGCCGGCATGCCCACAGGCAACGCGGCGAACTGCTGCTCGTCGAAGCGCTCAGGCAATGCCGGTAACTCACTGCCCAACAACAGGCGCAGCAGGTTCTGGTCTTGCGCGACCTGACGCGTGTAGCGCGCCAGGTGACCTCTCGCCTGCTCGACCAGACTGCGTGCCTGACGCACATCCAGAGATGAGGCGATTCCGGCGTCGTGACTGCTTTGGACCAGCGCCAGGCTTTCGTCGTAACTGGCCAGGGTTTCGCGCGTCAACTGCAGCAGGCCCTGATCGGTGCGCAAAGTCAGATAGGCCGTGGCCACATCGCCAATCAGGCTGATCTGCACACTGCGCTGCGCTTCTTCTGAAGCCAGATAAGTCTCCAGCGTGGCGCGGTCCAGGCTGCTTACCCTGCCGAACAGATCCAGCTCGTAGGCGCTTACACCCACGGTCACACCATATTGGCTTTCGATACTGCGCTCGCCACTGCGCGACAGGTCGGCCGGCAGTTTCTGTCGGATACCGCTGGCATCCACGCCGACGCTGGGGAACAGCTCGGCGCGCTGGATGCGGTACTGCGCGCGAAAAGCCTCAACGTTCAGGGCGGCCTGACGCAGGTCGCGATTGTTGTCCAGTGCCACTTGCAACAGCTGTTGCAGGGCCGGATCGCGGAAGAACTGCTCCCAGCCCAGTTCGGCGCTCGCCTGCTGCTGCGAAGGCTGTTGCGCATAGGCCTGACCTTGCGGCCACACCCCGGCAATCGGCGCGGCGGGTTGCTGGTAGTCCGGTATCAGGCTACAGCCTGATACGGCCATGGCGCAGGCCAGAGCCAGGGTCAGATGCTTGAAAGTCATACTGACTCTCCTTCTTTAATTGCGGCGGGAGCGACCGCTTTCGCCTTTCGGTTACCTTCAAACAGCTTGACCACTACCACGTAAAACAGCGGCACGAAGAACACCGCGAGTACGGTGGCCGTGACCATGCCGCCGACCACGCCGGTGGCAATGGAGTGCTGACTGCCTTGACCGGCGCCGCTGGCCAGGGCCATGGGCAGTACACCGAAGGTGAAGGCCAGCGACGTCATGATGATCGGACGCAGGCGCAGCTTGGCCGCGTGAACGGCCGAATCGACCAGGCTGTAGCCTTCTTTCTCGTACAGCTCCTTGGCGAACTCGACGATCAGGATGGCGTTCTTCGCCGACAGACCGACCGTGGTCATCAAGCCGATCTGGAAGTACACGTCGGCGGTAAGGTCGCGCATGAGGGTGGCGATGACCGCGCCGAGAATACCCAGTGGCACCACCAGCATGACCGACACCGGTACCGACCAACTCTCATACAGCGCGGCCAGACACAGGAACACGATCAGTACGGTGAGCGCATAGAGCATCGGGGCCTGGTCGCCGGTCTGGATTTCCTCGTAGGACAGGCCGGTGTAGGTCAGCCCTATGCCATTGGGCAGCTGCCTGGAGATTTCGGCAATGGCGGCCATGGCGTCGCCGGTGCTGTAGCCGGGTGCCGGCTCGCCGAGCATTTCAACTGCCGAGTTGCCGTTGTAGCGTTCAAGCTTGGGAGAGCCATAGGTCCAGCTTCCGGTGGCGAAAGCGGAGAACGGAATCATCTTGCCCCCAGCGTTGCGCACGTACCATTTGTCGAAGTCTTCGGGAGCCAGACGCGAGTCCATGTTGCCCTGCAGATAGACCCGTTTGACCCGACCCTTGTCGATGAAGTCGTTGACGTACATCGAGCCCCAGGCCGCGGACATGGTTTCGTTGATCGCAGCAATGCTCAACTGATGGGCACGTGCCTTCTCGTCGTCGATGCTGACCCGGAACTGCGGCTCGTCGTTGAGGCCGTTGGGCCGCATTGACGCCAGGATTGGACTTTGCGCAGCCAGTTCGAGGAATTGGTCGCGCGCGGCCATCAACGCAGCATGGCCGGCACCGACCTGGTCTTCCAGGTAGAAGTTGAAACCCGTGGCGTTGCCCATTTCCAGAATTGCCGGAGGGGCGAACACCAGCACCTGACCATCCTTGATGTCTGCGAATCTGGCCTGGGCGCGCTCTACCACACTGGCTACACCCTGGCCTTCAGCTTGACGGTGAGACCAATCCTTGAGGTTGACGAACGCCATACCGCTGCTCTGTCCGCGACCGGCGAAGTTGAAGCCGTTGACGGTGAAAACCGAGTCGATCACCTGCGCTTCTTCCGCGAGCAGGTAATCGCGTACCTCCTTGAGCACCGCTTCGGTACGTTCGGCGCTGCTGTTGACCGGCATCCGTACCTCGACTATCGCCTTGCCCTGGTCTTCAGCCGGGAGAAAGGCCTTGGGAATCTGGGTGAACAGGTAGCCGGTGCCGCCCACGATCACGGCGAAGATCACGAAGTAACGCCCGCGTTGCTTGAGCATGCCGACCACACTGCGTTCAAAGCGGTTGGCGCTGTTATCGAAGGTGCGGTTGAACCAGCCGAAGAAACCTTTTTTCGGCCCGTGGTCGTCCTTGGGAGCTTTGAGGATGGTGGCGCACAGCGCGGGGGTGAAGATCAAGGCTACCAGCACCGACAGACCCATGCAGACCACGATGGTCACGGCGAACTGCCGGTAGATGATGCCGGCCGAGCCGCCGAAGAAGGCCATCGGGATGAACACCGCCGACAGCACCATGCCAATGCCAACCAGCGCGCCCTGGATCTGGCCCATGGACTTGCGCGTTGCCTCCAGCGGCGACAGTTTTTCGTCGTGCATCAGTCGCTCGACGTTCTCCACGACCACAATGGCGTCGTCCACCAGCAGGCCGATGGCCAGAACCATGGCGTACATCGTCAGCACGTTGATGTTGATGCCGAACAGTGGCAACAGCGCAAAGGCACCGAGCAAGACCACCGGCACCGCCATCGTCGGAATCAGCGTGGCGCGCCAGTTCTGCAGGAACAGGAACATCACCAGGAACACCAGCACGACCGCTTCGATGATGGTGTGGATCACCGATTCGATGGAGGCGTTGACCGAAGGTGTGGTGTCATAGGGCAGCAGAATCTTCACGCCTTCGGGCAGGTAACGCTCCTGTTTCTTCAGGACCTCACGCACTGCCTCGGCGGTTTCCAGGAGGTTGCCACCGGGTGCCAGACGTATCGCCATTGCCGCCGACGGCATACCGTTGAATTTCGCCGAAATGGAGAAGTTGTCGGCACCCAGGCTCACTTCACCCAGGTCCTTGATGCGCACCTGCGATCCATCCGGGTTGACCTTGACCAGGATGTTGGCGAATTCGTCGGGGTTGGTCAGACGGGTCTTGGCGATGACCGAGGCGTTCAATTGCACGCCGGGACGCGCTGGCAGGCCGCCAACCTGTCCCGAGGACACTTGTACGTTCTGTTCCTGGATAGCGCTGGCGACATCGCTCGGTGCCAGTTGGAAGCTGTTGAGTTTGATCGGATCGAGCCAAATGCGCATGGCATTTTGCGAACCCAGCAACAGATAGTCGCCGACCCCGTTGATCCGCGAGATCGGGTCCTGCAGATTAGAGGCGATGTAGTTGCCCAGATCGAAGTTGCTCATCTTGCCGCTTTCATCGACCAGCGCCGCGATCTGCATGAAGTTGATCTGATACTTGACCACACGGATGCCCTGGCGCTGCACTTCCTGCGGCAGCTTGGGCGTCGCCAGTTGCAGCTTGTTCTGCACCTGAACCTGAGCAATATCCGGGTCGGTGCCCTGCTCGAAGGTCACGATGAGCTGCATGCTCCCGTCAGCATTGCTTTGCGAGGACATGTAACGGTAACCATCCAGACCACTGAGCTGCTGCTCAATGACCTGGGTCACTGTGTCCTGCACGGTCTGCGCCGAAGCGCCCGGGTACGCCACCGAAATCATGATCGACGGGGCCGCAATGTTCGGGTATTGGCTGACAGGCATTTTCAGGATCGACAGAGCGCCGGCAAGCATCAGCACAATGGCCAACACCCAGGCGAAGATCGGCCTGTCTATAAAAAAACGGGACATTTGAATTCAGTTCCTCAGTTGGCCGATACGGCAGTGGCAGCAGCCTTTGAGAGATCGTTGGCCAGATCGACATTGGACGCGTCGCTGGCCTGCACCTTGATGCCGCTACGCACGCGCTGCAGCCCCTCGGTGACCACGCGCTCACCATCGCTCAGGCCCTTGCCGACCAACCAGGCGTTCCCCACGGTGCGCAGGGTTTCGATTTCGCGCAGCTCCACACTGCCGTCGTTCTTGACCACCCAGCTCTGAGCGACGCCGCGGGAGTCGCGAAAGACCGCCTGCTGTGGCACCAGAATCGCGTTTTCACGCACCCCTTCCTTGACTTGGGCATGCACGAACATCCCCGGCAGCAACTGGCGATCCGGGTTTGGAAACTGGGCACGCAACGTCACCGAACCGGTACTCGGGTCGACATTCACTTCGGAGAACTTCATGGTGCCGGTTTGTCCGTAGACGCTGCCGTCATCCAGGGTCAGGCTGACGGCGGCGCTGTCTTCGCCGGCTTTTTGCAGCTTGCCGGACTCCAGTGCACGTCGCAGTTTCAATAGTTGGGTGATGGGTTGGGTGACGTCGACATAAATCGGGTCCAGCTGGGTCACGGTTGCCAGTTCCTGAGCCTGGCCGTCGGTGACCAGCGCGCCTTCGGTGACCGCCGAACGGCCGATACGCCCGCTGATCGGTGATAGAACGCGGGTGTACTGCACATTGATGTCAGCCATCCGGGCTTCGGCCTGGGCCTGTTTCCAGGCAGCAAAAGCGTCGTCGTACTGCTGGCGACTCACCGCATTGGTCTTGAGCAGCCGCTCGTAACGCTTGGCCAGGTTGCTGGCTGTCACCAGATTGGCTTGGGCGCGCGCCTGATGCGCCTGATAGGTCCGGGGGTCGATCTGGTACAGCTGTTGCCCCTGCTTCACCTCGGTGCCTTCGGCGACCATGCGCTTTACCAGGATGCCGCTGACCTGCGGCCGTACTTCGGCCACGCGATTGGCTGCGGTGCGGCCTGGCAAATCAGTCGCGAGGGTCAACGACTGAGCCTCCAGGGTGTAAACACCGACTTGCGCAGGGGAAGGCGTACTGGCCACTGGTTCGGACATATCGCATCCCGCCAACAGCAAAAATGCGGCAACGGGCACGCGGCGGACGAGTGGATAAGGGCCTCTATGTTTCACAGACGGTTATCTCCTGAAGGCAACATTAATAAATGGGTATGTGTATCGCTATATGATTCACTGTACCACGCTGCGGGCTTATCGAATCAACTTGCTATAGGCGCATTACCGCAATTCGCCCTATCAGCAGTGCTCAGGTACCAGGTGCATTGCCATATCTGAACCGTGCGGCCCTATCCGCAAACGCCTCGACGATGAATCGGCAGGAACAATGCGAATGCCACGCGACACCCCGGTTTGCGTAGGGTTACCGGTTTTGCGCGGGCACTGCCTGACAGCGGACCGCAATCGTCAGATGTCGGGGTCATGGGCCTTGGAAATTGAGCGGGCAAGCGAAGGGATGTAGCGCAGGGTTAAATCGTTACAAAGTGAGTAATGGGTGGCATTCGGGCCTGTCAGCCGTCTAGCTATCAGGCACTTTTCACATGCTGGAAAACAGGATTGAACGCAGTGCGGTATGGACCAACGCTGGTCGCAACTTCGACGCACTCAGGGTTTTGATTGATGGCACAAATGTGCGGGAGGATTCGTCAGCAAATGCAGCAGAGTATCCAGCACAGTCGAGAGCTTGCGCTGGCAGTCCTCGGTGCTCTGCAAACATTCGATCAGGGCACCGGTAATACAATGCTGGATCAGCTCGCAAAAGACTGGAATGTTGATTTGCGCCCCTAATTCGCCGCGAGCTACAGCGCGGTTCAAGAGATCCTGCAGCAGAGTGGCCAGGTTGCTCCGAAACCGATGCAAACGCATGGGAACAGGCTCGCAATTGCCGTTCAGCTCACGCTTGTGCAACATGCTTTCGCACAGCATTCCTGAATCTTTCCTGCTGGCCGTCTCGATCAATGCCTGGCGCAGGCGCAGCCATCGCGCAGAAAACCGCAGGCAGGTCGGGATGGGTTGTTCCAGAGGGTGTTGTTGCTCGTCGAGAATCGTTTTAAGCAGATCCTGCTTGTTCTTGAAGTGCCAATAGATGGCGCCACGGGTAACGCCTGCCAAGCCAGCAATCTGTTCGAGCGTCACATTGGCAACGCCATCGCGTGAAAAGGCCGAGAGACTTGCACTGATAATTTTTTGCCGCGTTTTCGCGGCCTCTTGGGCGGTTTTCCTGGCCATTCCACTACCTGATTAGACCTTGAGGCGCGCACCAATCGCCTGTTCGATGTTCTGCTTGCAAGTCATCAGCGCCTGCTCAAAGCGTTCGGCATGGGCTTGTGCACGTGAAACAGGTGCAACAACCGCAATGGCATAGCGACCCAGATAGGTATTCAGTGCTACCGCGAAAGAGCTGAGACCCTCAATGTATTCGCCTTTGTCATGGCCAATTTTGGTGCGTCTTATAGTCGCTAACTGCGTGAGCAAGTTCGAGCGTTCGAGCGTGGCAGATGTCATGTCTTGAAGAGACGCCGGCAACAGACTCTCGAGCGCTTCCTCGGGCATTTCGGCAAGCAATACTTTACCGCTGGCCGTTGCATAGGCCGGCGCGTTGATACCAATGGGGAAAACCACGCGCAATTCACGCTCGGCAACGATGCGATCAACCACGTAGGTCTTGTCCCCTACCAACAACGAGACACAGACAGATTCTTGAAGCTGCTCGCAGAGTGCTGTGAGATGCGTTTTGAGCAGCGAAATGATGTCGGTCTGAGTCTGATGAATCAATTGACCTAATGCTGGACCCAGATGAAAACCTCCGCCGCGGCCAACTGACTCGACCAGGAATTCATCCTCAAGTGCACTGATAATGCGTTGCACGGTCGAGCGCGGCAGGTCGACCGCATTAGCAATGGCAGCCAGGCTGAGCCCTTGAGGATTTTCTCCCAGGGCGCGCATGATCGCAGCCGCTCGAGCGATAACCTGTATTCCCGGTTGTTTACCGACTTGCGTCGTGTCTTCCTGCCGACTCATTGGATTCTCCTTGCGGGCGTCGCTTTCGTTGTCGAAAAAGGGGCATTACTGTAGTGAGAATCGGCTATCCGCACCATCAGTTCCTCCTTTCCCGGAAATATACAGTCGCCCGACAGGTGCTTGCATAACAGTGAAATACCAAGCAGTTACCGCTGTTCGCATCCTTAAATACCGCTATACGATACACTGAACTGCATTGCGATACAATTCGCCTTGCGGCTCAAGAGTCGCATTGCCTGATGGGTGGGGTATCACACGGTGAGCAGCAGGTTGGCGTTGTCGTGGCTGAAGGCCTTGAGTCCTTCCATGGACGTCCATTTTCATTAGATCACTTCAAAACGATATCGCACGTCACAAATGGCTTGAGCCCACCAATAAACGTTTTGCCGTGCTCAAACCAAACCTTTCTTTTATCGGCCTGCATGTAAAGCTCATAGTCGGACTGATCGCGAAACCAGCATTCCCCAATAGCATGCACAGGTGGCACCTCAAGATAGGGTACGTGGGTGTCGCTGGGGTTGTCTGACACAAGCCTGACCTCATATTTGTGCAGGCCAGGAATACCCTCACTCATTTCGAAGTGACGCACACACTCTTGCTTGAAGACCGCATCGCTCATGGTTTGAGGTTTAACCAGCAGATAGACGATTCTAATCATTTGAACTTCCTTCAAGTGCGTTGTCCGGACAACCGTTGCGGGGACGGATCGGCCATTTCAAGTTCATCAAGCCGAACCCCCTTGG
Source organism: Pseudomonas fluorescens (assembly GCF_902497895.1). Lineage (GTDB taxonomy): Bacteria > Pseudomonadota > Gammaproteobacteria > Pseudomonadales > Pseudomonadaceae > Aquipseudomonas > Aquipseudomonas fluorescens_BP. Next base: position 26,730 of record NZ_CABVHQ010000063.1, read on the forward strand.
TTTCGGGTAGCAGCAGCAGGGCAAATACAGCGATGCCGTAAGCGACAAGGCAAAACGCGCCAACAGACTGGGACAGACCGAATTTAGCAGCGAGTAGCCCAACCCCCGTGACGGCCATTGCGCCTACCGATTTGCCGACGTTGTACGAGAATCCCATGCAAGTGGTGCGAACCTGGGTCGGGAATAACTCGCTCAGGAACGGACCCAACGCGGCAAACATACCGATCGCCAACGCGCCGACCAAAAAGCCCATGACATGCGCTACCAGTGGGTTGAGCGGTACGAACATATAGGCAACGGTGACAATCCAGGAGGCCAGCGACAGGAGCATCAGCGTCGGGCGTCGGCCCAGGCGGTCTGACATGTAGGCGGTAGTGGCGAACCCGCAAAGACTGCCTAGCGCCATGATCAGAATCGTCAGGATCAGCGACCCGGATACAACACCGCGCTCGGCCATCATCGAAGGCGTCCAGACCAGAATCACGTAGCAGCCCGCCTGCAATCCGATCACCAACAAACTGGCAAGCATGCTGACCTTGATGTATTTGGCGCAAAACACGGTTCCGATAGAGGCTTTATCAGTGTCCAGCTTTTGCGATTGCTTGAACGCATCCGAATCCTTGACGTTACGCCGAATGAAAATCACCACCAGCGCTGGAAGCACACCGACCCAGAAAGCCACACGCCAGGCGTACTCAGCGGGGAAATACGCCAGGATCCCGGTGACGACCAGCACGGCGCCGGCCCATCCCAAGGCGAAACCGGACTGCACGAAACCCAACGCTCTGCCACGATTTTTTGGGTTGATGACCTCGGCCATGAGCGCTACACCGATAGCCCATTCGCCGCCGAACCCCAAGCCTTGGAGAGTACGTGCGACCAGCAATTGCTCAAAGTTTTGAGCAAACCCTGCGACGACGCCAAAGAAGGTAAACCAGCAAACCGTAAAAATCAGGATGCGCACCCGCCCGAAGCGGTCGCTCAGGATGCCGGCGATCCATCCGCCCAAGGCCGCCGACAGCAAGGCCGATGTCCCGATAATGCCCGCCTCGCCTTTGGTCAGCCCCCAGATCCCTATCAGCGTGGGCAGCAGGAAGCTGAACATCTGCATGTCATAGGAGTCCAGGGCCCAGCCGGCATAGCAGGCCCAAAAGGTTTTCTTCTCACGCGGGGTGCCGCTTTTATACCAGGAGAACATGGGCCGATCCTTATTGTTATGGGGGGTGCCTCTGTGGGGCGGAGCATGAACCAGTCTTGTAGATGTGCCCATTTGCGATATTGAAAGCCAGCCTTTTGCTTTTGCTAAGAAGCCCGGTCTGTAGCTCCAGCTGTACGCTGACCCGTCGAATCGCTGAACGTTTGGGCAAGAATCAGTTCGACCATGGAGTGGACCAGATCCAGGCGGGCGCTCACCGTGAGCCGCAACGCCGGCAGCCAGGCGGGGGCTTGATTGAGTAGCGTGACGATGCTTTCTGTGCAGGCTTGGCTGCACGCTGAAGGGCCAACAGCTGCGGCGATGATCTGTTCATACCGAGCACGATGGGCTTGGGCGTGACTGAGCCAAGGCTCACTTAAATGACGCCACTCACGTTCCAGCAGTTGAAAATGGCACGGCATCCGGTCCTGCAGGCTCAAGTGCATTTCGATGATCCTGCGAAGCCGCTTGGGGGCCTCGGCATTGCGCTGTATCTGCGTGGCCTTGGTCTGTAATAACCCCAGCAGCTCTTCAAACAGTTCGTAGAGCAACGCTTCCTTGCTCTCGATGTGGTTGTAGATCGAACCGCAGCTAATACCCAAGGCCGAGGCCAGCTCACGCATCCCGACATTGGCGTAGCCCTTGCTGGCAAACAGCGAAAGCGCTTGTTGGCGTGTATCCAGAAATTTGTTTATAGCCGCCTGCTCCCACGAAGTCTGGCAACAGCATGATCGGCAGCGCCATTGGCAGCAATTTCAAAAAATGGAAGGCGGCGTTGCACCCTGCCTGCCCTGCCTTAGGCAAAGCTTCACACTGACTTACGCAAAAGCAAATTCCCCACCTCTGCTCTCCCCTGCATTCTGTTTGCGACCGCAACCAATAGGGAAAGCACAGCATGCAAGATTTCGAACCGGGTAACTGGGTGGGCCGAACACAGGTGCGCAATGACCAGTTCAGCCTCCCTTTGGTGCGGCGCATAGCAGCGATGTTCAATGCCCCAGCGCCCACAGATGGCCAGGAGTTACCGTGGCTGTGGCACTGGTGCTTTTTTGATGACTGCGCAGAACAACGCGAGCTCGGTCCTGACGGGCACCCTACGCTGGGTGAATTCATGCCGCCTGCCCATGGACGTAACCGCATGTGGGCAGGCAGCCGGGTTGAATTCATCCATCCGCTGCGTGTCGGTGCGTCAGCCCGCCGTCACACCACGATCAAGCATATCGAGGAAAAAAAGGGCCGCACCGGATCACTGCTGTTCGTCACGCTCAGTCATGAGCTGTGGCAAGACGAGCAGCTGTGCATGAGCGAAGAGCAAGACATTGTTTACCGTGAACCGAACCCACCCAAGCTCGGTGCCGGTGAGCCGCTTCCCGAAACACAGTGGAGCGAAAACATCAGCCCCGACCCGCTGCTGCTGTTCCGGTACTCCGCCGTTACCTTCAATGCCCACCGCATCCATTTCGATTGGCCTTATGTCACCCGGACCGAGGGTTATCCCGGCCTGGTCGTCCATGGTCCGCTGACCGCAACCCTGAATCTGGCCGCTTTCGTGCGGGCAAACCCATTGGCACGCGTTCGGCAGTTTTCCTTTCGCGGCATCCGACCCCTGATAGCGCCCGCCCATTTCAAGGTCGGTGGACACCACACCCAACGCGGTTTCGCCGACCTGTGGGCAGGCGATGAGACCGGTATCAGCCAACACGCATGCGTCGAATTCGACTGAGTTTTGCATCACTCCACAGGACTTGAGATGAACCCCAACAACAACGAAGACTTCAATGCCATCCGCGAAGGCGTACGCGCCCTGTGCGCCGAATTCGATGCCGCTTACTGGCGCAAGGTCGATGAAGAAAAGGGCTTCCCGCAAGCTTTCGTCAAGGCCTTGACCGACGCCGGCTGGCTGTCGGCGATGATCCCCACCGAATACGGCGGTTCAGGCCTGGGTCTGGCCGAAGCCTCGGTGATTCTCGAAGAAGTGAACCGCTGCGGCGGTAACTCCGGCACGGTGCATGGCCAGATGTACAACATGTTCACCCTGCTGCGCCACGGCAGCGAAGCGCAAAAACGCTATTACCTGCCCAAGCTCGCCGCCGGGGAATTGCGTCTGCAATCGATGGCCGTGACCGAGCCGACCACCGGCACCGACACCACCAAGATCAAGACCACCGCGATCAAGCAGGGTGACAAGTACGTTATCAACGGGCAAAAGGTCTGGATCTCCCGGGTGCAGCACTCGGACCTGATGATCCTGTTGGCACGCACCACACCGCTGGCCGAGGTAAAGAAAAAATCCGAGGGTATGTCGATCTTCCTGGTGGACCTGCGCGAGGCCATCGGCAACGGCCTGACCGTCCAGCCTATCGCCAACATGGTCAACCATGAAACCAACGAGCTGTTCTTCGACAATCTGGAGCTGCCGCTGGACAGTCTGATCGGCGAAGAGGGCAAGGGCTTTCGCTACATCCTCGATGGGCTGAACGCCGAGCGCACCCTGATTGCCGCCGAATGCATCGGCGACGGTCGCTGGTTCATCGAAAAAGCCAGCGCCTACGCCCGTGATCGCGTGGTGTTCGGTCGCCCTATCGGGCAGAACCAGGGCGTACAGTTCCCGATTGCCGAAGCCCATGTCGAGATTGAAGCTGCCGACCTGATGCGCTGGCGCGCCTGCGAGGAATATGACAGCGGCGAGAACGCCGGGGCCAGCGCCAACATGGCTAAATACCTGGCGGCCAAGGCCTCCTGGGAAGCGGCCAATGCCTGCCTGCAAACCCACGGCGGGTTTGGCTTCGCCTGCGAATACGACGTGGAGCGCAAGTTCCGCGAAACCCGTCTGTACCAGGTGGCGCCAATCTCCACCAACCTGATTCTGTCCTACGTCGCCGAGCACCTGCTCGAACTGCCACGCAGCTTTTAAGGAGCGGGTCATGAATGACAAACTGATGCGCTCGGCGCTGTTTGTGCCCGGCAACCGGCCCGAACGGTTCGCCAAGGCACTGACCAGTGGCGCCGACGCGGTCATCGTCGATTTCGAGGATGCTGTCCAGGAGTCGGACAAAACCCTGGCCCGGGAAAATCTCGGAGAGTTTTTGCAGGCAACGCCGACTGCCCGCGTTTGGGTACGGATCAATATGGCGAGTCACGCGCAGCACGAGGCCGATCTGGCGTTCTGCGCAGGCCAATCCGGCGTGTGCGGCGTCATGCTCCCAAAGGCCGAAAGCGCAGAACAGGTGGCCCGCGTTGTTGCCATTGGCCAGCCTGTCTGGCCTATTATTGAAAGCGCCTTGGGGTTGCAGGCCCTTGCAGCGATTTCGCAGGTTTGCGGTGTTGACCGGCTGACCTACGGTGGCCTGGACATGAGCCTGGACCTCGGGCTGATTGCTGGCACCGCTGGCGCTGAATGCATGCTCGATCAAGTTCGGTTCGCCCTGCTGCAGCACAGTCGTCTCGCTGGCTTGGCCCCACCCCTGGAGACCGTCTATGCTCGCATCGACGACCCCATCGGTCTTGAATACTTTGTCTTGAGCGCCCAAACCAAAGGGTTTGCAGGCATGCTGTGTATTCACCCGCGCCAGGTCGAGGTCGTGCATCTGGCATTGGCGCCAACCCTCACTCAGGTGGATTGGGCCCGTCGCGTGCTGGCGAGCGCAGATCAAGCAGGCGCTTTTCAACTCGACGGGCAAATGATCGACGCCCCAGTGATTCAACGTGCACGTAATATCCTGGCATCAGTCAATAACGCCTGACGCCAAGCGATACCCTTGACGGACCAGCGGGATTCCCGGCGGTCCGTTTTGCGATACTGCTAAAGGACCACCAGTCTCTGGTGGTCCTTTTTTGGTTTCAGTGGGGCGCGGTTGGTTCAGTTATTTGAACGCATAGGTGTACGACAGGATCAACCGGTTTTCGTCCAGGTCTCCCAGCGCATCTGAGCGCACCATGGCGTTACGCCAGCGCATTCCGAGGTTTTTCAGCGGTCCGCTCTGGATGATGTAGCTCACGTCCAGATCGCGCTCCCACTCTTGGGCGTTGCTGCCCGCCACCTCGAACCCGTCACCTCGCAGATAGCGCGCGAGAAAGGTCAGGCCCGGCACGCCATAGGCGGCCATGTTCACATCGTAGCGAGCTTGCCATGAGCTCTCATGGGCGCGGGTAAAGTCGAGGATTTGCACGACGTTGGCGACGTTAGGATCAGCATCCTGCAAGAAGGGAAACGGTGAACGTCCGCGGTTATCCTGGTAGCCGACCCGCCAGGTATGCCCACCCAGATTGGCCGACAACAGCACCGAAGCCAGGCCGTTGTCGATCTTTCCTGCCCGTTGGGCGCCCGCCTCGGAGGAATCGAAATAACCCAGATTGCCGCCGAGCGTCCAACTGCCGAGCGTGTGAGTGGCCAACAAGCCGTAGTAATTCTGCTGGTAGACATCCGCAAGCTCCGCCCGCCAAAAGGAGGCCGTCAGCTGCGGACCGAATGTATAGGCCGCACCGGCATAATCGAAACGATCACTGCTGGCCGAATAGTTACCCGTCCTCAGGTCATCGTGGTTAGCGCTGGAGTTGCGATAGTTGACGCTGCGAAATTGCCCGACATCAATCATCAGGTTGTCCACGTCAGTGGACGTCAGGGCGGCACCATTGAAAAACGGCGGCAACAGCCGCGCATCGCTGGACAGAGCGACGGGAGACTTAGGCATCAAACCACCGACTTTAAGTTCGGTTTTCGACACTTTGGCCTTGAACACCCCCGACAGATCGCTGTACTCATCCGGCCCGGCGTTTCCAAATGCGTTAGGCAGCAAACCGGTGCCTGCGCGGGCGTCGGATGAATCCAGTTTTACCCCTAGCGCGGCATACAGGTCCACGCCGAAGCCAACCGGGCCTTCGGTGTAGCCAGATTTAGCGTTGAACATGAAACCTTGCGCCCACTCTTCGCGCTTGGACTGGGTTGCAGTGTCCTGGCGAAAATCACGGTTGAAGTAAAAGTTGCGCAGACTGAGCGTGGCGCTGCTGTCGCCGAGAAAGTCAGCTTGGGCGATGCCAGGAAGGACCAGGATTGGCGCAAGGCAGGTAAGCGCGCACGCATGCGCCAAGGGAAGCTTTTGCATGGGGTGTGGTTTCCGATAATTGTTTTTATTGGGTTGCCACGGCGTCGGACGCCCAGGGCGAAGCCAGCATGGGCAGCCCGTTACAGCTTGGGTATTGGGATTTGCTTAAGCGGCACTTGCGCTGAGGAAAACACCCCCCGCTAAAGGGCGTAATGGCCGGGTTGTATTTTGTTGATTGTGTAGATATCCGTTGCTGCGGTCACGGCTACTTAGGGTTCCGCCCTTACGGCGGGTCACTTTGGAAAAGCCCCAAAGTAACCAAAGGGCTCTTGCCCCTTTCGTTCGGCCCTTCGCCTAGGCTCAGGGTGCCCTCGCTCCGGTCCTGCTCCGTGGGCCCGCCGCCATCGGCCATCCATGGCCGGGGGCGGCTAACCCGGCATCCATGCCGGGTTGCCCACTGCGCAGAACCTGCGCTCGGCCTCTCGAGGGGGCGTGCACCGC
>NZ_CABVHQ010000064.1 GCF_902497895.1 Pseudomonas fluorescens
GCGCCAGCACAGGCCGCGCCAGCGCCACGGCGGTGCCGGCAGCGCCGTAGCCGAGCAGCGCGACGCTGATCATCATGTAGGCGAAATGGTGCCACTGGATGATCGAAAGCAGGCGCAGCAGCAGCACCTCATAGCCGAGCGCGGAGGCAGACAGCAGCGCCAGGGCGAGCAACGGCGGCGAATGCATGCTTAACCGCCTCCGACCAGCGGCACGAAGCGCACAGGCAGCACCTGCCGGGTGGACACACTGCCATCGCCGGCCTTCTCGATCAGCAGCAGGTACTGGATCATGAACGGCGCGCCGACCGGGATTACCATCCGCCCGCCTGCCTTGAGCTGGGCGATCAGTGGCGGCGGCACATGGCTGGCGGCGGCGGTGACGAGGATGGCGTCGTAAGGCCCGTGCTCGGGCCAGCCGTGGTAGCCATCGCCCAGCCGGGCCTGCACCTTCGCATATCCCAGCCGGCCCAGGCGCTCCCCGGCCTGCACTGCCAGCGGCTCGATGATCTCCATCGTGTAGACCGCCTGCGCCAGCTCGGCGAGGATCGCCGCCTGGTAGCCCGAGCCAGTGCCGATCTCGAGTACCACATCGCCGGGCCCGACCTGCGTCAGGTCGGTCATCAGGGCGACGATGTAGGGCTGGGAGATGGTCTGGCCGTAGCCGATCGGCAGCGGGCGGTTCTCGTAGGCGTAGGGCACCTCGTCGGGCGGGACGAACTTATGGCGTGGCACCCTGGCCATCGCGGCCATCACCGGCGCGGCAAACTCGGCCCTGCCGGTTTCGTCGCGGGTGACGGACGACATGTCGGCGATCTCCCGCACCATGGCGTCGCGCAACGGCGCGAACGGGTCGTCGGCATGCAGGCCGGCGGATGCCAGCGCCAGAGCGATGGCAGGCGCCAGGATGCGCGTCAGGAGCATCACCGGCTTCACAATGACTCCTCCGCCTGAGGAATAGTCGAATCGTATGGCCGACGGGCTGGCTCGGCAAGCCGGGGGTGCCGGCGACCAAACCAGAAATCGGCCAAAAGCAGTCATTCAAATCTGCCAAGGCGCGCGTTGCTGGTCGCTGCACCTGGCATCAACCGGGTTGATCGACGACCTTAATCTGCGTCAGCCCTACCCGCTCAGCCTGCTCTAAAATCTCCTCCGGCGTCGCGTCCGCAGTGGGCATGATCAGGCTGTTCTCTCCATCCCCAAAATGCAGCTGTAGCAGGTGCATCGCCGCCTCATGGACGGGCAGCTGAGGCTGCTCGAATTCGAACATGTATGTGCGGGGCTCGCCGTTGAACAGGTATTCCAGGGTGTATTTGCGCATGGTGGGATCCTCGGAATGGGAGAAATCCAGCTGACCACCCTGACTTAAAAGTCAGTTTTTAGCTCAGCTGCTCGGCTTTACCCTGTTCATGCAGACCCCGGCTTTTGGTTATCGAGGAGCTATAATGCGCATCGGTACGTCGGCCTGCATTTGCACAGATACCCAGGAAACCAAAGGTACTCAGACCGGCCGGGATTCAGTTATTGCAATTCCTTTTCGCCCCAGTTGTTTGACGCCGTACATGGCCAGATCTGCCGCCTTGAGCAAAGTATCGAGACTCTGGCCATGGAGTGGACACAGCGAGACTCCGATACTGCACGAGACCGATAGTTCTCCCACAGTGGTAGCGATTGGCTGCCCGATCGCATCCAGCAACATCTCGGCTTTGATTTCAGCACTGTCCGGATCCGCAAGGTCCTTCATCAGCACAACAAACTCATCGCCACCGTAGCGCGCAATGGTATCTCTCGCAGGCGTGGCTTGCACCATACGCGCAGCCAAGGCGCGCAACACCTGATCGCCGACCTCATGACCGTACTTGTCGTTGATCGACGGTCAGAACATCCCGCAGTCGCAACTGACGCTCAAACAACAAGGTCATGGGTTGCGAAGCACTCGCGATCTCGACCCGGTCGTTCAGCAGGGGCAAAAAGAGACGATCCAGAAAGCCGGCATGCTCGGACCCCGTGGAAAACACATCGCTATCAGATCCGGCGACGTTTTTCAGGACGGCACTTATGCGCACCTGGGAATCGACGTTCGCCTGATCCACCGCCTCCAGTAACGAGCCCGCTTTGATCAACAGCAAAGCGACCATGGTGCTGCCAAAAAAAATCGGTCGGGAATGCTCTCGCGCCTGTTCTGGCCGACTGACCGACTGCATCAGAATGTAGGCGCTGCCACCTTCATACATCGAGAACACCGGAGAGACGACGGGCTTGGGATTGTTGTGGGTGCGCGCTAGCGCGTAGGAGAGATAAGCGACGGTTTCCAATCTGACACCGTAGATCGAACTGGCTTGCGGGAGCAACGGGTACATGAATAACACAGGCCAAGTCTCGCTGAGATAGACCTGGGGCTGGGGAGGTTGCTGAGCAAGGCTTGGGAAATCCTTGAGTTCAAAGTCCGGTCGCCACGTGCGTCGCAACAGCGCTTCGAAGGCCGCCTGTTCGGCAATGGGTACTGCCCGCGAGACTTCGAGCATATAAATATGAGGGTAAGCGGTCAAAACGGCTGCCGCGTAGCGGGCCGCAGCTTGCGAGTCACTTTGATCGACGGCCTGGAGAAACGCCGAGAAGCCTGCCAACACCGCCTCATTGGTGTCCAGCTGATTGCGCACGATGCTGGAAATGTTCTGCACGTATTCCGCGAAGCGCGTTTCCCGACGATGGGTTTCCGACTTCAATAGCAACCAAGCAGAGAAGCCCGTCAGGCCCACAGCCAGGATAATGAAACCCGCGAGAGAACGGCGGCGCTTAGTCAACATCATTCTGGTTTTCCCTAACGCGCATAGGGTGCATATTGCCCCTGGCCAGTCACTATCAAGTCAACTGGAGCCCAGGCCTGGACAGCCAAGCTGTTGGTGATGGCTTGAAAATGGACTACCGAAAAAGGCAGAGAACTTTTGCTTCTGCCCGAAACCCACATAAAAGCTAGCAAAATGCCATGTCAGCGTCCATCGCACACTTCTGGATTCGACACCATAAGCCCGTCATGAGCAAACGCAGAGGTCGGTGCCCTCTGCGTTTGAGCCGGTGAAGGGGGCTGCTGTAATAGCGGCGTTTGCAGGCGCGTGCGGCGTTACCCGACGCGCCAGTCTGTCATTTGCTGGCGTCCAGCACGATGCGGTAACGCGCCTTGCCACTGCGCAGGTGATCGATGGCTTCGTTGATCCGACTCATGGGAAAGTGCTCGACCTGCGGCAGGATCTGATGACGTGCGCAGAATTCCAGCATGGTCGCCGTGGTACTGGGCGAGCCGACCGGCGAGGCGGACAAGCTCTTTTGTTGGGGAATCAGATCGAACACGTGCACTGGAATAGCGGCGGGCACTATGCCAACAAAATGCAGGCGCCCCTTGCCCCGCAGAGTTGCGAGCATGGCCGGCCAGTCGAGGTCGGCATTGGCAGTGACCAGGAGAAAATCCAGGGTGCCGGCAATGGCTTTCAGCGCGTTACTGTCGGTCGAGGCGACTACGTTGTGCGCGCCCAGGCGTCTGGCTTCGTCCTGCTTGCTCAACGACGAGGTAAAGGCCGTGACTTCGCAGCCCCAAGCGTTAAGGAAGCGCAGTGCCAGATGACCGAGGCCACCGATTCCCACCACACCGACCCGGTCAGTCGGCTTGACGTCGAATTCCACAAGCGGGTTGAACACCGTCGAGCCGGCGCAGAACAGTGGCCCGGCCATGGCCGGGTCGAGTCCGTTCGGTATCGCAAGGGCCCAGGCCCAGTGCGAACGCAGGCGATCGGCGAAGCCGCCGTTGCTGCCGATGATGGTGGGTTGGACTGTACCGCATAGCTGATGGGAGCCTCCGATACACGAGGAGCAATGCATGCAACTGCCCTTGTACCAACCAATACCCACCCTTTGTCTCACTTCGAGACCGCGTACCTGCGCGCCCACTCGCACGATACTGCCGACCACCTCGTGGCCGGGGATAAAGGGGTAGCGGCTAATGCCCCATTCGTTATCGATCAGCGACTGGTCGGAGTGGCAGACGCCGCAATACTCCACGGCGACTTCCACCTCCTCGTCCCCCAATGGACCGGGATCGTAGCTATAGGGCTCCAGTGGAGCGCCGGCCGCCGTTGCGGCCCAGCCGGTGAAGGAAGTGAGTTCGGTGCTATTGCTCATTGGATACCTCCTGATCAGGAGACAGGGTTTTGGCAACTCAGGTGCCGCGGCGGAGCCAGGGAAGTGTAGCGTATTGCTTGCCGTCGTCTCGGTTGCCGATAGCTTTCGCACTGTCGATTTCGCAGAGTCTCGTTCGACTATCGTTAGGAATGAATCTGATGGGTCGCAGTGATCGTAGGCGTTCCCTGTACGAAAACTTTCACGAGGACGAACCTGGAGAAGCGTATGCGCAAGCTCATCGTTGCCGCTTTCATTAGTCTCGATAGCGTTATTCAATCGCCCGGCGGACCTGAAGAAGATACCAGCGGCGAATTCCGCCTCGGTGGCTGGATAGTGCCCTACGCCGACGAAATCGGCCAAGCCGTGCAGGACCTGTTCTCGCAGCCATTCGAGTTGCTGCTGGGGCGTCGCACCTACGATATATTCGCGGCGTATTGGCCGCGCGTACCGGCCGATTCACACAGCCGCGCCATCGCTGACCTGTTCAACAACGTGCCTAAGCACGTGGCCACCCATCGATCGGATACGCTTGATTGGCAGAACAGTCATGCGCTGGAGGGCAACCTTGGCGACGCGATACGCGCGCTAAAGCACCAGGACGGCGCCCACCTATTGACGCAGGGCAGCGGCGATATGGTGCGCCAACTGCTTGCAGCCGGGTTGGTGGACGAGCTTCGGCTGATGATTTTTCCCATCGTACTTGGGCACGGCAAGCGTTTGTTCGGCGACAACGCACAAGCGTCGGCCTTCACTTTGGCGCACTCGATCAGTACGCCTGGCGGTGTGCTGATCACCCGCTACGTCCACAGCGGCGACGTGCGCACAGGAACGTTCGAAGAACGTTGATCAGGAAAAGCCAACGCCTGACAACTCATTGAAGGCCGACGTCCCTGGCGGGCCGCAGCCTTCACAGTCTCAGGAGTCACTGTTGACCGGCGCCATGAACTCGGCAAGCGATGACGCAAGCCGTGCAATGGCATTCCGATCGCCTTGGTTAAGGCGGCGATAACTTTCGATGACTTTGGTTTCTTCATCGGGCAGATCTTCTTTAAACCGGGACTTCTTCCCCGTCAAAAGGTAGAGAACGTCAACGCCCCTGATTGCGATGGCCGCCAAGTAGTCGGCCCTGGGAAACCGGGATCCCTTCTCGTACTTGCTCTGGGCGTTTGCCAAAACACCTCCCACAGCGCCGAGCTCTTGCTGGGAGAGGCCTAGAGCCATGCGTTCCTCTTTCAATCGCCTACCGAACGTCTTCATTTGAGTAGCCTGCTCCATGAGTTCGGTCAAAAATCATAGCTCATCGAATATGGCTGCGTCGGCCCGAATATGAGCGCGCAAGTGCAGCAATAGGGATTGCGCCCTCGCACTTGCTTACTGATCGTGTGAGTGCAGGGGATGGTGCGCAACTATGGTATTAATCCCCGATAAAAGGCTCAATACTTTTCCAGCTCGCTGACTAAAATAGTGGAAACGAGCGCGGCTCGAAAGGGTACATCGGAGGTTGACAAGAATGGACACGGAGAGGCTTAAACTCGCCAGCCGCGTGCTGATAGACGCCATGATTGAAGAACTCGATGAAGACGATCGGTTGTATGAGAAGGGCTTTGCGGATGGTTACATCGCCGCGTTGGTAGACTTCGCGGGCCTGAGCTTGATCGATGGTAGAACGTTGATGGAAGAGGCTACGCGCGCCTATCTAAAACGGTGATCCAGCAATTGTCCCAGACAGGACGGAAAGTCGGTCCGACTTGGGTCGTTTCCTGCCGGTCGTGACAGGCAACAATCGGCCAAAAGCGGTCATGGTGGTCTTTAAAGAAACGGTGAAATGTTCGCCATCGCGCGTGTCACGTAATCCTCCTTCTCACCCACCGGTGCCACATAATGAATGGCACTGCTTGCAGCCTCGACGCCTTCCAGACGGGCGATGAACCATGCGGCCAGATACTGCGACGACAGGCACCCGCCAGCGGTCGCGACGTTTCCCTTGGCCACGAACGGCTGATTAAGCACCGCCACGCCGGCCTCCTCGACCCACGGTTTGGTGGTCAGGTCCGTGCAGGCCGGAACGTCGTCCAGCAGGCCCAGCTTGGCAAGTATGAGTGTGCCCGAGCATTGAGCGCCCAGCAGCTGGCGCGTCGGGTCGAGTTTCAGGCGAGACATCAATGCGGCGTCAGCGATGACCTCCCGGGTCTTTTCCCCACTACCCACCAATACAGCGTCCGCGCCGCATGCGTCCTCTAGCGACGTCTGCGCCTCAATCAGCACGCCATTCATCGAAAGCACTTTGTCCGTGGGACTGGCGATAGATACCCGCCAGCCAGGCCGTTGGACCCGATTCAGGATGCCGAGCGCAATCAGCGAGTCGAGTTCGTTGAAACCTTCGAACGTCAGGATGGCGATGTGCATTGGGAGCCTCGTGCGAGCGGAGCCGTTGGGTGGCGCCATTGTAAAATCGCCAATCAATACATTCAAACAATTGTCATGGATACATTCTGACGTGCCGAGATCCAGGGTCGATGGCCGCTCTTCGCTACAGATAGCAATTGCGCCAAAAGCGGTCAATATCACTCCGTTTCGTATACCCTCACCAAGCGCCATGCAGCAATCAGCTTGTGCCAGGCGCATTGATATTCTTTTGTTAATGCACCGGAGGACTTCCATGCTCAAACGTACCCTGGCATTGGCTGTCGGCTTGGCCCTGTCTTTTTGCACCCTGCTGGCGCAGGCTGCCGACACCCTGAAAGTCAGCGCGATCCCCGATGAAGCCCCTACCGAACTGCTCCGCAAGTTCAAGCCTCTTGGCGCCTATCTGGAACAACAATTAGGCATGAAGGTCGAGTTCGTGCCCGTGAGCGACTATCCGGCCGTGGTCGAGGCGCTGGCCACCGACCGAATCGACCTGGCTTGGCTAGGCGGCTTCACATTCGTGCAGGCACGCCTGAAAACCGGCAATGCCATACCGCTGGTACAGCGCGAACAGGACGCCCAATTCACCAGCAAGTTCATCACTGCCGACCCAGCCGTCAAGTCGCTCGCCGATCTCAAGGGCAAGACCTTTGCATTCGGCTCGGTGTCCTCCACTTCAGGCAGCCTCATGCCACGCTATTTCATGCTCCAGGACGGCATCAAGCCGGAAAGCTACTTCAGTCGCGTAGGCTACTCCGGCGCCCATGACGCCACCGCCGCCTGGGTCCAGGCCGGCAAGGTGGACGCCGGGGTACTAAATGCCAGCGTGTGGGAAAAACTGGTCGCCGCCGGCAAGGTCGACACCACCAAGGTCAGAGTGTTTGCTACCACCCCGGCCTACTACGACTACAACTGGACGGTGCGCGGGACTCTCGACCCAGCGCTGGCGGCCAAGATAAAGGCAGCCTTCCTTGCTCTCGATCCGGCGAACCCTAAGGACAAAGAGATTCTGGATCTGCAGGCTGCCAGCCGATTCATCGAAACCAAGCCTGAAAACTACAAGGGTATCGAGGAAGCCGCACGCGCCGCCGAACTGCTCAAATGACTTTGCATCTGACCCAGGTCAGCCTTACCCACGCCACCGGCGTCCAGGCACTGCGTGGCGTGGACCTGCACATCGGTGCCAGCGAACAGGTCGCCATCATCGGCCCGTCCGGCGCGGGTAAGTCAAGCCTGCTCAACCTGCTGGCCACCGCCCTGCGACCGGACAACGGCGAACTGCAGGTGCTCGGCGAGCGAGCCTGGCAGCTTTCTGCCCGTCAGCGTCAGCGTCTGCGCGCTCGCATCGGTCTGATCCATCAATCGCCCCCCCTGCCACCGCGCCAGCGCGTGGTCACCGCCGTTCTGGCGGGAAAGCTGGGTCAATGGGGTATGGGCAAGAGCCTGCTGAACCTGCTTCATCCGCTGGATATTCCGGGCGCACGCGCGGCATTGGCCAGGCTGGACCTGAGTGACAAGTTGTTCGCGCAATGCCAGCAACTGTCCGGTGGACAGCTACAGCGCGTGGGCATTGCCCGCGTGTTGTATCAAGCGCCCGAGGTGTTGCTGGCCGATGAGCCGGTATCGGCCATGGACCCGGTGTTGGCCCAGCACACGCTTTCGGTGCTCTGTCGTCATGCCCGGCAGCACAACGTCACCCTGGTCGCCAGCCTGCATGCGGTGGAGCTGGCCCTGGCGCACTTTTCGCGGATCATCGGCTTGCGTGATGGACAGATCCTGTTCGACCTGCCAGCCAGCGAAGTCGACCGCGAGTTGCTCGACAAGCTCTACGCCAACGAACAACTGGAATCCCCACCGATTGCTCCGCCGCCCTTGAGTGTGCAGATTCCCCGATGCTGACCCGTGATACCCGAGATCCGGCCACCCGGCCCCGCCTACTGCTCACCTTGCTGGCCCTTGCCTTGCTGTGGCCCGGCATCCGCTTCAGCGAGCTGGACCTGAGCGTACTGGTGGCGAGTGACAGCCAGAGCGAGATGGGCCGCTTTGTATCAGCCTTCTGGCCACCGGCCCATGGCGAGGAGTTCATTGAACTGCTGTTGCAAGCCACCCTGCAGACCCTGGCCATCGCCACGGCCGGAATGGCCCTGGCGTTGCTGTTGGCAGTCCCCGCCAGCCTGTTGGCCAGTCGTGCGCTGTCGCTATCTGCTGCTTCCCGTGCCGGCCACCCGAGCCATTGGGGGCATCTGCTGCGTTGGCCTGTACGCGGTTTACTGATCTTCCTGCGCAGCGTGCCGGAAATCGTCTGGGCCCTGCTGTTCGTGCGTGCCGTCGGCCTCGGCCCGACTGCCGGGGTACTGGCGATTGCCATTACCTACAGCGGCATGCTGGGCAAGGTCTACGCGGAAATTTTCGAGTCGGTCGACCAGCGCCCGGCCCACGCGCTACTGCAGGCCGGCAGCGGTCGGCTCCCGGCCTTTTGCTACGGAATCCTGCCCAATGTCGCTGCGGAGCTGCTGTCGTACACGGTATACCGCTGGGAATGCGCCATCCGCGCCTCGGTGGTGATGGGTTTCGTCGGTGCCGGCGGTCTGGGCCAGCAAATGGATCTGTCGTTGCGCATGTTCGCCGGCGGTGAAGTGGCCAGTTTGTTACTGACGTTCCTGGTACTGGTGCTATTCGCCGATCAACTCAGCCGCCTGCTGCGCTGGAGGCTGGCATGAATCGCCTGTTCAACCTGGCACTGCTCCTCTGCATCGCAGCAGCGGTCGTCGCCTCGTTCATCTACCTGGGCATCGACCTCGGCGAGCTCGGCGGCAGCGGCAACCTGAAGCAGATGGGCGCTTATGCGCAGCGTTTTCTCAGCCCGGACCTGAGCTCCGGCCACCTGCACGCCATCGGCCACGGCGCCCTGGAAACCATTGCCATGTCCGCCCTTGGCACCCTGCTCGCGGGGGTACTCGGTCTGCTATTGGCATTGCCCGCGGCCGGTCGCTTCGGCTGGCCTCTGCAGAGCGCGTCGCGTCTTGTGCTCAACGCCTTGCGCGCGGTTCCGGAACTGGTGTGGGCCGCGCTGATGGTCCTTGCCGCGGGGCTCGGCCCCAATGCCGGAACCCTGGCACTAGCCCTGCACACCACCGGCGTGCTCGGCCGTTTGTTCGCCGAAGCGTTGGAAAACACCCCACCAGAACCGGCCGAAGCAATCCGCTTGCAGGGCGGTAATGCCGTATGGGCGTTCTGTTACGGCACACTGCCCAACCTGTTGCCACAGCTACTGGCCTACATCCTGTACCGCTGGGAAAACAATATCCGCATGGCCAGTGTGCTCGGCTTCGTCGGCGCCGGTGGCTTGGGGCAAATGCTCTATGTCAGCCTCAGCCTGTTCCAGGAAGCTCAAGCCAGCACGGTTATTCTGGCCATGCTGTTACTGGTATTCGCCGTCGATACATTAAGCAGCTGGAGCCGTCAACGCTGGGTCAAAGCCTGACTGCTTGCGCAGAACGGATGTATCTGCAAGGCGCCCTGTAGTCGTTGAGCAGCCGATACTCGGCGTTGGGTCATTGTCACGCAGGCTACGAGGGGGCTAATGCGCCATTTTTTAGGGTATTCACCGACCGCTTCTGGCCCGATTGCTGCCTGTCACGACTGACCGGTCTGGGTCGATTCCGGGCAGTCGCAACCGGCAGCAATCGGCCATTCCGGCCACTCAACAATAGCGCTGTGCACGTCCCGGGGCGCGGCCCAATGCGGACATGCCTTTGGACAAACTTCGCTGCCGCTAGCGTTGCTTTGTTGTGTCGAATTTCGCGAGCGGCGTTGGAGCAATCCGCCCGATCCAGTGCTGGTTGGCGCGGGCTGTCTCACGCTACGGTTCGCGCAGCGCGCACTTTCGCGTATCGCGTGAGTCCGATCTTGATGCCGACCAGCATGGGGGCGGCGATTGCAAAAAGCAGGGCAACTGCGATGAACGCTGTATCGAAGGCAATCACTGTGGACTGACCTGTCACGATCCGGCCCAGAAGGCTTGTCGCTGCCCGGCTGGCGGCCGCTGCATCCATCCCTTTCACCGTCAGCATGGCTGTCGTGGTCGTCAGCCGTTCGATGACCGCGGCCCCCCCTAGGGTGACGTTAGCGCCGAGGACCACGGCATTGGCGACGACGTTATGCTCGATCAGGGTCTGGAGCGCTGCGACTCCCATAAGACCACCCAGCTGGCGACCCGTATTGAAGAGGCCTATTCCACAGGCGAGGTTTCGGCTGTTGAGATTGCTGAAAGCGATCAGAGTGATCGATAGAAACAGGAAGCCAAGGCCCAGGCCGCGCAACAGGATGGCGGCCATCATGTCGTCGGTGCCGCTTTCGCTGGTCGAACCGGACAGCATCCACATCGCAACCATGATCATCAGGATTCCAAAGGGCACTGTGGCGAACCGCGGAACGCGGCGGACCTGCATGAGAAAGGCGGCAATGAGCAGCGCGCCGATAAAAAACCCGCCACTGGGCAACAGCAGCTGGCCGGCATCGGTAGGCGTGAACGCGAGGACCGACAGGGCGAACGCCGGAATCAGGAACGCGCTGCCGAACAAGGCGGCGCCAGCGACAAAACTGACGATAAAGGCGAAGGAAAAATCGCTCGATTTGAACAGGGTGAAGTCGAGCAGACCTTGGCCTTTGGCCAACACTTGTTGGCCGAGAAATGCCAGCAGAGCGGCTGTGCCGATCACGCTCAGCCACAGGATGCGCGGCGCCTCGAACCAGTCCCATCGGCTGCCCTGGCTGAGAACGTAGGTGAAACAGAACAGGGTGGCAGCGATCAGTGAGAAGCCGATCCAGTCAAACGGACGGTGCCGGACCTTGGCGGGCATTGGGCCGTCTGCGATCAGCAAAAGTCCGGTAGCCGCCAAGGCAAGTGGAACAACGCTGAAGAAGATCCATGTCCAGGATTGGCTATCGATCAACCACCCTTGCAGAGCCGGGGCGAGCGTCGCGGGCGCGACAACGGCGCCCATGGCAAACAGGGCTTGAAGGAAGGGTTGATGGGATCGCCGCCAGGCGCGAAATATGATCACCTGGCCCCCGACCAGCAGGGTGCCGCTGGCGAAGCCCTGAATAATTCGAAGAGCCACCAGCAGGTCCAACCGCGCGGTGATGGCGGCAATGCCGCACGCCAGGCCCATGACCAGGGTTGAGCCGATGATCACATGACGCGGATCGAATCGCTTCATCAGCCACGGAGCGGTCATGAACCCGATCAACTTGAGCGCGGTGTAGCCGATATCCAACCAGGCAAACTCATCAGGCGTTGCATAGGTGTCGCCGATGATATCGCCGCGTCCGAGCGACAGAACGGTGCTGGCGATCGCCTCCGTCAGCGCGGCAAGCACGATGCCTGCAATGAGCAGGACACCGGACGTAGCGCTGGCGTTGCTCCGCGTGGCGGTGGCAAGCGTGGTCATGAGCCGCCCCCTTGCGCAACCTCGACACGCGCGGACAGGCCCGGCACGATGCGGCCCGGCAACGGGTTATGGGCAAGCCGGATCTTTACCGGAACCCGCTGCACGACACGCACAAAGTTCCCGGTCGCGTTGTCTGTGGGGAGCAAGCTGAACGCCGACCCGCTACCCGGTGCAAAGCTGTCGACCACGCCTTCAAGTGCCCCGTCAGGATAGCCGTCGACCGTGATGCGCACGCGCTGACCGGGGCGGATATGTTCGAGCTGGGTTTCCTTGAAATTCGCCACGACCCACACATCGTTGACCGGCACGATATCGAGCAAGGAAACGCCCGGAGTAACGAAGCGGCCGACGCGAACCTGGCGGTTACCGATTACGCCACCGACAGGCGCGCGCACCACGGTGCTGTCGAGATCGATCTGGGCCAGATCGCGCGCGGCCTGTGCCTGCGTCACCGCAGCAACGGCAGCTTCTCGCTCGGCCACCAGGACGGCGATGTGTTGCTGTTGCGCCTCCACCGTTGCCGATGCTGCCGATACCGTCGCCTCGGCTCTGGATCGTGCCGTTCCGGTTTCATCGACCAGGGCTTGGCTGACCGCGTTGCTGACAATAAGTTTGCGGCTGCGATAGTGGGTCTTGGTCGCCAGATTCATCTCGGCTGCGGCCGAACGTCTTTGCGCTTCGGCCTGTCGAATCAGGGCGCGCTGAAGCTGGGTTTCGGCATCGACATGGATCAGGCGAGCCTGGGCCGCGCTGACATTGGCCACGGCTTGCGCAAGCTTCGCGCGATAGTCCCGATCGTCGATCCGGAACAGGACGTCACCCGCCCGGACGGTCTGGTTGTCCTCGACCTCTACCGCAGTGACATAGCCGGCAACCTTGGCGGCGAGCGAGGTGAGGTCGCCGCGGACATAAGCGTTGTCGGTCGAGGTCGCGCCGCTCGAAAGCGCCATGGCCCATCCGGCCGCCACGACCACCACTGCGCCGATGCACAGCAGTATGCCGATGATCTTTCTCTTGCTTTGCCGCGCCACTACGACAGCGGTCTCGGCGCTTGCGCCGGTGGCAATGGCGGCCTTGTCCTGGAGCGCGTTCATGTTCTCATTTCCTGTTCAATGCCAATGACCTGCAGCAGCCACAGGGCGGCAGTAGCCTGCCGCCCGGCTGTCAAGCGTCGATGAGCGCGTTGATTGGCTCAGCGCCCGGCTTGCGCCGTCGACTGGCTGAGCCAGTCCTCGAAGCGGATTGCGCCCAGGCGCGGGCTCTTGCCGGGGGTCAGCGATTGATCGTCGAGCAGCGCGCCGAAGTAGCGCGCGTGCACGTCCGGCACGACCTTGCGGGTGTCCTGGGTTACCCGCAGAAAGCGCCTGACCAGTTCGTCGAGCGGCATGGCCTCGGGACCGGCGACTTCGACCGTGCCATTGACCGGCGATGCCAGCGTGACATCGGCAAGCGCTGCCACCACGTCGTCCGACGCCATCGGCTGGATCAGCGCTGGCGACAGGAAAATTTTCTCGCCGACGGTGGCCGACTGCGCAATGCCGCCGACAAACTCGAAGAACTGCGTGGCACGCACAATGGTGTAAGGAATGCCGGACGCGTTGATGAGGTTTTCCTGCGCGACCTTGGCCCGGAAATAGCCGTTTTCCGGAAGCCGTTCGCTGCCGACGATCGACAGGGCAACGTGATGGCGAACCCCCGCGGCAGCTTCCGCAGCCAGCAGGTTACGGCTCGAGGTTTCGAAGAATTCGAGGACCGCTTTGTCTTCCCACGACGGCGCGTTGGCCACGTCGACGACGATCTCAGCGCCATCCATCGCTTCGGCCAGGCCCTCGCGGGTGATGCTGTTCACGCCCCGTGTTGGGGGATGCTGCGAGTGCGTCTAAGCCGCGCTCGCGGAGGTTCTGCACAAGTTTCGATCCGATGAGGCCGGTGCCTCCGATGACGACGATCTTCATGGGTTCTCTCCGCTTCCCGACGGCAACCATTGCTGTCGATGTAGAGAAAGAGTGCCTGCGGCCGTGAGGGAAGTCCTTGTGCCGGCCTTGAGTTTGCCTTCGGGCAATCTTGGTTTTTCGTCCAAAGAAGCAGTGTGCGACTGGCATCCCTTGCTGGACGGTGCAGCGGTTTACGCGCTGCCGTATTATCGACACCACGTATTAATCGCCAGCTCGGACACGGAGTCGAGGGCGCTCGACCAGGGGATACTCACCTTGCAATTCGTGTTTGAAGACTACGTGCTCGATCAGGAGCGCCGGGAACTGACCTTGTGCGGGCAAGTCGTGGCCGTCGGGCCGCAGGTCTTCGATCTATTGCTGCAGCTCGTCAGCAACCGCGATCGCGTCGTCAGCAAGGACGACTTGCTCCAGGCGGTGTGGAGCGGCCGGATCGTCTTGGAATCGACAATCACCAGCCACATCAATGCGGTGCGCAAGGCCATCGGCGATACCGGCGAGGAGCAGCGTCTGGTTCGCACGGTCCCCCGCAAGGGTTACCGCTTCGTCGGCGAGATCAAGGTCGGCGAGATCGGGGAAGCGCGACAGCCTGAGTGGTCAGGCATCAACGAACGCGTGCCCGCTGACCCGAAGGAATCGCCCCCCTCCACGCTCGTCCTGCCGGACAAACCCTCTATTACCGTCTTGCCCTTCCAGAACCTGAGCGGCGATCCGGAGCAGGAATATTTCGCCGACGGCATGGTGGAAGACATCATCGCCGCCCTGTCGCGTATCCGCTGGCTGTTCGTCATCGCGCGCAATTCGAGCTTCACCTACAAAGGTCGGGCGGTGGACGCCAAGGGCGTCGGCCAGGAGCTCGGCGTGCGCTACGAGCTGGAAGGTAGCGTGCGCAAGTCCGGGAACAAGGTTCGCATCACCGGGCAGCTCATCGACGCGACGACCGGGACGCATATCTGGGCGGAGCGCTTCGAAGGCATGCTCGACGACATCTTCGAGCTGCAGGATCAAATCGCCGAAAGCGTCGTCGGTGCCATTGCGCCGCAGCTCGAACGGGCGGAAATCGAGCGTGCCAAGCGCAAACCGACGGAAAGCCTGGACGCCTACGACTATTACCTGCGCGGCATGGCGAAACTGCACAGCGGCACCCGCGAAGCCATCGAGGAGGCGCTGCCGTTGTTCTACAAGGCTATCGAACTCGATCCGGAATTTGCATCGGCCTATGGCATGGCGGCCTGGTGCCACTTCTGGCGCAAGATAAATGGCTGGATGAGCGATCGGACTCGAGAGATCGCCGAGGGCGCGCGGCTCGCGCGTCTGGCGGTGGAGCTCGGCCGGGATGATGCGGTGGCGCTGACGCGAGGCGGACATGCACTTGCCCATCTCGCCGGCGATGTCGATGGCGGCATTGCCCTGCTCGACCGGGCACGCCTGCTCAATCCCAACCTCGCCCCCGCCTGGTACCTGGGCGGTATCCTGCGCGCTCTGCGCGGTGAAACAGACGAAGCGATTGAGCATTTGGCGCATGCCACTCGCTTGAGTCCGCTGGATCCGGAAATGTTCAGGATGCAGGTCGGGATGGCGCTCGCGCATTTCTTCGCCGGGCACTTCGACGCCGCTTCGGCCTGGGCGGAAAAAGCCCTGGGAAACCTGCCCTGCCTCCTGGTGCCGGTTGCCCTGATGGCGGCCAGTCATGCGCTCAGCGGACGAATGGACAAAGCGCAGCGGGCGATGCAGCGCCTGCACGAGCTGGATCCATCGTTGCGCCTCTCCCACCTGAAGGACTGGCTGCCCATCCAACGGCCCGAGGATCTCGCGCGGTTCGCGGATGGACTGCGGCTGGCCGGGTTGCCCGAGTGACCGCGATAATGATTGCAGGCAATACGCTGGATGGTGCATCCAGCACTTGAACCGTTACCACGACGAGTGTCTTCAGTCATTGAATGGATGTATCAATGTGCGTCGCAGTCTCCAGGAATGTCATCCCAGTAGGGCGGCGTGCCAATGGCGTTAAGAAAGAAATCCCAAACTAATCGCACTTTTTGCGAGCGAAGCCGATTTTCGGGTGATAACAGATGTATTTGACTTGGCGTCGCCTCCACGGACCCATCCCATTCGGGCAGAAGCCGGATCAACTCTTTCTTCCTGAAGCTCTCTTTGTTGAATAGCCAGGAAGGAAAGAAAACGATGCCCCTTCCAGCCAGTGCCGCTTCCACAAGCACCTCAGCGTTGTTGCTTCGTAGCGGGCCCTGAACATCGATGATTTCTAATGTCTCGCTCTCAGGGTGCCGAAAATACCAGCGCTGCGCCCCGCCCGTACCCTTATAGACCAGACAGGAATGATTTCGGAGTTCCTGCGGCGACCTGGGTTTTCCATATTTCTCCACATACTCCGCGCTTGCGCATAGCACGTAGCGTTGGTCGCAAATTTTACGTCCTATTAAACCCGAGTCCTCTAAATGTCCTACTCGGAATGTGATATCGGCGCCCTCCTGGACCGGATCAATGAACGCATCGGTGACAGTCAGCTCCACCGTCAATTCGGGGTATAGCAGGTACAAACCATTGAGGAGCTTCACGATGTGAAGATGGCCGAAAGCGATAGGTGCGTTGATCCGTACAAGGCCACGAACGTCGCCACCTTTACCGCTGACTTCTTCGTCCGCTGCGTCCAGCAATTCCAGGATTTCCCGGATCCGAACGTAATATCGCTCACCCGCGTCGGTGAGTTTCACCGCGCGAGTATTGCGATACAGGAGCTGTTGTCCAATCTCACGCTCGAGCGCCGCAATGAAGCGTGAAACCGATGAGGCTGGAACCTGGAAGTGGCGGGCTGTCGCGGAAAAGCTGCCTGTCACGGCCACCATCGCGAAGAATCTGTGGGCTTTTAGATGCAATGACAAGTCTCCCTCAGGGGGGCCGAGGAGGCTGCGATGGCCAGCCAATGCTGAGCTGATACCGCGCTTCGAGCCTCTAAATCAATCAAGTATAAGCGCGCAAATTGCTATTCTAGCAACAGTGTTTTGCTTTTAGGCTTGATTGTGGCTGTTTTGGCAACCTCCTACCATGGCGCCAATGCATAGACATGCTTTACCCCACTTGGAGGCCCCGATTCATGATTGACCTATTTGGCAAATATGATCTCAGCGGATTGACGCTGAACAACCACTTCGTCATGGCACCGATGACCCGCTCACGGGCACCGGAGGACATTGCAACTGAACAGGTGGCCTTGCATTACACCCAGCGCGGCACTGCCGGCCTGATCATATCCGAAGGTACCCCAATCTCCCGCGAGGGCCAGGGCTATCTCTTCAACCCGGGGATTTACACCGAGGAACAGATCCAGGGCTGGAAGCTGGTCACTGATTCCGTCCACAGTGTGGGCGGCAGAATCTTTGCTCAGTTGTGGCATGTCGGACGTGTTTCCCATACTTCGATTCAGATCGATGGGACAACACCCGTCAGTGCCACGAGCAAAGTTGCGCAAGGCGCGATCGCGTTCGGATACACGCAGAGCGGTGAACCAGGATTTGTCCCAACGTCGACTCCACGCCCTCTGACTACTGAGGAAGTCGGTCGAGTCGTTGAAGACTTTGCGCAAGCTGCGCAGAACGCAATTGCTGCCGGCTTCGATGGGGTGGAAATCCACGGCGCCAACGGCTACCTGATCGAGCAGTTTCTCAACCCATTGGTCAATGACCGCTGCGACCGCTATTCGGCGAAAAGCCTGGAAGACCGCCTGCGCTTCGTTTTTGAAGTGGTGGATGCCGTTTGCGCCAGAATTGGTGCAGATAGGGTGGGTATCCGGATCTCTCCGTACGGGCAGCTTTTCGATATGCCGATCTACCCCGAGATCGACGAGACCTACTCTGCACTCTGCGCAGGCATGAATAAGCGTGGGATCGCCTATGTCCACGTCATGGATCAGACCCACTTCTTCCTGGCGGACGAAAGCTCTACTGCGCAGGAGCAGGCTCTTCGAGAATTGCTGACACACTGCAAAGCGCAATTGGGCGAAACCGCTCTCATTCTCGCCGGTGATATGACACTGGAGCGCGCCCAAGACTTGGTGGACGCCGGGCTGATCGACCTGGCAGCCTTTGGACAACCGTTCATTGCCAATCCTGATTTGGTCGCACGCTTGAAAAACGGCTGGCCTTTGACGACGCCAGATCGTGACACCTACTACGGTGGCACCGCCAAGGGTTATGTGGACTATCCCCCATACGCACCAGCCTGACGCTGGCTTCAGGTTGGCGATGGCGAAGTAATAATTGCACTTCCATTGCCTGATTCAGCGCGCTGTCAGCGGCCGCTATGGGTCGTTTTCAGCCGGTCGCGATAGGCAGCGATCGGCCAAAAGCGGTCACTGGTTAGCGTCCGTCCAACATACCTTGCTGATCCCTGCGCGCCGGTGCGTGCGAGACAAAGGGCACCGATGGACGCTTGCGGCTCATCGACACGTCATTGCCTACTCTGCGTGGAATCCTTTCATGCGACGCCACACGCACCAATCGCTTATTGGCCCCATTGCCTAATGGCCGGCAATCTAGGCTTGAATGCGTTTACCGCTTGATTTTGTCTTTGGTGTTGAACCATTCCGGTGGGCTTCCAGGTACTTATTGTCCGCCACTTTTTCAGTCTGGGTTTCTGCCGCTGGCTGACCGGTGGTAAATCGCGCGATTTTTGTTCCGATCCCAGCGACCAAACGTTCTCTAAAACGTTTTTACACAGCCTGGACCCAAACCGGCAAGTCGAATCAGACAGAAATCAGCCCAAAAAAGGTGTCTGTTTCACAAGGCATGACCGGCAAATTGCGATCTCAGCCGTACCGGCGATCACGCACGTAAATAGCAATCAGGCCTATGTGCCGCAGTGCTATTTCTGCCATGGTTTTTCTTGCTGTTGGTGAGGAATGTCTAAGCTAAAGAGGTCGGAAATGGAATGAAGCAGAAACCTTGTGCTAGCGATGGTAGCCAAGTGCAGGGTTTGCCAGCTTGAGGTATAGTGGCGCGGTTCGTGCGTCCAAAGTCGAAGCTCTGTTATTGATTTTTCAATGAAATGTAATAAGATTTTAGTCTGATTTGCTTCACCATAAGGATGTACACGTGCTGAAGGGAGATCGGCCTGGGCAGGATCAAATGCCTCTCCCTCTTATGTGCGTTTACTTGGTCTAAGCCTGGCTTGCCTGGGACAGCTTTGAAGGTGCACATTTATTTATGAAAAACGTTTACTTGATCAGCAACGTCAACAATGGTGGAAAAACTTATCTTGAATACTTATTACCAGCTCTAAATGCTCTTCGCTATAAATATAACTGTATAGTACTCCAAACAAATATTGCCGGTATAAGTACGCACGAAGCAGAGCAGGCCCTGAGTTATCCAGTCAAGGAGGTGGGACTGGATTTTATCGCCACGTTAAAATCGCAAATAATTATCTCAAATGATGCCTTTGTTGGGATACTGCTTGACGATTCAAATTTTGGTATTTTTATTTCGCACGGCAATGTCGGCATGCCCGTCAGGGACCGGTACTATTTTTCCGAATTGACATCCTATTGGGATGCGATTGTTTCTTCATCCAGATCGTTTTTTGACCTGGTTAAAGCAGGTCTACAGCTTTACAGGCATGACCGGAGCGCGTTACATCTAGTACCTAACAGGAAGACACTTCGCTCGGACCTTAGAAAAACCAGTGCAATACGTACACTGCCAATTAAAATCCCCGAACCTATCAAATTTCCCCCTGAACTTTTGCAACCATCCAAGGAGTATATAGTAGGCCTTCTGCCGACCCAAATAGGAATATGCCCGGGCGGCGCTACTCTATATGAAAACATGGAAGTGGTAATTAATGCAGTCAAGTCCCAGATTCCTCATGCAAAATTTATTTTGCGACCCTATATGACTGATTTTGAGCATCCGTATGTAAAGGAGATGTGTGACCAGCTTTCTCAGTATCAATGGATTTCAATAGATTATACTAAAGGAAGCAGTAAAGAATTCTACCCACAATGTGATACTGTCATTACCGACGGCTCAAGCGGCGGTGTTTCCTTTATGCTAAATACATGCAGACTGCCAATTTATTATGTTCCGGAAACAAATGAGAGCCACCCCATGGTTACGGCCTGGCTGGAACAAATGGACAGTTTTCTGCCAATAGCCAAAGATGGCGATGAGATTAAAGATTTATTACTTGGGTTTGAATTACTTACCCCCGAGCAAAGTTATCTTATCTATAAAAAATTCTACGATTCAGAATACAGCGAACTACATCACCCGGATGAAGTGTTTCAAGATTTGGTTCAGAAAAAGCACGAATCCAGTTTTTGCCACTTCGTGATCGACTCTTTGGGAACAGTCAACGAGTGTGAGATCGAGGATCAACAAAGCGTGCTGCAACCCTCATGAATTTCAGGCAACTAACGCTTCTAAACTGCACATGAGTCAGGTCGATATGAAAGGTGACTTTGCCGGGCAAGTAGTGTGGATTACCGGTCTGTCGGGTGCGGGCAAATCAACTTTGGCCCTTGAGTTCGCTGCCGGGCTTCGACACCATGGCCACTCGGTTGTCATGTTGGACGGGGATGAACTGCGCGACGTATTTCGCGCAACAGCTGCCAATCCGCAAAACCATGGGCGTGAGGGGCGATTGGCGCTGGCCATGCAATACGCCCATCTGTGCAGAGTCATTGCGGCGCAAGGACACACAGTAGTGATCGCCACGATTTCGCTGTTCCGCGAAGTTCATGCCTGGAACCGTGTCCACTTACCTGGTTATTTCGAGGTTTATTTGAAGGTGCCGGTGGAAGAACTGCGCCGTCGGGATCCCAAGGGAATATATCGCCGGTTCGATGCGGGCGAGTTGCACAATGTCGCGGGGCTCGATTTATCGATTGATGAACCGGACGCGGCAGACTGGGTGGTGGAGTTCGATCCTCACCGCTCAATACAAACGTTGACTGATAACTTGCTCCACCATTTTTTTAAAAGGAAGCTGGTATGAAAACCGAATGGGATTACACCACCCTGGCCGACGCTTATTTGAAACGTCCTGACTACGCCGATGCCGCGATCGACGCGATGCTTTCGATTGCAGGTGCCGAGAAAGGCGATAAGTTTTGCGATGTCGGAGCAGGTGTTGCACACCTGACCATGATGCTGGCTGCTCGTGGTCTGGATGTTGTGGCCGTGGAGCCGAATGATGCGATGAGAGTCAATGGTATTAAGCGTACCGTCGAGCTGGCCAATGTCCGTTGGCATGAAGGTACCGGCGAAGTTACCGGGCAAACATCCAAAGCGTTCGACATGGTCACCTTTGGTAGTTCCTTCAATGTCTGCGACCGCCAGCAGGCACTCACGGAAACCGCGCGCATTCTCAAGCCTCGGGGCTGGTTCGCCTGTATGTGGAATCATCGTCATCTTGATGATCCTATCCAGGCCCGGATCGAAGCCATCATCAAAGAGCGGGTACAGGGTTATGGCTATGGTACTCGTCGTGAAGATCAAACCGCAGTCATAGACGCCAGTGCGCTTTTCGGACCTGTTGTTCATCTTGATGCGCGTGTCATTCATGAGCAAACCATCGAAGAATGTCTGGAAGCCTGGTTTTCCCACGCGACACTGGAGCGTCAAGCCGGTGCGAAATTCCATGAGGTAATTAGCGCAATCGATGACTATCTGAGAAGCCTTGATACGGCCTCGATCCAGATTCCGTACTCGACCAATATCTGGGTTTCTCAGTTGAGATAATGCCGATGTCGCTGCATTTCTCTACCAAAGCCGGCACATTGATCGGCCTTCAGGAGCGACTCAGGTCGGCTCTCATTGCTCCCTTGCTGTCGTTCACCGTGAGGGAATGGAAGATGGGGCGGCACGCCTGTTTTCGTGATATCCGGGGACGATTAGGAGACGGGCCGTGGATCGTGCGCTCTAGCTGTCTGCGAGAGGATGGCGCGCAAGCTTCCTGCGCGGGGGCTTTTCTCTCGATCCCTGATGTCAATGAAGCAGAATTGGGATCGGCGATTGAACGGGTGATCGCAAGTTATGGCGATGCACACCTGGCAGACGAGGTACTGATTCAGCCGATGCTGGAAAATGTGGTTCGGTCCGGCGTTGCCTTTTCCCACGACCCGAATACCTGTGCGCCGTATCGTGTGGTGAACTGGTCGGAAGGCAGTGACACCGCATCTATCACCAGCGGCATGGGCGGTCGGTTGTGGCAGCAGGCGGCACGCAGCGAAGTGCCACCACCGCCAAGCCTCGCCCCCATCATTGCCTTGCTCGAAGAGTTGCTGGCGTTGTTCGATGGCGCCCCGGTTGATTGCGAGTTCGCTGTCACGCTCGAAGCAGCAGGCGAGGTACTGTGGCTGTTACAGGCCCGGCCATTGATTTTGCCGACACGTCCCGAATCTGAAACAGACCAGGCCGCTCGGCTGGATAGTATTCAGCGCAAGGTGGCGCGGGGCATGCAGCCGCACCCATTTCTGATGGGCCAGCGTACTGTCTATGGCGTGATGCCGGACTGGAATCCGGCCGAGATTATCGGCATCCGTCCCAAACCGCTCGCGCTCTCGCTGTACCGGGATTTGGTGACTGACTCAATCTGGGCTTACCAGCGCCATAACTATGGCTACCGCAACTTGCGCAGCTTCCCGCTGATGCCGCATTTCTTTGGGTTGCCATACATCGATGTGCGCTTGTCGTTTAACTCTTTCATTCCAGCAGACCTCGATGAGGGGCTGGCCGGGCGGCTGGTCGATCACTATATCGATCGGCTGCTGACCGAACCGACGCTGCACGATAAGGTGGAGTTCGAGATTGTATTCTCGTGCTACACACTGGATTTATCGCAGCGATTGGAGCGTTTGGCCAGTGCCGGTTTCCTGGAGCACGAGCTGGAGGCCATCAGCACCAGTTTGCGCAAGCTGACCAACCGCATCGTTCATCCCAAGGACGGCTTATGGCGCGCTGATGCCAATAAGCTCGACATACTCAATGCGCGACGCGAAGAGTTGTTGGCATCCAATGCCGACCCACTGGAGCGGATTTACTGGCTGCTGGAGGATGCCAAACGCTATGGCACCCTGCCATTCGCCGGTCTGGCGCGTGCCGGCTTCGTCGCGGTGCAGATGCTTAAATCTCTGGTGACGGTGGGCGTGTTCTCGCAGGCTGACTACGATTGCTTCATGGGTGGCGTCTCAACCGTCAGCGGCCAGTTAGCACGTGACCGAGCAATACTGGACAAGGCGACGTTCCTCGCGCGCTACGGCCACTTGCGCCCGGGCACCTACGACATCCTTTCGCCCCGTTACGATGAAGCGCCGGAACTCTACTTCGACTGGACTCAGCGTCCATCCGCTCCGGAACCGGTAAAACCCTTTTCGCTGACCCTTCCACAGATGCGCGCAATCGTGAAGCAATTGGAAGAACACGGCTTGCAGCCTGATCCGGTCGGCTTACTGGACTTCATGCAAGCGGGAATCGAACTGCGTGAGCTGGCCAAGTTCCACTTCACCCGCAATTTATCGGATGCCTTGGCATTGATTGCCGAAGTGGGCGCCCAGCACGGCATTGGCCGCGAAGACATCGCCTATTGCGACATCAATGCCTTCAAGGAACTGCACATTGCGGCAGTCGACCCCAAGGATGTGCTGTTACGCAGCATTGAACAGGGCAAGGCCCGCTACGAAAAAACCCTCAAGATATCGCTGCCGCCGGTGATTGTCCGCCCTGAGGATGTCTGGTCCTTCGAATGGCCGGAAACAGCCCCCAACTTCATCACCCAGAAACAGGTGACAGCTCCCGTGGTGGGCAGTGATGACCGAGAAAGGCTCGCCGGGGCGATTGTCTGCATTCCCAATGCGGACCCGGGGTTTGACTGGTTGTTTGCCTACCCGATTGCCGGGTTGATAACAGCTTGGGGCGGCGCCAACTCACACATGGCGATTCGAGCCGGCGAACTTGGCCTGCCAGCGGTTATCGGTGCCGGTGAAGTGCTCTATCGCCGCTGGTCGGCGGCTCAACGCTTACACCTGGACTGTCCCGGGCGCTGGGTGGAGATGCTGGCATGAAGGTTGTTGCCATCAGCCAGCGTGTGGACGTGTTTCCTGAGCGCGGCGAAAGCCGTGATGCGCTCGACCAGCGTCTGATCACTTTTCTTCTGGCCGCCGGCTTTTTGCCGGTGTCGGTACCTAACGGGTTGTGTCTGCAAACACTCGATGGGGGGCTGATTCATGATGCCCTGCATGACTGGCTGAACAAGGTATCGCCACAGGCCATAGTGCTTTCGGGAGGGAATGACATCGGCCAGTGTTCGGCACGCGACCTGACCGAAAGCAGATTGCTTGACCATGCACGATCCCACAGCCTGCCAGTACTCGGAATTTGCCGGGGAATGCAGATGATCGCGCACTGGTCAGGCGGCGAGCTAAAATCGGTTACAGGTCATGTGCGAGCCCGGCATAAATTGTCAGGACAGATTGTTGCCGAGGTGAACAGTTATCACGGTTTTGCTCTTGCCTGTTGTCCGGAAGAATTTGAGGTCTTGGCGCGCAGTGAAGATGGAGAAATCGAAGCCATCCGACACCTCAGCCTGCCCTGGGAAGGCTGGATGTGGCACCCGGAGAGAGAGGACGTGTTTGCATCACACGACGTTCATCGATTGAAGCAGTTGTTCGGTGAATAAAACGGCTTTAACAGGCTATTCGGACTGTGTTTCTGACTGAGCAAGTGGCACTTGGAGCTCAACTCGCCGAGACAACTTCCATTTGAAATTTCATGAGGTAGAAGTGTTGTGAATGCCATTATTTTGGCTGCCGGACGTGGCAGCCGCATGAAAAGCCTCACGGATGAACGTCCGAAGTGCATGGTCGAGTTGCGAGGCAAGACACTGCTGGAGTGGCAGTTTGAGGCACTGCGCGATGCAGGCATTTGCAAGATAGCCATCGTTACTGGCTACAAACGCGAGTTGTTGGCAGACCAAGGGTTGATTGAATTCCATAATTCACGCTGGGCGCAAACCAACATGGTGTCGTCATTGGCGTGTGCTGAAGCCTGGCTGCAGCAAGAACCGTGCATCGTGAGTTATTCCGACATCTTCTACAGTCCCGCAGCGGTCCAGTCGTTGATGAAATGCAAGGCTTCCCTGGCAGTCACCTATGACCCGAATTGGCTGGGGCTCTGGACACAGCGTTTTGGCGATCCATTATTGGATGCCGAAACGTTCCGCCTTACATCTGCTAACACCTTGGCCGAAATCGGCAACAAACCGAAATCAGTAGACGATATTCAGGGACAATACATGGGGCTCTTGCGCTTCACGCCTGAGGGTTGGGCAGAAGTAGTTCGGCTTCGCTCAGCATTAACCCCGGAACAGTGTGACAAAGTGCATATGACGAACACCCTTCAGCAAGTCATTGATGCGGGGCGGGTCCCGATACAGGCCTTTGCGTACACCGGAGAATGGGGAGAAGTGGACTCTGCCGAGGATCTCTTTTTGTATCAATAATCGCTCAACGACACACTGGAAAACACCACCGCCCCCACAGGCGCCTGTTTGAGCATCACTCCACACTGATAAAGCCCCGCGGCTTCCAACTGGTAGTCCATCCCCGCCAGCGGGACGACGGACTCAGCCCTTGGCCGCCATCGCGGTGATTTCCACGCGCATGCCTTCGACCGCCAGGGCGGCCACGCCAACGGCGGCGCGAACCGGCCAGGGCTTGGTGAAGAAGCGCTGGTAGACCTCGTTGAAGGCGGCGCGGTCGGCCATGTCGGTGAGGTAGATGGTCAGATGCAGGACCCGGTCCATGGAACTGCCGGCGCGCTCCAGCGCTACCTTGAGCGCCTGCAAGGTGCACTCGCTCTGCAGGACGATATCGCCCAGCTCCAGGCTGCCGTCGGCGCGGGTGGGGATCTGAGTGGAGACCAGCAGGCCATTGATACCGGCGACGTCGGAGGAAATGGATTCCGGGTCAGGGTCAGGGAGGAAAGTGAGGTCGTGGTTCGCCATGGGGATCTCTTGCTTGAGGTGGTAAGGAGGCGTTCGTGTATGGGGCGGGCGGCCCGACATCGTCAGCGGGCTCAGTCAGCCAAGCCCGCTGGGGCATTCAATGAGGTAATGCCTTTTGCACGGCCCAGTTTACAGCTTCAGATCTGCTAACCAACCAAACACTGGCAGATTTAACGGGCTTGGCGGATAACATTCTCAAGGCAACATGCGCTACCGCCTTGAAATGCGCTGTTTGTCCGGGTGTGATGCACCACTGGGTGTCCAGATAGCCAGTTCAAGCCGTAGTCGTTTCGAGGGCATCAATGCAATAGAGAGGAGGATGGCAATGAAGTACATGATCAGCTGGTTCGAACGCCCACAAGGTTCGCCTGCGGAGTACGAGAATGCGCAGAAACGGATCCTTGAAGTGTTCAGTCAATGGAAAGCACCGGACAATTTCAAGATCGAGGTGTTTGTCGTGCGCGTGGGTGAATGGGGTGGATACATGCTGGTGGACTGCGACGATCCGGTGGTGGTTCATAAAGTGTGCTCGACGTTTCCTGCGTTTGAATTCCAGGCGCGCCCGGTGATTGCCATCGAGGACGCGGTCCGGGTCGAACTCGAAGCCATTACCTGGCGCGATGGACTGAAACGCCAGTGATGGTTGCCATCGCCCTGGATTTTGGTCAGACAGTGGGTAAATCCTTTGCTCAACCGGACCGCCAACAGCCTGTGGCCGCTGGCGGTCGGTTCGAGCGAATTTCAGAGGATATTTCCATCCCACCCTGCCCTTCACCCTGAAGCTGTTCTAAATCTTCTTCGCAGCGGACAAGGATTCTTCGATCTCCTGTGCGACCAGGCTTTGTATCCGCCACAGATTACGGTCACGAATGCCATACTCTTTGAGCATTGTCACAGTCCGGAATAAGTATTGGGCTGACGACCCCCAGTGCCCGGCTGCGCGAGCCAATACATGTGCAACCTTTTCCATGGGCAATTTGCCTGCATAGGCCATTCCGTCGCGTGCTGCGACAAAGGCCAAGGCACGCACTATCCCGGACTCGGTTTTAACCGAAATCCAGCGGGGAACATTGGTCGGTGGGTTTGCGTCAATTTCCCGGAACATTAACAGTCCCAGTTGTTTGAAGTGGTCTTGCGCTGGAAGCCGGTAGGCCAACCCGTTGCAGCTTCCGCCTCGGTCGAGGGCCAGCATCAGGGCAGGCAACTCGCGTGTGCCGCGCCAGCGAGTCAGCTTCAGGCAGAACGACCGATGCCAGCCATAAGCGGTGGCGCTACGGCTCTCCACAACCTCGAACTCCGGATTCCAGATCAGTGAGCCATAAGCAAAGACCCAAAGATCTTCCGGTTGGTATTCAAGTAAAAGCGCCTCCACCATCGCGTCAAACTCTGCCTGGGTGTGTTCGTTCGTGCCCGGCTCGGGTCCAGGATCGGGCTCGAACCGCTCAACACAAGCGACGTGTTCCGCAGTCAGATTTCGTCCTTTGAATCGGGTCGCTTGTTCTTCGGCCATACCCGCCTCTCGATAGGACTAACTGGAGGATCAGCCCCCTCTACTCATGGCAATAATAAAGCTTATTGACGATCATCCAGCGATGATCAACTTTCAATAGCGACAGGTAATCTGTAAATCTCATCCCGATATAATCATCAATGATTTTTACCGCTGCGGCATCACCGGTTATGTCCAGATCAATAATCTCCCAGAAGGGCTTTACCTTTTTTGCAGCCGGGCCTTCGGCCTTGATGGCTCCGATAAATTCATCAAGGGATAACCAATCAAGCTCTTTATGGTAGTGGCCAATAATGCGACAGGATGGGTGAAAGGCCTGCCGCAGCAATACCTCGTCTGCGAATACCATGCCCTCCACATAATTGCGGACCACCACGTTGATGAGTTCTTTATCTAACGGGTCAGTAGTCATGTCGAACCTCTGGTTTCTGCTCATCGCACCATAGGTGCAGGTTGATCGACTGTCTCCCCAGGGGCTGATCAATCTGAAAGTCTAGCACCGCGTGCTGAATTGTCCTGGGCCTGGTAGACAGGTTCCGAGCGTCCGTATGGAGTCGACCGGTGCCGCCTGTCGACTCCATGAACAGCTAGCGATCAGCCCGCCGCGACGACGGTGAATTCCACCAGCATGTCCGGGGGCGGCCAGACGCGATTCAACGGTAGCGCGCGCAGGCGCATGGGCTGCGCCACCGCAACCCAAGGACGGTGCAACTGTCGTCAGGTATTGGTTTTCAACTTGGTCCACAGGCGAGTACTCAGCCGTGCGATGGCAGCCGGGAGATCCTCAACGGTGAACAACTTGTCCATGACACTTTTCTCTGGGTAAATCGCCAGGTCCTGCTTAACGGACGGAGTGACGTACTCATCCGCCGCACTGTTGGGGTTGGCGTAATGGATGCTGTTGCTGATGTTGGCAATGACCTTCGGCTCAAGCAGGTAGTTCATATAGGTATAGCCATTCTTCTCGTGCGGCGCGCTCCTGGGCATGACCACCATGTCGAGCCAAAGGGTCGAACCCTCATCAGGAATCGAATAGGCGATGTCGATTCCGTTTTTGGCTTCCTTGGCACTGGCAGCTGCTTGCACCACGTCGCCGTTGAAACCAATCACCGCGCAGACATTGCCATTGGCCAGGTCGCTGATGTACTTGGAGGCATGGAAATACTGGACGTAGGGTCTGATCTTGAGCAACGCCTGCTCGGCTTTTTTGTAATCCGCAGGCTCGTGGCTGTGAGGTGGCAGCCCCAGATAGTTGAGGGTGATCGGCAGGATCTGCGTAGGGTTGTCGATAATCGCCACGCCACACTCGCTCAGTTTCTTGATGTTGTTCTCATCAAAAAACAGGCTCCAGGAACGGGTGACATCGGTGTTACCGAATATCGCCTTGATTTTCTCTACGTTGTAGCCAATACCCGCAGTGCCCCACATGTATGGATAACCGTACTGGTTGCCTGGATCATTGACCTCGAGTTTTTTCAGCAACGCCGGGTCAAGATTCTTCCAGTTGGGTAGCTGACTTTTGTCAAGCTTCTGAATAGCCCCTGCCTTGATCAATCTGGACAGAAAATGGTTTGAAGGACTGACCACGTCATAACCGGTATTACCCGTCATCAACTTGGATTCCAGGACTTCGTTGCTGTCGTGAATGTCGTAAGTCGCCTTGATCCCGGTTTCCTTGGTGAAAGTGGTCAAGGTATCGTCGGCGATGTAGCCGTTCCAGTTGGAAACATTGACGACTTCGCCAGCATAGGTGGCTGCCGAAAACGTAGTGAGCAATAACACCAGGGAAATTTTGTTGACGTGCATGTTCAATCACCTTTTTTGAGGAGCTTTTGTTCTTTTGTGGCTTTCTGGATTCTTATTCTTTTGCGGCGTTCTAGATTTCTGTCCTGGCCCTGACTGCCTCCACGCGCATCCGCAGCATGGCACCGATGTCGAGTAATGGTCGGGGCGGGAGCCAGCCGGGCTGAGCCCTGTGCATGACCGACTGCAATATTGGCGAGTCGGCACCCGATGCCAGTTCGGCGAGCAGGCGCCCCCACAGGGTGCCGCGCGCAACGCCTGAACCATTGCATCCGGCCACGGCAAACAGCCCCTCTTCAACCTTGGCAAAATAAGGTTGTCCGGAGCGTGAGGCGCTCAGATGCCCGGTCCAGGTGTATTGAATATCCTGTTCGGTCAACCACGGAAAACGTCGCTGCAAGCCCAGCACATGGTGTTTTCGCCGGTGCAGGAGTTCACTGTTGGACAAATCCCGAGAACGGTATTCCGCCGTGTTGCGGATCATCACTCGACGATCCGGGGTCAATCGCACCGTGGCGCCGAGTGGTCGGGTGGACAGCACGCCCCAAGGCTCCACACCACCGATGGCACGGAACTCCTCGTTGCTGAGCGGCCGCGTGAGGCTGGCGCTGAGTTCCATCGGGAACGTTGCGCTGTCATCGATCCCCGCACGTGGGATGAAAGCGTTCAGGCATACCAGCACCTGCTTCGCCTCAATGCTTGCATCGATGCCGTTAGCCCGAATGCGCCCTTTGCCCAAGCGCTCCAGGCCGGTGATATCGGTGTTCTCGTAGAGGATCACATTTTCCGGCAGCGCATCCAGCAAGCCCTTCACGTATTTCGCCGGTTGCAGCAATGCGTTGCCGTTGCCACACCAGATCGCGGCCTGGTAATGCCGGGTTCCCAGCTTTTTGAAAAGCTGTTCGCCTTGCAGAAATTGCGCAGAGGCACCGACGGCTTTTAGCGTCTCGAGTTTTGCCTCGACATGGGTCAGCTTCCCTGGGTCGCTGACAGCAAAGAAATAGCCGGAGTCCCTGAAGTCGCACTCGATGCAATGGCGCCCGATACGCTGGCGTACCTCCGCGCTGGCGGCACGTGAAATCGAGGTATCCATTTCATACCCGGCAAACCCCCGATGACCTGAAAGCTCATCAGTGCCTGGATGTTCGTGGCCCACCACGAACCCTGAATTGCGCGCCGAAGCCCCCCGCGCCGCTCGCTGTCTGTCGACGATCACGATGCGTGCCTGAGGATGCATTTGCGCGAGCGTATGAGCGGCACAAAGGCCGGTGATACCAGCGCCGATGACCAGCCAATCGGCTTTTTGCGCGCCGCTCAGGCGATCACGAACTGATGAGTTTCCAGCTTGCGCAATCCAGCCACATACATTTTCCATGGGTCACCTCATTTGACTGTCGTTCCGCGAGCCGCATCCATTCACAGAAGCACATGCATAAATCGCATAAGTGGTTTGAGATGACGGTAGCTAGAGCTAGAATCTATAAGGTCTGTAGTAATACGACCAACGTTATAAAATCATCGAGATATTCTGGAAACGCATGGATAAAATTCGCCACGTCCCCTCTCTGCAGGCTTTGCAGGCACTGGTGGAGGTCTCCGATTCGGGCAGCTTCACCCAAGCTGCGCAAAAGCTCTGCCTGACCCAAAGTGCCGTGAGCCGAAAAATTCAGCAGTTGGAGAGTCACTTCGGCGTGCCTATGTTCGTCAGAAGCAGCCGCAGCATTCGACTGACCCCAGAGGGTGAACAGGTGCTTGGCAGCGCTCGAAGCATCCTGGAGCAATTGAAAACCCTCGAGGATCGACTTTCTCCGCAGAAACGCCCATTTCGCATACGCATGCATGTGTCGCTGGCGGTTCGATGGTTGCTGCCCAAGCTCAGCGACTTCTACCGCCGTCACCCGGAAATTTCCCTGTCGATCGAGACCGTTGCCACTGAGGTCGTCGAGCCGGCCAGCGACAGCGACGCCTACATCCTCTACCTAGCCGAACCGTCCAGCGATCCAGCCTGCCTGACCCTGTTCGAGGAAGCCCTGGTTCCGGTGTGCGCCCCCGGCCTGGGCAACTCAATCCATCCACTGGATTCGGTGGACGATCTGGTCCGCTTTCCCCTGCTCCATCGTTCGGCGGACAAACAAGCCTGGATTGATTGGCTGGCAGCCAATGGCGGTAATTCGCTGGAGAACTACCGACACATACCCTTCAACCTCGACGAATTGGCGCTCGATGCAGCCGCGCGAGGCCTGGGGGTGGCCATGACCGACATGACCCTGGCAGAGGAGTCTATCGATCGCGGTGTGCTCATCGTCCCGTTCGGCCAACCCTTGAAAACCAGAGGAGTCTATTCGCTGTGCCCGCAACCCTCGGCCGCCGCTCATCCGGCGTGCTCGCTGATCATGCAATGGTTTGCGCTGCAGGCCGAGCGGGACGCAGGCTGAAGTTGGCCCACAAGTAGAGCGGTCCAGCGCTTCTGGATCCGCTCTCGCGGTAGGACATCAGCCATTCACAGACAATGGCTTGATCGTCGCAGCCAGGGTAACTTCCTCTTCAGCCAAGCTCGCTAATTTCAAGCATTCCACTTCGCTAAAGAGCTTCGCAAGGACAGTGCAGATACCCCATCCCGGATCCGCCGTAACACTCGTCAACCGTCAAACCCAAAAGCCCCATGTCGCCAAATTTGCGCCATAAATCCATGGTAAATTGATCATCACGATCCGCGGCTTCAGCACGAGGAGCGATAACGCATAAGAAAAATGCCCGTACCTTGCGATACGGGCATTTTCTTTAACCGGAGAGCAGATTGCTAGGTTTTCACACAGTCTGTAATGGCCGGTTTTTTTAATGGGTCTGCTACTTAACCGTTAAACACGTCATCCACGCTTTTCAGCGGGTAGTTCTTCGGATACGGCAGGGTTGCCACGCCGCTCTCGATCGCGGCCTTGGCCACGGCGTCGGAGATCACGGTGATCAGGCGAGCGTCCATTGGTTTCGGGATGATGTACTCACGGCCGAATTCCAGCTGGATGCCACCGTAGGCGTCGCAGACGTCCTGTGGCACTCGCAGTTTGGCCAGTTCACGCAGGGCGTTGGCCGCAGCCACTTTCATTTCTTCGTTGATGCGCTTGGCGCGAACGTCCAGAGCACCACGGAAGATGAACGGGAAGCCCAGTACGTTGTTGACCTGGTTCGGGTAATCCGAACGACCGGTGGCCATGATCACGTCGTTGCGGGTTGCGTGAGCCAGTTCCGGGGAGATTTCCGGGTCCGGGTTCGAGCAAGCGAAAACGATCGGATTAGCCGCCATAAGCAGCAGGTTTTCTGCGCTCAGCAGGTTCGGACCAGACAGACCGACGAACACGTCAGCACCTTGCAGTGCGTCAGACAGGGTGCGTTTTTCAGTCGAGTGAGCGAAGACTTCCTTGTACTGGTTCAGGTCTTCACGGCCGGAGTGAATCACACCGGTACGGTCAACCATGAAGATGTTTTCGATCTTCGCGCCCATGCTCACCAGCAACTTCATGCAGGAGATAGCGGCAGCACCAGCACCCAGGCAGACGATCTTGGCTTCTGGCAGGGTTTTGCCAGCGATTTCCAGGGCATTGATCATGCCGGCAGCGGTCACGATCGCGGTGCCATGCTGGTCATCGTGGAACACCGGAATATCGCACTGCTCGATCAGAGCGCGTTCGATTTCAAAGCACTCTGGCGCCTTGATGTCTTCCAGGTTGATGCCACCGAAGGTGATCGAGATGCGCTTGACGGTATCGATGAAGGCTTGCGGGCTTTCGGAGTCGACTTCGATGTCGAACACGTCGATACCGGCGAAGCGCTTGAACAGCACGCCCTTACCTTCCATGACCGGCTTGGAAGCCAATGGACCGAGGTTACCCAGGCCGAGAATCGCGGTGCCATCGGAAATCACTGCAACCAGATTGCCCTTGCCGGTGTACTTGTAGGCGAGTTCAGGGTCGCGGGCAATTTCGCGGACTGGTTCGGCTACACCGGGGCTGTAGGCCAGCGACAG
>NZ_CABVHQ010000065.1 GCF_902497895.1 Pseudomonas fluorescens
GGCAGCTTTTGCGGTACGGCGTGCAGGCTGAAACGGGCGTCCTTGCCGAGCAGCTGGTCGGCGGCCAGGTCGTGCTCGGGGCAGGTGAATTCCACGCGGTAGTGGAACGGTTGGCTCAGGCCTTCTTCGCCGTGGAAGGTCAGGACGTCGAGCGCTGCGTCGACATTGCGGACCCAGAGGGTGTGCCGGCAGTGGTCGAAGAAGGTGCGTAATTGGCTGGACATGTTCAGGCCTCCTGCGCATCGGTAAAGTGCAGGCTGACGCCTTCATCGTCGCTGTAGCCCAGGGTCACGCCGTGGGTTTTCTGCCGGGCTGCCTGGCGTTGCAGCAGTTGTTGGCTGAGCACCGGGAGGATCTGTTGGTTGAGCAGGCTGTCGATGTTGCGCGCGCCGCTGTCGGGCAGCAGGCAGGCGGCAACCAGGGCATCGCTGAGGTGGTGGTCGATCTGGCAGTCCAGGCCGTAGTGGCGCTGCAGGCACCTGGCGACCTGGGCAAGTTTGAGGGCGACGATGCCCTTGAGTGCGCAGGCGGCCAGCGGGCGGTAGATCAGGGTCTGAAAGCGCGCCAGCAGGGCCGGCTGGAAGTGCTCGCGCAGGATCGGCCGCAGTAGTTCGTGCAAGGTGCTGTCCGGCGCGTCGGGCTGCTCCTGCAGACAGGCTTGCAGTGGGTCGCTGCCAAGGTTGGAGGTCATAAGGATGACGGTGTTGCGAAAGTCGATTTCGCGCCCTTCACCATCGCGCATGAAGCCGCGATCGAAGACCTGGTAAAACAGGTTGAGTACGTCGCGATGGGCCTTCTCTACTTCGTCGAGCAGTACGACACTGTAGGGCCGTTGCCGCACCGCTTCGGTGAGCACGCCACCCTGGCCGTAACCGACGTAGCCAGGGGGCGAGCCTTTGAGTTGGCTGACGGTGTGGGCTTCCTGGTATTCGGAAAGGTTGAGGGTGATCAGCGACTTCTCGCCACCGAACAGGCAGTCGGCCAGGGCCAGGGCGGTTTCGGTCTTGCCGACGCCGCTGGTGCCCACCAGCAGGAAAACCCCCAGTGGGGCCTTTTCTTCAGTCAGGCCGGTCTTGGCCGCGCGCAGACGCTGGGCCAGGGCGCTGAGGGCGTGGTCCTGGCCTATGACACGCTCAGCCAATTGCTGTTCCAGCGCCAGCAGGTTGGCTTGTTCGTCCTTGAGCAGGCTGCCCAGCGGCACCCCGGTCCAGTCGGCGAGCACTTCGGCCACGCTGTGGGCGTTGACGTCGAGGGACAGCAATGGCTGATTGCCTTGGGCCTTGGTCAGCTGTCGTTGCAGCTCCACGCAAGCGTCCATTCGTGCTGGTTCAGCCTGGCGTGCGGCGAGCAGTTGCTGGGTCAAGTCGAGTTCGTAGCGGTATTGCTGCTCCAGATCGATTTGCTGGAGATGCAGTTCGGCGAGTTGCGCAGCGATCAGCGTCAGACGCTCGCTGGCACGGCTGCCGCTCAGTTGCCGGTCCTCTTCCAGGGCCTGGCGCTCCAGTTCCAGGGCGGCCTGGCGAGCCTTGAGTCGGACCAGCACCTGCGGTTCGCAATCCAGGCTCATGCGCACTCGCGCGCTGGCGGTGTCGAGCAGGTCGACGGCTTTGTCCGGCAGTTGGCGCCCGGTCAGGTAGCGCCGCGACAGGCTGACCGCGGCCTGTACTGCCGCATCCTGGATGTGCACGCCATGGTGGCTGGCGTAACGAGCCTTGAGGCCGCGCAACATCAGGCTGGCGTTGGCGTCGTCCGGCTCGTCGACCTTGACCCTCTGGAAGCGCCGCTCCAGGGCCGCATCGCGCTCGAAGTACTGTTTGTATTCGCTCCAGGTGGTGGCGGCGATGGTGCGCAACTCGCCGCGGGCCAAAGCGGGCTTGAGCAGATTCGCCGCGTCGGCACCGCCCGCCTGGTTGCCGGCTCCGATCAAGGTATGGGCTTCGTCGATAAACAGCAGCACCGGGTTTGCTGACTGCTGCACGGCATCGATGACGTTTTTCAGGCGTTGTTCGAATTCGCCTTTGACCCCGGCGCCCGCTTGCAACAACCCCAGGTCGAGGGTGCGCACGCTGACCGCTTTGAGGCTGTCCGGGACATTGCCCTGCGCGATGCGCAACGCCAGGCCTTCGACCAGGGCGGTTTTGCCCACCCCGGGTTCGCCGACCAGGAGTGGGTTGTTTTTGCGGCGGCGACTGAGGATATCGATGACCTGACGGATTTCATCGTCTCGGCCGAACACCGGGTCGATCCGCCCTGCCCCGGCCTTGGCGGTGAGGTCCTGGGTGAATTTGTCCAGCACGGCCTGCAAAGCAGCGTGTCGGTCGGCGCTGGATGGCGGAGTAGCGAGGGGCGTCGCTTCTATTTGGCCCAGGGCAGTTTGTTGCTGCACCTGTGGACGTTCTTCGGAGTGTTGATCGAGCAACGGGAGCAAATGCTGCAGCTGAGTAGTTCTGAGACTCAGCAGCGGCCAGGCCGCTTCGCATGCCAACAGACTGGGAGTCTCCAGCAGCGCGCCGAGCAGGTGTACTGAACGCAGGTTGTCGTTGTTGTCGTCCAGCGATGCACGCAGCCAGGCATTCTTGATCAGTTGTTGCAACTTGTCACACAACTGCGGCTTGCTCTGCACACTGCGCGGCAGGCTGTCGAGATGGTCGAGCAACCCACGCCAGATCGCGTCCATATCCCATTCGTAGCGGCGCGCGATGAGGGTCAGATCGCCCTCGCCTTGCTCCAGCAGTTTGAGCAGCCAGTGTTCGATGCTGATCTGTGCATGGGCGCGGCTTTGGCACAGCGAAGCCGCCGCACTCAGCGCCTGGACGCAGTAGGGATTGAGGCGGCGAAGCAAACGAGCGGAACTCTGTGCCATGGGG
The DNA here is from genome assembly GCF_902497895.1 of Pseudomonas fluorescens. GTDB lineage: Bacteria > Pseudomonadota > Gammaproteobacteria > Pseudomonadales > Pseudomonadaceae > Aquipseudomonas > Aquipseudomonas fluorescens_BP. The sequence continues at coordinate 2,868 of NZ_CABVHQ010000065.1, forward strand.
GTGCGTCCTTGTTCTGGATTCTCGGCGCGTAGCCGGTTGTGCAAGCGGCGGGGCGATGTGTCGGGTTGAACGCCCGCGAACGGACGCTCAACCCGGCACACCGGGACCAGCAGACAGAGGCCCGTCTGCTGGCTCTCTCACGTCAAGCGCTCGGGCGCTCGTTCCACGAATCGGAGTGGGTGATGTAGCCGTCCTTGTAGGTCCAGGTGATCTTCTCGTAGCGCAGCTCAACCTGTTCCAGGTGGCTGTGCTTCTCCTTGGTCGGGTCCTTGATGTCGTGCATTTTCGACGCAACTTTCACCACTTTGACGTTTTCCAGCGTGGTGATGAAGTACTCGGCTTCCTCGCCTCCGTGGTTGACGCGGTACCACTTGAATTCGGCGAACTTGAGGGTCTGCCCGGTGGCCACCGCCTTGTACAGGTAGGGGCTGGAGGCATCGATTGCCTTGGTGAACTGGAACGGAGCGTGAACCCGTGTGCCGGTCAGCTTGCCGGTGTTGTTGTCGGTGGGGATGTACAGGCTATGGTCCTGGGCTAGCACCTCGATGCTACCCTCGCGTCCGTGCACATCCACCGAACCTGCGATCTCCTGGCCGGCGTCATCTACTACCAGCCACAGGTAAATCGGAATTGCCATGTGAAGCTCCTTTTCTCAAAAATGAATGCCGCTGATTGCGACAGGGGGTTGTCTGTCCGGCCCGGCAGTGGGCAGCGCACAGGCCCCCACTTCCGGCACCAGACGGATATCGACGCGCCGGTTGGCCGTGCGTCCGGCCTCGGTGTCATTGCTGGCGATCGGCTGGCTGGCGCCAAAGCCCTGGACAGCGAAGCAGTTGTCGGGGATACCGCCCATGCGATGCATCCAGTCATGCACCGCGGCCGCTCGGGCGCGGGACAGCTTGAGGTTCAGATCGGCGTTGCCAGTGGCATCGGTATGCCCGGTAATGACGATCAGCCAGCCTGACTGGGCTTTGATATCGACCAGGGCATTGATCAGCACTTTGGTCGAGTCAGGCTTGAGCTGGGCGCTGCCGGTACTGAACAGTGACAGGCTGTCCAGACGCACGGGATTGGAGATCCCCGCCGGCATTGGGGCCGCCAACGGCTGACGGTGACTGGCAATCGTCGCCAGCAGCTGCGCCCGCAGGGGTTCGCCGTGATACAGGCCCAGGCCTAGCGCCAGGGGTGCGCCTTGGCGGTAGTAGCTGTCCAGTCGCAGGGCGTCCTGGCGCAGCACCGTTATTGCCTCTTCCCGCAGGGCAAATTCGGGCCGGTCACGATGTTGCGACGGGGGAATAGACGTGTAACGACGCAGGTCATCACTGACCTGGCGCATGAGCAGGTTGTTCTGCCAGGCCGAGCTGGCCAAGGCGACCAGGCCAGCCAGCACGAACAACCACAGCGCTCTCACACCTGCGTCGCGTATCGGCGAGCGCCGGGCGTGGACGGGGAACACATGCAGCAAGGGATCGGGAAACGGCAATGGTGTATCCGCCCCGGAAGGAGCCTGCCGGGCGTCAACCAGCGCAACCTTGTCACGCAACCATTGCTGCCACAGGTTGCCCGTCAGCCTCTGGGGCAGTGCCGGTACCAGGGTGATGGCGCAGGCCAGCGCCAGGCCGACTGGATGGCGGGCTTCGCCGGTGGCGAAGTGTGGCAGTACCGCTTCACCCAGCCAGGCCGCTGCGCTATTCAGTTGTACGCTGGCGTGCAACCGCACTGCCTGGGTTGTGGAGTCAGCGGCCTGCCGTTGCCAATCGGCCAGGCTGACGCACGCACCGGCCTCGCGCACCTTGGGGCTGGCCTGGCCTGCCTGCCAACTGAACCAGGGTCCTTCGCCTCGCGAGGCTTGCAGGTAGCTCACCAGCAGTAGCGGCAGCGCTATCCCGCGTTTGCGAATCAGTGCTACCTGGTGGCAGAAGGCACGCACCTGGCCAGCCAGCACTGCGCCATCGGTGTGTTCGCCAGGGTTGGCGATGAACATGACGCTGAGCTGCCCGCCCCAGTCCGGACGCTGGGCCACCAGGCTAGCGGTCACCGCCAGTAGCTGCTCCAGGCCGGGCACCCGCACATAGCAACCTTGCGCGGTCTTGCGCAGGGCCAGTTGTTCAGCGGGAATTGCGCCAAACAGACCGGCCAGACCATCGCCACAGACCAATACCACGGGTTGACGATAGGCCGCGGGAGGCAAGGAAATAATGTCGGCCAGATTCAGTGGTTCGCTCGGGTGCGCGCGACGTCGCCCAGCCCGGACCCAGGCCAGGGCGACAAAGACCACAACGGTCAGCACCGCCATTGCCCGTATCCAGGTTGCGAGCGCAATGATGGCCAGCAGCGCCAGGATCAGCGTACCCGCCCACAGCCAAAGGCCTTGTGTCTGCTTGAGCGTCATCTGCCCCACCCTCAGCCCTGGCCGGGCAAGAGCGCGGCGATCACACCGCCCAACAGATGGTCCAGCCCCCACCATGCACCGACGAGCAACAGAGTCGCCGCCAGAACATGGGCCAGCGGTGATTGCAACCCATGCAAGGTGCTCATTCGGTGGCCGGCGACCACCTGTGTGGTTACCCCATGGCTGAGTTTCAGCGGGTCGACCTGGGCATTCAGAGCTGCCAGCAGTAGCTCGCGTTCGGGGTCGTTGACGTCGCGGTAACGGCCCTGAAAGCCGAGCATCAGCACGCGCTGGAATGCCGTCAATGCAAGCAGGTCAGGCGCTGGCTCGCGCAGCACTTCACGCATTTCTTCATAGAGGAACTCGCCCGCCTGGTGACGGCTGAAAAACCTGGCCTGCAAGGGTTCCTTTGCCCAGTTGGCATGGGCACCTTCCTTGGCGCAGCCAAGTACGGTCTCATCCAGCAGGGCGCACTGGGCGTGGCTGACATGATCAATGCTGCGTTGACTCACATTGGCCTCTTTGAGGCGCTGCTGAACCTGCTCGACCTGCTTCACGCAGCGCTCCCACAGAACCAGGCTGTTTTGCGCCGACGCGCCCTGCCGCAGTTCGACTACCAGCAGGTAGCTGTCCTGCAACAACGAATCGATATCCACCGCCGTTGCGGCCGGTTTTTTTGAGGTGATCAGGTTCATGTGCGCAGCACCGCGAATAGTTCAAGTTTCACCTCGGCCAGGGTGCTTGGAACGTAGAAGGCGCAGACGCCGGCGGCCAGCATGGCCTGCCCCTTGGCATGACTGAGATCGAGGGCGAAGTACTGGTTCTCGAGACGCAACGGAATAGCCGCTGGCACATGGCTGAGCGACTGCAAAGGCACACCGTCGAGCGCGGCGTTGATCAGATGATCGACATCATCCGGCGTACCGACCTTGCACAGACGTGGAAACTGGCTCTGCAACTGCACTGCCGGCAGGCGGCAACGCACCGACAGATAGAAGTCAGCGCCGTCACGCTCACACAGACGCGGATCGTTGAGGGAGACCTGCCAGCGGTTGGCACCGCTCTCCTCCAGCTTCAGGGCAATCACCCGCGACGGCAGGCTGGCCTCGAGCAAGGTGGAGATCGTGCTCATCAACGGTGCGAATACGCTTTCCAAATGCTCGTGCCGATAGGCCGGAATCTTGTCGATATCCTGTTCCAGGGAAAAGGTCAGCAGACTGCCGGCCAGCTTGATCAGATCCAGATAGACCTGCTCGGGGTGCCGCGCCGGATGCGCCTGGAGATCAGCCAATACCGGTTGGTAGGTGTTCAAGGCATTGAGTAACCAGAACAACGACACATCGGCCACGGCGAAATCAGCCATACGCTGGTTGCTCTCGCGACGCATGCCCATCAGCCGTTGACGCTTGGCGGACAACTGGGTCAGCAGATTATCAAGCTGTGCCAGCAGCACGGGATGAGCCGCAAAGCTGAGCAGCGGCGGCACATAGACAGGATCGAGACTCCAGGCACCCTGCCCGTCACGCACCAGACGCGCGATCGGGCAGGTCAGGTAATCGGCGTTCTTGTCGTTATCCAGGCGCAGGCTGAGTGCATGCTCCAAAACGCCGATCGACTGCTCCTCGTCTGCGTATATGTCCTGTACCGGACGCCAATCCTGGCGATAACGCGTCGGCCGATCGGCCCTGGCCCCGTCGAACAAACAGTTGTTGCCATTGGCCTGCTCCAGTGGCAAGGCAAGCAGCAACGTCGCATCCTGGATGTCATCGGACAGCAGTCGGGCCAGTTCCAGAGCAGGAGGCAGCCGATCCACGTGATCGGTATCGACCAAGGTGCCATCGGGCATGCGCACGCACAGTTGGGTGGCCTTGAGCTTGCCCAGTCGCAGGGCTTGCGGGTCAAACGCCAGCGCCTGCACGCCCCATGGGTGTACCAGGGACAGATGGGCGAGACTCTCGTTGGCCCAGGCTTCCCAACGCGCCTGCTGCTGGAATTGTTGCGGGCACAACAGGGCCCCCGCGGCCCACAGGGGACGGTCGATTTTCATGGCGTCGGTTCTCTACGGAGTGGCTTAGGTTTTGAAGTGGCTTAGGCTTTCGCCTTGGGCATCTGCGAAACCAGCGACAGATTGACGTCCATGCCTTCCACCTGGAAGTGCGGCACGGCATACAACTTGACGCGGAAGAACCCCGGGTTGTCCTCGATGTCTTCCACGGTCACCTTCCCATCGCGAAGCGGGTGTGAAGCCTGCAGAGCGTCGCCCGGATCGGTCATTGCGGTCACCAGCCCACCGACCCACTTATTCAGTTCCAGCTCCAGCAAGCGCCGGTCCTTGGTCGTTCCGATGTTCTCGCGCTGGATCAGCTTCAAATAATGGGCGATGCGCGACAGCAGGAAGATATACGGCAAGCGTGCATTGATCCGGCTGTTAGCGGTGGCATCGGCAGTGTCATACAGCGCCGGCTTCTGGGTGGAGTTGGCCGAGAAGAAGCACGCGTAGTCCCGGTTCTTGTAGTACGACAGTGGAATGAAGCCGAGATTGGCGAATTCGAATTCGCGAGTCTCCGGAATCATCACTTCCGAAGGAATCTTCACCTGGTTGCCAGTGCCCAGATCGTACAGGTGGATCGGTAACTCGGTGACAGCACCGCCTGACTGTGGTCCGCGAATCTGCACGCACCAGCCGTTAGTGACAAAGCTTTTCACCATGTTTGCCGCGAAGGCGAACGAGGCGTTGGTCCACAGATACTTCTCGTGATCAGGGCCCTTGACGCTTTCGATGTAGTTGAAGCTGCGTACCGGAACGGTGTCCGGACCATAGGGCAGGCGGCCCAACACGCGCGGCATGGTCAGGCCGATGTAACGGGCATCGTCACTGTCGCGAAACGCCTTCCATTTGAGGTATTCGGCACGGTCGAAGTAGTTGCCGATATCCTTGATGGCGGCCACCTCTTCCATCGACTCCTTGCCAAAGAATGCCGGGCCCACGGAACCAATGAACGGCATGTGCGCTGCCGCCGCCACTTTGGAAATATTGCGCAGCAGGGCGATATCCTGAGGACTGCGGTCGAACTCGTAGTTGGAAATGGCCGCGGCAATCGGCTCGCCACCCGGAGTGTCGTACTCCTGGGTGTAGGTATGCATATACAGGCCACTCTGGGCGATCTCCGGCGCATCTTCGAAGTCTTGTACCAGGTGATCCTTACTGATATCCAACAGTTCGATACGTACGTTCTGGCGAAAATCGGTCTGATCGATCAGCGATTTCACGCCGCGCCAGGTCGACTCGACGCGCTGGAAATCAGGGTGGTGCATCACCGCATCTAGTTGGCGACTGATTTGTCCATCCAACGATGCAATATGCTCATCCAGCAGGGTTTTATCCAGACGCTCGACTTTCTGCGATGTTTGTTTGAGCAAGTTCAAGAACACGCTAACTGCGGCGGTAACCCGTTCATCGGCAGAAGCCTCGGACAATGCCTCAACGCTCTGAAAAGCTTCGATACCACCCAGTTCTGCAACCGGGCTGAGGTTGATCTTGCTGAACAGGGCGCCATATACGCCTTGATTTTCTTCAGTCAATACTGCAGCGCCGCGCGATTGCACGCCGGAATGTTCTACGGACATTATGGGAACTTCCTTTTAAACCAACCGAGGTGAATTAACGATCTTCTTGTGGAGCCAGGGCGGCCAATTCGGCTCGCAACTCGTCGCTCAGCGCATCATCCTTGAGGATGCGTTCCAGTTCGTGACGGAAGGTCGCGTTGTCCAACAGATTCGACTTGAGGTCGCGCAGCAGGTTGCGCATAGCCAACAGGGCACGTAGTTGCGGTATTTGCCGCGCCACCTGCTGCGGCTCGAAATCCTGCATATTCTGGAAACTCAACTCGACAGAGGTGTCGGCGTCGTCATTGACCAAGGTGTTTTCCACCGACAGCTTCAGACTCGGAGAAAACTCGGCCAACACGCTGTCGAAGTTGTTCTTGTTAATATCGACTTTGCTTCTTTCGGACAACGAACGCTGCTCTTTGCCGTTACTGTAATCCCCCATCACCATCAACTTCAGCGGCAACTCGACCTTTTTCTGCGCACCGCCGGTATGCAAATCGAGCTTGATGTTGACCCGAGCCTTGGGCACTTCATTTTGAAAGCTGTTTGAAGCCATAACTCCTCCAGACATCTGCGCAACAGCAAATGCCATCACGAAAATCAAGTAAGACTGGAATTCACACCTTTAGCCGAGCCACTACGAAAACGTTGCCAGCCACAGCACATAAATTCCTTTTTAAATAGACGGGCAAAACACTTGCGATACATGTACTGATCTCTTGCCTACAACAACAATGAACTATCTCACCCGGCTAATCCATCCCTCGAAGCACCATCAGGAAGTTTCCGGCGCCTTTTCAGAAACAGCCTACATTCGTATTTTCTGGATACATGTTTTTGCTCGCCCCGTTCGTCCTGCGGGCCATGGGGTGCGGATTTGCAGTCTATATTTCTTTGCGGCACTGCTGTCTGCGCACCCATCCCGACAGATGATCGCCAGTTCGTTTAGCCAACGCACCAGTCACGCGGAGAGCTCCAGCCGATGAGCACAACGGCTTCAACCGCCGTCGGGTACTGCAAGGCCTTTCGGCAGGCGCTGTCGGCGCCTGGATCAGCCCGCTCTGCGCAGGCAGCAGTACCCTGTCCAACGCACCGGCCGATCTGATTCTGTACAACGGTCGCCTGCACACCGTCGACCGTGACAACCCCCCGGCGTTGACTGCTTCAGGCCTTCAGCCCCATTGAAATGGCTCGGCTGGCTGGCGCTTGCTTTACACTGCAAGCCCCTTTCAATACCGGGATGCCCATGGACATCGATCTAGCCCGCACCTTCCTGGAGATCGTGCGCCACGGAAGCCTGGCTTCGGCGGCCGAGAAGTTGCACGTCACCCAGACCGCCATCACCGCGCGGGTCCAGAAGCTCGAGAGCCAACTCGCCAGCACCTTGTTCGTGCGCAATCGCGCCGGTGCCCGGCTGACTCCGGATGGCGAGGCGTTTGTGGTCTACGCCAATCAACTGGTGCAGACCTGGGAGGCGGCCCGTCGCGATCTGCCATTGCCTGACGGTTACCGTAACGTGCTGCATATAGGCGGCGAGGTCAGCCTGTGCAATCCATTGATGCTCAGCTGGGCTCGCGAGTTGCGCGAGAAGATTCCCAGCCATGCCCTGCGCACGGAAATTCGCGATGGCGAAAACCTCCTGCGCCAGCTTGAACTGGGGGTGCTGGATGCGGCCCTGGTCTTTCAACCGGAATATTGGCCGCGCCTGCAAGTCGAGCAATTGCTGGAAGAAAAGCTGATTCAGGTGCGCCTGGTCGCCAACCCCGAGCCCTATATCTATATCGATTGGGGCAAAGACTTTCGCCGACAACACGACGCAGCGTTGCCGGACAAGGCAAAAGCCGCCCTCAGCTTCAACCTCGGGCCCCTGGCGTTGCAATACATCCTTGAAAATGGCGGCTCAGGTTATTTCCGAACCCGCGTGGTGCAAAGCTACCTGCACAGCGGCGTACTGGAACGGGTGCCCAAAGCACCGGAATTCAGTTACCCGACTTACCTGGTCTATTCCCGGGATCGCGATTCGACCACCTTGCAGCTGGCGTTCGAGCTGCTCAGGGCAGTGGTCAAGGCCGATAGTGACTGGTCGCAACGCTGGGATCCGTTGATTTGATCGGTGAGGCCTATTGACCGGCACTCTTTCAGCGCCGGTCAAATCGCCAAGATCGCAGCCTGCGGCAGCTCCTACAGTGGCATGTGTGTACACCCGTAAAATGGCGATGAGGTCGACGTAGGAGCTGCCGCAGGCTGCGATCTTTTGATCTTCGCGCACACATGCACCCCAGACAATCAGGCCATTGCCGCAATGGGCGCCGAAACCCGTTGTTCCCCTGCCCTCACCGTGCGCCAGGTGTTGTAGGCCATCAGCAGCATGCCGCTGGCGAAGGTCGCGCCGCCGATCAGGCGCACGATGTAACCCGGATGACTGGCTTGCAGCGCTTCGACGAATGAGTAGGTCAGGGTGCCATCGTCGTTGATCGCCCGCCACATCAACCCCTGGGTGATGCCGTTGACCCACATCGAGGCGATGTACAACACCGTGCCGATGGTCGCCAGCCAGAAGTGCACATTGATCAGCCCGATGCTGTGCATCTGCTCGCGGCCATAGAGTTTCGGGATCATGTGGTAGAGCGTGCCGATGCTGATCATCGCCACCCAGCCGAGGGCACCGGCATGCACATGGCCAATGGTCCAATCGGTGTAGTGCGACAGCGCGTTGACCGTCTTGATCGCCATCATCGGCCCTTCGAAGGTCGACATGCCGTAGAACGCCAGCGACACCACGAGGAACCTGAGAATCGGGTCGGTACGCAATTTATGCCAGGCACCGGACAGGGTCATCATCCCGTTGATCATCCCGCCCCAGCTCGGCGCCAGCAGGATCATCGACATGGCCATGCCCAGCGACTGCGCCCAGTCCGGCAATGCGGTGTAGTGCAGATGGTGCGGGCCAGCCCAGATATACAGGGTGATGATCGCCCAGAAATGGATGATCGACAGGCGATAGGAGTAGATCGGCCGTTCGGCCTGTTTCGGCACGAAGTAATACATCATCCCCAGAAAACCCACCGAGAGAATGAAACCCACCACGCTGTGGCCGTACCACCACTGGATCATCGCGTCGGTGGCCCCCGAATAGCTCGAGTAGGACTTCATCAGGCTGACCGGAACCGAGATATGGTTGATCACATGAACCATGCCCGTGACCACGATGAACGCACCGTAAAACCAGTTACCGACATAGATATGTTTGACCGTGCGCCGGGCGATGGTGCCGAAGAACAGATAGGCATAGGCCACCCAGACCACCGCCACCGCCAGGGCGATAGGCCACTCCATTTCCGCGTATTCCTTGGACGTGGTGTAGCCAAGCGGATAGCTGATCACCAGTGCGACGATAATTGCCTGCCAGCCCCAGAATACGAAGTTGGCCAGGCGCTCGGAGATCAGCCGCACGCGACTGGTGCGTTGCACCACATAAAACGAAGTGGCGAACAGTGCACCGCCACCGAAGGCGAAGATCACCAGGTTGGTATGGACCGGTCGCAAGCGACCAAAAGAGGTCCAGGCCAGTCCGAAGTTCAGCTCCGGCCAGACCAGTTGGGCGGCAAGAAATACCCCCATGCCCATGCCAACGATGCCCCAGAAAAGCGTCATCAAAGTGAAACGTCTGACGATCTCATAGTTGTAGGAGGTATTACTGTCGGAAAGTATTGCACTGGCCATAATCATTCCATCACACAAGAAGTCGCTGACAGGTCCGTGCAGCAGCATTCCGCTCTCCAGTTAACTGGATAAGCAAGCGTCAGATACCGATAAGGAAGGTCGGTCAGTAAGACTGGGCAAGTGCTGCAGGACGAAGCAGAAACAGTGTGCGGCCTCAGACAACTCACCACAACTTGATAATAATGCTGCTTAAGTTCATTAATATTGCACTCAAGTAATAATAAGAGGCACCTTCAAGTAAGGTGCAAAGCTGCCAACGCTGCAGTGACAGGCTTCAAAAGCCCTACTAAGCTTCAGCGCAATGGCAATTGAGTGAGAATCTCTCGCGTTGCCAGTCAACAACAACATCCCGAGGAGCCCCCATGCGCACACTTCTTCTGATCTCCCTTCTGGCAGTCAGCCCGTTGACTCTGGCCAGCACTGAATGCACCAAGACCGACAAGGCTCAATGGCAGGACCCGGCCAAGTTCCAGGAAGACCTGAAGGCTCAGGGTTATGACATCAAGAAGTTCAAGGTCACCTCCGGCAACTGCTATGAAATCTACGGCTGGAACAAAGCCAAGCAGAAAGTCGAGATCTACTTCGACCCGGTCTCTGGCAAGGCTGTGAAGGAAGAGATCGAAAAGGACTGACATGAACACTGGAACCCAGCGCCTCTGGGACCCACTGGTACGTTTTTGCCACTGGTCCCTGGTGATCGCCTTCGTTGGCGATTACTTCCTCAACGAGGAAGGTGACGGCTGGCATCGCTGGCTGGGCTATTACGCAGTGGGCGTGGTGCTGGTACGCGTGGCCTGGGGTTTTATCGGCTCGCCGGCGGCGCGCTGGGCGGACTTCTGGCCGACCCCTGCGCGCCTCGTTGGGCATACCCGCGCGTTGCTGGGCGGCAAGGACTATCGCCGCATGGGGCATTCACCCATTGGTGCGCTGGTGATGGTCCTGATGCTGCTGTTGATGGTCGGCCTCGGCATCACCGGCTTCCTGATGGAGGAAGTGGACTATTTCTGGGGCGAGGACTTGCCACGGGATATCCACGAGCTGATGGCCAACGCCCTGCTCACCCTGGTCTGTGTGCATATTGCCGCCGCGGTGGTGGAGAGTGTGCGTTTGCGCGAAAACCTGCCGCTGTCGATGATCACTGGTAAACGGCGCAAGCGTTAGCAGGCTAATAACAATCTCCGGCTTGGTAATGAACCCCTGTGGCGAGGGGGCTTGCCCCCGCTGGGGCGCGCAGCGGCCCTAAAATCGGCAATCACGGTTTTTCAGACAGAACGCATCAACCGGTTTTACGACTGCTTCGCAGCCGAACGGGGCGATGCGGCGTTCCGACAAGCCCCCTCGCCACAGGGGTTCATCGCCACAGCAAGCCCCCCTCGCCACAAGGGGTTCTGCATTCACAGAGCTCCTGCATTCGGCTTCAGTCAAAATCCCCCGCGTAACACACCGGCGAACTCGAATCCCCGCTCCGATCCAGTTCGTCTTCCAGCCACTGCGCCAGTACCTGGGCATTGTTATGTTGCTCGTCCTTCGCCGAATAGATCAGCGTCAACGTGCCCGCCCTCGCCTTTTCCAGTAGTTTCCACCAATGCTCGGGCCGGGCAGTCAGTTCCTGCCGATAGCGGCTGCGAAAAGTCTCGAAGTCCACCTGCGCCTGCTTGAACGCTCGCCGCAGTTCGGTTGACGGCGCCACCTCGCGCAGCCATTCATCCAGCGCCAGCTGGTCCTTGCGACAATTGCGTGGCCACAGGCGATCGACCAGCACCCGGTAACCGTCACTGGCCTCTGCCGGGCTGTAGGCACGCTTGCATTGAATCATCGGGCTCGAATCTCGGGTTACTTACCAGTCCCAACAGACTAGCCGTTATATCTGATTACGACCCTTCTCCCCTGAAAACGACCCCATCGCCGTGTCAGCAGTTGACGTGTCCGGCCAAGCCCTATTAAGTGCTATTAATCCGCATTAATAGGATAAATAGCACACATGCTCAGTCGCCCGCTCCGCCGCAAACGCCAGAAGCTTTCCGATGTGATTGTCGAGTCGGTCAAGCGCTCCATCGTCACCGACGCGCTGCGCCCGGGCGACCGTTTGCCGACCGAGCGCGAGCTGATGGAAAGCTTCCAGTGCTCCAAGGGCTCGGCCCGTGAAGCGCTCAAGGCTCTTGAGGTCGAGGGCCTGGTCAACACCCGCACCGGCCCCAGTGGCGGCGCTTACCTGAATGAAGCCGGCACGGAGCCGGCCAGCCGCGCCTTGCGCAACTACCTGCACTTCCAGCACCTGGACGGCGAGCAGGTGTACCAACTGCGCAAGGTCATCGAAGTCGAACTGGCCATCTCGGTGATCGGCCGCCTCAGCGCGGCTGACTTCAAGGCCCTGCAGGACAACGTCGATTTTTGCAGCGCACCGGAAGACAGCGAAGCCGGCCAGCGCGAACAGCGCCTGGCGGAACTGGAATTCCACAATCTGCTGGCCCGTGCCTGTCCCAATCCGCTGCTGGCTTTTATAGCGCAATTTCTCAATGACCTGCTGCGCGATCTGGTGGTGCTGAAGAAAGCCTACAAGCCCAAGCGCAAGCAGTTCGACGCGGCCAATCTGGACTACCACAAACGCTTGTTGAACGCCTTGCAAGCCGAGGACGAAAACAGCGTGCGGCAATTGATGCACGAACACATGTGCGATGCCGAGCACCACATGAGCGCCCTTGAAGGCGAAGTCACCCGCCACTTTTTGCTGGAGTTCGATCACAGTCACTGACACCGCTCCGATCTCCAATAAAAGGCCTGCCCACAGGCCGTGATGCGCCGTTTTGCCATTGCCACTCCTGCCAATAATTAAACCAGGGAGTTACCCCATGCAGCGTCGTACGTTGTTGAAAGCCAGTCTGACCGTCGCCGGTGCCCTCAGCCTTCCGCTGGGTGTGCGCCACGCTTTTGCCGCCGAGCCCTTTACCTTTTATGGGCTCAAATCGATGTCGGGTGCCTTCGCCAGCTATGGCAAGTTCGCCGACATGGGCTCGCGCCTGGCGATCGAGCAGCATCCGACCTTGCTCGGCCGGCCGTTGAACTACAAGGTGATCGACACCGAAGGCAACGCCGGCAAGGCTGTGCGCAAGGTGCAGGAGGCGATTGCGCAGGACGGGGCACGGTTTTTCCAGGGCTGTACCTTGTCGTCCTCGGCACTGGCGGTGGCCAAGGAAGTGGGCAAGGTCGGCGGGGTATTCATGACCCCGGTGGGCGCCGATGAAATCACCGGCAAGGACTGCAATGCAGCGACCTTTCGCTGGTCGGTGCCAACCTACGGGGCGATCCGCGAAACCCTGGTGCCGCTGATCAAGCTGCTGCCCGAGGCCAAGCGCTGGTACACCATCACCCCGCAATACGTATTCGGCGAAGCGCTGCTCGAAGGCGCGAAAAAAGTCTGCGCCGAGCATGGCGTCGAACACATCGGCAACAGCTATCACTCACTGCAGGAGCAGGAATTCTCCGGCTACCTGACCAACGCCATTGCCGCCAAACCGGACGTGCTTGTACTGCTGAATTTCGGCAGCCAGTCTTCCAACACCCTGCGTCAGGCGGTGAACTTCGGCATCAAGGAACGCATGAAGGTGCTGCTGGTCTGGTCCGCCGGGCTCGATCAGTTCCAGGAACTGGGCAGCGATGTCCTCGAAGGCGTGTATCTCGGCGCGCAGTACTGGCACCAGATCGATACCCCGCTCAATCGCGAGCTGGTGAAGATCACCCAGGCCAAATACGGGATCAATCCCACCTACCCGCTGGCGGCCGATTACATCGGCACCAAGATCATGCTCGACAGCATCATCGCCACCGGCAGCTTCGACGGCCCGACCGTGGCCAAGGCCATGCAGGGTTTGAATTACGAAGGGCCGACCGGCCCGGAATCGATCCGTGCCGGCGATCATCAGGTGATCAAGGATTACTACCTGCTGGTGGGCAAGGCCGCCGCCGACATGCGCGACAAGGATGACCTGGCGCAAGTGGTCAGCTCCGGGCGCTCGTTCCCGCCGGCAGACGCTACCGGCTGCGTCCTGGGCTGACCCGAGAAACCTTTCCACCGCTTGCCACAGGCAGCGGGCCGGGTGACGCCTTCGTCACCGGCTCCCTGCAGAGGGTTCCTGCATGCTCAATCTTTACCTGTTCCAGATCCTCAATGGCCTTGGCCTGGGGATGATCTACTTCCTGATCGCGGTCGGCCTGACGATCATTTTCGGCTTGCTGAACTTCGTCAACTTCGCCCACGGCGCGTTTTTCCTGCTCGGCGCCTACATCTGCTACACCGTCGTCAGCCTGAGCGGAAGTTTCTGGCTGGCACTGCTCCTCGCGCCGCTGGTGGTGGCCGCCCTGGCCTGGGCCATCGAGCGATTATTGATCCAGCGGATCTACCACTTGCCGCATACCTTCCAGATCCTGGTGACCCTGGGAATCGCGTTGATTATCCAGGAGGCCAGCGTGCTGATCTGGGGCCCGGTGGGCAAGAGCGTGGCGGTGCCGGAACTGCTGCGCGGGGTGTTGATCATCGGCGACTTCGTGTATCCCTACTACCGCTTGTTCCTGATCGTCTTTTCCGGGCTGATCGGCCTGGCGCTCTGGCTGCTGCTGGAGCGCACGCGCTTTGGCGCGCTGGTGCGGGCCGGCAGTGAAAGCACCGAAACCGTGTCGCTGCTGGGCACCAACATCTTCCGGTTGTTCTCCATGACCTTCGCCCTGGGCGTGGCCCTGGCGGGTGTCGCCGGGGTGCTGTTTGCGCCCTTGCGCGGTGCCCAGCCCTTCGTCGGCCCGGAGATTCTCGGGGTGGCGTTCGTGGTGGTAGTGATCGGCGGCATGGGCTCGTTCAGCGGCGCGCTGGTCGGCGGTCTGCTGGTCGGCGTGGTGCAAAGCCTGATGACCACAATCTGGCCCCAGGGCGCGAGCCTGATGATCTACGGCGCCATGGCGCTGGTAATCCTGGTGCGTCCTTACGGCCTGTTCGGGAGAGCATGAACATGACTGAGAAAAATCCCCTGCCCTTCGCCAAGACTCAGTCGCGCTACATGCTGCTGTTGGTGATTGGCGTGCTGATCGGCCTGCCGCTGGTATTGCCGTCGGCGACCCTGGCCACGGAAATCCTGATTTTCGCCATGGCCGCCCTCGCCTGTAACCTGCTGTTGGGCTACACCGGGCTGCTGTCCTTCGGTCAAGGCATCTTCTTCGGTGCCGGAGCCTATTGCGCGGCGCTGCTGATGATTCACCTGCAACTGGGCCTGTTCAGCGCGCTGTTGGGCGCGGCGGCGGCCGGCGGCTTCCTGGCGTTTCTGGTGGGCGCCCTGGCGATTCGCCGCACCGGCATCTACTTCGTCATGCTGACCCTGGCCTTCAGCCAGATGGCCTACTTCATCGCCTACACCCTGAGCGACTGGACCGGTGGCGACAACGGCCTGCTCAACGTGCCGCGCCCGGAAATCCGCATTGGCGAAACAGTACTCCTGTCGCTCACCGACTCGCGGTCCTTCTACGGCTTCGTCGCGGTGCTGTTCCTGCTGATTTTCATCGCCGCCCGCCGGGTCATTGCCTCGCCGTTCGGCAGCACCTTGATGGCGATCCGCGAGAACGAAACCCGCGCCTGCGCCATCGGCTACGACACCCGGCACTTCAAGATTCTGGTGTTCGTCCTGTCCGGCGCGGTGACCGGTATCGCCGGAGCCCTGTACGCCATGCTGCTGCACTTCGTGCCGCTGTCGAATATCGACCTGGCAATGTCCGAGAACATCCTGATCATGACCATAGTCGGCGGCACCGGATCGCTGTTCGGCTCCTTGCTTGGCGCCGGTTCCATCGTATTGCTCGGCGACTTCCTCTCCGACCTCTGGCCACGCTGGCTGATGCTGCTGGGGATCATCCTGATCCTGGTGGTGGTGTTTATGCGCGGCGGTTTGTGGGGCGGCTTGTCATCACTGGTGGAACGTTTTCGCGGCAATCGCAAGGCGCCCCTGCAGGCCAAGGAGAAACTGTTATGAGCAGCGCTGAACACTACCTGCTGGAAACCCGCGACCTGGAACTGGCCTATGGCGCGTTCCATGCGGTCAACGGCGTCAACCTGAAAGTCCAGGCCGGCACTATCCACACCATCATCGGCCCCAACGGCGCCGGCAAAACCAGCCTGTTCCACTGCCTGACCGGCGAACGCCAGGCCACCGGCGGAGCCATTCAGTTCGACGGCAAGAACATCGTGCGCAAACCGACCCACGGCCGGGTCGGCCTGGGCATGGCCCGTTCGTTTCAACTCACCAGCCTGTTCCAGAACCTCAGCGTGCGGGAAAACCTGCGCCTGGCCGCCCAGGGCCGGGACGGCCTCGGCGCGCTGAACTTCTGGAGCCGGGTGGAGAGCCGTCGCCAGCACCTGGAGATGGCCGACCAGGTGCTGGAACGCCTGAAGCTCACGCCACGGGCCGACACCCTCGCCGGCGAACTGTCCCACGGCCAGCAGCGGGTGCTGGAGGTCGGCATGTCGATCTGCTCGCGGCCGAAACTGCTGATGCTCGATGAGCCGACCTCGGGCATGGGCATCGATGACATCCCGATCATGACCCAGCTGATCAGCGACCTGGGCCGGGACCATACGGTGCTGTTGATCGAACACAACATGAGCATCGTCATGTCCATCAGCCAACGCATCACCGTCATGAGCCACGGCCAGATCCTGGTCGAAGGCACACCGGAATTCGTCCGCGCCGATGAGCGCGTGCGTGCCGCCTATCTGGGAGAAGCCGCCTGATGCTGATCGTCGAGAATATCCACTCCTACTACGACAAGAGCCACGTCCTCGAAGGCGTGTCGCTGACCGTCAACCCCGGCGAACTGGTGACCTTGCTCGGGCGCAACGGCGCCGGCAAGACCACCACCCTGCGCAGCATCCTCGGGATCATCTGCCCGCGCCAGGGCCAGATCCATTTCAACGGCAAGGCCCTGGTCGGCCAGAAAATCTTCGAGATTGCCCGCCAGGGCCTGGCGCTGGTCCCGGAACATCGGGGGATTTTCCGTTTGCTGACCGTCGAGGAAAACCTGCGCATCGCCGTGCGCAAGACCAGCCGCTGGCAGATGGAAGACGTCTACGGCATGTTCCCCAGGCTCAAGGAGCGGCGCAAGAATGCCGGCCACGCCTTGTCCGGCGGTGAGCAGCAGATGCTCGCCATCGCCCGTGCGCTGCTCAATGACCCGAAGTTGCTGATCCTCGACGAACCCACCGAAGGCCTGGCGCCGGTGATCGTCGACGAGCTGGTGAAGATTCTGCGCAAGATCAAGGAAGACGGCCTGCCGGTGTTGTTGGTGGAGCAGAACCTGATGGTCTGCGACAAGTTGGCCGACCGCCATTACGTGCTGGAACAGGGTCGCGTGGTCTACGAAGGCAGCGCCGCGGCTTTCCGTGCCGACCCGATGATCAAAAACCGTTACCTGGCCCTGAGCGCCTGACCGGAGAGCTTCTTTTATGAACAGTCGTCTCGATCCATCGCAACAGCTCGACAGCAACGCGCCGCTGATCAACCGCGACCGCCTCTGGCAATCACTGATGGACCTCGCGCAACTGGGCGCCACCGCCAAGGGCGGGGTCTGTCGCCTGGCCCTGACCGACCTCGACCGCCAGGCCCGCGACCTGTTCGTGCGCTGGTGCGAAGAAGCCGGATGCAGCGTCAGCGTCGACGCCATCGGCAACATCTTCGCCCGCCGTGCCGGACGCGATCCGCAGCGGGCGCCGGTGATGACCGGCAGCCATATCGACACCCAACCCACCGGCGGCAAGTTCGACGGCTGTTACGGGGTCATGGCCGGACTGGAAGTGATCCGCACCCTGAATGACCTCGGGCTGGAAACCGAGGCCCCCATCGAAGTGGTGGTCTGGACCAACGAGGAAGGCTCGCGCTTTCCACCGTGCATGATGGGTTCGGGGGTGTTCGCCGGAAAATTCGACCTCACCGAAACCCTGCTCAAGCAGGACGAACAAGGGGTATCGGTGGGTGCCGAGTTGCAGCGCATCGGTTACGCCGGTTCGCGGGCGGTACTCGGGCATCCAGTGGGCGCCTATTTCGAAGCGCATATCGAACAGGGCCCGGTGCTCGAAGACCGCCAGACCACCATAGGTGTAGTCATGGGCTGCCTCGGCCAGAAATGGTTCGACCTGACCCTGACCGGCGTCGAAGCCCATGCCGGGCCGACGCCCATGCACCTGCGCAAGGACGCCCTGGTCGGCGCCGCGCAAGTGGTCAGTGCGGTCAACCGCATCGCCCATGCCCATCAACCCCATGCCTGCGGCACCGTCGGCTGCCTGAGCCTGCATCCGGGTTCGCGCAATGTGATCCCTGGCCAGGTGCATATGACCATCGACCTGCGCCACCTGCACTCGGACCAGCTGCAAACCATGGTCGATGAAGTCCGCGCGGTCATCGAGGCCTCCTGCGAGCAGCACGGGCTGAGCTTCGAGCTGACCCCGACCGCCGATTTCCCGCCGCTGGACTTCGCTGACGAGTGCGTCGACGCGATACGCCAGGGCGCCCAGCGCCTTGGTTTGAGCCATATGGACATCGTCAGCGGCGCCGGGCATGACGCGATCTTCGTCGCCGAACTCGGCCCGGCGGGGATGATCTTCGTACCGTGCGAAGGCGGTATCAGCCACAACGAAATCGAGAACGCCGCCCCGGATGATCTGGCGGCCGGCTGTGCGGTATTGCTGCGGGCGATGATCAATGCCGCCCAGGGAGGGACATCCGCATGATCGAACACAGCGATATTGCCGAGATGAGCGGCGTCGAACTGCTCGCCCGCTACCGCGACAAAAGCCTGTCGCCGGTCGAGGTGACCGAAGATGCGCTGGGGCGAATCGAGCGCTTCAACCCGCAGGTCAACGCCTACTGCCACGTCGACCCGCAAGGCGCATTGGCGGCGGCCCGTGCCTCCGAACAGCGCTGGCTCAAAGGTCAGCCCTGCGGTGCCCTGGATGGCTTGCCGGCGTCGATCAAGGACCTGACCCTGACCCAGGGCATGCCGACGCGCAAGGGTTCGCGCAGCACTTCGGCCCAGGGGCCGTGGGAGGTGGACGCGCCCTTCACGGCGTTCATGCGCGAGGCCGGCGCGGTGTTGCTGGGCAAGACCACTACCCCGGAATTCGGCTGGAAAGGCGTGACCGATAACCCGCTGTACGGCATTACCCGCAATCCGTGGGACACGCGGATGACCGCCGGTGGCTCGTCCGGCGGTGCCGCAGCCGCGGCCGCGCTGAATCTGGGGGTGTTGCATCAGGGCAGCGATGCCGGCGGTTCGATCCGGATTCCCTGTGCCTTCACCGGCACCTTCGGGATCAAACCGACCTTTGGTTATGTACCGCAATGGCCCGCCAGTGCGATGACCATCCTCTCCCATCTGGGGCCCATGACCCGCACCGTGGAAGACGCCGTGCTGATGCTGCAGACCGTCGCCCGCCCCGATGCCCGCGACGGGTTGATCGGCGCGCCACGCAGCAGTCCCTGGCTGCAGGAAAGCGCCGACCTCAAAGGCCTGCGCATCGCCTACAGCCCGGATTTCGGCCATGTGCAGGTAGACCCGCAGGTCGCCCGGCTGGTGGCCCAGGCGGTGCAGGGCCTGGCAGAACTGGGTGCTGAGGTCGAACAGATCGACCCGGGCTTCAGCGACCCGCTGGAGATGTTCAATACCCTGTGGTTCGCCGGGGCCGCGCGCCTGGCCGGGCAGCTGAGCAGGGCCCAGCGCGAACTGCTTGATCCGGGGCTGCTGCGAATCGCCGAACTCGGCGAACGGATCAGCCTCGGCGACTACACCAGCGCTCTCGAAGCCCGGGCCGCCCTGGTGGCGCGGATGAGTGCCTTCCATCAGCGTTATGACGTACTGGTCTCGCCGATGCTGCCGATCACTGCGTTCGAAGCCGGCCACAATGTGCCACCGGGTTCGCCCTTTGGCGAATGGATGGAGTGGACGCCCTTTAGCTACCCCTTCAACCTGACCCAGCAACCCGCCGCGTCGGTACCCTGCGGATTGGCCCCGAACGGCTTGCCGGTGGGTTTGCAGGTGGTCGCTGGGCGGTATGCCGATGATCAGGTGCTGCGGGTGTGCCAGGCCTACGCCCGCCACTTCCCGACCCGGCATCTGCGCGAGCCGGTGAGTCCGGGACACTGATCGAAACAGCCAATCCAAGACTTGGCGATGACCTCCTGTGGTGAGGGGGCTTACTGTGGCGAGGGGGCTTGTCGGAACGCCGCATCGCCCCGTTCGGCTGCGAAGCAGTCGTAAACCGGCTGACGCGTTCTACCTGAATTACCGCGATTGCCGGTTTTAGGGCCGCTTCGCGACCCAGCGGGGGCAAGCCCCCTCGCCACAGGTACTTCGTTCGACTGATGCAATCGATGTACCCAACTACAACTCAAACCAACCCTGCGAATAACAATTAGCCGGCAAACCCGGCCAGGGCTAATCTTCTGTCTATAACAATGACAACAGGAGACAGCAGTGAAGCAGTCCACCCAGGCATTTCGCACCCGCTTGCGTACCGGCATCCATCCGCTGTACAACCCGTGGCGACACGACGGTTTCGTACTGGTCTTCGGTCTGCTGTGTATACCGCGGACCCTCCCGGCCCGGACAGGAGTGATCGCGTGATGAAAAATGCCCCCGCCCCCCGTCGCGTCAAGATTCGCCACCTGATTCTAGTGCTGGTGATCGCCATCGCGGCTTTTCTGCTGCTGATGCCGACCAAGGTCCAGCCGGTCAGCTGGACACCCGCCACCGCGCCCTCGCTGAGTAACGGCGCCTACGCCGAAAACCACAAGCTCAAGGCTGCGGAAAAAGTCGGCGCTGCGGATATTGCCGGGCCTGAAGCACTGCTGCTGGAGCAAGGTTTTCTCATCAGCGGTCTGCACGATGGTCGGGTGATCCGCACCAGCCTCGATGGCAAGACCCTCGAAGTGCTGACCAACACTGGCGGCCGGCCTTTGGGCCTGGCCCGGCATCCGGATGGTCGGCTGATCATTGCTGACGGGGTCAAAGGTTTGCTGGCCCTGGACGCTCAGGGTCACTTGGCTGCTCTGAGCATCGAAGCCGGCGGTCTGCCCTTCGGTTTCACCGACGATGTCGCGGTGGACGCCGCCGGTCGTTTTGCCTATTTCAGCGATGCTTCGAGCCGCTGGGAGTACGGCAAGGATGGTGAGGCCATTATCGAACACGGCGGCGACGGGCGACTGTTGCGCTACGACTTCCAGACCGGCAAGACCGAGTTGCTGCTGGACCGGCTGGAGTTCGCCAATGGCGTGGCACTGGGACCGAACGAAGCCTTTGTGCTGGTCAATGAAACCGGTGCCTATCGCATCAGCCGCTACTGGCTGACCGGCGCCAGGGCCGGTACCCATGACGTGTTTATCGACAACCTGCCGGGCCTGCCCGACAACTTGAGTTTCAATGGCCGCGATCGTTTCTGGGTGGCGCTTTATGCCCCGCGCAATCCGCTGCTGGACGGCACTGCGGGGTATCCGTATCTGCGTAAAATGCTGGTCCGGGCGATGATGGTACTGCCCAAGCCCATCGAGAAACGGGCGTTCGCGTTGGGGCTGGACACTGAAGGCAAGGTGGTTGCCAACCTGCAGGACAACAGCAGCGGCAATTACTCGCCGATTACTACGGTTCGCGAGTATGGGGACTGGTTATATCTGGGGTCGCTCAAGGCCAGCAATATGGCACGGTTGCCGTTGAGTCAGGCGATGCAGAACGCAGAATAAGTTCTAGCTCTCGTAGCAGCTGCCGAGCTTGCGAGGCTGCGTTCGACTGCGAAGCGGTCGTGAAATCAAGCAACGGATTCTTTCAAGTAAACCGCGTACGCAGGCCTTGCGAGGACTTCGGTCGAGCGCGACCCCGGCTCGAACGCAGCCTCGCAGGCTCGGCAGCTGCTACGGACTTAGCCCTATGCCGTATTCCAATGTTGTGTAGATACTTATGCCCCCTGGGGTGAGGGCTGGTCCTTGAATGTGAACATGGCAACCCGGGTTCAACGCGGATTCATCGGTTTGTCCTGCACCGCATTGTCGGTCTCTTCCTGTATCCGATCCGGGTCCATTGCGGTTTCATCGTCCTCATCCAACGGCCGCACGCCTTCGTTTTCCGGCAGCTCATCAACACCCCGCTCTTTGTCCGGATTGACCGCGGTACGTCCCGGACCCAAGGGATCAGGAGACGTCGGCATCGGGTCATAACCGCCCTGTTCTTCACTGGGGAATCGTGGATCGCTCATACACACCTCGCTTGAAGCCTGAAATGCCAGACTCTGATTATTCGAGGAGTGGGTATTTATCGCCGTTCCATTTATTTGCTCGCCGGCGGTCGACGCACCTGCGCCCTTGACCATTCATCCCCTCACTGGAACTCCCTCGCAGTAAGTAACTGAGAGTCGAACATTCAGGAGTAACCGGCATGGGCATTCCAGCTTGAGAGAACACCCTCTGGAGATGGCGAAACAACTGCAGCGCGAGCACGATAAATGACTGAGGGGCAATCTGGCGGGGTGCACAGGCGATCTGCGCAGCCCCGCTCAGGGATTCACGGATTCAGGATAGATTCGTCAACTTCAATATCTCTCTTTTGATCAACACACGCTTCTCCTTGAGCTTCTTCAGATCATCATCAGCGGCTGCCGCAGCCTCGGCCTTCAGCACTTCGGCATCGATGCTTGAGTATTTATCGAGCAATGAGTGGAGATGGGGGTCGTTGGCGCGCTTCTGTTGGATGACTTCCTTCGTACAGCCCAAATCCTGATAAATATCATGGTTCACCGGCATGGAACACCTCCGTTTGTTGATCGGAGGCAACTGCGTTTTATCGCAATCACCAGTTACCAGCATGGCCTTGCCGATGCCCTTCTGTCGACCGTCAATCAGACCAGCGGTAACCGTTCGTCGCCCGATCCGGAGCTGGCGAAAAGACTCCAGAGTGACCACAAGAGAATTCGCGCAAAACCTCCAGGGAGCGGCGCACCCCGGGGTGCTCGGCGAACACTTCGACCGCCGGCTCCACGGTGAGCTGCAGCACCTCGGCGATGTTCAGCCCCTGCCAGGTTGGTCGGGAAGGTTGTTTCGCTGAGAGGTCATGGGCCAGCCATGTGTGGGTGAGTACCGAATCGTCGCTCAAGTCATATCGGGGCAAGGCTCAAGCGCCGAGCAGGGTTCTGACCATGGTGCTGAGCGCATCCGGCCCGTAGGGTTTGCTCAATAGATGGGTATCGGGACTCAGTTGGTGGTTGCGCGAGATGATGTCCCGGGTGTGCCCCGAAGTGAACAGCACCGCAATCGGTGGCGACTGCACCTTGGCCCAGGCGGCCAGGTCGGCGCTTTTGATCAGCCCGGGCATCACCACGTCGGTGAAAATCAGATCCACCCGGGTCCCCTCCAATAACATCTCCATTGCCTTATCGCCATTGGCTGCGGTCAGTACGTTGTAGCCTGCTGCAACAGCTCGACGGCGGCGGCGCGCACCTCCTCGTCGTCTTCAACCACCAGGATGGTCTCCTGCCCACCCGTCTGTTGCGCGCCATTGATCGGCGACTCCGGGGTTTGCGGCAATGTACTGCGGGGAAAATACATCTGCACCGTGGTGCCCTGCCCGGCGTTACTGGCGATCTCCACATGGCCGCCACTCTGCTTGACGAAACCGAACACCATGCTCAAGCCGAGCCCGGTGCCATGACCGGCAGCCTTGGTAGTAAAGAAGGGTTCGAAAGCCTGTTTGAGAACTTCGGGAGCCATGCCTTCTCCCGTGTCGGTCACCGCCAAGCGCACATAATCGCCCGCGGTTATGCCCTTGCCCGCGCAAAACCTGCGGTCCAGTGTGATGTTCTCCCCACTGATGCAAATGGTCCCCTCGCCCTTCATCGCATCCCGGGCATTGATGGCCAGGTTCAGTACGGCATTTTCCAGCTGGTTGCGGTCGACGTGAATGTGCCAGGGGTCATTGGGTAGCTGCACGTCAATCCGAATGGTTTCACCCAGGGCCCGCTGCAACAGTTCACCCAGGCCTTCGTAGATTAGCCGCGGGCTGTAGACCGCCGGCGACAACGGCTGGCGACGGGCGAAGGCAAGCAGTTGCGATGACAGCTTGGCACCGCGTTCGACCGCTGCGATCGCCGCACTGACCCGACGCTGTACGTTCGGGTTGTCTGGTTCATGGCGGGCCAGCAGGTGCAGGTTGCCGGCGATCACCTGCAGCAGATTGTTGAAGTCATGGGCCACGCCACCGGTCAATCCGCCAATGGCCTCCAGCTTCTGTGACTGGCGCAATTGCTCTTCGGCCGCCAGGCGCGCCTGCACTTCATCAGCGATCCGCTGTTCGAGATTGCGGGTGAGTTTGAGTAACGAGGCCTCGGCGATTTTTCGTTCATGGATGTCGATCAGAATACCCGGAAAACGAAAGGGTTCGCCCTGATCGTCGTACTCGCAGCAACCGCTGGCCAGCACCCAGCGGTAGCTGCCGTCCGGATACCGAACGCGGAACTCGGCGTTATAGGGACTGCCATGTTGCAGCGAATGGGCAAACAGTCGATTGACCTCCTCCAGGTCATCGGGGTGAATCCTGTCCCTGGCGAAATCAGGTGCCAACTGATCCAGCGGCTGCTCGAGCGGATAGGAAAAAGTCCGCGCAAAACGCTCATCCCCGGACAGCAGATTGGCCTTGATGTCCAGGACAAAGGAACCGAGCAAGGCCCCGGCATTGAGTGCCAGCTCCACCCGTTCGTTGGCGGCGCGCCAGGCCAGCTCGGCGTTCTTTCGACGGCGCTCGGATATGACATGGGCGGTGGTTTCCACCACTATCGCCATGACACCCGCCGGGGCCTGGTCGTCACCGGCCACCGGGCTGTAATACAAATCCATCCAGACGCTTTCCGGCTGGCCGTTACGCAACAACACCAACTCTTTATTGTGAAACGACAAGGTCCCGCCGACCAGGCAGGCATCCACCACCTTGCGATTGAACTCGGCAATTTCCGGCCAACCCAGTTCAACGGGAGAGCCCAGTAGATACGGATGGCGCCCGCCGGCGAACAGCGAATAGGCATCGTTGTAAATCATGTAGCCAGGTTTACCCCAGAGCACCACCAGCGGCATCGGCGAGGCGAGCAGTAACTGCACGGTACTGCGCAGACTGGTCGACCAGGTTTCGATGGCACCCAGTTCAGTCAGGGACCAGTCGAACGCGCGAATGCGTCCGGCCATTTCACCGCTCCAGCCCTGGCACCCGTGGCTTTCAGATAGAAACTGCATCGGCTTACTCTGTACACATGACGGGGAGTCGGAGGTAACGGACAATTGCTGTCAGTTGACACTCGCTTGGGTCGGTCCGTTCTACTCATTCTCAAATAATGACTGAATGTCATATAGCCCATTGCCGGGCGATCGCGCAATAACGGTGGAATGACTTGTGCGACGCGAGGTGGTTTGCGCTGACTCTGGATGGGGGCGCCGGCTTGACCGGCACCAGGAAAACAACCGGGATAACCCGTTCTTGTCAGCGAAAATCCCGGCTGCGCACACTGATCCCGGTCAGCAGCGAGCTCAAGTCACTCAAGCGCCCGGCAATCAAATGCCGCACTTCACCCTCGGTCTCCAGGGTGCCGTCGACCTTCAGCAACTGCGAACCCACCAGGACCTGCCGTTGACGCTCGGCCAGGTCACGCCAGACCACCACGTTGACGTTACCGAACTCGTCTTCCAGGGTGACGAAGGTCACGCCGCTGGCGGTCCCCGGTCGTTGCCGGCCGGTGACCAGCCCGGCGACGCTGACGTTGCGCCCATGCTCGACCTCGAGCAATTCCCGCGAACTGCGGCAGCGCCGGGCTTTCAGTTCAGCCCGCAGCAAGGCCAGCGGATGCGGGCCCAGGGTGGTGCCGACACTGGCGTAGTCGGCTTGCAGGTCTTCGCTCACGGTTGGCTTGGGCAAGACCACGAGCGACTCTTCCTGGCAGGGCAAACCGGCAAACAACCCCAACTGTTTCTGCACCCCTGCCACCTCCCAGCGCGCCCGATGGCGATCCCCGGCCAGCCCGCGCAAAGCCCCGGCGTCGGCCAGTTGCTCCTGAGCCCGGGCGTCGAGGCGGGCCCGCTCGCCGAGGTCGGCGATATCGACAAACGCACCGACCAGGCGCGCCGCTTCAATGCGCCGGGCATCGTCCTCGCGAAAACCGCGAATCATCCGCAAGCCCATACGGATCGCCGGCTGTTCATCCCGGGTCGGCTCCAGGCTGCAGTCCCAGTCGCTGGCGCGCACGTCCACCGGGCGGATCTGCAGATGATGCCGACGGGCGTCCTGCAGAATCTGGTCCGGGCTGTAGAAACCCATCGGCCAGCTGTTGATCAGCGCGCAGGCAAAGGCCGCCGGTTCATGGCATTTCAACCAGCAACTGGCGTAGGTCAGCAGGGCGAAACTGGCGGCGTGGGACTCGGGAAAACCATAGCTGCCAAAGCCCTTGATCTGCTCGAAGATCTGCGCGGCGAATGCTTCTGTGTAGCCATTTTTCAGCATGCCCTCCTTGAGCCGTATCTGATGGGGTTCCAGCCCGCCATGACGCTTCCAGGCGGCCATGGAACGCCGCAACTGGTCGGCTTCGCCGGGGCTGTAATCGGCGGCAACGATGGCAATCTGCATGACCTGCTCCTGAAACAGCGGCACTCCAAGGGTGCGCTTCAGGACGGTTTTCAATTGTTCTGACGGATAACTTTCCGGCTCCTCCTTGTTACGTCGGCGCAGATACGGATGGACCATACCGCCCTGGATCGGACCGGGGCGGACAATGGCCACCTCGATCACCAGGTCGTAAAACTTCACCGGCTTGAGCCTCGGCAACATCGACATCTGCGCCCGGGACTCGATCTGGAACACGCCGATGGTGTCGGCGCGCCCGATCATCTCGTAGGTTTTCCGGTCCTCTTTGGGCACCGTCGCCAGGCTCAGATCAAGCCCGCGATGACGGCGCAACAGGTCAAAACAACGGCGGATGGCGCTGAGCATGCCAAGGGCGAGGATATCGACCTTGAGCAGCCCGACCATGTCCAGGTCGTCCTTGTCCCACTGGATGATGGTGCGCTCGGCCATGGCCGCGTTTTCCACCGGCACCAGGCTGTCCAGCGGTTGCTCGGAAATCACGAAACCGCCCGGATGCTGGGACAGGTGCCGGGGAAAGCCGATCAGTTGTCCGGTCAGGCTCAGCACCCGGCGCAACACCGGACTGTCCGGATCGAACCCGCCTTCGCGCAGACGCTCCACCGAGGGCGGTTCGTTGCTCCAGTGGCCGCAACAATCGGCCAGGGCATTGACCTGATCCGGTGGCAAACCCAGGGCCTTGGCCACATCCCGCACCGCGCCAGCGCCGTGGTAGGTGCTGACCACCGCCGTGAGCGCCGCGCGGGTCCGGCCATAGCGCTGGAACACGTACTGCAGCACCTCTTCACGCCGCTCGTGCTCAAAGTCGACGTCAATGTCCGGCGGCTCGTTGCGCTCTTTGGACAGGAAGCGCTCGAACAGCATGTTCATCAGGCCGGGGTTGATTTCGGTGATGCCCAAGGCATAACAGACCGCCGAGTTGGCCGCCGAACCGCGACCCTGGCAGAGGATGTCGCGGCTGCGGGCGAAGCGCACGATATCGTGGACGGTGAGGAAGTAACTCTCGTAGCCCAACTCGCTGATCAGCTGCAGTTCCTTTTCGATCAGCGCCCGCACCTTGTCTTCCACCCCTTCAGGCCAGCGCCAGCGCATGCCCTGCTCGGTCAGCTCGCGCAACCAGGAGGCTGCGGTCTGACCTTCAGGCACCAGTTCCCGGGGGTACTGATAGCGCAATTGGCCGAGGTCGAAGGTGCAGCGCCGGGCAAGGCGCGCTGCCTCTTCAAGCAGCTGCGGCGGATAGAGTGCCTGCAAGGCCTCGAGGCTGCGCAAGTGCCGTTCGCCGTTGGGGTGCAGGCGTTGCCCGGCCTCGTCGACTCGCAGGTGATGACGGATCGCGGTCATGGTGTCCTGCAAGGCGCGCCGTCCACGGGCGTGCATATGCACATCGCCGCTGGCCAGCGGCGCAATATCCAGAGCGGCGGCCAGGGCCAGCAAATCCGCGAGCCGTCGGGCATCGTTCTGCCCGCAGTGCAGTTCGACGGCCAGCCACAGCCGCTCG
Organism: Pseudomonas fluorescens; assembly: GCF_902497895.1. GTDB lineage: Bacteria > Pseudomonadota > Gammaproteobacteria > Pseudomonadales > Pseudomonadaceae > Aquipseudomonas > Aquipseudomonas fluorescens_BP. Next base: position 30,776 of record NZ_CABVHQ010000065.1, read on the forward strand.
CCGAACACCTGCCGCAGCCAGCGCCCTTCCCCCTCGACCTCGAGGGTGTCGGGCAGCCACAGCGCCAGCAACCCCGGCAACGGTTCGCTGAAGTCCTCCCGCAGCACTTGGTACTGACCTTTTTCCACCCGGCGCCGCGCCCGGGTGATGAGCCGGCACAGCGCCTGGTAGCCCTCGAGGTTTTCCACCAGCAGCACCAGCTTCGGGCCGTTTTCGATGCGCATTTCGCTGCCGATGATCAGCGGCAACTCCAGCTCTTTGGCGGCCTGCCAGGCGCGGACGATGCCGGCCAGGGTGCACTCGTCGGTGATCGCCAGGGCTTGATAGCCCTGACGTTTGGCCCGCTCGAACAGCTCGCGGGCACTGGAGGCACCGCGCTGGAAACTGAAGTTCGACAGGCAGTGCAGTTCGGCATACTCGAGGCTCATGCGAACCAGCCTTGCAGCCACAAGGGCCCGGCCTCGCCCACAGTGCGCCAGGCCCAGGCCTGCTGGCCGGAGCGGGTTTCGATCAGGTAGTAGTCGCGGCGCACATCACCGCCATCCCACCAGCCGGACTCGATGCGCTCCGGCCCCATGAGGATCCGCGCCGCGCCTTCGGGCACCGCCAGCGGTTCGCTGAGCAACCAGCCCGGGCGCTGCAGGCCGGGGGTCGGCGGGCAGCCCTGGCTATCGGCGTGCGGCTGCCAACTGTGTTCGGGCCGGTGATCGGCCTGGAAGCGCAGGCCATGCACCGCGTCATCCCCCAGCCGCGCCCGCAGGCGTTCGCGCAGTTGTTCCCAGGGCAAGGATTGCTGCGGGCGCTCATCGAACAGTTCCCGGTGCTGCGGGACGAACCTGGGCAAGTCCTGGGCCACCAGACGAAAGCCTCGCACCGGCGACCCGACCTGCACCTGTTCCAGTCGACCGCGGGCCAGCTCGAAGAGCATCGCCGGATCGCGCTCGGCGCTGAGCAGGCCGACCTTGATCTGCGTGTCAGGCAACCCGGCATGTTCCAGATGCAGGTCAAAACGCTGCACGCCGCTGTCACGGCCACAGAGAAACGCCGACAGATCAGTGGTGAGCCGGCGCAACGGGAACAGCAGCGCCTGATGGGACAAGACATCGAAGTTCAGCTCGATGCGCACGTCAAAGCGGTCCGGCGGCAGGTAAAACGCCAGGGCCAGCGGGCGGTCGCCCTGCAGTGTGTCGAGGTGCTTGAGCACCTGGGCTGCAAAGCGCCGCGCCAGGCTATGGCGCGGCAATGCCTGGACCTGACTCAAGGTCCGCAGGCCCATGCGCGACAAGGCTGTGGCGACCTCCTGCTCGAGCCCGATCCGGTCGATGGGCATCTGCCCGAGGATTCGCGACAAGCTCTGATTGTCCGTCACCGCCAGGCCGTCATAAGCGTTGGCCAGGATCCGTGCCGCCGCCGGATTGGGCGCAGCGACGATGCGATGACGAAAACCCAGCGCCGTGAGTTCCGCCCGCAGCCGCGCCTCGAAGTGCGGCCAGGGCCCGAACAGACCCAGGCTCGATTCGATTTCAAACAACAAGGCGCGGGGATAAAACACGCTCACCTGGGAACTGAAACGGTAGGCCCAGGCCGCGAGAAATTGCTGCCAGCGCTCGATCTCGGCAAGGTCGTATTCGGCGCTGGCAAAGGCTTTGCTCAAGGCATGGGCGGCAGTCAGCGATTGCCCCGGCCGCAGGCCAAGCGCCCGAGCAGCGGCGTTCACCGCCTGCAACACCCGGCGCTGCGCAGAGCCCGTCAGCAGCGCCAGCGGTTCTTCGGGATCGGGCCGCTGACGTAGCGCAGCATCCAGCGCCAACTGCGGAAAGAGTATACAAACCCAACGCATGTCAACCTCAATGCCCTGTGGTAAAGGCGATCGGTGCCGAGCGGGCCAGCCCGCCACGGCACTTGAGCACCCGCAGTTGCGCCGGCCGGGCATCGATGGCGATCCGCAAGGCCGCGGGCGAAGGGTTGATGGCTTCCTTGATCGAGCGATAGGCGAACGCCAGGGTCTGCCCGGTTTCGGCGGCCACCTGCAGCCGGCGCAGGGCCCGGTCGTCGGCCTTCTGCGGCCAGCACAGGACCGCGCCGCAACTGCCCGAACGCAGGCATTGTTCAGCGGCCCACAGGGCATCGCGGTCACTGGCCTGGATCACCGACAACTGACGCAGATCCACGCCAGCGTTCTGCCAGGCCTGCGGATACGGCACATGGGGCGGCGCCACCAGGACAATCCGCTCACCCTTGGCGGACAACCGCGCCAGGGTCGGCCAC